>SFAQ01000023.1:0-4873 GCA_007096525.1 Microcystis wesenbergii Mw_QC_B_20070930_S4 | reverse complement strand
CGGGGCGTTAGGGTATGGAGCGCGCCGGGGATTCGTTCATCTTGACACTCGAAATGGCAAGGGATGGCGAAGCGGTGGCGAAAAAGGGACAAGGTGGAATTATTAGGGTTTCGATCGCTCGCTGAAACAGCGAGCGTTTTTCTTTGGGGTATCGCTTTAAGGAAAAATACGACTAATTATCATGGTTAAATCTTCTCCTACTAGGGATACGGCCGTCTTTAACGATCGACTCGAAAGCCGAGAAACCATCGGCAAAATCTACGAGTATGTTTTCTTGATCGGATTACTCATCGGTCTATTCGTTCTCGCTCTACTGTTGCTCAATGTCTTTCATGACGGACTGGCCCGCCTACTCACCCCCGGTTTTCTCACGGAAACCCCCTCCCGTTTTCCCGAGCGCGGGGGAATTCGCCCCGCGATTATCGGTAGCCTCTATTTGGGAGTAATCGTGATCTTGGTAGCGGTGCCCATCGGGGTGGGCGCTGCCCTATACCTAGAAGAATACGCCCCGAAAAACTGGTGGACGGCGCTGATCGAGGTGAATATCGGCAATCTGGCCGGGGTTCCCTCGATCGTTTACGGTTTACTCGGTTTAGGGGTCTTCGTCTATTTACTGAATTTCGGCTCTACCCTACTTTCCGGGGCCTTAACCCTATCTCTACTATCGCTGCCAGTCATTATCGTTGCGGCGCGGGAGGCGATCCGGGCGGTTCCCGATTCCCTCCGCCAAGCCTCCTACGGTCTAGGCAGTACCAAATGGCAGACGCTCCAACACCATGTTTTACCCTACGCGGTGCCGGGGATTCTCACGGGGGTAATTATCTCCGTGTCGCGGGCGATCGGGGACGCGGCCTCGCTAGTGGTGGTGGGAGCGGTGAGTTTTCTGACCTTCGATCCGGGTTTATTCGAGCGATTTATGGTACTGCCCATTCAGATTTTTAGTTATGTCTCCCGTCCTGAACCCGGTTTCGCCAATGCCGCCGCCGCAACGATTATCGTTCTGATCCTTTTGATCATGGCGCTGAACGCCATCGCCATCTATCTACGTCAACGCTATTCGACACCGAATTAGGGAAGGCAGCAGGCAGCAGGCGGGAGGTTAGATAAGTCTATTTAAGTTCTTAATTGCCCACTCCTCTACTCCCCACTGCCCTCGAAACACATCTTTAATCATACTCAGGAGAATTTTTGCCATGACTACCCACCTTAACCCAGATCACAGTGTTTTCGATGCGGAAGGAGTGAAAGTTTTTTATAACGGGTTTCTCGCTCTTGTGGACGTTCATATTAAAATTCCCGCGCGAAAAATCGTCGCCTTTATCGGCCCGTCTGGTTGCGGCAAAAGTACCCTTTTGCGCTGCTTTAACCGAATGAACGATCTGATCCCCGGTGCCAAGGTGGAGGGAAGATTACTCTACCGAAATCAGAATATTTACGATTCGCAGGTCAACGCCGTCAAGTTACGGCGACAGGTGGGGATGGTTTTCCAACGTCCGAACCCTTTTCCCAAGAGCATTTACGAGAATATCGCCTACGCGCCCCGAACCAACGGTTATCAGGGAAATCTTGAGGAATTGGTCGAGTATTCCCTGCGGCAGGCGGCGATCTGGGAGGAAGTAAAGGACAAACTGAAAGAAAAAGGAACGGCACTATCGGGGGGACAGCAACAGCGCCTCTGTATCGCCCGTGCGATCTCGCGTAGCGAGCGCGTTGCGACCGCGATGAAGCCGGATGTTTTATTGATGGATGAACCCTGTTCGGCTCTCGATCCCATTTCTACCCGTCAGGTCGAGGAATTGTGCTTACAACTGAAGGAAAGTTACACGATTATCACCGTCACCCACAATATGCAGCAGGCATCGCGGATCGCCGACTGGACGGCATTTTTTAACACCGAAACCGATTTGTCTGGGAAACGCCGGGGAAAATTAGTCGAATTCAGCCCCACGGAAGTTATGTTCGGCAATCCGCAAACCGACGAGGCCCGGGAGTATATTACTGGGCGATTCGGCTAATTGAAACGGAAAAAAGGCTGATAGTCTGTTTTTCAAAACCGTGCGCGGTTTGATCCCGAAACATCCCTTGGTATGAATATAAAAAACTGGATTTTCGCCATTTTGTTGGTTTTTGTCCCGATCTCGATCGCTGGGAATTTCCTCCATTGGGACGTGACGATCATTTTTCTGAGTGCTTGTCTGGCGGTCGCAACGCGCTCGCGTAGCGAGATCGTTCCCCTTGCCGCTTACATGGGAAAGGCAACCGAGGAAATCGCCGTCGTGGTCGGTCCCAATCTCGGCGGTTTACTAAATGCCACCTTCGGCAACGCTACCGAATTAATTCTCGCCTACGCCGCCTTGGAAGAGGGTTTGATCGAGGTGGTGAAAGCGACGATTACTGGTTCGATTATCGGGAATCTGCTGCTGGTAACGGGCGTATCGATGTTTTTCGGCGGCTTACGCTATAAAGAACAGAAATTCCAGCCCGTGACCGCCCGTTTAAATTCCTCGTCGATGAATCTCGCCGTCGCTGCGATCCTCCTACCCACGACCGTTCAATACACTTCCGCCGCAATCCAGGAGATGGCGATACAGCGTCTCTCGGTAGCGGTGGCGGCGGTATTAATCGGCGTGTACGGCCTGAGTCTGCTTTTTTCGATGAAGACCCATACCTATCTTTACGAGGTGGGGGACGCAACTCTCGCTCAAGAGTCGGGGGCAGCGGTAAGCGTAAAAAAGCCGAATCTCTGGCTGTGGGTGGGGATATTACTGCTCGTGACCATCGGGGGGGCGGTCGCAACGCGCTCGCTACGCGAGATCGAATCGGAATTGTTAGTTAATACCCTAGAGGAAGCCACGAGCGAATTAGGATTAACAACCCTTTTCACGGGGGTGATCCTGCTGTCAATTATCGGCAACGCAGCCGAACACGCCACTGCGGTTAGGGTCGCCTTAAAAGACAAAATGGATCTGGCGGTTTCTGTCACCGTCGGTTCGAGTCTGCAAATCGCACTTTTTGTTGCACCCGTCCTCGTGATTGCGGGTTATTTCCTCGGTCAGCCGATGGCTCTCGATTTCGCTCCGTTTGAATTGGTCGCCGTCGCCGTTGCGGTGTGGCTGACTAACTCAATCAGTAACGACGGTCGCTCGAACTGGCTAGAGGGTATATTACTGGTGGCGACCTACGCGGTGATCACCCTCGCTTTCTTTTTCCATCCCGCACCGGGATAAGGCGATCGGTCGTCGGAAATACAGTTTCTCCATTGGGATGGGTAGTAGGATTCTCCTGTTGCCGATTAATTGATCGGTTTCCCCTGCCATGGTTAAGGTATAACGAACGAACCCGACGGCTATCTTAAGGAAAAAAACGATGATCGAGATTGTGATCGCGATATCCACTGGTGTAGCAGCATTCGTCGCCACCAACCTGGATGATATATTGATCCTGACGATTCTCTTCAGCCAAACGGGGAAACTCTTCCGTCGTCGCGATATCGTGATCGGTCAGTATATCGGCTTTATTCTGCTTGTTATTGCCAGTTTAGCGGGATTTTTGGGGTGCTTTCTCATCCCTACTCCAGGGATTCGCTATCTAGGCCTCGTTCCTGTGATTCTCGGCATCGTTTCCCTTCTCGAAGAGGAGGAGGAGGAAGAGCCGGAGAATGTCGAAGTGGACCTGGAGGGTGCGAAAAATTCCCCCTTCGGTGGTTGGTTTGACTCGCGCACCTATAGCGTGGCTGCGTTAACCGTCGCCAACGGCAGCGATAATATCGGCATTTACGTTCCCCTGTTCGCCAGTAGTAGCCTAACAAGTCTGATCGTTATCGTCAGCGTGTTTTTGATTCTGGTGGGGGTTTGGTGTGCGTTCGCCTACGGGTTGACCAGTGTGCCTACCATCGCCACTATCCTAACCAGTCAGGGAAGTACCTTTGTTCCCTGTGTGCTGATCGGTTTAGGGATTTTTATCGTCAAAGAAAGTATTCCCCTCACGTTTTTGGCCTTAGCAATTAGTTATCTCTGGGCGATCGCAGGTCGCGGTCAGGAACTGGCAAAAAAATAAAGTACCATTTATTGCTAGGGCAGAATTATCCCATCCCAAGGGGTGATTCTGAGTGGGGTGTAGAGTTAGGAGACTTTAACTCAGCGAGAACAACGATTTGATGCGTTGCATTCCAGACGTTTTTGACGCTCTGCTAAGATTGTTTTTAAATTTGGTCGTCCGGTTAAGGTTAATCGCCAAGAAGCCCAAATTTCATAGATAATATCCACTAGAAACCCAATAACCGGCCATTTGGTAGCGGCATAAATCCAACCGATGCCTAAAATGTCATAGACTTGGCGAAACACTTCCACATTTTGGAGAATAGTACCATCAGCTAGTACGGCGTGGATTCGTCCCATGGCTGCGGCGAAGGAAATACCGCCATTTTCCTCTGGATTATAGTTTTCGGCGGCAATATCGACAAAAGCAACTAATCCTCTCCCAGCATCCCGTTTTTGCAGAAAATTGACCTCGCGCAAGCAGAGGGGACATTCTCCATCGTAGAGGAGTTTAATTTTCCAAGAGGGCGATCGAGTAGAATTTTCTAAGGTATCAGCAGATGGAGTCGGTAAAGATGGCATGATCTTCTAGGGATTTTCTTTTCAGTGGTCGGTAATTAGTGAGGGGTTGACAAGTAGGGAGTGGGGAAGTGGGGAGAATAAATAAAAAAATGGCTCTACCGAATCTGTCATGCAAAACTATTAACAACTCATGCTTGTAAAGCTTGTACAGCAAGGCTTTGAGTTTTTGTTAGATTGATATTTATCAACTTTAGAGCATTGCTGGACAGAGAGGGAGCTTGGGGAATTTTCTACAGTGTAAGTTCGGAAGAACC
>SFAQ01000022.1:0-22829 GCA_007096525.1 Microcystis wesenbergii Mw_QC_B_20070930_S4 | reverse complement strand
ACCAGCTACAGGCTCGCGGATACCGTCGATATCTACAGGAGGAGCGGCGATAAAGGCGATGATGAAGCAGGTGGTGGCGGTGAGCAGGGTGGGGATCATGATCACACCGAACCAACCGACATAAAGACGGTTGTTGGTGCTGGTGATCCACTGACAGAACTGCTCCCACAGGGAAGCGCTCTCGCGCTGTTGTAGAGTTGTAGTCATGATTGGATAATTTCTGTATGTATTTAATTGTCAAGGTTCTTTGTTTGACATGAGTTAATACTATCGTCTTTTTATAGTTATGTAAAGGGGTTTTAAGGAATGTTTTTTTATCAATGTCATAACTTTTCCTTATATAATTAGGGTTCAGGTAAACTAGAAGCAGACAAATTCTGCAAAAATAAGCGATGATACCCGAAATTACTGCAAAACTATTGGAAGCGAAGAAGGAAAAAGGACTGAGTTTCGCTGACCTAGAAGCGATTCTAGGACGAGATGAGGTCTGGATTGCCGCTGTTTTTTACCGGCAAGCGAGCGCCTCCCTAGAAGAAGCAACGAAAATTGTGGCAGCTTTGGGACTGGGAACCGAAACCGTCCCATCCTTAACCGAGTATCCTGTCAAGGGATTGGGTCCGGTTGTCCCCACCGACCCCCTGATTTATCGTTTCTACGAGATCATGCAGGTGTATGGAATGCCCCTAAAATCGGTGATTCATGAAAAATTCGGCGATGGTATTATGAGTGCGATCGATTTTACCCTCGACGTGGATAAGGAGGAAGACCCTAAAGGCGATCGCGTTAAAATTACCATGTCGGGTAAGTTTTTACCCTATAAGAAGTGGTGAGTACGGCCAAAGTCAACGGTAAGGGATTTCTATTCCTTGCCGCTCTTGCTATTTTTCTTAACAAAACTTAACAATTGACGGCGAAATTTTCCTTGCTTTTTTTTTGCAGATTTTGAGAGAATTTAAAATATAGCAAAGACCAAGGTGCTTAGGACAATCCATCGCTGAAACCCTGTTCAGATAAGAGTTTGAAAATTGAAAGCGTCCTAAATAACCCATTATTTGCTATAGATTCCAGCGCCCAATCACCCAAGAGATACAATGACGATTCAACTTCAAGAAATTTTAGAAAAGCTTCAGTGGAGATACGCTGTCAAAAAATTTGACCCGTCTAAAAAAATTTCTGAAGCAGATTGGTTTGTCTTAGAAGAAAGCTTGAGACTGGCTCCTTCTTCCTATGGTTTGCAACCCTGGAAATTTATTGTCGTTCAAGATCCAAAAATTCGTGCGGCGCTTACTCCGGTCAGTTGGAATCAAACTCAAGTAGAGGATTGCTCCCACTATGTGGTACTTGCTACTCTTACCAAAATTGAAGTAGCATATGTCGAGAAATTCGTCGCAAAAATAGCTCAAGTTCGAGAATTAGATGTCGCTTCTCTGGAGAATTATAAGAATCTGATGGTGTCAGATTTAGTTAATGGGCCACGCTCAGCAATTGTTCAATGGTGGTCTCAGCGACAGAGTTATATTGCGATGGGAATGCTGATGGAAACCGCCGCCTTGCTCGATATTGATGCTTGTCCACTAGAAGGAATCGAGCCAGCCGCTTATGATCGTATTCTGCAATTAGAAGGTAGCGGCTATGCCGCAGTAGCAGCAGTGGCTCTCGGCTATCGCTCCTTAGAAGACAAATATCAACTGTTGAAGAAAGTTCGCTTTGATCGCGATGATGTTATTGTCTGGCATTAGTACAATAAGACTATATCAGTTGAGGGATTGTTTATGAATCGAGGAAAACTGGTTGCGATCATTACTGGAGCGATTTCGATTGCGATTGCGATCGCTTATTTAATTCTAGTGCAATTACTGGATTTTCGTGGAGAAATGATACCCGCTCCTCCACTCTTTTTGGGATTTTAGATTTTGGAGTTTGGATTTTGGATTGCGAGTTTCCCTTGTTCCAAGGCTCTGCCTTGGAACACAATATCTAAGGCTCTGCCTTAAAATAGTATTCAGGTAGAACCGGAAGAGAGCGTTCCCAGGTAGAACCTGGGAACGAGATCTTACTCATAACTGATAACTGATAACTGATTAACCTAAATCTCGGTCTTTAGTGACGGTAATTTCCTTAGATAAATGTCGATACCAAGTAAAATAGAGACCGATAGAAAGCAAAAGAAAAACCAAAGCCAAAATCTTCAAACTTTGCCACTGCTTGATGATTAAAACAATCCCCATCATAAACAGGACTAATTGCCAAGGAACAGTGAGAAAAGCGGCGATGATATCCCGTTGATTTTCCGCTTTAATTTTTGCCTGTAGGTTAGGTTTAACACTTTGACGGACTTCTCCCCAAAAGCCAAAAGGTCGGGTAACATTATAGAAATTTTCCATGACTAAACTATCGGTGGGAGGAGTTAACAAAGTAGCGATAATACAGCCAGCTAAAGCGAACAAACTCGGCACAAGAAAGAGAATAAGTTCCTGATATTGACTGTGACGAAAGAAAGGTAAAATTATCGCTTGTGAGGCAATAGCCGCAATCATTCCCGCTAAAGTTCCCACGGCAAAACCATAACCATTAAAGCGCCACCAATACCAACGTAATAGGAGAGGAACTGCTAATCCTACCCCTAATCCCGTGGTTAACCAACCCCAAATATCATTGACATTTTGGATATTAAAACTCAAAACTAAGCCAATTACTACCACAAAAACCGAGGCTAAACGACCTTGAAAAACTAACTCCTGTTCTCCCGCATTTGGTTTCAAAAAAGCTTGATAGATATCTTTTACCCAATAGGCAGCACTAGCGTTAATAACTGCGTTAAAAGTGGACATAGCTGCTGCCAAAAAAGAAGCAATTAATAACCCTTTCATCCCCACAGGAATATATTGAGTAATTACCGTGGCCAGAATTCTTTCTGGATCTGTAATCGTGCCTTCGGTGAAACCGTAGTGAATACCTAAAACCGCAAAAGCTGTGACTAGGGGCCAACGGAAAGAAAGCAAAATAATCCAGAATAAAGATAATAAACCGGCATCTCGATCGCTTTTGGCGGCTAGGTATCGTTGTAACATATAACCACCGCTGCCGCTGCAACCCTCGATGATAGTTTTAACTAAATAAAAGAAAATCACCCCACCAAACAAATTAAAGATGGCATAATCTCCGGGTAAATCCAAAGTCAGGGAGGGAAAAATACTAGACCAGTCGCTTAAATTCCAAGTTTTTGGCTCTGCTGCCCCCGGAATTGCTACCGTGAAACTATCGGGAAGATTAACGGTAAAAAAGGCCACTGCCGATACATAAATTACCGCCACAAAAATCAGAAACCCTTGAAATAAATCGGTAATTACCCCACCATAAAAACCACTGGCCACCGTATAAATTAAGGTTAAAAGAATTAATATCACCGAAGCAAGACGATCATCCATACCCAAAAACTGCCCTAAAAATTTCCCCCCCGCAACGGAGAAATAACTCATCGCACCGATAGAGAATAAGAGAGTGGCGACGGCGCTAATAATTCGGGCAAAATTACCCTGTTTTCCAGTTCCAAAGCGAAACTGCATCCATTCCGCCATGGTCATAACTTGGGCCCGGCGATTCCATTTGCCCATAAAAGCCATGAGAAAGGCCATAATTAGGACAACACCACCGCGGATTTCGATAAATAGTCCTTTGGGTCCGACGGCGTAAATAAGGGCAGAAATGACCATAGTTCCCGCTAAATCGGTGTTAGCCGCCATTCCCGACACCCCTAACATCCACCAAGGCAAATTGCGATTACCCAAAAAGTAGGATTCTAGACCTTGAGAAGCTTTTTTCTCGGCTATAATCCCGATTATTAGGGTTCCTGCCAGATAAAGCAGCACAATCACATAATCAATTAACTGCATAGTTGAAATCAATTTAACTTTCGATCTTTATAGCATCAATTGACTACGATTTCGGGCTAACGGTTTCTTTTTCTAAGATTTGCACCCGTTGCTCTAGCTTTTTTAAATCTTCCTTTAATTCAATTACTAAAGTGGCTAAACGCTGGAACAGTGGGTCAGTTTCCCCGACTACTTCCCCATTTACTATACCCGTTCCCGATCGCCGTTGGGGAATGGGAGCGGCATTTTCCCCGCGGATGGTGATTCCTCGGATCTGACTTTCAATGCGCTCGACTCGATTGCGGAGACTAATTAACTCCGATCTTACCGCCGTATCCGATTGTGCCTTGCTGGCATTAACAAAACTCAGTATTAGTAAAAGGGAGATAATCAGCGTTAAAAAGCCAGAAAAAGAGATTTTAGCTAATTTCATCGATTTTACCCCTATCTATCTTACCCGACTTAATGTTAAGAAACGTGGCTAAATCTAAAGCTTGATTGCAATTCCGCCCCCAGGTGATTAGTGGCTCAAAAGAGGATGATAAGGTAAAAAGCACGATTTTGTCGAAATTTGGCCTTATCTCTATGTATAAAAACTCAGATAAAGATTTTCTCGGAGCGGCAATCACAGCCGGTTTAGGTGCGGGAATCGTCACTTCTTTTGCCGTCAATCAAGGACAAGACATCGGTACAGCTTTAGGAATTACCGCTTTAGCGGCTCTTTGCGGTGTCGTCTGCCGTCATTTTGACCTAATGTGATGCAATCTTCCTCACACCTCCAATTCTGCCGAAAAATCCCGTTTTTTCTCGTATTGATAGGGACCGAGCAGAGCGCCCCAAATTCCCTTACCAGTGCCGGGATCTAGACCTTTATCGTAGGTTTTTAGGCTATGACTCGTCACCTCGAAACCTAAAGACACCTGATAGGTTGTACCCTCATAGGTGAATTGACAGCGCTGTTCCGGTTGCGGTTGGGCGATAAACTGGTATTGATGATCAGCGAGAGTATGGACTTGAACCGCTAAAGTGCAAGTAGGCAGGAAAGTTAGGTCTTCTAAGCTAATTTTTCGCAAAATATCGGGATTTTTGCCCGCACCTTGCACGGATTTCAGGTCATTAAACATATAGTGCCTAACCTCTAACCCTCCCGATTCCGAGCGCATTAATCGCCACAGTCGCGGTCGGTAGGGTTGGTCTAAATTGATGATACTGGCCTGTTCGGCAAAAAGCGCGATGCTGTCTTCCCGAAATAAAGGCAGCGGACGCAACCATAAACGCAGGTGAACATACCACACCGGTTCTGCTTGCGCTTGCCGTTGATTTTCAAATTCACCCGCCAGATACCGACCAAAAGTGATTAATTCAGGGGTCATAGCTCAAAAAACTCTCCGTATTGCCTCAAAATTAATCCTAACACCCATAGAAATCACTTTTTTGACAAAAATGACCTTCAGGCTACCGGAACCCGCTTAAACCCAGCCATTCCCCCTTTAGTGTACCAATATTCCCAGCGACCGCCAGCAGCACTAGACCAATCCTTGAGGTCAAATTCACCGCTGCCGGAGGGAGTTCCTGCGATGCGATAGGCTTTCACCGCTTGACCGTTATTATTCCAGATTAAAGGTCGATCCGGCTCCATCTGTTCGGGTAGAGTCCCGTTAGTTTGCAGAAAATAGGCATCTTGTCCTTTATCGGTGTCGTTGCCATAGACTTTGGCGATACCATGCTCATCGATCGCCAGAAAAGCACCTTCTTCTAAACCGATAGCGTAGGCAGGTAGTTGATTGTGATTATCATGTACATTGCGGGCTAAAAAACCAAAAAGGCGACCATATCTTGTTTCGGGATGATCTTGATTGAGTCGATCCAAATGGGTATCTGTCACGACTTTTTTGAGAAAAGGAACCCGAATAAAATCACTACGATAGAAGTCTTTGGTGTTGAAGTGAAAGGGATTATTTAATATTTCCGAACTCAGTACCCCTTCGTGAGCGGGCGCATAGTAAAAATCCCCCAGAATAGCCATTCCTGCGCTGGTTCCCGCCACGGGAACTTTTTTGTCGTTGATCAGATAATTGATCGCTGTTTCCACCTTTGTGCTTTCCCACAAATCCTCATACTGATTTTGATCACCACCGGCAAAAAAAAGGATATCGGCATTACGAATATATTCGATAACATCAGGATGATTCGCCCCTTCACGACTATCAATTGATAGTTCCGCCGCCGAGCCGATCAGGGAGGGATAATTGTCGCAAATCCAATCAGCTTGACCGCCAAGATTGCCAAAGCGCAACACTAAGTAATTACCGCCTTTAGCTCGATTCAATAACCATTTTGTCGCCTGATCTTCTCCTAACTTACCTTCTTCCGCCCCACCGATTAATAAAATACCAGATCGATGTTTTACAGACTGAAAATTGGCTTTTCCACAACGACAAGAATAATGGAAATCTCGATCATGATTGTTTGACATAGTTTTATACCCTCTCTCCTTAGCTTACTTCTTCTATCCTAGCTTTAACTAGGACAAAATCAGAGTTTTCTACCATAAAAGTTAACAACAAAGCCGAGCTATGGCTGAAATCGGTAGCGGCAAAACTCCCTAGTTTACATTTTGTTAAAAATCGTCCTATAATAATTCAAGGCTAGAAACTACTGGCAATTATTACTGTTGAAGTTGAGAATCGGCGGGCGATATGTTAAACAGACGTTCTTTTTTGCAAGGATTAGGTACAATCGCCTTAGCGGGAGGTTTAAGTGGCTGCGCTTCCGGAAGCAGCGATCCGAGCATTTTTCTCCTCTCCGGTTCGATTCCGCCGCGATTACTAACAGATTTTCGGAAAACTATTGCCGAAAAAAAAGTCAATTTTCAGTCGGAAAGGCAGCTGAAAGAGCTATTAAAATTGTTGGAAAAATGGTTAAAAAATCAGGATCAACCAGCCTCACAATTTTCGATTCCTATCCCTTTTAGGGAACAAAACCCAGCGATGGGTAATTTAATCACCCTAGGGGATGCTTGGCTAGGAAAAGCGATTAGCAACGGTTTAATTCAACCCCTAGATACTTCTCAACTTTCTAATTGGTCAAAACTGCCCCCCCGTTGGCAAGAAAACATGACTCGCAATGTCCAAGGACAACCGCAAACAGAGGGAAAAGTCTGGGCTGCGCCCTACCGTTGGGGAATGACAGTAATTGCCTATAATGAGGAAAAATTCGCTCAATTTGACTGGCGGCCACAGGATTGGTCTGATCTATGGCGACCGGAATTAACCGGTAAAATTGCCCTAATTGATAATCGTCGCGAAGTCATCGGTTTAACCCTAAAAAAATTGGGTTATTCTTATAATGCTAGTGATTTAAAACAAGTAATGGGACTAAAAGACCAGCTATTCGCTTTACAAAAACAGGTAAAATTTTATAGTTCTCAACATTATTTACAACCCCTGATACTCGGTGATGTCTGGCTGTCTGTGGGTTGGTCTAATGATATTTTACCAGTGAGCGATCGCTTGAATAAAATTAAAGTTGTTGTCCCCAAATCTGGTACTTCTCTCTGGTCAGATGTCTGGGTAAAACCAGTTTTAACTACTCCTAATTCTCTTGTCGAGCAATGGATTGATTTTTGTTGGCAACCAGAATCTGCCACTAAAATTTCTTTATTTACCTCGGGATTATCACCCCTAATTCTCACTCAAAATCCCGACCAAATTCCCCCAGATATTAAAAATCATCCTTTACTTGTCAATCCAGAAGCGATCAAAAACAGCGATTTTTTAAACCCTTTATCACCAGCAACCGAGCAAGAATACGAGCAATTGTGGCAAGCAATGCGACAGTTAGTATAGTCAGGAGATAATAGACAAAATTGGCATTGATGATACAAAATTTGAGCAGTTAATGACTCTATTCTCAATAAACAAGGGATTTTACCTGGGTGAAACCCAAACATTGTAAAGTTTTATTGCAGGATTCAACACTTCTGGACAAAATTCTGCGAGTCGGAAACTTAACACTGATAACTCATAAATTATACTTTCCTGAAAACCATTTGTATATAAGGTATAAAATGCTCGCATTAATTACAAGACTAAGAAATTCAGAATATCTGTTTGCTTGTAAATTTGACGATGATCCTCCAAGTATTGCTTGTATATGGTTATTAACTTCTGGAGCAATTGAAAGTTACATAAGCGACGACAACAAGGATAAATCCTAACAGATAGCGATTAGACTGATTCATCAATATTGAGGTAAAAACTACATTTACCTAACTGATAACTGATAACTGATAACTGATTAAGCGGCTTGACTTTGGGTTTCTTGGGCGAGAAAAGTAAGGATATAAGCTTTCTCAATTAATCCCAAAACCGTGCCGTTTTCTTCTACCACTGTCACTTGAGATAAATTTTCTCCTTCCAAAATTTTCACCACATCTAGGAGGGAAGTATTAGACAAAACCAGTTTGAGACTTTCGCTAGTTTGTAATAACCGGCCGATATTTACCTCTGTCCATTGGGAAGTGGGAATCGTTTTCAGAGCCTCTACATTAATCACTCCTAATAGTTTACCTTCGCTATCGGTAACTAAGAATTTAGACCATTGTTGTTTACCGATAACATAATTATTAGCAAACTCGCGCAGGGTTAAATTAATCGACACTACAGGACTATTAGGAGAGATAACATCTTTAGCAGTGTAGCGACTTAGGAAATCTTGAACCTTAGCTGATTGAGCGGAAAAGCCAGCATTTTGTAGGAGGAAAATGCCAATTAATAGCGTCCAAAAACTGCCAAATTGACTAATTCCGAGAATTGATAGCGCACCGATGACAATAGCTAACCAACCAAAAAATTGACCGAAACGACTAGCGAATAAAACCCCTTTATTGGGATTACCCGTTACTTGCCAAACGATGGCTTTAAGGATATTACCACCATCTAAAGGTAACCCGGGGATCAGGTTAAATAACCCTAGGGCGAGGTTGATATAGGCAAGCAGAGAAAGAATCGCCGCCAGGGGCGCATTTAAACTAATATTGGAACCAATAATTAGGAAGATACCGAAGAGCAGTAAACTAACTAAAGGCCCAGCAATTGCTACTAGAAAAGCTTCTAGAGGAGTTTTCGATTCTCTGCCGAGAGTTGCCAACCCACCGAATAAAAAGAGGGTAATTGATTTGACTTCAATACCTTGGGCGATGGCAACAAAACTATGACCTAATTCGTGGGCAACCACGGAGGCAAATAGGAGAATAGCGGCAAAAAATCCTAATAGCCAGGGCATGATTCCCGTTAACTGGGGAAACTGACTTAAATCTCCCCCATAGGTTAAGGTAATTAACCCCAGAACGAAGAACCAAGAAGGATTAATATAAAAGGGAATTCCAAAGATATTCCCGACTCTAATGTTGCCATTCATTTTGTATCTTCTCCAATTATTGGGGACTAACGCCAAGAAGATTAGGTTATCAATTACGCCATTCACTTCTGTTAACAATTGTAACAAAAGCGAAAATCTCCCCGGCATTCCTTCAGGGGGTAAAAACCGTCATCCCTGTGGTTCGGTTATTTTCGTGGGAGAATTAAATTAATGATTAATTATTTACGGGGACAAGCGATCGAGGTGATCAAAACCCCTAATAACCGACTGATCTTGATTTTAGACGTAAACCAGATCGGTTACGAAATCCAAATTCCCTCGCGATTAGCCCTAGACATCGGCAACGATAACAATGATAGTCGTCAGATTTTTACTCACCTACTCCTTCGCGAGGAGCAACCTTTATTGTACGGTTTCGGCACTGCCCCAGAGCGAGATCTGTTTCGTCAACTGCTTTCCGTAAATGGAGTTGGGGCGCAATTAGCCCTAGCTTTAATCGATACCTTGGGGATTGAGGAACTTGTGGTGGCGATAGTGACAGGAAATACCAAAATTTTGAGCAAAACCCCCGGAGTCGGCTTAAAAACAGCAGAGAGAATCGCTTTAGAGTTAAAAACTAAATTGGCAGCATGGCGACAACTAAGAGAAGCGACGACGACAACCACGGCAATACTACCGGCAGCGGAAATCCTCGAAGATGTGCAGATGACCCTTTTAGCTTTAGGATACAGCCAAGAGGAGATCGATCGAGCCATAGCAGTCCTCAGTCAAGATGCTTTATTTAGTAAAAATACTCAGCCAGAAGACTGGATTAAAGGAGCCATTAATTGGCTAGGCTAAATCAGGAGACAGGAGTCAGGAGTCAGGAGTCAGGAGTCAGTAGTCAGTAGTCAGTAGTCAGTAGTCAGGAGATAGGAGACGGGAGACAGTTTCATTTATTCTCCCCGCTCCCTACACCCCACACCCCACACCCTACACCCCACACCCCACACCCTACACCCCACTCCCTACACCCTACACCCCACTCCCTACACCCCACACCCCACACCCCACTTCCCACTTCCCACTTCCCCACACCCCACTTCGGCGCTTCCTTCTTCGGGCAAATGTTAAAAAGTATTACGAAAATAGTGAGAAGGTGAACCAGATGCCGCAAAATAGTTGCGTTAGGTCGCTCTAGCTAGGGAAGTCTTGAGACGCTAAGGCGGAAACGAGATAACTTGAGCATAGTGACCACAACTGCTATAAAATGTCAGATTAAGTTTATTAATCTCACTTAGTTGGGAGGAATCCATCAATGAGTATCGTCACGAAATCGATCGTGAATGCTGATGCTGAAGCTCGTTACCTCAGCCCCGGCGAACTAGACAGAATTAAAGCCTTCGTTGGCAGTGGTGCCGCTCGTTTACGCATCGCTGAAACCCTGACTGGCGCTCGCGAAACCATCGTCAAGCAAGCTGGCGATCGCTTATTCCAAAAACGTCCTGACATCGTTTCCCCCGGTGGCAACGCTTACGGCGAAGAAATGACCGCCACCTGTCTGCGTGACATGGACTACTACCTACGTTTAATCACCTACGGAGTAGTTGCTGGTGATGTCACCCCGATTGAAGAAATCGGTTTAGTCGGTGTGCGTGAAATGTACAAATCTTTAGGAACCGACATCGGTGCCGTAGCTCAAAGCGTTCGCGAAATGAAAGAAGTTGCTACTGGTCTTATGTCTTCTGACGATGCTTCTGAAGCTTCTTCCTACTTCGATTACGTGATCGGCTCTATGTCGTAGAATAACTCCTTTGTGAATTGTTCTAGACACACCCCTCGTAAACCTCTTAAGATTAAGCAAAACCCAAGGAAGAACCACCATGCAAGACGCAATTACTTCTGTTATCAACTCTTCTGACGTTCAAGGCAAATACCTTGACTCTAATGCTCTCGGCAAACTGAAAAGCTATTTCGCCACCGGTGAACTGCGCGTGCGTGCCGCTAGTGTCATTAGTGCCAACGCTGCTGGTATCGTTAAAGAAGCTGTGGCTAAGTCCCTGTTATACTCTGACGTAACCCGTCCAGGTGGCAATATGTACACCACCCGTCGTTACGCCGCTTGTATCCGTGACCTCGACTACTATCTCCGTTATGCTACCTACGCCATGTTAGCTGGAGATCCTTCTATCCTCGATGAGCGCGTTCTCAACGGCCTGAAAGAAACCTACAACTCTTTAGGTGTACCCATCTCCTCCACCGTTCAAGCTATCCAAGCGATGAAAGAAGTCACCGCTAGTTTAGTTGGTGCTGATGCGGGTAAAGAAATGGGGATTTACTTCGACTACATTAGCTCTGGCTTAAGCTAGAAGTAACGAACTGGGACAAAATAGGTTCGGGAAGCCGAGGATGAGTGCTAGGTCTTTAAAGGCTGAATCTGGCCAAGATAGGTTTTGACGAGCTAGTATTGATCCTTGACTCCCGACCTTTGTTATTTTAGGAAAAAGCCTTCGTTAGTTTGAGCGACAAGTTTTTCAGCGATTAGGAGAAATCAATCCATGCGGATGTTCAAAATCACCGCTTGTGTTCCTAGCCAAAGCCGCATTCGGACACAACGGGAATTACAAAATACCTATTTTACCAAACTCGTTCCCTACGATAATTGGTTTCGTGAGCAACAACGCATCATGAAAATGGGCGGCAAAATTGTCAAAGTGCAGTTAGCTACTGGCAAACCTGGGACTAATACAGGTTTACTGTAATCGGCTGCCACTGGAACTTAAAAAAAAAGAGGTCTTTCCAGACCTCTTTTTGCTTTAGGGATTTTTTTCAAACTGCAAAGCGGCAGAGTTGAGACAATAGCGTTTTCCCGTTGGGGGTGGACCATCATTAAAAACGTGACCGAGATGAGCATCACAGGTGGCACAAACAATCTCTGTCCGCACCATGAAAAAACTAATATCTCGTTCGTACTTAATATTAGTCTCGTTAGTAGCGGTCCAGAAACTCGGCCAACCAGTACCCGAATCATACTTGCTGTCAGAAGTAAATAACTCCGTACCACAGCAGACACATTTGTAAATACCTTTTTCTTTATTATCGTGATATTTACCAGTAAAAGCCCGTTCTGTTCCCTTTTTGCGGGTAACTTGGAACTGTTCGGGAGTTAGCTGGGCCTGCCATTCCGCCTCGGTTTTACGAACTTTTTCTACCATAGTTAGGACAACCGCCATTATGATTAAATTTCCCCTTTTAGTCTAACCTGAGAATGATGCTTAGGTGAATTTTTCGGATCAATAATTTATTTTACCATTTTTTCTAGCCAAGTTTGTAAGGCATTTTCGAGGTTAATTTGATTGGGTAAAAATCCTTGTATCGGCTGTTCGATAGGTTTATCTGTGATTATGGCAATAGAAGCAAAATCGCTGATAAGTTGGCAAAGTTGAATAAAAGAATCCCTCGGATCATCACCATAAAAAATCAGGGCAAGATTTGGGTTTTCAGTCTTGAGACACCATTCTAAATCATAGATATCATTAATCGGAGAAATTAATTTTGACAAGATACGATTACCAAGACCTTTCGCAAGGCGATCGAGGTTAGTCTCTTGGTTTATTGTTTTAATATCAATAGTGCGAACATTGGGGTTATTTGTTTTAATTTTTTCGAGAATATAGTCTAAGTATTGCGATTGTAGTTCTTCGGGAATGCTGTTTTCAGTTTGACCGTGCCACGCTTTATAAAATTCGGGGTAGGTCATCTGTTGAACACATTGGCAGCAAACTCTATAGGATTCTTCAAAAGTTGTTCTATCATAACTGCTATAAGCTTCGGTCAAATATTTTTTTAGTGACTTGATTATTAGACATAGTACATCGTTTTTAGACATACTTTCATAGTCAATTTCAATTGGATTTGGAATTCGATCAAAATAATCTGGATAACTACCTTTAATTATAGATGCTAAAGCCTCGGAATAATAGTCTATGCTAATATTACTTGTATATGTTTCGATTAATTCTGAAATTTTCACATATTGTACTTCAAGCTCCGTGTCTTCACCTTCCCTGTCTAATTCAAAAAGATATTCCCAGTCTGAATTTTCTAGCTTATTTAATAAAGATTTTTTGTCTTGACTATCAAATATCTTACTATGTTCTGATTTATTTAAAATATTTTCTTCATACCAAATACTCCAGCGAGCGATATTGTACGACGAATACCAATGTTTTAAAATCTCATAGATTATTATTTCTTTGTTTTTAGAAAATTCTGGTTCAGTCATAAGAAAGGAAAAAAAGTTATCAAAATTTAATGGATCAGTAATAGCTAATCTTTCTATAAAGTCCACGGTTTCCTTATGTTCTAGAAAAAAAAGATAATCTTTTTTTTGATAGTTTGCTTTAGGAATAATATCCCACAGTTTTTGATTGAGGTTTTTTAACAATATCGATATTAGCTCTGGAGTTTCTGAAATAGTTTTTCCCGTTTGCGGCTTCCCTAAATGCCATAGCACAAATGAACGATAAGAATTATCTCGTTCTTCATCTATCAATAGATGAAGACCAATTGATATCCCTAATTGATTGCTCCTGTCATACTTCAATAAAAAACCAACTAAAGGAGCCAGATTTTCTGCTTTATTCAGTTTGCAGTTCTTCTCGATAATCAAGCAATAGTTTGTTAAAGTGGCAATAAATTTATCTTTTTCAAACTCATCCAATAAGTCTAAGAGCGTCCATGAATCCATACAATAAGGATAATGATATATTTCCCCCGTATTTATATCAATTTCACCGAAATTTATTTGAATGGCCTTGGTGAGAATTTTATCATAATTGCAATATTGTTTGAATTCACCTAAAAACTTTATCAGAATTTCAAAAGAAACAAGCCAGTAAAAATTACAAAACCCACAACCATCATTAAAATTAAACAACTCCTCCATTAATTTATTTTTTTTCAGCTATTATATGATCACTTTGCTGTCCTAACCATAATAAAATAATTTCTTTCCATTGATTTTCAAAAACTCTATAGACTCCTTGTTCTGGATTTTCGGGAATATGATTCAAGAAAAATTGATAATCATCAATAACCAAAGCGGCAAAATATTCTTGAAAACTGGGATGAAAGAAAGCATAAACTTCTTCCTCTGGATTTTCTTCTGCAACCCCAACGATGTTTAACCAACCTATATCTAAAGCTAATTTTAATTTACCTAAAGGTTGATCGATTTCACCCAAATATTTAACTACTTGCTCACGACTTAAGCGGAAACGATTTGATGGTTGATTAATTGCTGCCTTTGCCAATTCTCCCAAGTCACGATTTAACTCTTTTTGCTGGGGTGCATCTCACATTTGTCAATCCAGACAGATAAGGATTTTAGCTATTGTCAGCTTTCCAGACTCAGTATTTTTGCTTTCCCTGAGATGCACCCGCTCAAACTTTTGTAGTCATACCATTTTTCAAAAGTAATGGCACAGAGGGGTACGAACTCCTAATACCACCCACAAAACACACTGATAATTGCCTCACAGTGGCTATTTTGATCAATTTGGGCTGCAGCCCCTATAATTTGCCAAAACGACGATGACGACCTTGATAATCTTTTAAAGCGCGGTGAAATTGCACTCGATCGAAATCGGGCCAGAGGGTGTCAGTAACGTAGATTTCCGCGTAGGCCATTTGCCAGAGTAAAAAATTACTAATTCGCATTTCCCCACTACTGCGAATTAACAGATCTGGGTTAGGAATCCCAGCAGTATAAAGATACTGTTCAAAGAGAGATTCATCGATCGCTTCTGGGGAGACTAAACCCTGTTGCACCTGACGAGCGATCGCCTGACAAGCTTGCACGATTTCCTCTCGGCCGCCATAATTAGTAGCCACCGTAAATTGAATACCGGAATTTTTGCTAGTTTCTGCGTGAGATTTAGCAATTTCCCGTCTTAAAGACTCTGGCAAGGCTGATAAATTACCAATAAAGCGAATTTTGACATTTTGCTGCATCATTTCTTCTAATTCGCGCCGCAAAACCCGCTCGAATAGAGTCATTAAAAACTCTACTTCCTCCAGGGGACGACCCCAATTTTCCGTAGAAAAAGCATAAGCAGTTAAAGCGGGAATCCCCCAGTCACGACAACAGCGCAGCAAGTCCTTTAGTGCATCTACTCCCCGTTGATGGCCCATAATCCGCGGTAAACCACGACTTTTCGCCCAACGACCGTTCCCATCCATAATCACTGCGACGTGCTGAGGTAAACGGTTTTTATCTAAATCCGTAGGTAATTCTGGTGACAAGCTCGGTTTAAGAGTCATTTTCTATCTTTGGGGGTTGCGCTGGGCGAACGGGAGAATTTTTCTAAGATTAGACGACCTTTTAAGCCAATTGTACGCCCTAAACGTCCCCAACTCGGTGTGACCACTTCCCCCTCTCCCGACGGAGAAAACTTCGCTTCGAGCAGCTCTTTTAGTTTACTACTGGTTAAAGGCCGATCCAAATTACCCCCCGACGCGAGGGAAATCGAGCCAGTTTCCTCAGAAACCACAATACAGATACAATTATCCAGCCTTTCGGTGATGCCCATGGCCGCCCGATGACGGGTGCCTAATTGCCTAGAGGTACTGCGCTCCGATAAGGGTAGAATAACACCAGCGGCCACCACTCGATCGCCCCGAATAAATACGGCCCCATCGTGCAGTAAAGTTTTAGTCTGAAAAATAGTTTGAATTAATTCCTTAGATACTTGGCCATTTAGCATCACTCCCGGATTGACAAACACCTTGGTATCGAGATTGCCACTGGTTTCTAATACCATCAGCGCGCCGGTGCGATTTTGAGATAGATCCTTCACCGCGTCCACTAACTCATCAATGACATTATCGGTCTTGGGAGTGGGGGAACTTTTTTGAAATAATTCCCACACTTGACCTTTGCCCAATAATTCTAAAAAACGGCGGAATTCCGACTGAAAAATCACAGCGATGGCCACGGCTGCCCCCAAAATCAATTTTTCTAGGACTAACCCCAGCAAGCGCAATCCTAGGGCATCGCTAATCACCGAGGCCAGCATTAAGTAGATTAGTCCTCGCACCATCCAAAAGGTACGCCGCTCGCCGATAATTAGCAGCAGCATATAGGTAAGGAGGAGAACTAACCCAAAGTCTAGGACTGACAGACCATGGCTGAGAATCCAGGACAATAACCGGCGAGGGTCCAGAAAAAAACCCGACATGGGGGACAATAGCGATGAGGTTTACATCAAGGAGAGTCGAGTGGGTAAGCGGTCTTGACGCAGCAAATCCGCCAGATTTTCCCGTTCAAGGATCAGATTAGCTTCTCCGTTTTGGACAATTACCGCCGCCGGACGGGGTAAGCGGTTGTAATTAGAAGCCATACTGTAGTTATAGGCCCCCGTGGCTAAAACCACTAAAATATCCCCCGGGTTGGTTTTCGGTAGCGTAATGTCCTTAATTAGAATATCGCCAGATTCACAATGTTTTCCGGCTATTGTCACCACTTCCTGACATTCTTGACTCATTTTATTGGCGACAACGGCCCGATAAACCGATTGATAGGTAATCGGTCGGGGATTATCGGACATTCCGCCATCGACGGCGATATAGGTGCGGATTTCAGGGATTTCTTTGCGATTACCCACTGTATAGGCCGTTACGCAAGCGGTGGCAATCAGAGAGCGTCCCGGTTCGGCAATGAGCAGGGGATAAGCGATACCTCTTTCCTGACAAGCTTTGGCCACTGCTAAGGACACCGCTTGCACCCATTCCTCGATACTTGGGGGGTCATCACTTTCCAGGTAGCGAATCCCTAAACCACCACCCACATTTAATTGCTGTAGGGGTAAACCCCGTTCTAAACCTAATTTAAACCAATCTGCCAGCACAGCGGCTAAGTCTTGGTGGGGTTGACGTTCAAAAATCTGGGAACCGATGTGAGCGTGTAAACCCAGACAATTCAGCTGCGGATGAGCTAAAACATAGTCAAATACCGCTTCGATTTGATGGGGGTCAAAACCAAATTTACTGTCTAAGTGACCCGTGCGAATATATTCGTGGGTGTGGCACTCGATGCCGGGGGTTAACCGCAATAGGATCGGAATAGGGGTATCAGGACGATTTTCGCCTAATTTAACCAGATTTTCTAACTCTAGCCAGTTATCAACGATAATAATGCAGTTATGCTTGATCGCATATTCTAACTCGGCGATCGATTTGTTATTACCATGAAAGTATATCGGCACATCGGTTTTATTGCTCTGGTCTAAAGCGGTTAACACTGTGTGAATTTCTCCGGCCGACACCACATCAAAACCTAATCCCTCCCTAGCGACCACGGCCGATACGGCCAGGCAATTCCACGCTTTCGAGGCATAAATTACCCTAGATTCTCCGGGATAATGAGTCTGGAAACCTTGCAGGTATTGACGACAGGCAGTGCGGAGGGTGACTTCATCGACAATATACAAGGGTGAACCGAAACGTTCCACTAGGGTGGTCACATCGCAACCACCGATTTCTAGACAATCGCGGTTATTAACCTTGGCTGTCAGGGGGAACAGGGTTTGATTCGGGGATAGACAATCTTGATAGGCTAAATATTTTTGTCCGGAATTGCTGATTTTAGGTTCGGTTGATAGCATGATCGGTGTTTTTTGTCAAGAAATCGATAATTTTTGTTACAATCTCTGCCCATCACCGATTCAGTCAAGGGAATTTTGACCGTCGGTGATCTAGATAGCCAAAATAGTTCTCTCTTTCAGTGTACGATCAACCACCCGCTAAAAATCCCTTTTTTGTCAGGAAAAAATCGAGCAGCGACCCCGAAATAGTGGTAATAGTATTGAAGGAGTGGTCTTAAAAGTGATGATATGACTGACCAGAATGGCGTGTTAGTAGAAGAACAAAGCGAGGATATTACCGGTTTAGCGAGTCAATTAGCCACCGAGTCGCCGAAAAATCAATTACAGATCCTGACACGATTAGCCGGGGACGGAGAAGGGGGACTAACTGTATTGAGAGATTTTTTATTAGCCCAGCGGCCGACTCCTGTTAATCTGGTGACAGGTAAGGCTTATCAATTGCTCTATCAAGATAATAGCGCTCAGAGCCAGGAATTTTTAGCTAATTATTTCCCCACGGGTATTGTTCCCCTCGATAGTGCTAAAGGTATCGATTATCGACTTTTACAGGAATTATTGGCTAAACAGGATTTTCAAACTGCCGATAGTCTCACCCGTCAAAAACTCTGTGAATTAGCAGGAGAAGGGGCAATACAGAGGAAATGGGTCTATTTTACGGAAGTAGAAGCTTTTCCCAAGGTTGACATTCAGACTATTGATAATCTTTGGTTGGTTCATTCGGAAGGAAAATTCGGTTGGTCGGTACAACGCAAATTATGGCTCGGTGTCGGTCAAGATTTCCCGAAACTCTGGCCGAAAATTGGCTGGAAAAATGGCAATAATTGGACAAAATACCCCCAAGAATTTATCTGGGATTTAAGCGCTCCCGTGGGCCATTTACCCCTGTTAAATCAACTGCGCGGGGTGAGAGTGGCTGCCTCTTTATTCTCCCATCCCGTCTGGAGCGAAAAATAGATTGAGAGCATTTGGCCTCGGGTAGATCAGCTTTCTACATTTTCGGGACAATTTCCTCTAAGGCCGCTTCTAGATTAGGATAACGATAGTCAAAACCGATCGCTTGGGTGGCTTTTGGCAGCACTTCTTGACCTTCTAAGACGATTTTTGCCCCTTCTCCCAAGAGAATTTCGAGGGCAAAATCTGGCACTGGCAACCAAGAAGGACGATTCATTACTTCCCCTAAAATCTGACAGAATTCTTTCATCCGGACGGGATTGGGTGCAGTAGCGTTGAAAGTACCGCTAATTCCCTGGCGATCGAGACAATAGATAATTAAATTAATTAAATCATCCCGATGAATCCAAGAAAACCACTGACGTCCGCTGCCAATCGGTCCGCCGGCAAACAGTTTGAAGGGTGGGATCATTTTCCCTAAAGCACCCCCATTGCCTAAAACAATACCCGTGCGAAGAATGACTAAACGAGTGCCGTAATCTTTAACTTTTTGGGCGGCTGTTTCCCACTTTTTACAGACATCTGCCAGAAAATCGCCACCGGGAGGGCTATTTTCGTCAAAACTAGCGGTTTCACTGGTTCCATAGTAACCGATCGCCGAGGAGTTAATTAAAACTTTCGGTTTCTGGTCGGCCAGTGCGGTCGCAACGCGCTCGCTACGCGAGATCGCCTCGACAATTTTCTCGGTGCCGATTTCCCGACTAGCGACGATTGCTCGTTTTGCTTCACCGGTCCAGCGTTCCGAAATCGGTTCTCCCGCTAGATTAATCACCGCGTCACATCCGGAAATCTCTTTTTGCCAATCCCCCGATTCTGTGGCGATATAGGGAATAATCTCTATCTTAGGATAGATTGACTTTGGGTAAATTCTCTGGGCTTTATCGGGATTGCGAGTCAAAATTAGGATGTCATCGCCGCGATCATAGAGTTTGACCACCAATCGACTACCCACAAATCCCGTCGCCCCAGTAATCGCTATTTTCATGGTTTCTTGACTAAATTTATCCTTATTTTAGCTGGTTTTTAACTATCAGAATTCAGGAGTCAGGCTTCGGCCGTGAGATCAGCGTTCGACCGAGCGTTCGACAAAAGCTCACGCGGCTCGACTGAGCTCGCCGAACGTCCGAAGTCTCACGCCGAGGTCCGAACGGAGTCAGGAGTCAGGAGTCAGGAGATTATTTTTATTTGTTCTCCCCACACCCTACACCCCACACCCTACACCCCACTTCCCACTTCTCACTTATCCTGATACCCCATCCCGTTGGCTGCCGCGTAACGATTCATAAAGCGCATAAAACGCTCCCAGTGTTCATCGGTGATTTCAAAACCACATTCTACCCGTTGAATTTCATCTCCTTCATCTCCTCCAAAAATAAACTTGGTTGAGTTGGGAATAACTGTAATCACTCCTTCCTCATCGGTGAGACGGAGATCGCCGTAGGTGCGGGTGGTGAAACTTTGGAAACGTTCGATCGCTTTCAGGGTTTTAAAAGTCATCAGGACATTGCGAATCCCGGTATTTTTATTTTGGCGGAGACTAACACCGCTTAATTCTTCTGATAAACCGACAAAAAACTCGATCGTGGGATTGGTCATAGGTGTGGGTATAAAATTTTAGTTATTGATTTTCTCTTAATTACTTTTGACTGGAAAAAGTAGTTCATGATTACTAATAAATAACCATGAACTGAAAAACAAGCTATTCCGCTTCCCCACCTTGGATTTTGAGGAGGAGAAAACCCCAAGCTAATCCGACGAGGACGAGAACGATCGCCACGATCGGACCATTAAATAACATACTTTCTGCGGTCATGGTGATTGCTCCTGAGCCTACAATAATCGATAAATGGTATTTTAACCTACGAAGGCGATCGACTGCTGCCAGACTGGGGCAAAATTGACGGGGAAAATCAGCCAATAACTTTGAGAACTTTCTTAGTATTTATGTTCTAGTGATTCTATCCCTCTGCTCAAGCAAGGAAGTACACTCACCCCTAGATATTTTTCATACTATTTTTATATTTGCTGTCGCCACTTTATGATAATGTCTTATCTGCTTAATTCTCCACTTATCCTGGGAAAATTAAGTATTGATAACTATTGGTGATGATCGGTAAAAAATCATTTATGCTCAAGCTCAAGTTAATATTATTTTTAGGTTTGTTGCTGCTGAGTTGTCAATCGACTCATCTCAATGGTAATAATAGTTCGATGGCTCAGATTACGACTGAGAATCAAGGGCAAATATTACCGATCACGGCCAAAGCAGATATTAATGGTGAGATGATTGAGTTAGAAGTGGCTCAAACCCCAGAACAACAGGCCAAGGGGTTAATGTATCGCTCGTCTTTGCAGAAAAATCGCGGTATGCTATTTCCCTTTGCACAACCTCTGATGGCCCGGTTTTGGATGAAAAATGTCTCGATTCCTCTAGACATGATTTTTCTAAAAGATGGTATAGTAAAAGCAGTTTTGCTAAATGTCCCCCCTTGTGCTGTCGATCCTTGTCCTGTCTATGGGCCAAACACCATGGTTAATCAAGTGATCGAACTAGCCGGGGGTCGAGCCAAAGAATTAGGAGTGAAAGAAGGAGATAAAATTAAGATTGAGTCTATCTCAAGACCTTAATTTTTGAAAATGGTGTTAACTTTCTTATAAAAAGTGTCCCTTGTCTGGAAATATAAGTATGGCTTTGATCAGCTATTAGGCATTTATACTGTTTAAAATCTAACCATATCGATTAAGATTTTTATAGTCTATCAAGTCATAGATTGAATAATCTTCACCCTTGCTATAGATTAAACAGAGACAAAATTCTGATCGAGCTAACGGGACTATCTTAAGAGAGCCAGCGATTTTTAGAAAAGCTGATTACAATTTCAGCAAATCTATCGAAATCATCGAGATAGCTTAGATACAGGAAAAACGCCAGACTAACTGTCCTTGAAACCGATCAGGTGGTGTTTTGTTAAAATCACGAGATGTACTATTGAGGAAAAAATCCCCCTATGTCCACGATTGCCTATTCCCAATTCCGACAATTTCTACAAGAGGAATTGTCCCTTCCCCAAGAATCGATCGCTATGGCCGAGCGATCGATCCAATCTGATAAAATTCATTTACCGATGATTCTCTGGCAGTACGGTTTAGTAACCTTGGAACAATTAGACAAAATTTATGATTTTCTCGAAAAGGTAGTCTAATCTTACAATTGCTCACTATTGACAAGGAGAATAATTGCCATGGCTGCTCATAGTTTCTGGCACAATTTGAAAATTCCGATCCTAAAAACTACCAATCATCACCTGAGAAGTGGGTTTAAATAACCCACTTTTTTAATAACTATACAATTGAAAATTATCGATTAACTGCTCAGTCCATGAAACCCCATGACCAATTTGCCAAAAATTACCTTGAACAATTACTTTCTCCCCTGGGAATCGTCGAAATCAGCAAAGAAGTCAGCGATGAAACCCGACAGATAGACCTATTCTTTTCACCCAATCCCGAACCAAACCCCAATTATCTGGGATTATTAGGCAGAATTGTCCTTAATACTGTCCTGATTGAACCCTATCGCAATCCTCCCAACCGTAGTGAGATTCGTAATTGTTTAGCGAAACTTTTGACGATTTTAGCCGAACTGCAAAGACAAGCTAAACGAGAAAATCAGAGTTACAATGAAGACAATGCCCCTCGTTTGTGGATTTTATCCCCTTCCGCTGGTATCACTGTTTTAGAAGGATGTGGGGCAAAATTAGAGCCAGATTGGCCAGAAGGAATCTATTTTCTTCCCTCGCTTTATCGCACGGCAATTATCGCTATTAATCAATTGCCTGTGACTCCTGAGACTCTTTGGTTAAGATTATTAGGACGGGGAAAAACTCAAGACCAAGCGGTGCGAGAATTGTTAGAATTACCTCAAGGTAATGCTTTCCGGGAAAATGTGCTGGAATTATTGATTAGTTGGCGGGTTAGT
>SFAQ01000021.1:0-8525 GCA_007096525.1 Microcystis wesenbergii Mw_QC_B_20070930_S4 | reverse complement strand
ACCGTCAGAGTTTTGTTTGACCGTTTCGCTTTTCTCAAGACATCCCCATGAACCGTGTATAACTTTGACAAACAACTGCGAATCTCTACCTCGGTCGGGGGATTGCGGAAAGGTTCAAATAAACAGGAAGTAGCCGCCATTTTTCCGAGTAACCCTAAAGGTAACTCAGTGGGAGGCGGTGAGCTAAATGGTTCAAACCAGACATCGATTTCTTGAACCTCACTTTTTACTTTCTTACTTTTTCTAATCGTCCCTAGAGGTGTTAGTAATTCCTCTAAATATTCCTTAGCAAATTGGTCATGAATTTGGCGAGTCATTCAAATTAATAATCAAGCATAAAAAGGACGGTAATAATCTTATTATATCATTAATTAAAAAGGAATCCAATCGACAACATTTATCCATTCTTCTGCTTCGGTAGTTTCCCAAATCATAATTAATTCTTCGGCTAGTTTTCCCATTGTTGTTGTGGGATGTATCCAAAACAGTCCCCAGATTTGTTGATTTTTTTGCCAATATTCCTCTAAATGTTCAGGCATACTGGTACGATTATCTGTCACCAAGAGTCGTTGAGATAATCCTAAATACTGTAGAACATCAGGGTCAAGAGTTCCTAACGGTGGTGTATTCGGCTCTCCAATGCGTAAAATATCTATCTCTGGATTTAACCTTAAGACAGCAACTTTCAAGCGGGGGGATAAGTTTTCATCCAGTAAAAACTTGATTTTCATACCTTGATAGAATCTTGCCTTTGCTGTTTAATTTTTCTCATCTTTTCTCGTTGAGGTGAAGGATTTTTCAAGGATTCTTGATAGCGAGTCTCTCGCCAATTCTGGAGGCGCAATAAATAGGCATCAATTTTTTGCTGATTCTGGAGATAATAAGTAATAGTAGCGTAGATTTTCTCTAGACTTAGATCGGGATAGATAGCATTTATTTCTTCTGGAGTATAGCCTTCCAAGAAATAAAAGAGTACGTTGTCAATTCCGAGGCGATGACCTTTGATTCTAATATCATTTTCGGAGATAAATAAGAAATAATCTTCTAGTTGCATAATTAATTTTTCCCTTAATTTTATTTCATTTTTACTGCTCATTTATTAACATTTTATCATAATTGTATCAGTTATCTTAATGGTGAAGTAAGTACCTAAGCAAAATTAATTATACATATCTAACCCGCTCTTGCCTTTTGCCTCTTGCCTTTTGCCTCTTGCCTATCTTTACTAGGAAATTAATTTTGCACGACTACTTAGGAAGTCTCTGGTTTTAGACAACGAGGATTATTGTTTTGCCCAAACTACTTAAGCTGCCAAATCTTTCCAGAATAGTTATAGTGTCCAATTTTCTAATTCTAACCCTTCAATTTTACTGAAATGCTTTTGATTATGGGTAATTAATACTAAATTATTCGCTATAGCTACTCCTGCAATTAAGAGATCGATGTCGTCAAGAGGAGTCCCTTTTTTCCTTAAGTCGGCATAAATTTTAGCTGATGTTGTCACCGATTCTTCGGTTAAAAGTAAAATTTGATTCAGTCGAGAAAATTCCAAAAACTTGTCAAGTTGTTTCTGGGCATCTCGATGTTTTAAACCGCTCAAGATTTCATAATGAGTAATCAAGCTAAAACTTAATTGTCTGTATTCTTGGAGATATAAATTACAAGAATGAACGACCTGGGGATGATTGCGGAAAAACAAAGAAAGAATATCAGTATCAAGTAAACAAGGTTTCAAATCTCGAATCTCCGCGATAAAGAATTTTGACGACGCTGTTCTACTTCCTCACAAAAATTTATAAAATCTTCTTCAGGAATATCTTCCCAAATCCCCGCAAACTTGATAATTTCCTTACCTTCAGACGGAAGCTGAGATAGTTTTTCTTCAGGGAATATATCCGAAGAAATTAGATGAGTTTCTAGAACCGCTTTTAGTCGATTTAAAACATTTTCTAGAGAGCTATCTTGGTGATTAATTAGTTCTAATTCGGGAAATTTTACCGAATATCCATCGGGATTTTTGGAGATAATAATACTGATTTCATTAACCATTTTATCTCTCCTATTTAACTCTAAATTTTTCAGGATTTTTACTTTCCTATTATAGCAAAATAAGCCTTTAAAATCAGGGAAATATTTTTAGTTCATCAGGCTTTGGCTGAACAATCTTAGCCGTCACCGTCCCCACCACATACTGCTCCCTAAGAATAGCGATCGCCTCTCCAACTCCACAATACTCCAACGGGTATTGGTTAGGTGGTCGCCCGTTCCCTACTCCCACTTCATCACATAGAGTTCGTCCAGTTTGCACTGAAAAAACTGGGCTAGTTTGCCGGTGCTGATACTGTCGAGCCTTTTGAGCCTACCCCTGATCAGACTTCTGATAGTGGATTGGGCTACACCTGTCCGCTCCGACAGTTCGGCGATGCTTAAGCCTTTTTCAGCCATTAACGCCTCTAGGTTGCTGTAGAATTGACACTCCTGGGCCTAAAGGCGTGAGGATTCTCGAAGCTCATCACAGCCCTTTCTGGTTTCCCTTACTTAGGTCTTACACGATTATGTCTGAACCGAACCTACTAGAATATCACTTGCTATCTAGTTATCCTTTTTATGGTTCACTCTCCAAGCGTTTTGGTCTTTCAACCAAGATTTGGGTATGCCCTACCCTATCTGTCTGACGACAAAGATTCTTACTGGTTTTTCATTCACCGTTGTTTATCGGCTACTGCGCTATGTTTGACGAGGTTTTCGCTACCCTCCCTTTTTGTCTCTTATGCAGACTTTCGAGTTCAAGGGTTCAACTCAATCGAGCCATTCACTACCGCCCACTCAGGGGATTCAAACCAATTTTATTTTAACATAAAGCCGTCCTAAAAGGACGGGGCTTTAACCCAAAATTTTGGTAAAGCTCCTTCTCCTTATCGATCCATTCTTCCGCTTCGCCGGTTTCCCAAATCATACTGATTCCTGCTTCCAATCCTCTGAAAGCTCCCTTCGCTCGGCTTCTTCTCTAATCAGTTGCTCAATTGCTTCAGAACGAGTCACGCGGCGATCAAAGGCAAGCCTGTCCAGGATGTGGCTGGCAGATTCAGTCAGCATAAACTGCTTCTGCTTCTTGGTTTCACCATATTTTTCTCGTTCCGCTCTTTTGTCTATGACCGCAGGAAACCCCATATCTGTTTACCTCAATAACTTTTAACCAGTATAGCACTTCAGACATTTATCCCTTTAGATATTGACATATTGAGGTAATGATGTAAGTAGTAAGCAGACTACGGGGAGAGAAACGTTACCTACCCAAGATGATGAAACAGCAACACTATCGAATGACCTTAGAGGAGGCGATCGCCCTTCACCAGTGCGGTCTGATTTCTTCAACAGCCCTACTCTACTGTTACTTGAGGATTCGCCTAGCTCCTGGCTGGAAAATAACTCTACACCAAAGAGAGATTAGCCAACAGCTTGGAATCAGCAAAGCAGCTTTTTACAAAGGGATTCAGAGACTCAAAGACAAGAAACTAATCGACTGGGAAGCCCCTAACGGTGTCGTAGTGATTCTTGGACAAAATGGAGACTCATTGGACAAATCGGAGACTGTTGGACAAAATAGAGACTCATTGGACAAATCGGAGACTTCGTTGGACAAATCGGAGACTTCGTTGGACAAATCGGAGACTTTGACCCCATCAAAAACCTTACCAGTCAAAGCTTCCGTCGTTCCTCCAGATTCTTATCAGATTTTTATTAAATCTCTCTCAGATACGGCGAGAGAGAAATTTTTCAATTTTGTCAGGGAGAAGGTGAAAGACTTCAACCCACCCATCCACGACATCGAAGCATGGCTGGCTGGCAAGAACGGCGCGGGTAAAGAACGTTCCCGCGTGTATTACGATATGTTTCAAAGTGAAGTAGGAGAAGCCGATTGGGAGAACCACCCCAAACGAGAGGAGTGGATTGCTGAAATACGGCAAGGAAAAGGTCGTTTTGTAGCCCAAGGGGGACCACCAGAAGAGTGGGAGACAAGAAAAGCTTTTGCGGACTGGGCGATTACCAACAATTTAGTTTGGGGGAACAAATCTTGAAAAAACTCCCCAGGGAGCCGATGCGTCCAGACAAGGAACCAGGAGCGGAGGTAGAAATCTGGCAGCCCCGCTGGAATTGCTTGTGCTGTCATGACAGTGGGATCGTTCACCATCACCTCGCTGCCCTTGTCATCGATGGTTATGACTACAACCGGGATAAACTGCCACGCTGTCATAATCCAGGCTGCACTGCTGGCGGTCACTTTGACGGGGAAGTTTTGGCTCCTAGTGTCGATTATCGGCTGACTGCCGAAATATGCCAAGAACTCGATGCTATCGAGCGAAAGAATTGGCGGGATTACGTTCAGCAAAGAAGGCTCGCCATCGAAATCGACCTATCGACTATCGGCAACCAGCGCACATCGACCGAGGAAATGGAAGTGCGGCAGAAACATCAGGCTGTTTTGGGAAAATTGAACGGTCTTTGCTGATGTCGGCGGTCGCTATCCTTGATTTTTAGTCAACAGCCCTAATTGACATCCTCACCGCCGTAAACGGACGGTGATTCCCAAACCTCACGATTTGGGTTTCTGCTTCTTTCCCTTGCGGGGTTCCGCACCTGCCTTAACAGAGTAAATCTGTTCTGGTCTTATGGTCGCTCTACAGACTGACACCGCAAGTCCTGCGGCCAAAATGTTTTTACTAGCGTTAATATCTCGGTCATGGTGAGTCCCACAGTCTGGACAATCCCATTCTCGAATATTTAACGGCATCTTTTCGACAATATACCCGCAATTACTACACCTTTTAGAACTAGGAAACCATCTATCTACTTCGAGGTAATTTCTCCCATACCAACGGCATTTATAGGCTAATTGTCGAGTTATTTCTCCCCAACTAACGTCAGATATTGCCTGAGATAATTTCGGGTTTTTGACCAGATTCTTGACGGCTAAATTCTCAACCACAATCGTTTGATTTTCACGAACTAATTGAGTGGTTAGCTTGTGTAAATGGTCTTTTCTACTATCAGTAATTTGAGCGTGAATCCTGGCTACTTTGATTCTCGCCTTTTCTCGATTTTTTGACCCTTTCTGTTTTCTAGAAAGATTTTTCCGATGCCCTTCGCAGTCTCTGATAATGCTTTTTAAAATGCTTAGGATTAGATACTTTATCACCGTCGCTGGTAATCACAAGGCTACTAATTCCTAAGTCAATTCCGATGGCTTTATCTGTTACTGGTAGAGGCTTAATTGTTGGGTCATCAAATCTAATTGAGATATGCCAGCGTCCTGAGGGATGTAATCTGACTGTTACTGTGCTTGGTTCACAAGCTTCTGGTATTTGTCTTGACCATCGAATAGGTAAAGGTTCTGTGCATTTAGCTAAATAGATTTGTTTGTCTTTAAATTTAAAAGCTGACTTAGTAAATTCGGCACTTCCTCCTTGATGTTTTTTCTTAAAGTTGGGATACTTAGTACGACCAGCAAAGAAATTGGTAAAAGCTGTTTGTAGGTGTCTTAACCCTTGTTGTAAAGGTACACAACTAACTTCGTTTAAAAAGTCTAATTCTTCTTGCTTTTTCCAATCGGTTAGCATTGAAGAAGTTTGAGCATATCCTACTCTTTGTTGCTTTTCGTACCATGCTTGTGTTCTGAGATGGAGAGCTTTATTGTAAACTAATCTTACACAGCCCAAAGTGCGCCGCAATAGCGACTCTTGTTCTGGTGTGGGGTAAAATCGGTAAGAATAGGCTTTTTCCATGGGGAGCATTTTAGCATATATTTGGTAAATGCGCTAGTATTTAACGGTAAAGCCGTCGTGAAACGACGGGGTTTCAGACCCAAAATTTTCGATGAAACTGGCATTAACCTGATAGGAAATCAAATCTCCCTCGACAAAGAAACTGAGGCCGTAGCGACCTGGTGCTAAATTGAGAGATAGTCGGTCGCCGTATTCAACCGAACCGACAACGGTGGCGACACCCTTACTATCAAATCGCACCAACTCGGTGATCACGTTCGGGTCGGTGGCGAGTTCCAAGCGCAGGTTGCGGGAAGTCCTGAATTTGAGTCTGTCCACACTATCCCAAACGCCGCAGCGATTAGTTTCCCCTAAATGACCGTTAACACCAAAGCTTTTTCCCGTCCTTGCGGTTCCCAGATCGATCGCCCCGCCCCATTCCCGACTTAGATCGCGTCTGGCATAAATCTCGCCGTCCATTCCAGTAATGATATCTCTGTTCATAGTTTCCCTCTCCGAATTTCTCTATCTCTACAGATAAAAAACTACCGATTCCGTCGTCGCCATTCCCAAGGTGGCATCGGATTTCCCCCGAAAATTCCCTTCCGGTTCGAGCGAGTTTCTTTAAAAGCCCTTTCGATTTCATTCCAGCTTGGACAGTTGCCCTTGAATCGATCGTAAGCCCAAACCATACCGTCCTTAACCTGCTGAAGTTGAACTAGCTGACCGTTGGCGTACACCTCGGCCACGGTACGACCGAAGCGATCGGTATCAACCGCATTGATGCTGACTTGGTTATTTGCTCGGTTGAGGAGAGATCGTAGGTGGTCACGACTGGCGATGCCGTTTTCCTGTTTGATTTCCGGGGCATCGATGCAAGCAAATCTGATTCTCTGCTGTTGGCCGTCACAATTGACCCTAATCGTGTCGCCGTCGTGTACCGAACCCCTGACTACCGTACAACTGCGGGCATTGGCCAAGGTTGAGGCGGGAAGGTTCTGACAGGAAACCAATAGTAAGGCGATCGCTAAAAGGAAAAGGCGCTTCATGGTTTTGGGGTGCGTGACGGTAGCAAGAAAAACCAAATCGTCGGGATTGGTAATCGCCGTCTATTTTACGGTGGTGAGGATGTCAACGGCAAAATTTCCGTAAAGAGGTTGATTCCCATTGATTGATAGGTCAAGTTTCGTAAAGAATCGATAGATGCTTGAGGCAATTATGAAACTGAATATAGCGTTTCTGATTCAGAAGAGGTACATTTCCGATCCTGAACAGCTTAATCAGCAAAGGTTTAAGTGTGCCGCACAGATGCGAGAACCGCTATATTTCGTTAGAAGCCCCCGAAAAAATAACCGAAGAGATAAGACAACGCAAGGAAGCTATCGATCGGCAATCGGCCGAGTTTAACCAGTGGATGACCGGAATCAAAACAAGGCTAAATGCGATCGCTGGTAAAATCGAAAAATAGCGAAGATTTAAAAGGGAATCCAATCAACTCGGTCAATCCATTCTTCTGCTTCGGATGCTTCCCAAATCAGATATAATTCTTCTGCCCAGATTTCTAAATTAGCACTGGGGCGCAACCATAGTAAACCCCAAATACGTCCACCCTTATCCCAATGGTTCTTCAGGTGTCCAGGCATACTGCGACGATTATTGGTAACTAACAACCGTTGAAATGACGCAACATAATCTAGGATTTCTGGGTCTAAAGTTCCCAGTGGTGGTGCATCGGGTTCACCTACTCGCAAAATATCGAGATTAGGATTCAATCGCAACAGAGATATTTTGAGGTCTGGGGATAAGTTTTCATCTAACAAAAACCGGATTTTCATGCGAGGTTTAGTTCTTGCTGTTTCCGTTTTAGTTTTAGTTGTCTTAGGCGTTGAATCAGGGGGGATGGCTCGGTATTTAACCACTGCTGGTATTGTTCTTCCTGCCAGTCACGGAGGCGCTGAAGATAAGCATCTATCAGGGTCTTATTTTGATAGTAATAGGTGAGAGTAGCGTAAATTTTCTCTAGGTTTAAGGTGGGTAACTCTTGGAGAATCTGCTGGGAAGTATAACCTTTTAAATGGTAGTTGATAACATCCTCAATCCCAATGCGATGTCCTTTAATGCGGATGTCATCTGGAGCAAAAACTTCAAAGTATTCTTCTAGTTGCATGGTTTTCTTGGAGCAAACTTTTTCTTTTAATTGTAGCACCGCTACCAGTTATCAGTGAACAGTTATCAAAGAGCCGGACTGATAACTGTTCACTGATAAGTAGTCGTGCAAAATTAATTTCCTAGTAAAGATAGGCACTCATGCAAGAGGCAAAAGGCAAGAGGGGGTTAGATATGTGTAATTAATTTTGCTTAGGTACTTAACTGAAAAGGTGTTTCTACTTCCAGGGATGAAGTGCAAGAAAGGCTGCCTTGCCGGTGACATAGCTCCCCGTCCTCAAAAAATAGCCTCATCTGTTGCCAATGCTAAAACTTCCCGATGAGTAAGGACTCTCTATTTTTCCCCCCTCTAATATCAGCTAAACTTATCAATAGCATAAGTAACAATATCATCAAACTTCTTTACAAACTGTTACATAACCCTTAAGATGAGAACATCATCAATCATTCAAGTCGCACTCATAAACCAATGACCACCACTCTACAACAGCGCGAGAGCGCTTCCCTGTGGGAGCAGTTCTGTCAGTGGATCACCAGCACCAACAACCGTTTATACATCGGTTGGTTCGGTGTGATCATGATCCCCACCCTGCTCAC
>SFAQ01000020.1:0-5294 GCA_007096525.1 Microcystis wesenbergii Mw_QC_B_20070930_S4 | reverse complement strand
TGTTGGATTTCTGCGTCTGTGGGTTTTGTACCGTCTTCGTAGATGTAGTTAGAGAGAATCGGATAGGCCGATCGCCCGTTAATGCCGATTAACTCCCCCTCGACAAAAATGCCGCCGCCACTCATTCCCTGCACGATATCGCCACTATAACCGACGCTGTAGCCCTCCCGGAGGGGTCGATCGCTTGTTTGTTCAATTTTCCCGTTATCGGTGGTCCCGTTTCGGCAACATATCCCGCAGCCACCACTTCTAAACCGATGCTGTTTTGATTGATGGTAAACTCCGCGATGGTGGCGATCGCATAATCCCTGGTATCGCTAAACTCTAGCAGGGCTATATCTTTATCTTTTAAAAGGGAATTCGGCGCGATCGAGGCTGTGCGGGTTTGGCCGTCGTAGGTTTGGATCTGTAGGGTGGTCGCGCCGCGGATAACGTGAGCGTTGGTCAAAACGAGGTATATACTGCCTTTTTTCCCGATAATGATTCCCGATCCCCGATTTGTCTCGCTGGTGATCCGAACGGTGACTTGACGGATCGATCGCTCGATCTGCGCGTCTGGACTGTCTTCCGCCACGATCGCCGGGTGAGAGAAAGGGGATATCGCTTTAACCGGTACGACGGGCAGAAGTAGGAGGCTTAGGAGTAGGGGAAAGGGTTTTAACATGGTTATTATGGGGAAATTCGGGATAAAACAGCGAAAATTCTAGCGGGTGGGAACGCAATTATTTTGCGGGCCAGCCGATCTCGTATCACAGGGTGCGTCGCGATCGGCGAGCGGTACTTTGGCAAAAAACTCCCTCATTGACACCAAGGTTTTACCTCCGGAATTCTGGAGGAGCATATCGGAGGTTTTCCCCTCTAGGATGTCCATGAGTTGTTGTAAGACTAAATCCGGATTGTCGTGGGGTTTGAGGGTAAAAAGTTGGCTATTGCCGTCGCAGGGGTCGTCGGTACGGGAAATCGCGCAGATAATCGGGTATCCTTTCACCCGGCCGGTGGTGAGATAGTTAAAACGCCCTTCATCGTAGGCTTTCTGGAATTTTTGCGTCACTTCCTCGCAACGAACCGGGGAACGTTTGGAGAAATATTCCGATTTCCAGCCGATAATCCGCACATTGCCGTTCCTTTCGGGAATCCAAGCGAGGGTAGCGGGGATCTTGCTTCCCGATGCGCGATCGAACACCTCTTTACAGAAGAAGGTGACGCGATTCGGGGTGGTCGATTGGCTGAAACCGGGGGCGATACCACCGAGGAGGACAGTGGCGAGGAGGCCGACGCAAGCGAGACGGTGGGAAATATATCTAGAGTTCATAGGGATAGTTCCTCAGAAAATAGGGATTAGAATCGTGATTAGGGTCAAAATGGGATTATTTAAGGGTTAGCGGCGGCGTTGAGGGTGTAGCGACCCGATTCACCCCCTTCGCGAGAGTTGGCCACTAGGATATAAACTCCATCGGTGGGTAATTCGGTTACGAGTCGAGCGTTAAAATCCCCGGGAGCGCGATCGTCGTTGTCCGCTATTTTCTCGAATTTCTCCCCCTCAGAGGATTTAACAACGCGGTACAAGGTCAAGACGGGATTAATCTGTTGGCTGCTCATGTCTAGGACAACTCTCTGTCCGGCGCGACCTTGAAATTGATAGAGGTCGTAGTAGCTGCCATCCTGCAACTGAGCATCGCCTTCCCTTAACTCGCCCTGGATTGCCTGACCGTTGAGGGCAAGGCTGAGGATGGGCTGCTCTTGATTCCCCCTAGCCAGGGTAGAGACGGAAGAGACATCCCCTCGCTCCACTGCCTTCAGGAAAGCTTGCAGGCGATCGAGGGAGATGGCAAAATTAATGCCACTTTTGGTATAGCCGATCGGCTTTCCTTGGGAGTTATAAACTAAACTTTGGTTATCGCCTTGATAATGTACGCCGACTACTTGTCCCTGAGAGTTTAACACCGGACCTCCCGAATTACCGGGGTTTGTATTGGCACTGTGTTGAATTTGCCCCTTCTGGGGGTCGAGGCGGCTGATAATCCCTTGGGTGAGGGTATTTTGATAGTCTTCTTCTAGGGGTGTACCGATGACGAAAACGCTTTCGCCGACTTTGGCGGAGTTCGGACGGGCCAGGGGAAGATAGGGCAGGTTTTGGCGGTTATAAATCCGCAGGACGGCTAAATCCACGCCATTTTTAGCGAAGCCGATCACGTCTGCCGAGGCCTGCTGTCCGTTGGAAAATTTCACCGTCACCACCCGCGGTCCGTCCGCAACAACGTGGGCGTTGGTAATGATGATACCGTCGGGACTGACGAGAAAGCCGCTACCGTGGCCGCTGCCATTTTTGACGGTGACGACGGCGGGGCTGGCTTTCTGATAGACTCTAGAAGCGGTCTGCTCCTGGGCGAGGAGGGGTGGAACGTTTTCCATCAGGAAGTTTCCTGGTTGAACCAGTAGGCCAGTGGTGGCCAGTAGCACCGATAGGGTGAAAGTAATTGGTTTCATCGGGTTGACTCCTCTTTAGTCGGGGGCTGCTGGCAAGGATGTTATCGTTGGGTTTTTCCCAATTATGCGATCGAGTTTTAAGTCCTCAGGTTGCTTTTTTCACAAAAGTTTAAAGGGGGAGAGCGATCGCTCTCCGTTTGAACTTACGCGCCTAATTGCCGTAGTGCTTCTATGGCGCTGTTGTACATTTGTGTGTTTCCCTGCTGGCGAAATAATTCCGCGGCCGTTGTTAGATCGGCGATCGCATTTTGTCTCTGGTTAAATGCGAGGTGGACGTATCCGCGGAAATGGTAAGCGTAGGCAGCGCGGGGGTTTAGTCGGATCGCGGTGTTCAGGTCTTGAAACGCCGGTCGCCATTGTTCGCGAATCGTGTAAATCATGCCCCGACTGAGGTAAGCTTCGCTATAGTCCGGATCGAGTTCGATCGCTCTGGTGAATTGAGCGAGGGCGAGATCATATTTTTCCTGTTGGATGTAGTTAATTCCCCGGTTAAAGTAGGCGATCGCTTCTTGGTAGTTCGCTTGAGTGATCAGGGTTTCGGCTGGTTGTCGGCCTTCTAGGGCGATGACGGGGCGAACAGTGGCGAGGGTGGAGAGGCCGATTAGGCTGACGGTGGTGAGAAGGGCGAAGGATTTCATGGGTAGTTCCTCGGTGAGGGTGATTTGAGCTTCTACCTAATTCATCGGTTGCTTTTTTGGGAATATGCAGGATAGGGCGATCAATTTTTTTTCCTTTCGGGTACAAAAGGAAAAAGCGCGGCAATCGGCATCGCTTTGTTATCATTTAGTGAAAAATACTTGTTTTTTTTGATGCAATATGGTAAGCAAATCCCCGACGATTACTGATGCGGAATTAATTCGCCTCAGTTGTCAGAACCCGGAATTAGGCTTTGAACGCAATGCAGATGGAACGTTAGTCACTATGCCCCCGATCGGAAGTATTTCAGCGAATCGAGAACTGAAAGCCGGCGCTCGCCTGCTCTACTGGGTCGAACAGAACGGGTTAGGAGAGGTATTTAGTTCTAGCGGCGGTTTTAAACTGGCCAATAGCGCGGTACGCTCTCCCGATGTGGCTTTCGTGGCGAGAGAACGTTTACCGTCCGGTTGGCAGGAAAGGGAGGATGAATTTCTCGATCTCGCGCCGGATTTCGTGATCGAGATCCGTTCTAAAACCGATAGTTTATCCAAGTTAAAGCGGAAAATGGAGGAGTATCGGGAGAACGGGGTGAAGTTAGGATGGTTGATCGATCGCCACAATAAACAGGCTTTCGTCTACCGTCAGGACGGGACGATTACCTGTTATCCCGAGAACGCGATTTTAAGCGGGGAAGATGTGGTTCCGGGGTTCACCCTAGCGCTAGAAATCTTGCTGTAAGATCGATCGCTTTTTTCGGGGTGAGATTCAAAATCGATCGAGTATCTAGACCGCGCCTAATTGCCGTAGGAATTGCAGGGCTTTTTCGCGTGCTGGCGCGTTCCCTTGCTGGCGGAACAGTTCGGCGGCTTGTCGGAAATCCTCGATCGCTTTTTCCTTGTCTAGCCGATAGACGTAAGGAAACCCAACAATAAACCCAAAGAAACTACCGTAGGTTGGGTTGACGTAAGGAAACCCAACAATAAACCCAAAGAAACTACCGTAGGTTGGGTTGAGGCACGAAACCCAACCATACACCCAAGGAAACCCAACAAAAAGATTCAGACAGATTTAGGTGTTGGGTGTTGGGTTTCGCTTTTCCTGAGAATTGAGAGGTTTTCTTTAACCTATTTATTCGCTCAACCCAACCTACGGACTCTACAGTAGTCAGGAAACCCAACCATAGACCCAAGGAAACCCAACAAAAAGATTCAGACAGATTTAGGTGTTGGCTGTTGGGTTTCGTTCCGATGACCCAACCTAGGAAACGATGCGATCGCTCTATTCATAGCCAACCTGCACCGGAAAGATGATTTCTTCATTTGCACCCCAGTCAATCTGATAGATTTCTTGTTGAACATAACGGTGAAAACTGGAATATTCCCAAGCCGAAGGAGCATTAACTAATCGATGTTTTACGGGATTATAATGGATGTAATCTACATGACAAATGAAATCTTGCTCGTTTTTGATTAAGTGTTCCCAGAACCGTCTTTGCCAGATAGTTTGTTCTTTTTTATTCTCTCTCGAAGTATTCATTTTTCCGTGATATTGTGAATCGCAGTTACGACTAAAATAGCTTTTTATTAAACGCCAACGAGTGGAAAAATTGGCATCACCTTCGGGTAAAGTCCAAATGCAGTGCAGGTGGTCGGGTAAAATGACAATGGCATCGATTGTGAATGGGTGACGTTGCATAACGTAGCGAAATGCTTCTCGCAAGAGGGAGATATTTTCCGGTTCGCACAAGAATTTTTTACGCTTGTGAGTGACAAGAGTAAAAAAGTAAGTTCCTCCCTCAATTTTTGCCCTTCGATACTGCATAATAAATATTGATTATTCTAGCGCATAATCTCCCTTGTCGGTTAGATTGACCAAAGGAAAACCCAACAAAGCATAACTGGTGGATTTGTTGGGTTTCGTTCCTCAACCAACCTACGAAACTACGAAACGATATGATTGCTCTTTTTTAAATCATATAGTAATCATTTTTCCATAGATCCTTTGCTTCCTTGTAGCCTTGTTTGATTCGCACTGTGAATTTATCTGTCGCCTGTAAGACTTTTGATAATCTTTTTAGCCAATCGCTCATTAATTTCTCGATGTCTGGGAATTGGTTCTGTTTTTCCAGTATCTGGATTATGGTAAATATCGTGTTTCCCTCCACGTCTAAT
>SFAQ01000002.1:0-12128 GCA_007096525.1 Microcystis wesenbergii Mw_QC_B_20070930_S4 | reverse complement strand
AAGTCAAGCTGTATCCTTAACAAAGGAACAGTCAAACTAGGAGCCGTGTGAGGTGAAAGTCTCATGCACGGTTCTGAATGGGAGGGGAGGTCGGTGACGACCTTCTCGACCCCTAATTATTTTGCCGATTTTTACGACAAATGGGAATCGGAAAATGATTATATAAATTGGGCAAACCAAATTCTTGATCATTGCCTTCGCATCTTGAAACCCCAGGGAACATTATATGTTATGGCCAGCACTCAAGCAATGCCTTACTTTGATCTTTACTTAAGACAAAAAATGACGATTCTTAGTCGCATTATCTGGCATTATGATAGTTCAGGAGTACAAGCAACAAAATACTTTGGTTCTATGTATGAACCAATACTGCATTGTGTCAAAGATAAAAATAATTACACTTTTAATTCAAAGGATATTAAGATAGAAGCAAAAACTGGAGCAAAACGAAAACTAATTGATTATAGAAAAGCGATTCCCAGTCAATACAATACAGAGAAAGTACCGGGCAATGTCTGGTATTTCCCTAGGGTAAGATATCGCATGGATGAATACGAAAATCATCCCTCACAAAAACCTGAATCATTGCTAGAAAGAATTATTCTGGCCAGCACTAATAAAAATGGAATTATTCTTGATCCATTTGCAGGAACTTTTACAACTGCTGCTGTAGCTAAACGCTTGGGAAGAATTTCTATTAGTATAGAATTACAAGAGGAGTATTTAAAAATTGGTCTTCGACGGGTTCTCGGATGGCAAGAATACAAGGGAGAAAAGTTACTCCCTCCTCAAAAAAGCTACAGTAGAAAAAGCGAAAATAAACAAGAATCTAACTTTGTACAGGAGAGTCTTTTCGATGTCGATAGTAAAGCATGAATTCACCAAGATAATTATTAAAATTATCGATAATTACTTTCCCAATCAGGGAAATAGCATTTTAAATGCTAGTGAGTTATTGCAATATTTGAACATTAAAACTAGAGCCGCCAATCGCGGTTCTAAATCCCGTGCAGGATTGGCTAATCATTATGCTATTTATGTTTTAGTGGAAGACTATATTAATAATGAGTTTCATCTTAAGGATGGATACGAAGAGTATCAAGGCGCTCAGTATATGACACTTTTTCGCAGGCAAAGGCAGCTTCCTTTTGGCGATAAATTACAAAATCATGCTCTCAATCATCGATTAAATGAGGAATTTAAAAAGTATTTTCCCACTTTATCTTATCTGCCGATAATTAGAGATATTAAAACCAATATATACTGGATTAATGAGAATATAATTAAGGTTTCTCTAGAGGGTAATCAAGTTAATATTGCGCCGATCATTATAGATATAATTGATGCCTATGTGCAAACAAGACAAAAAGCATTTAATCAATTTATCAGCTATTGTCAACAGATGATTGATATTCAACAGCAAGACCCCCAGAGAGCCATTGAATTTATTCGGAGTTTACTGAGACCCAACATTGATGCTAGAGTTTTTGAGATTGTCAGTTATGCAATTCTTAAAGAGTATTATGGGGAACAGAAAATATATTGGGGATGGTCGCCCGATCGGTTAAACTCTGAATACTTACTTTTATATAAAACTGGTCGAACAAATGCCAATGATGGGGGGATAGATTTTGTCATGAAACCCCTAGGACGATTTTTTCAAGTGACGGAAACAATCGATGCTGATAAATATTTCTTAGATATTGATAAAGTGCAAAAATATCCCATTACTTTTGTGGTTAAAACCGAGCAGACTTGCGAGGAAATTTTAGAAAAAGTTGCGGAGCAAGCTAAGATAAGATACAAGATCAGGGCAATTGTCGAAAGATATCTAGAATCTGTGGAGGAAGTGATCAATATTCCAGAATTAATCAATCGTTTTGATCGGGTTTTAGCTCAAGGTAAAGGAGGAGCGGTAATTGCAGAAATGGTTTTACAGAGCCGTATTGAGTTTAACCTAGAATCAGAGCCATAAAGATATCTAACTCCCCAGCTAAACTAGAATAGAAAGATAGGAAAGCGATCGAAATTAGAATGACGACCGAAATTGAAAAAGAACTAGAAACCAGCGAAGCTGTCTTGGAAAAACGGCGAAATTTTGCCATTATCTCCCACCCTGACGCAGGAAAGACCACCCTGACCGAAAAACTGTTACTATACGGGGGTGCAATCCATCAAGCGGGTGCAGTCAAAGCAAGACGCGACCAACGCAAAGCCACCTCCGACTGGATGGAAATGGAAAAACAACGGGGAATTTCGATTACTTCCACGGTTTTACAGTTCGATTATCGTGATTTTCAGATTAATCTCCTCGATACTCCTGGCCACCAAGATTTTAGCGAAGATACCTATCGTACCCTAGCCGCTGCCGATAATGCGGTGATGTTAATCGACGCGGCCAAAGGTTTGGAACCCCAAACCAGAAAACTCTTTGAAGTGTGCAAACTGCGTCAGTTACCCATCTTTACCTTTGTTAACAAAATGGATCGCCCCGGCCGCGAGCCTCTGGATTTATTGGACGAAATCGAGCGAGAATTAGGATTACAAACCTATCCCGTCAATTGGCCGATCGGAATTGGCGATCGCTTTCGGGGAGTCTTCGATCGGGCTACCCAGACCATACACCTGTTTGAACGTCGCTCCCACGGCTCTCAGGAGGCGCAGGAAACCGTGATCGAGCTTGGCGACCCCAAAATTGAGGATTATCTCGAAAAAGACCTGTATTACCAGTTAAAAGAGGATATAGAACTGCTCTCGGAATTGGGAGCGGAATTGGATTTGCCAGCAGTCCACGCAGGAGAAATGACCCCGATCTTTTTTGGTAGCGCCATGACCAATTTTGGGGTGAAATTATTCCTAGAATCCTTCCTCGACTACGGATTGCCACCCAGAGGACGCAATTCCTCCCTCGGTGTCCTTGATCCCACCTATCCCGATTTCACCGGTTTTGTCTTCAAACTGCAAGCAAACATGGACCCCAAACATCGGGACCGGGTGGCCTTTGTGCGGGTATGTACGGGGAAATTTGAGAAGGATATGGTAGTAAATCACGCTAGAACTGGTAAAACTATCCGTTTATCCCGTCCTCAGAAACTTTTTGCCCAAGATCGGGCAGTTATAGAAGAAGCTTATCCCGGAGATGTGATCGGATTGAATAACCCCGGGGTCTTTGCGATCGGTGATACGATTTATATGGGTAAAAAGCTCGAATACGAAGGTATTCCCTGTTTTTCTCCGGAATTATTCGCCTATCTCAGAAATCCTAACCCTTCCAAGTTCAAACAGTTTCAAAAAGGAGTCTCGGAATTACAGGAAGAAGGGGCCGTACAGATATTATCCTCGATCGATGAATTTAAACGCGACCCGATTTTAGCCGCTGTCGGTCAATTACAGTTTGAAGTGGTGCAATTCCGTCTTTTAAGCGAGTACGGAGTCGAAACTACCCTCGAACCCCTAGCCTATAGTTTAGCCCGTTGGGTAGCCGGGGGTTGGGCCGCTTTAGAAAAAGCCGGTAAACTCTTTAATACTTTAACTGTCAAAGATTATTGGGGTCGTCCTGTCTTATTATTCAAAAATGAGTGGAATTTACAGCAAGTGAAAGAAGATCATCCCTCTTTGCAATTAAACTCGATCGCACCGGTAGGATCGGGAGTAGAACCGCAATCTTAACCATTAGACCTCTGGTAAAAATCAAAAATTGTTGTTAAGGTGAGGAGTCAGTAGCCAGTAGTCAGTAGTCAGGAGAATTAAGAATGAATAATAATCAGTTAAATGGTCTATTTACAAACTTTATGCCATTTAATCCTTATTTTTGCCGTTTTTGAACCCTGAAAAATTAATTATGCAAGAGGTTTATTAATCCCCCAAGACAATTGCCGAACTGGTCAGGACAAGATGGCGACCCCCAGACAACTACTCTAAAGTAGAAATGGTCAGAAAGTCTTGATCTTTCCTAACAATCGGATGTCTCAAAGCACTATCGTTGACGAGTCCCTCCCCATTAGAAAAAGTTCTGCTGTCAATTCCCGAATTAATCCCTGTTTAATTCGCTTTTGTTATTTTCTGGGAAATTATCTAGTTTTACCAGCTTTTTTCAGCAAAATAACGGTTACGGGCCAGGAAAATATTCCTCTAACGGGGGGTGTCATCCTTGCACCTACCCATCGTTCTCGTTGGGATGCGCTGATTTTACCCTACGCGGTGGGGCGCTTAGTTACTAGACGCGATTTGCGCTTTATGGTTTCCGCTAACGAGATGAAAGGGGTACAAGGTTGGTTTATCCAACGTTTGGGGGGTTTTCCCGTCAACACCGATCACCCCGGTATGGGTAGTCTGGTCCATAGCGTCGAACTTTTGGCCGCGGGGGAAATGGTGGCGATTTTTCCGGAAGGGGGTATCTATCGCGATCGAGTGGTTCATCCTCTTAAACCGGGGGTAGCGCGGATCGCGTTGGAAGTTAAGACGATGAAACCCGATGCAGATATCAAGATTTTACCGGTAAGCATTAGTTATAATCAGCCTTACCCCGGATGGGGAAGCGAAGCGACAGTAAACATCGGTCAAGGGATTAATGTGCTTGATTATCAACAAAATTCGCTAAAACGGGAAACTGTCCGCTTAACCAAAACCTTGAGCGATCGCTTAAAACTTCTCCACGAGGATCAATCCCCTTAATCAGCTGTTGACTATCTACCCCATGAGTAGGATTTCGGGGACGGATTAAAATTATTGTTTTAACTATTTTTCAGCAAAAAAGTGGCTTTTCTAGCTTAAATAAGTAACATCTTGGTTTTTTCTACTTTTAGCTCCTGAATACTGCCTCGGAAACCCTTCAAATCAGGGAAGATGTCCGATTGTTGCAGGAGGTCTAATGATAGAATGGGCATCAGCGAAAGTAGTTTGTGAGCGAAGTGATCCGATGCAGTTCCAAATCCAGCCAGACAGTGAAATACCCGCCTCTAAGCAATTATTTGACCAAATTCGCTTCGCTATCGCCTCTCGTCAGTATCCACCGGGCCATCGTTTACCTAGTACCCGTCAACTAGCTATGATCACGGGATTACACCGTAATACGATAAGTAAAATTTATCAACAACTGGAAGACGATGGGTTAGTGGAATCCATAGCAGGTTCGGGGATTTATGTCAAGGCTCGCGGACATGAAAACGATAATTTATTGGGTTCGCCCCTATTGGAACAAAATCCAGAAATAGGCCGACTAATTAGCCAGAGTTTGGCTAGTTTTCTCGCTCAAGGTTTAACTTTAGAGGAAATTCGCGAGTTATTACTGGCGGAAATCGATTGGCGATCGCAGTGTAGTTCTCAAGTTCTTGTCACCATTCCCCGTCACGATTTGGGTGCAGGAAAACTAATGTTGAGAGAATTAGAGCAATCCCTCAAAATTCCCGTCCAATTAGTGGCAATGGAGGATTTAGCCCAAGTTTTAGCCAATACTAAATCTGCCACTGTTGTCACCAGTCGCTATTTTATCAGTGTAGCGGAGGAAATTGCCGCTCCTTTTCACCTACGAGTCATTCCCATCGATATCTACGATTACAGCAAGGAATTGGCATTAATCAAAAAATTACCCACCGATAGCCGTTTGGGGATTGTCAGCATTAGCACCGGTATTATTAAGGTGGCCGAAATTTTAATTCATAGTTTACGGGGCGATGATTTATTAGTTATGTCTGCCCAAATTCATGAAACGGATAAGTTAAAAGTTTTAGCCAGAACTTCCCAGACAATTATCAGCGATCAAGCGAGTTATACTTTAATTAAAAATCTAATTAATGAAGTGCGATCGGACTTAATTCGTCTGCCAGAAATTATCTGTAGTGATAATTATATTGGGGATAAATCAATTCAATTGCTCAGACGAGAATTAGGATTAGGTGGTTAGATGTTAAGCTAAGACACATTTTAACCTCTGAATCTCCCCCAATCCCTTTACTGTTACCTCTTGCCTTATCTCAACAAGCAATTTAAATGCACGGGCAGCTTAACTTTAAAATTTAGTTTAATCTATGGTTACTATTGACAATGACCTAGGGCAAGTCGAGAATAAAAGCGAAAAAAACTTTTAAGAAGTATTAATTTTTTAGTACAATGGCGGAAGAATAGGGACAAGCTCAATTTTTCACTCTTGGACAAGGCTAGATGAAAAGTGCTGACTGTTTAACGGTATCTACCGGGGAATCGCTTACCGATTGGCAAAAACTGGGATTAGATTTGGTGGCTCGTTGGCAGGGACGAGATGTTATCCTAGCGATCGATCTTACCGGTAGTGTTAACTTTAATGATGAAGGACGCACGCGCCTCGGTCAAATTATTCGCGATAGTTTAAAAAATAACGATTCCGTTTATTTAGTTCCCTTTGCTGATAATGTCCAACCGATTGCAGAACCGATTTTAATTCGCAGTCAGGAAGATATAGATGCGGTTTTAAAAGCGATTCCTTGGCAATCTAGCCAAAGTGCTAAAAATACCGATATTCAGCGCGCAGAATGGCACGTTTATACTCGACTGGCACGCTTAAATCAGTGTCGTTTAACTGCCAATCAAGCTATCAAACCCCAGTCGGTAGTTTGGATTACCGATGCACCCCTTTCTACTGCTGCGGGGATTACTTCACAACAGTGGATAGAAACCCCAAAAAATAGCCCTTTTCGTCTTGCTAATTCTCCCGAAAGTTTGCAAAGACAAAACTGGCTTAATTCCCTACCAATTAATCTAAGAACTCAAGAAATTACTGCCACTAACGGCAATAAATATAAACTATCAGTTGTCGATATTGCTCCCACAGCACAGGAGTTCTGCACTCCCGCGCCGGGAGGACAAGAAACCTGCTTGATTAATCCTTATCTCTTCAGTCAGTTATGGTTGCCAGCATTGGTAATTACATTAACGGGAATTGGGGGAATAGTAGCGAGTATTTTTGGAATTCGTTACTGGTGGCGGTTAAATACTGCTTGGACTATTGAAGTCTCATCTTATCAGGATGAAGATGAAACCCAAAGATATATTTTAAAAACATCCGGAAGAATTAACATCGGTGGTGAAGAATATAATAAGAATACCTTTTCTCGTGCTGGGGAAGAAATTCGCTGCTATTTAGAAAGACGCGGCAATCAGTTATATCTGAAACCTACCAAACAAGCAGAGATTTTTTATCGAGGTAATCAACTAACTCAGGAGGTGAAAATAGATAAAAATTACTTGACCTTAACTTATCGGCATAACAATCAAGATTTCGACCTAGAAATTCAGATTAGCAAAAAATAACTCAGGAGATTTAAACTATGGCTAACAACAGTCAAACCCGCGCTATCAAACGGACAATTATCATCGGATTAGGTGGTACTGGTCGAGATGTGTTAATGAGAATTCGTCGCTTTATTATTGATAAATACGGGAAGTTATCTAACCTACCCATTGTCAGTTTTGTTCATATTGATACAGACAAAAACGCTTTCAATGGTTCTGGCCTACCCACTGGAAATAGCTATCACGGGGAAGAAATTCTTTTATCAGCTGCTGAAAGAGTATTTATTAATATGAATGCTCAGGATGTTAACAATCTCACCTATGAACTTGAACACAAAACCCTTTTTGAAAGTCCCTTTTCCCATATTGAAAGCTGGTTAGACCCAAGACTAAAAAAACAAATAACTGCCATTGAAAATGGTGCGGGAGGTATTCGTCCCGTCGGTCGTTTAGCTTTCTTCCATAACTATCAAAAAATTCAGGAGGCAATTGAAGCAGCCCAAAGACGAACTTCTGGTTATGAATCCTTTATGTTTAGCGGTAAAGTTAACGGTCAAAGTTTTAATGTCCAAGAGGGTTTAAATGTCTTTATTGTCGGTTCTTTGTGTGGGGGAACTGGTAGCGGTATTTTCCTCGATGTGGCCTACACTTTGCGTCATATTTTACAACAAACCACCGAATACACATCCTTTGGTTATTTGGTAGTTAGTCCTAAACTTTATGGTGATGGGGCAATTATGAGAGCTAATACCTATGCAGCTTTGAAAGAGTTAGACCATTATACCAATGAAAGTAATTCCTTTCAAGCCTGTTATGATCAACAAAATTTCGTCAACATTGATGAAAAACGTTCTCCTTTTGATTTTGCCTACTTAGTTTCTAATCGCACTGTGGGAGATTACCGGATTGATAACAAAGGTAAATTATGTAATGTCATTGCTTACAAGATTTTCTTGGATTTTGCCGATGAGTTATCTCCTCGCATCAAAAGCAATCGGGATAATTATAAAGACCCGATGATTCAAAAAGATAATCATCCTTTTAATATGTGTCAAGGTTATATGTCCTTTGGACTAGCGAGGATTTATTTTACTCGCGACCGAATTGTGCAGATTGGTCTCAATCGTTTTAGTCTCAAATTAATTAAATTTTGGTTAGAGGGATATGGTCAAAGTCCCAGTGGACAAGATTTATTAAGTAAGTTTCTAGCTAATTGGAGAACCCAAGGTAATAAGGATTATTTTACTGTCAGATTGGAAGAAGCAACCCTAGAGAATAATAAAACTTTTTCTAAGACTTTAACCTCTTGGAAAAATTCCCTAGAGGAAGAAATATCTAATAGTCAAGATTTGGAGAATTTACCCCAAACCGTCAAGCAATCCCTAGAAAAAGAGTTTCGCAAAGTACAAGGGGGAGAAACCGATAGCAGTCGCGGAATCTGGTTAACTCTGACCCAACAGACTCAACCCAAGTTAATCGAAAAATTTAAGTCAGATATTGACCAATTTTTGGAGATTATTCTTAATCCTGATAGCTTAGAATTTTCTTTGGAAAATAGCCTATCTTTTTTGGTCGCTTTACAAGTACAGATTAATACCTACAAGGGGAATCTAGAGGAATTATCTCAGGATAGTAAAGGGTTTCATTCCTCAGAAAAAATTGATAACATTTGGCGAAATGTCAAACAAACTCTCGAAGATATAAACGGGAAAAAGTCTGTCTTCAAGATGTTTAATAAAAATGCCAATAGCGAGAAAATTAGGGCTGAGTTAAGAGACTACGTTCAAAGCGTGCAAAAATTAATTCAGCATAACTTTAATTTCAGCATCAATGGGGAATCCAGAAAGATTGTCGAAGCGATTCTCAAGCATATTTCTAGTCGAATGCTGCAGATACAACAACTGAAAGAAACCCTATATCAGCTAATCGCAGAATACGATAAATACGAACAGGAGTTAATGCAGTTAAATCTCGATGAGATGACTGGGGAAGGTATTTTTCCAGAGGAGAATATTGATAACTGTATCCCTGACAGTAACTCCCGAACTCAATACGTTTCCGTTAGCCAAAAAGTCACCAATAATTTAGGCTATAATGCTTCACTATTCAGTTTATTTAGTCAATCCTTTGCAATTGATAATGAGACTCTCAAGGATACCCTAACAGCAACAATCGAGAAGCAGTTTCAATCGGTAAGCACTAATAAAATTGATGCAGTAATTAAGCGATTTATGGGTCAATATAAACCCCATGATTTTCCTGAACGCTTGGGGCAAATTCTGCGAGAAGCTGATTTAATGTTACCGATAAATGTTAATGATGCTTACTATCGCTTGCATACAGATAAAGCATTACTAATTGGGACTAAGGACGATAATTCACCCACCATGCAAAGATTCATGAAGACTCTCGAATCTGATTTAAATATTAATCGGGGTACTTCTTTTGAATCAATTCAAACGGACGAAGAAATCCTAATTACCTACGAGTTTGGTGGGTTTCCCCTAAGAATAATTACTGATTTATCTGGGTTGCAAAAAATCTATCAAGACCAAAAGAGAATCAGCATTTTACACAATGATTACACGATAAATTTTGCTGATATTATCCCACCAACTGCCAAGTTAATTGAGGAATTAGAGTTTATTTTCTATCCCGCAATTGCTCTCGGTTTACTAGAATACGATGAGGAAGATGATACTTATCAATTAGTCATCGAAGGCGATTTATTTAACAATAAGTCTATCATTGATATTAGCGGTAATTGGCGACTTGCTTTAGAACAATTTGCGTCTCGTAAAGACATGGAAACTGCTTTACAGATACTGCTTAATCAGGCAAAAAATGAGATTTTGGCTAATCCTCCTCTATTATTTACTAACGAGGGTGATTATCGCCAGAACTGTATTGATTTTGTCAACAATGTCAAAAATTTACCCTCCTATCACCCCAATTATCGCTACAAAGATAAGGTAGCTGGACAAGATGTAAATACTCAACAGGAGGCAAAAGAAGGAATTATCACCCGTTTTGTTAATCAACTGAAAATGGAACTAGAAAAACGTGCTGCTGAACAGAAAAAACTCGAAAAACAACAGCAAAAGCAACAAACTTTACTGGGAACAAACAATAACAGTAGTCAACCCAGTTTACCCGCAGAGGTTAGCACTACTGATGAATGATAAAATTGAGCAATCTTAATAATATTTTCCCTGCTATCTGAGGAAACATTCACACCCAACTCTCTCTATCAACCACAATTCGAGGTATCCAATAACTATCATGGCATTATTTAACCTTTTTCCCCCCTATCTGATTGTTTTAACTCTAGTCTTGGTTATTTTTCCCACCGTCTTAGCTGTGAGAATCCGGATGACTCTCTATAAATATCTCCAAGATTCAACCGAAAAAGTCAAGGGTTTAATCAAGGGAGAAAGTCTCAAGGATTCACCTAAAATTATCTCTAATCTAAATCTAGCGGAGAGATTTAAGGAAGCTAGTGGTCAACTAGATGATGTTAATACCGCAGCTTTGGTGGATAGTTTATACCATGAAGAAAAATTTACTTTCATGTCTAAATCTCTCAGTTGCGAGAAATGGGATTATTTTGTGAGAGTGTTACCCAATCTCCTCCTCGCTTTTGGTTTGTTGGGAACTTTCTTCGGAATTACTCTCAATCTGACGGGAATCAGCACACTTATCGATATCAATAATGTCGATGTGCAAAGTTTAGGAGAAAAGCTCAAAACTCCCCTAGAAAGTATGGGGATTGCTTTTATCACTAGCTTAATTGGTTTAGCTTGTAGTTCTTTGCTGACTGTGATTAACTTAATCTTTAATACCAACCTTGCTAAAGTAAATCTAATTAGTTCCCTAGAAGACTATTTAGATAACATCTTGCAGCCGACTGTAGAAGGGAATAGTCGCTTGGATAAAGCGGTTGATCGCATGGTGGATACACAGAAAGCATTTCTGACTAACTTTCATAATGATGTGACGAGAGTATTAGAATCTTCTTTAGGAAAAGTGGCTAAAAAAATTGATGATGGTAATCAGGAAACTGCTAAATTAGTCACCCAGGTTTGTGATAGATTAACTGAAACCGCAGGAACTTTATCTACCGGTGCGACGACTTTTCAGCGTTCAGCTTTTGAACTTAACGAGCAAGTACCAATTATCACGCGAGCAAACCGAGAGTTTACACAATCCTCTCAGGAACTAAAAAATAGTGTACTGCTTTTTAAACAAGCATCAGAGTTAATTGAAAAAAGTAACTTCTCTGGTAATATGGAAAAATTTACCGCTAGTTTAGCAGAAACTCAAGCGAGATTTACTCAATCCACTGCACTACTAGAGCAGAATATCGGGGAGATTATCAGCAGTAATAAAAGAGCTAACGATTTAGCAGAACAAGTGTATTTAAATGTCCAAGAATCTTCTCAAAAATTACAGGATAGTGCGCTAGGTTTTCTGGAAGCTTCCGAAAAAATCGAAAGTAGTCAATTTGCTGATAAGTTAGTGCAAGCAACCGCAGATTTAATGACTGCTCATCAACAGTTCGCTAATTCTACTACAGATTTAAACCAATCAACTCAATCTCTAGCTTCTTTAACTCAAGACTTCCACCGTTCCATGACAACTATGGTTGAGTTAGGAATAAAAATTACTGACTTGAATCAAAAATCTGAGACAATCCTAGAACAGAATCAGCAACGCTTAGTCACTGAACAAGAAAAGTTATCTAACATTCAGGGAGAATTAGTAAAATTAATCGAAACCGTGAAAACCTATCAAGATAGTTTTAACTCCGAGTCGAAACAATTAGGAAACCAACTTATCAATAGTCTCGATGAAAGACTCTC
>SFAQ01000019.1:0-17916 GCA_007096525.1 Microcystis wesenbergii Mw_QC_B_20070930_S4 | reverse complement strand
GCGGTTTAAGACCTGTGTTATTAATTCCTGTAGGGGACTATCTGCTTCTAACCCCTCCTCTACCTGAGTCCAAAAACGATTTAAATCGCGACTAGCGGCGACTACAAGGCTATTTTCGCCGATAAAAGATAATGCTCCCACGGGACTAGATAAAATTGGTGCTTGGTTATCCTGTCCTAAGACCCCAATTAAGGCGGTTTGAGCGACTATTCCCCTAGATTTGATGGTAAAAGCCGTGGCTAATCGTTGTTTTGCTTCGGGACTCTCCGGGACGGGTTGATTGGCGATCCAAGCCGATAACGGGGGTAAATTGCTGTAAACAATAGCTATACGCGGTTCAGTGATATTTTTTATGGCTTCTTGGTAATCGGGGCTATTTTTTAGGTTTAAATCCGGTACTTGCACGTTATTAAGTGCCTCGCGCAAAACCTTGATATTATTGGCAAAAAGCACCGTATCCCCCACCACGGCACTAGCGAGAAAACGATTATTATCTCCCGGTGTTAAGGGACGTTGATAAATAAGGTTAATTCCCTTGTAGGTTTCAAAAACTAGGTCAAATTTGCCTGAAACTGCCTGTTTTGAGTAGGAAGCTTGCAGAAATTCCTTAGCACTTTCACTATTTTTACTTTGAATTGCTAAAAGATAACCCGGTTGGATACCATTATCGGTATCGCGATCAAAATCTAGGGAAGTAACAGCGAGGGTAATTTCCTCCCCTAACCAGGGTTTGATTTCCTTTTGATAATTCAATCCCGTTTTACCGAGGAGAGTTTTTTCTAAATCCTTAATTTCTTGGTGGGAACGTCGTCGATTAGCCGGTGTAGCGATTAATTGACCAAAAGACTCCAAACGTTCGGGATTGACCAGCAAGGATACCATAACCGGGGCCTGTTTCGGCACAAAAATCGCCGCCGCGGGTTCCCGCAGCACCCCACCTTTGAGCAAAGACAGAGGACTATCGGCGAGAATCCAAGCAAAACTGGCTGTAGCGACTCCTAGGAGAATGATTACCGTCGCACCTAAAATATAGAAAAACGATCGCAATTTCACAACCTTGCCCCGAGATGAACCATTAGCTATTTTAAGCCAGCAAATGACCCAAGAATTTCGATCGCTACAATTCTTACCAGACTGATAACCGATAACTCGCCACCGATAACTAACTTTTACCAGCCTTTTTCCGCTTGAGCGAGGACATAGTTAGCTACAGCTTCGATATCTTCAGCGCTGAGACGACCACCGAAAGCAGGCATCGCACCCATACCTTTGGTAACTTGGGTAACGATAGCTTCAACGGAATCCTTGCCGTATTTAACTAAATCTTCTTTTTTCAGGGTTTTAGCGGCATTAACCACGTTTTTACCGCCCATGTGGCAGGAAGCGCAGTTAGCACTGAAAATCGAAGCCCCATCAGCTAAAGCGGGACGAGCCATACCGAAAGTAACCACAGCCAAGAGCAAGCACAGGGAAATTAATAATCTTTTCACGATAGGTTCTCCTCTATTTCTCAAGAAATTCCCCAACCATGGTCAGAAAAAAACGGTTTTCTTGTCAAAAGACAAGCTGTCAAACTTCGTGTAGAATTATCCATGGGACAGTTAAAAGCAAACTTTTACTTTTTTGTCAAAAGACAGGCTGTCAAACTTGTCATCTTCCCTTGTGTAAAGGATTAACAAGCATGAAAAAATTAGGTTTATTGCTCGCTACCGTGGCGCTAGTCGTCTCTAGCTTCTTCTTCAACACTGCCGCCGCTGCCGCGGAAACCTTCACGGTTAAGATGGGCGGTGATGCAGGTACACTACAATTTGATCCCCCCACCCTGACTATTAAAGCAGGAGATACGGTGAAATGGGTCAATAACAAACTTTCTCCCCATAACATCGTTTTCGATAGTGCCAAAGTTCCCGAAGCCCAAGCCAGCAAATTATCCCACAAAGGTCTGGCTTTTTCCGCCGGGGAGTCCTTTGAAAGCACTTTCAGCGAACCGGGTACTTACACCTACTACTGCGAACCCCATCGCGGCGCTGGTATGGTCGGAACGATTACCGTTCAGTAATTATCCGATTTTAAGCAAAAATAACTCGCGGTTAACTGCCGCGGGTTGTTTTTTGGGAATTATGAAGACTTTTCAGTTATCAGTAAACAGTAATCAGTAATCAGTGAGGTTCTTCAGTTTGTCTTATGCAACGGACAGGGTTATAAGGAATGAAACTCTTATAGAGAAAGACATTTGGCGATTTTTGTCAATTGTTTTTGAACTAGAACGAACTCATCAATTAAGTTTTTTGCCAGATAAGGATTTAGTCGATTTATGCCCCCCGAGCGAACCATACCAAGTTCAGTAATCAGTAAACAGTAATCAGTGAACTGAAAACTCGCATCTGATAACTGATAACTGATAACTGATAACTGAAAGGGCTGTCTCCTGAAATATAAAGTCTCGGTTACAAAAACTCACTTGGGAGCAATTCTCACCCCACCATAGAAACAGAAGCCCGTAGAAAAATCAGCCATGAAAGAACACGATGTCGTTATAGTGGGCGGTGGGTTGGCAGGATGCCGCGCCGCCTTAGAAATCAAACGCCTCAACCCGACTATCGATGTTGCTGTCGTTGCCAAAACCCACCCAATTCGTTCCCACTCCGTCGCTGCCCAGGGAGGTATCGCCGCCGCCCTGCAAAACGTTGACCCCAAAGATAATCCCAAGGCCCACGCCTACGATACTGTCAAAGGTTCCGATTTTCTGGCGGACCAGGATGCGGTGGATATCCTCACCCGAGAAGCCCCCGAAGTTATCATCGAATTGGAACATCTAGGCGTGTTATTCTCCCGTCTCGAAGATGGACGCATTGCCCAAAGAGCCTTTGGCGGTCACAGCCATAACCGTGCCTGTTACGCCGCCGATAAAACTGGTCACGCCATGCTGCACGAATTAGTCAGCAATTTAGGCCGTAATCAGGTAAAAATCTACGATGAATGGTACGTTTTGCGTCTTATCCTCGAAGAAGGTACGGCTAAAGGGGTAGTAATGTACCAAATCGCCACCGGACAGTTAGAAATCCTCCGGGCAAAAGCAATTATGTTCGGTACGGGGGGCTATGGTCGCGTTTATAACACCACCTCCAACGATTTCGCCTGTACGGGAGACGGTTTAGCTTTATCGGCAAAAGCGGGTATTCCCCTAGAAGACATGGAATTTGTCCAATTTCACCCCACTGGACTCTATCCCGTCGGTGTTTTAATCTCGGAAGCAGTCCGGGGTGAAGGTGCTTATTTAATCAATAGCGAAGGTCGTCGTTTTATGGAAGATTACGCCCCCTCGCGCATGGAATTGGCCCCCCGGGACATCACTTCCCGGGCCATTACCCTAGAAATTCGCGCCGGCCGGGGGGTAAATCTGGACGGTAGCGCCGGGGGTCCCTTTGTCTATCTGGATTTACGCCATTTAGGCCGGGAAAAAATTATGAGTCGCATTCCTTTCTGTTGGGAGGAGGCCCATCGTCTCGTCGGTGTCGATGCGGTAGAGGAACCGATGCCTGTACGTCCTACAGTTCACTATTGTATGGGCGGCATTCCCGTTAATACCGATGGTCGCGTTCGCTTAAGTGCTGATACCCTCAGCGAGGGCTTTTTCTCCGCCGGGGAATGTTCCTGTGTCTCTGTTCACGGGGCCAATCGTTTGGGCAGTAATTCCCTGTTAGAATGTGTGGTCTATGGGAGAAGAACCGGCAAATCGATCGCTAAATACGTCGAAAAACGCGCTTTTCCCGTCTTTAATCCCGATATTTACCTTCAGGATGCGAAAGAGGAAATCACCGCTTTATTGACCAAAAAAGGCACGATTCGCATCGGTCAACTACGTCAGGAATTCCAAGACTGTATGACCCAACATTGCGGCGTTTTTCGCACCGAAGCGACTATGCGCGAGGGAATTAAACAAATCGGCGAGTTAAAGCGCAAATACGAGGATATTTACCTCGATGATAGGGGTGATTGCTGGAATACGGAACTAATCGAGGCCTGGGAATTACAAAGTCTCATGGTGGTGGGGGAAATTATCCTCACCTCTGCCCTCAATCGTCAAGAAAGCCGAGGGGCCCATTCCCGCGAAGATTTTCCCCAACGGGATGACCAAAATTTCCTTCAGCATACCCTCGCCTATTATTCCCCCGACCGCATCGATATCGACTATATGCCCGTGGTGATTCAGGATTTCACCCCCGTGGAACGTAAGTATTAACCTCTGGTCGGACGGTAAATGTAAAGTAATTTTACAAACTCCTTGGCATTTACCGAGATTTAGTTCTATACTAGGTAAAGCAACGCGGGATAGAGCAGTCTGGTAGCTCGTCGGGCTCATAACCCGAAGGTCAGTGGTTCAAATCCGCTTCCCGCCATTAACCTGAAATAGTCCTAATACTAGAAGCCTAGCTTTTTATTCTGGGCTAATTTTTACTGCTGCTACGACCGTAAATTTGGGGAGAAACCTTTAGCGTAAGAAATTCAAAGAATTCTAGAGTAATTCTGGGGTTAGAAGGATGTTATCCTGGCATTTTGTCTGCTAATTCAGCATAAAGAGTAACCAAGAGCCTTATTTTGCCGATTTTTTCGGCCACTGTTGACGGCGATAACTGCTATACTGCCCATGAACATTGACCAGATAGGGAACTAGATAAGTTAGTAATGCCGCCAGCCAGCGATCGCTTGTCATACGGCCGCTCACTATAGCATAACCGTGGTTAATTGTCAATAAAATTGTCCCCACTATTACAGCCACTTTTATCCCAGTGGGGGCAAATTGGGGGGATAATAAAGCCCGAAAATAGCCGATAATCCCTTTCATTACCTATAAATCGCACTCTATCAGGCGAGTAAAGCAAAAAGTCACCATTTTTAACCCGTAGGGAGACTTCCACCAGAGAGCGGGAAAACAGCCTTGAGGAGCTGCTAGACTAAAATCCCAGTGGTCATAATCATCGATACGCCACTCATTTTTGTCGCGCCATCCCACCAATTCCCCAAATTTTCTAATCGTTTCCGCATCTTGGGTCCGCAGGGTGTTAATACTACCCCCGACGGCAAAATATAACTTCACCTGATTGCTAAAACCGAAGTGATCGCCGCTATAATTTTTCCAAAGGCGATCGAGTACCCGAATCACATTAACGGGAAACCGCATCATATCCTCTGGGGTTAAAGTATCGCGGGTTCTGCCGGCAGCTTCGAGGATAACTCGGAGAGTTTCTGCGTCTGCCTCCTTAAAGTTCCCCTCAGCTAGGAATTGCTGTAATTTACCATAGCGCTCGATGTCCGGTACTAACATCTGACGCGCTTCGATCAGGGCAACCCGTTCGGTTAAAGATTGCAATTGAGCTAAAATATCCTGAAGTTGGACGTTAATATCTGACATAAATGTAAAGGGGGTTGTTGACTGCAAAAATTAGCGATTTATTGGCAGAATAATTATTGATTTACCGCTTCTAATCGCGACTTAACAAAGCGGTTCATCCATGCTTCTAGATAGATGCGATTGGCTTTTTGTTCTTTTAAATCTGTGGTAGTTAAAGGGTAAGGTGCTAATCCTTGAATGGCTGCCGTTGTTACACAAAACATCGACTTTTGAAAAGTTTCGCAGATCTGCACTAATAAATCTTCTTCTTGACGAAAACTCTTTTTATAAATGTCGTGCAGATAATCTGGTAAAAAGTGACGCATATCCTGCATTAATAGTGTGGGAGGAATCCCTGCACCTCCGATGGGTAAAGGATCTGCATACAAAGCACCATAGGCAAACATTCCTTGATCGTAGGGAATTTGATAGGCTTGGGCATTATAGGAAATTGTACCGGGGAAAGGTGTTCCGCGAAAGAAAACCGCCTCAACGTAGGGGATTGCTGTATCTGCAAGAAAGGTTAATCCTGCCGATTTGGAGATCAGATCATAGGTTTGTCCTTTGATTTTTACTTGATAGACAATTGGTTTACTAGCATTATCGACTAAATTTTTCTTAATGTGTGCCACCACTTCGGGAATACTGGTAATTTTTCCGGCATCGTAGAGATCGGATAAACTTAAAAAAGTATCGGCCATAATTCGCCAAAATTGACCTAAACCGCTATAGTAGGCCATCATCCGCATTTGTTCTGGCAAAAATTCAGGAAAGGCTTTATTTAAAATTAAAACTAGGGGATTATTCCTAAATTTGGCTTGAATAACTTTGGCTGTCACTTCCCGAAAAGCGGCACCATCTACATAACTATCTAAACCACCCCCACCATGCCAAAACATGGCTTTCATACAGTATTCAGCATACTCAAAATTAATGCGATCATGCCACCAATGTTGGAGTAATTTCTGCCAAGATACTTGACCATTAAAATATTTAAAGAAAGGGAAAAAAACCAAAAACTGATTTTCTGCAATATAAATTAAATTTTTGGAATAAGCATCTAACACCACCCCGTAACTTTTCAGGATACCCACTACCTCAATCAAATTCTGGGGAGTATCTTTTAACAATGCTTCCCCAGCCGTGAGACGATCAATATAGGAAGCTAGGGGATGAGAGGAGGACTTGACAGGGATAGTGACCATGCTAGAAGCTTGATAAAATAACTTTCCTTATCTATTTTAACCCATAAAAGCACAACCAATTAGCGGCGGTGGCACGGCGAGTCATGCGGGGATTGAATTGGCCAATTTTATAACCAGTAAAACCCAATTTATCTTTTAATAATTGTTTATTTTCTGGCAAGATCGATCGAGTTAATTTTACTGTTGGGGGACGATTGGCAATAAAATCCGGGGGTTCAGGATATTCACGACGCCAATCTTCCCCCACTTGACTATTATCCCATTTTCCTTGAATTTCATCGTAGCGATAACCTAAACTTTGCCAAACCAATTTATTAACGGTTTCGTCGTCAATTTCATCGTTAATAATCGCCCAAATTGTCTCTATATTTAATTCTGGTAGTTCCATAGATAAAGTAAATGGGTGATGGGGTGTGGGGTGTAGGGTGTGGGGTGTAGGGTGTAGGGTGTGGGGTGTGGGGTGTGGGGTGTGGGGTGTAGGGTGTGGGGTGTGGGGAGAATAAATAAAATAATCTCCTATCTCCTGACTCCTATCTCCTGACTCCTATCTCCTGACTCCTGACTCGGAGAATCCTGACTCCCGACTCGGAGAATCCTGAATCCTGATCACTGATTACTGATCACTGATCACTGACAATGGTAAACAACATCATTGATCATCGTGCGAGCGTAGCCTATTTTGCCTCCTTCTAACGCCAAAATTATTTTTATTTTAACTATCGGTGTGGTGTCGGTTTCTGCATCGGCAATTTTTATCCGGTTAGCGATCAAAGCGGTAGGTAATGCTACGATCGCATTTAGTTTATTTTTAGCCACTTCCCGTCTGATATTGGCTTCTGTTGTCCTAATTCCGAACTGGTTGACCTTATCACGCCAAAAAGTCCCTATTCAAGCCTATTATTACGCAGTGGGGGCAGGATTTTGTTTAGCTCTCCATTTTGCTACTTGGATTACTTCTCTATCCTACACCTCGATCGCCGCTTCCACCACTTTAGTCACCACTAATCCTCTCTGGGTTTCCCTGTTGGGTTGGTGGTGGTTTCGAGAAAAACCGACAAAATTAACCTTTATCGGCATTTTTGTGGCTCTAACGGGGGGATTATTGATTGTTTTAGCCCATCGAGATGTCAGTAGTTCCTATCCTAACCCGTTATTGGGCAATAGCTTGGCTTTAATTGGGGCAATTCTCGTCAGTGGTTATATTCTCCTCGGACGGGAAGCACAAAGAAAGGGCTTAAATATTAAGAATTATATAACTGTAGCCTACACTACCGCAGGATTAGCTTTATTACCTTCTATTTTTTTATTCGGTCAAGGTTACGAAAGCTATCCCTTATCCGTGTATGTTTATGGGTTAATGATGGCGATTTTTCCGCAATTAATCGGTCATACTAGCTTTAACTGGGCTTTGCGATGGGTAGCACCGATAATAGTAACCATGGTAATTTTATTAGAGCCAATTGCCGCTAGTCTGTTAGGAGTGTTCATTTTTGGTGAAATCCCCCCCCAAGAAGTCATTTATGGCGGATTAATTCTATTAATCGGCGTAGGAATTGCTATTTTAGGCGGATAAGCTGTTACTGTATCTAAATTACTGGTTAAGTGTGATCTTGATCGCCACTTGTGATCACAGACAAAGAATAGATTAGTGTACAATGCTAAATGGATGAGAGTTTAGACAATCTGACTCACTTGAGCAATAGGGTTTGCGGGGAATTAATTCCCTGACTAGAGTTATAAATATCCCATCATCTGGGTACTCTATAGTTGAGAGCTAAAAAAAGCCAGTAGTTTTGAGGAAAAACTTGGGAGGATTAGGAAGTGAAATCAAAAGGAAAGGGGATACCGTTAAAACTGTCATCGTCTGAGTCAGGTTTCTCCCTGTTAGAAGTAATCATTGCCATTTTAACTATTACCGCTTTCTTAACGGGAACCCTACAGTTAATGGCAGTGGATGCCTTATATAAAGTTCGGTCAGAAAGACAAGCTCAAGCTAACTTTTGGATTCAAGAAGATTTTGAGGATGTCAAATTTTTAGCTTCGGCTTTAGATGTCAAATCCGAGCCTGCCAACCCTAATGTTAGTGCGGATGTGTGTACAAATATCAATCAGGGTTATGCCACAGCTTTAAGAAGAGAACTAACGGATACTCCCGTCCCCAACCCTATACCGACGGACCCCCAATTAGTAGAAAACCGAGAAATTGTCGGTAAAAACTATTCTCTCTTTCGGACTTTTAATATTACTAACCAATCGGCTAATCCCCATCTTCTCCGTATAGAGTATAAGGTGAAGTTAGCTGATGGTGAAATAGCTAATGACTATCAAACTCAAGAAAGAGACGAAAGAAACGAAGAAGAAGGAAAATTTCTCGCTAAAAGTTCTGTTGAGGTGATTCCCGATGCGTCGTTTGAATGTCCATAAAAATCAGGGTTTTACCCTGTTAGAAATTTTGGTAGCTTTGGCAATTACGGGAGTTCTTGCCGCCTTAACCCTACCTAATCTATTAGCTTGGTTAAATAGCAATACAGTCCAACAAGCCGCCGATTCTATACAATCAGCCCTAGAGGATGCCCAAAGACAAGCTATCCGTCTGGGGAGGAATTGCACGATTAATTTTACTAACCCGACTGGCAATAATCCCACGGTTTACTCGCAAATAACCGCCAGTGAAGCAGGTTGTTTAGTAGCGGCTAATGCTAATGCGGGTTCCCTAAATCTGCCACAGGGAATATTTATGGTGACGAATTTTCCCTTCCTAGGCGAGAGTCCGGGGGTACAGTTTTCCTTTCGGGGTCATGTGCCGGGGTTAACCTTTACTCCGCCAGAAGATCAAGCGATAATCCTATTATATTCCGCCGCCGATGCCTCCGCCGATCCCTATCCCAACCAAGAAAAAAAATGTCTAGTTATCGCTTCTATGCTAGGAATAATTAAACAAGGTACTTATAACGACACTTCTCTAAGTAACCTCGATGCTCGTCAATGTGAAATCCGTCTCGATGGAACCCAACCTTAATCAGTTATCAGTTATCAGTTATCAGGTGTGAGTTATCAGTTATCCGTTACCAGATGTGAGTTTTTAGTTTACTGATTACTGTTCACTGATTACTGATTACTGTTCACTGATTACTTTTGATTGCTCAGAAATAGTCGTAATTTCAATAAACTGAGAGTTTGACCGAGATTGAGGGGAAGGAGGGAAATGCCTTCTAACCGCGATTGTAACCAACCATCGCCCCAATACCATTCGTGATAGCCATCGATGCCTTGACTCAAAAGCAAGCGTAAACACTGGTCATTGGCCAATAAAACCTGATGTTGTACGGGGATTAAACCTAACCAAGAGGTAAAAGTCAAACCTTCCTCTAATTTATCGGGTAGATTGGGTGAGAGCATTTGCGGCCACAGCCATTGACGGAGATGAGCAGTTTTGAGCAAACTATCCCGGATAGCCTGTTCACTGGCCGAGATTTCGATACGCAGCTGACTTTGTTGAAAATTGCCGAACATATGATTGTCTAATAATTTTTGTTAAGTTAGTTAAAGAATAACTAAAAATCGGGACAACGTTTTCCAAGGATAACAGTAAGTAGTATGGCAGATAAATTAATCCGCGCCACGGCCGCCGATGGGGGAATTAGAGTAGTAGGAGTGATTACCACCCGTTTAACCGAAGAAGCTCGCCAAAGACATCAATTATCTAACGTAGCCACCGCCGCTCTCGGTCGCACGATGGCATCGGCTTTACTCCTGGCTTCCAGTTTAAAAAAACCCGGTTCTAGGGTCAATATTCGCATTAAAGGCGACGGTCCTCTGGGTGGGGTCTTGGTTGATGCCGGACTCGATGGCACGGTGCGCGGTTATGTGGACTATCCCCAGGTGGAATTACTCCCCAATGCTAAGGGTAAATTAGATGTGGGTCGCGCCGTCGGTGACAAGGGTTATGTGCGAGTCTTACGGGAAGAAAAAGGCGAGGGGAGAAATGAACTTCAAGAAAGCATCGTCGAGATAGTTTCCGGGGAAGTGGGGGAAGATATCGCCTACTACTTGGACCAATCGGAACAAATTCCCTCCGCTTTGCAAGTGGGGGTTTTTGTCGGTACGACCACAGGAGTAACGGCAGCCGGGGGAATTTTATTACAAGTTCTCTCTAAAGAAGCCGCCCGGGATGAGGTCTTAGTGGCTCGTTTAGAGTCGAGATTGCGAAAATTAACGGGATTTACGCCCCTTTTACGCGCAGGAAAAGGACTAGAAGATATTTTTCAGGAACTTCTCGGAGATATGGGTCTAGAAATTTTTCCTGCTGTGCAGATGCTGCGTTTTGATTGTGATTGTTCTTTTGAACGGGCCCTAGGAGCTTTAAAATTCCTCGGGGTCGATGAATTAAAAGACATTATCGAAAAAGATAAACAAGCGGAAGCCGTCTGTGAGTTTTGTCGGGAAGTGTATAGTGCCAACGAGAGACAATTAATCGAATTAGTCGAGTCTCTACAGGCTGAATCTTGCTGAGAAGTCGGGCAATGAGCGCCATTAGGGTAAAATCTATCTAAAATATCTGCTAGGGAGTCGTGAATGTTTAAAGGAAAAGAATTAACCAAAAATCTAGTCAAACGAGAATCGATTGACTCCCTGACTCGTTGGCCAGAGAAAACTAAATCTTTTCTTTTTCTCTTTTGGTCCCGATACCAGCATCGTTTCACTTGGAAAGTTTGGGCGGCTTTATTTGTGGTGGTCTTTGGCGGTGTTGGCTTTCTCGCCACTTGGCAGTTATTAAATATGCAGAAGTCGCCCAATTGCCCAAAAATCTTCTGGCCTATCGCTTCTGCCTCCCTGCGTCTCTACTGCGCTCAACTTTCCGCCGATAGTCGCACCGTGGCAGGCCTACTCGAAGCAATTGCCCTAGTGGAAGCTTTGCCCGATGACCATCCCTTGCGATCGCAAGTTAATCAACAGGTGGAAGAATGGGCGCGAGATATCCTGAATTTGGCTGAAAAAGACTATCAAGCAGGAAATTTAAGGCAAGCGATCGCTAAAGCCCGTCAAATCCCCAATAATATGGCAGTAGCGGCAATTATTGAAGAAAGAATCGCTAAGTGGCAAGAAACTTGGACGGAAGGCAACGAGATATTAAGCAAACTAGAAGAAAATCTCCGCGCTTCCAACTGGAATCAATCTTTCCGTCTAGCGGTGGATTTATTGAACTTAAATAACGAATATTGGGCAACGGTTAAGTATAATGAAGCGATCGCTAAAATTACCGTCGCCCGGGAAGATAGCAGTAAATTAGATAATGCCTTTAATTTCTTTGCCCAGGGCGGTCTCAACAATTGGTTGAAAGTCATCGAAGAAGCTAGAAAAATTCAAGCCAGCAGTTATGCCTATCAAGAGGCCCAAAAATTAATCGGGAAAACCGAGGATAAACTGCAAGAATACGCCGAAAGATTAATTGAGCGGAAGCAATGGCAAGCTCTTCGGGATTTGGCTAACCAAACCCCCAAAGACCTCAAAATTAAAGAAGATGTCACCGATTGGTCCCTCTTGTCGGAAGCGGCCTTAGATGCGGAAGCCGGCACGGTGGACGGATTAGAAGCTGGCATCTTGGGACTAGAACAAATCGACCCTTCTCGACCTCTCCATCAAACGGCCCTGGCGATGAAGGAGCGCTGGCAGTTACAGGTACAGGATCTAAGAATACTGTCTGAGGCTAGAGATTTAGCACAAGCAGGTACGATCGAGCAGTATAGCGCCGCTATTGCGAAAGCGGGCGAGGTTCCCCGGAATAATCCCCTCTGGTCGCAAGCACAGCAGGAAATTGGCTCTTGGAATCGTCAAATACAAGTGATTGAAGACCGGCCGATTTTAGAACGGGCGCGGGAAATTGCTCTCCCCGGCGATATTAACTCCCTGGGTAACGCTATTATTCAGGCGCGAGCAATCACTAACAATCGAGTCCTATACAGGGATGCTCAACGGGAAATTGGCGACTGGCAAGCGCGGATTGAACGCATGGAGGATCAACCCATTTTAGATCAGGCTCAAGCTTTGGCCAATCTCAAAGACTATAGCACAGCGATCGAAACTGCCAATCAAATTCCCCCCGGTCGCGCTCTTTCCGGGGAAGCATCCCAAAATATCCGTCGTTGGCGCCGAGAATTGCGGGCCGGTCAAAATCTCCAACAGGCTAATCAATTAGCGGCGACGGGAACCGCAGAAGGTTTAACCCGAGCGATTGCTTTAGTTACCAATATTTCCACTAAAACCGATGCGGGTGTGCAACGGAGTGAATTGCTGGAACGTTGGAGTTATCAACTTTTGTCTTTAGCCACGGCCCAAGCTAATAATGGCCGTTATCTGGAAGCTATTCGCCTGGCTGAATCCGTATCCCCGGAAAGTACCGCTTACAGTTCGGCTCGCTCCCAAATGCAAGGCTGGCGCAATATTCTCCAACCTCCGGCCCCACCGCCAATAGTTGAATCGACTCCCCTTTCCCCAGAGTCCCCGAGAGAAGCACCAAGTCCGGGTCAATAATCAGTTTTAGAGGCTGTTTTTGCTGTGGATTGCCCCTAAGAAAGTCCCTCATCCCCGGAAAGATGAGAGACTTAACAAATTGCCTAACCGAACTCAATTTAAAATCGCTCGAAGTCAATCTAACACGGTTTTTTGCGGTAGAACAGTTTAGCTACCGATGCTAAAAATATCTGTGACATTGGCTCAAAAAAAGTTACTTTTTCCTAACCAAAAATCCTTGACAAGATCGTGTAATTATGCTAGGTTCCATCAAGTCCCCTCCCACCTCTCGGTATCTACTCCCTTGACATGAAAAAGGCTGTAATGACAAATAATAGCTTTTTAGAGCTATAATCAGGGTTTTATACCGAGAAAAGTCCCTGTTTACTTGATAAAGAAAACTTGACAAATTTATATAATAATGCTTGGTAGTGAAGCTTCTCAATAATTAATTCCCCCATGACTTGGTTATATAAAACCCCCGGTATTCCCGATGAACTGTTTGAACGTTTGCCCGGGATTCCCTTGAGTAAACGCGAGGTGAGATTATTGATGATTTCCGCTTTGAGGTTAGGCGATGGGGGGGTTTTCTGGGATATCGGCGCAGGAACCGGCACTATTCCCGTTGAAATTGGCTTATTATGCCCTAATAGTCCGATTATTGCCATTGAAAGGGATGAAGAAGTGGCCAGTTTAATCCGCCGTAATTGCGATCGCTTTGGGGTTAAAAATGTTACGGTTTTTGAAGGCAGCGCGCCCGATTGTCTGCCCAATATATCCCTAGCACCCGATCGGGTCTGTATCGAGGGCGGCAAACCGATTAAATCAGTCCTGCAAGAAGTGTGGCAATATCTGAAACCCAACGGCCGCATCGTGGCTACGGCCAATAATTTAGAAACCCTCTATCAATTTTCTGAAGGCTTTTCTAATTTACAAGCGCGTAATATCGAGATTGTCCAAGCGGCAGTAAATCGCCTAGAAACTAGGGGTATTCACCAAGTTTTTGCCGCCGTTGATCCCATGTTCATCCTGAGTGGCGATAAACTTTAATTGGAGATAACCTTCCATAAAGTTTTCTTAATCTATATAATTAGAACAATGCCGCCTAATTTCTCTGGATTAACCATGCCTTGGCCACGCATTGTCAGCGCTATTTTTGCTATTGCCTTCGCACTGGGAATTATTATCGTTGGGGGTTGGTATTTCACCCTCGGCATTGGTGTTATCGTCTTTTTGGGACAATTAGAGTATTTTCGCTTAGTTCGCGCTAAAGGCATTGAACCGGCAGCTAAAACCACTCTTGTAGTTTCGCAATTATTACTGCTGACGGCAACTATGGCGGCCCCCCTCACCGATGCCATGTTTCCCCTGGCTGGGGCATTAATTTGTTTTTATCTGCTCTTTCAGCCCAAAATGGCGACAATTGCCGATATTTCCACCTCAATTCTCGGTCTGTTTTACGGTGGTTACTTACCTAGTTATTGGATTCGTTTACGGGTCGGTTTTTCTCCCGAAAGTAGTCCCGTGGCTATGGCCAGTAACTTACCCCTGATGGGATATTGGCCGGAATCGTGGATGGAACCGAAATTATTCCCGGCCGCTTTGACGGTGACTTTTCTGGCCTTCGGTTGCATTTGGGCCGCCGATATCGGAGCCTATATCATGGGAAAATGGTTAGGGAAAACCATTTTATCGCTGATTAGTCCCAAAAAAACCGTGGAAGGTTCCTTTTTTGGCATTTTAGGCAGTATAGCGGTGGCCGATTTCGGTGCTTGGTATTTAGATTGGCCCTATTGGCAGCTGACGGGCTTATTTTTGGGCTTATTAATTGGTATTGTCAGTTTATTGGGCGATTTGACCGAATCGATGATGAAACGCGATGCCGGGGTCAAGGATTCCGGGCAGTTAATCCCTGGTCACGGTGGTATACTCGATCGCACTGATAGTTATGTCTTCACCGCTCCCCTAGTATATTATTTCGTCACTTTACTGCTGCCCTTGTTGCGTTAGTAATTTGTTTCTTCTCCAAGTGCTAAATTAAAGATTAAACCCAAATTTGCGATTATGTCAGCAGTCGTCCATCCCCGGGGTAAAGTTTATCTTCTCGGTGCGGGAATCGGTCAGAGCAGTTTTCTCACCCTGCAAGCGCGAGCAATTTTAGCCACGGCCGAGGTTTTGCTGTATGATGCCCTAGTGGATAGTCAAATCTTCTCCCTCGTGCCGAAAACCTGTGTTTTAGTCGATGTTGGCAAACGGGGGGGACAACCCGGGGCCGAGCAACATCAGATTAATCAGATACTGGTTAATTATTGTCAAGAGGGAAAACGAGTTATTCGGCTTAAAAGTGGTGATCCGGGGGTTTTTGGGCGAGTATATCCTGAAATGTTAGCCTTAAAGCAGGCTGGCTGTGATTTTGAACTGATAACCGGTATTTCCTCCGCTTTGGCCGCTCCTTTATTGGCCGGAATTCCCCTGACGGAAAAGGATATTAGTCGCTGTTTTGCGGTCTTGAGCGCTCACGATCCCGATTCTCTCGATTGGTCAGCTTTAGCTAAAATTGATACGCTGGTGCTATTAATGGCTGGTCAGTCTTTAGGGCAAATTATCGAGAAATTATGCCAAAATGGGCGAAATATTCACGACTCGATCGCTATTATCCGTCAGGCGGGACGCAAGGATCAACAAATTTGGCGCGGCACTTTAGAAAATATTCTCGCTCAAACCGCCGGGGTGTCCCTCTCACCCTCTATTATGGTCATTGGTCAAGTTGTGGATCTGGCGATTATGTCCTCTCCCCCACCCCTAGGAGGTAAAACTATTGTTGTTACCCGTGCCGCCGAGCAAACGAGTCAATTTAGCGAAATTTTGCAAAATCAAGGCGCAGAAGTCCTAGAAATGCCCGCTTTAGAGATTCGTCCCCCCAACCGTTGGCAAGGTTTAGACGATGCCATCGCTCAGTTAAAAGAGTTTGATTGGCTGATTTTAACGTCTGCCAATGCTGTTAATTTTTTTTTCGATCGCTTGACATTTTGGGGAAAAGATGCTAGGGCTTTAGCGACCGTGAAAATCGCCGTGGTGGGCAAAAAAACCAGCCAAGTTTTGCACTCACGGGGATTAAAAGCGGATTTTATCCCGGGGGATTTTGTCGCCGATGCTTTGGTAAACGAGTTTCCCGACCCGATTAGGGGGCAAAAATTCCTCTTTCCTCGCGTGGAAACGGGAGGGAGGGAGATATTGGTTAAGGAATTAACGGCCAAAGCCGGTCAAGTGACGGAAGTGGCCGCCTATGATTCTGGATGTCCCGCACGCATGGATAGTGGCATCTGGGAAGCCTTTCGAGATGAAAAAGTCGATATAGTCACCTTTGCTAGTTCCAAAACCGTCCAGAATTTTTATCGGTTATTGCGGCAAGAAACGGCAGAATTATCGGTTAATTCCCTATTAGAAAAAGTTTGTCTGGCTTCTATCGGTCCGCAAACTTCAAAAACCTGTCAAGAGTTATTTGGTCGTGTTGATATCGAGGCGCAAGAATACACCCTAGAAGGATTGACTAGCGCTTTAATTGAGTGGAGTAATACCTGACATCCTCGCCACCGTATTTGCGGCAGCCCGGATTGGGAGGATCAAAGCCCCCAGAGGATCAAGGGGGATCAAAGCCACCCTTATCAAGGAGGCTCCCCCCGCCTATCGGCACCACCCTTATCAAGGTAGGGCTGTTTCATTCTGCAAGGCTAAGAAAAAAAGTAAGGTGAACAAACTCATATAAAATGAGAAGTGCTTACCTTATATGCTGAGATTAATCGAAAAGTTAAAAAAGGTCAAGGACTTTCGCAAACCTTCGGGAAAAAGACACCAACTATGGGGCATACTTTTAATCATTATCCTCGAAATTATGCAGTCCTATATTGGCTATAGAGCTATTGGTGATTTGGCTAAATATAACCAAGCTTTGTTAACAAAATACTTTAAGCTGTCCAGGGAAAAAGTCCCCTCTTATTCAACTATTAGGCGGGTTTTAATGGGATTAGATTGGTCAGAGCTTTTAGTCATTTTTAACGAATGGGCTAAGGAAGAATATCACAACAAAGAGGGATTAGAGTGGATACAATTGATGGCAAATCTCTGAGAAATACCGTGATAAATCCCGATGATGCGACCCAGAATCTTGTGATGTTTGCTTCTTTCTTTAGTCAGGAAACTGGTCTAGTATTGCACCTAGAGCGATGGGAAAATAAGGAAAGCTCATAAGTTCATCAGGTTCAATATATGATCAGGGATACAGAGCTAAAAGACAGAATATTTACTCTAGATGCTTTCCACTATAATCGAGTGAATTCTCAAGAAATTATCGACTATAATAATAACTATTTTATCACCTTCAAGGCTAATCAATTAAATTTATATAAACAGGTTGAAGAAGTAACCAATAATTATCAACCTGTGAGCATTGATTGTGATGAAGATAGGAGTCATGGACGAGACATAATCCGACTGACATCAGTTTTTAATGTCGCTCATCCTTTTAATACTATTTGGCAACATATAAAAAGTTACATTAAGGTGGAAAGGTATGGTGAAAGAGATGGAAAGGAGTATGATAATTGCGCTGATTACATTAGTAGCTTAAGAGAAAATGCCCAAACTTTTGCTCAAAAAATTAGGGGTCATTGGCCAATAGAAAATCAGTTATACTGGGTGAAAGATGTAATCTTTAAGGAAGATACTTTACCTTTAACAGATTTTCAAGCAGTTAGTAATTTTTCAATTATTCAAACTATAGCTCTAAATCTTTTCAGAAGTTTGGGCTTT
>SFAQ01000018.1:0-21642 GCA_007096525.1 Microcystis wesenbergii Mw_QC_B_20070930_S4 | reverse complement strand
AGAAAAAATTGAAAAGAGGCTACTGGGTACATTTTTCGCTTGAAAATGTCTGTACCGTTGACTGTATCTGGAGTGGAGCGATGACCTAGAGTTGGCTGTATAGCGATCGCTAACTTGATTGTAACAGATAGTGTCATCAATCTCTAGAGTCAGCGATTCCTTCTGTAGCCATGTTTAGATAGCTAGTACATTTGTACTGAAAAAGTTCAGTTCTATCAAAGAATTTTAGTTATCTTTTGACAAAAATTAGATAAATTGGCTTTTTTATCTAAAAACTCTAGTAATTCAGCTAGAGATTTTTGAGGATTTTTATATTTCTTGACTTGCCTATTTAGACTGAATTTAATTTCTTCGGGATATTCATCGAACAAATTACTTAAAAAAGTATCAGGAGATTGAGCCTTTATACCCCAAGTTTCTAAAGCTGACAGTGAAAAGTCGGTAATATTATTAGTTAAAATTAGATTAGCTTTAGCCATAACAGCAGTTGCTAAAACAGGACGGTCTTTTAAGTCGTTTGTCATTAACTCAATTAAACCAGATGGCACTTCAACGATGGCTTCGGGAAAAGCTGCTTTCATTGTCTCCACTAAATTAAGGGCTTTTATTGAAGTTATATTATATCGATTAATCAGATTGCGGGTTGTTTCTTCTAAAATTAATTTCGACCAGTAAGGCGAGTATAAACCTTGCCAAGCAATTGATAATAAAGTATCGCGTAAATACTAAGGAATAAGAACACAAGCATCTAAAACAACCCTAGGCTCTGCTGTCATCTAGGTTTAATTCCTCATCTTTTCTGTATAGTCCTTCCGCTTCAGTCATGGCTACAAGGTGATTTAAAATTTGTTCTCTTTCTCGATATTTTTTTCTTTATATATTAGCAAATCTTCTCGTTTTATTCGTCGAACACTGCCTACATTAGTCGATAAAATTTGCCCCTGTTCTAGTAATTTTATTAGATAAGAGTTAGAAACATTTAACAAATTAGCCGCTTCTTCTATAGTTAAATACTGAGGGGTAACATTTAACTGAATTACCTGTCCCGATGCTAAGGCAGCTACACTGTAACGAAGTACCATTAAAACCGATTCGGGAATATAGACATTTTCTCCCTGTTCAGTGACGAGTCTCGTCGGTATTTCTCTATTAAGCAGCTGATTTAATTGGGTTATTTGTTCAGTTTCTTCGGGTTCGACAACAAAATGAGTTGGGTCAAAATTAGAATATTTACTCATATCAGAGAATGACTCCACGCATTTATATTATTTCACCTCATTTTAACATACCAATCTGACAGGGGGACAAGAACCCTGAAATCGATACATCAAAAGCTTTCTAGAGCTTTTGATCGAATAAGTTTTCCGCAGCAGCCCGATGATTTCCCGTGGTGACTTCATTATAAACTTCTTGGGGAATGATAATTTTACCAAAGAGTTTTTGGAGTAAGTTAAGTTGACCAACTTTAGCTAACTCACTTAACGGAGTGGTATTAGAGACAATAATCACGCAGGAGAATCTTCTAATAATTGCAGGGTTTCTGTAATTTCTTGTTCTAACTCTTCTCGATTTTGGTCGGGGAAGATGGCAACCCCATATTGACCCATAAGTTCGAGAACTTCTAAACGAGAGACTCCCAATAACCTGCCGGCTATCCCACTACTAATTTCTCCATGTTTTAACAAAGTCATGATATATGCTATCTTAGCCTGTTCCTCTGCTTGTGAATGGAGAGATTCCGAAATATTAATAGGCAAATCAAATCGTATTGTTATGGTCATACGTTGGGATTATGCAGAAGTTTTTGGCTCTTTTAACTGCTAGATAATAACATTTTACAGCAGATTTGCGCCCGTAGGTTGATTTGATCTATCAGAGGGGTGTGGGGTAGTGGGGTAGTGGAGCATTTGGCTGAAATTTCCCTAAACCCCTAAATCCCTATCACCCTATCTCCCGACTTCTGAATTCTGTCTGTGCGAGAGATTAACTTGCTTGAGAGGAGACAAAACCCGATAACTCGCGAAAACGGATCTCATCGCGGTGGGGATCAGAGCGACTAACTTGTACTTGAAAGCGATCGCCTAAAGATACCGATCGCTCAAAACGATGGGGTAATTCTAACCCCAATTCCTCCAATAAAATCAAGCCTAAATTTTCTTCTTCCCGCAGCCAGCGCAACACCAAAGCTTGCCAGACTTGATCTCCCTGTCGTCGCAAAAATTCCAAACTCCAATAACGATTAGTTTGTCGTTCCACCGAGGTGGCTTCCTGGGCCGAACTAGCGACACTATAGAGAATTTCCTGCATTCTATCCCGGGTAAAAGGCAGTTGATCGCCCCGGAGATGGGCTTTTAGTTGAAAATGGGTCAAAAGGTCAGTATAACGGCGAATTGGCGAAGTTACTTGGGAATAGGTATTCAATCCCAGACTAGCATGACGGTTAGGAATCGTCGTCATCTCACTGCGCGGCATACAGCGACGCAAGGCACAGGAACGCACTGGGCCTGCAGGTAGTAAAATTAACTCCTCATCGGGGGGTAATTCCGGTTGTGGTTGTCCGCGGAAAGGTACGGGGATCTCGTGTTCCTGACAGTAGCGACCGGCGATTTCTCCAGCTAAAATCATCATTTCCGCTACTAATTGCCGAGATGGTGACACTTCCTGCAATTCTACGATAATTTCGTCGTTAGCCTTCACCTTAATGGATGATTCTGGCATTTGGATGTTAATCGATCCCTGAGATTTGCGCCATGCGTGGCGTTGTTTGGCCCAACGGTTGAGAATCCTCACTTCCGGTTCATGCTGCAGGTCCAGATGTAACATTTCGTCCACATCTTCGTAGGTGAGGCGATAGGTGGGTTTAATTGTACTAGGATGGATACGATAATCGGCGATCGCCCCTGTTTCATCGAGGATTACCCCAAAACTCAACGCGGGACAAAGTTTTCCCTGTACCAAACTCATCGGACCTGCGGCCAATTCTAGGGGAAACATGGGAACCATTCCCGTGGGAAGATAAAGACTGGTACTGCGACGACGCGCTTCTAGGTCTAATTCATCATCGGGAAGCACTAAACGGCTAGGATCGGCAATATGAATCCAGAGACGATGACCACCATCTGGGAGAATTTCTACCGATAATCCGTCATCGATTTCCTCGGTACTTTCATCGTCGATGGTATAAATTTTTTGGTGGGTTAAATCGAGACGATTGTTGACATCCGCATCCGCAGGGGGATTGAGTAAATTAAGACGCGCCACATCAAGTACCTTTTTCGAGAATTGAACGGGGTAGGAACTGCGTCGCAGGAAAAGGTTTTCGTGACTACTCCACCATTTCAAATCGACTAACAATTCAAAAGCAGCCTCGGGGGTTTGGGAACGGCCCAGCAGCGAGAGTATGTCCATTGCTGCTGGATATTTTTGTTCGGGTTGGAGGATAAATTTTTCTAGAGATTCCAGACGAATTCGATCGCTTTCTGACCATTCTACCGTTTCACCGGCCAGGGCCTGTTGGAGACGTTGGAGAAATTGGCCTTTTTCCCGTTGACGCTGTTGTTCCACCTCTAGCTGGTGTTTGATTTCCTCTACCTGATTTTCCGAGCGGGCCTCGTAACCATCCCCTTTATTTTTAAAATAAACTTTATCATCACTCAAGAGACAATGGGCTGCATAGCAAAACTGTGGACCGCGATCGGAAAAGAGGATCTCGGCCATGGTTTCGGGAGTGACTAACTGATTTTCCCCGGCTAATAATTCCCAGGCCACTTCTAAACCACTAGGGTCTAGATAGGGTTGGACTTCTCGCAGAAAATTGCCAATCTCCTTATGGTTGGACGGACCTGCTTTGATAATGTAATCGAAGCGTTGGGGACGCAGTTTATGCGGGTTTCCCCCTTGATCGATGACGATCCAATCTTTTTTCCCTTCTGGGCGATCGATCACCCCTAAGCGCCTTTCTCCTTGCACCCGAAATTCTACCAGCGTTCCCTTATCCACTGCTTCCCCTTACTGCCTATCTATTTTGTCTATTTTCTATCATCCTCGATCGATTACTCGATCGGCAAGAGCAATCATCAATCCCCACCCACTAGATAGGTATAACGTCGCAAACTGCGTTCATAATCCTGTAGTAGTAATTGGGATTCTTCCACCGTTATGCGATTTTCCTGCAAAGCTTGTTCACAACGAAGACGTATTCTTTCTAACAGGTCTTCCGCGGAATATTGTACATAACCTAATACTTCCGTGATCGTATCTCCTTTGACTAGATACTCGATATCGTATCCCTTGGGACTCATCTGAATATGTACCACGTTAGTATCGCCAAAAAGATTATGTAAATTACCCATAATCTCTTGATAAGCACCCACCAAAAACATTCCTAGATAATAGGGTTCTGGAGAATGTTTCCCGTTTTTGTACTCCAACGGATGCAATTCTAAAACTGATTTTATGTCCCCGCGCAAATCGATAAACTGGGCAATTTTCCCGTCACTATCACAGGTTAAATCGGCGAGAATTCCTCTTTGGGTAGGTTCTCGATCGAGACGATGGATCGGCATAATTGGAAATAGTTGATCGATCGCCCAACTATCGGGAACTGACTGAAAAACCGAGAGATTGGCATAATAAATTGAGGCCATAATTTGCTCTAAGTCTTCCAAGTCATCGGGAACATAATCCTCTTGTCGGGCCACTTGCAGAATTTTGTGACAACAAGCCCAGTACAATTGTTCGGCTCTAGCTCGTTCTTTGAGACTGAGATAACCGAAATTAAACAGACTAATCGCCTCCTCTTTGAACTGTCCCGCATCGTGATAAGCTTCCTGATAATTGCGCTCATCGATACCCGTGTAGGTTTCCCAGAGATTACGGAGGATAAGATGTTCTTTCCCATTGCAGGGATCGGGAGGATTTTGGGGAACCTCGCTACTTCCCAAGATATCAAAGACTAACACCGATTGATGAGAAGCGATCGCCCGGCCACTTTCACTGATGAGAATTGGGGGTGAAATCTGGGCATCTTCACAAGCTTCTTTGACCTCGGCCACGATATCATTGGCATAATTCTGCATATTGTAGTTTTTTGAAGCGTAGAAGTTAGTTTTTGAGCCATCGTAATCGACCCCTAAACCCCCCCCCACATCGAGATAGGTCATATTTGCCCCTAATTTCACTAATTCCACATAAATCTGACTAGCTTCGCGAATGGCATCCTTAATGACGCTAATAGCGGAGATTTGCGACCCGATATGATAGTGCAGCAGTTGCAGACAATCTAACATCCCCGCTTTTTCTAATTCCGTCACTACTGTTAAGATTTCCGGGACAGTTAAACCGAATTTGGCCCGGTCTCCCGTGGAACATCCCCAACGACCCACCCCTTTTGTTCCCAGTTTCGCACGCACTCCCAAATGTGGGGCAATTCCTAACTGACGACTGACGCGCAGGGTTAAATATAATTCTTCCAATTGTTCGATGACAATCAAAGGCCGATGACCGAGACGAGTGGTCAAAAGAGCGGTTTCGATGTATTCTTTGTCCTTATAGCCGTTACAAATTAGCAATGGTTGTGTTTTGTCATTTTTGCCGTTTAAGGCAGGTTCTAGGGTAGCTAAAGCAATCATTAGCTCAGGTTTTGAACCAGCCTCCAGCCCAAATTGATAGGGTTTGCCAAAACGCACTAAAGACTCGACGATGTGACGGTGTTGATTGCACTTGATCGGATAGACACCGCGATAGACATTGGCATAATTATAACGGGCGATCGCTCGGTTAAAACAGGCATTCAGGCGCTCGATCCGGTCTTCCAAAATATCACTAAACCGAATTAGCAGGGGTAAACCGATATTTCGCCGCTTAATCGCCGAAACTAACTCGTATAAGTCCAAAGAACCGCCCCTTTCTCCCTGGGGCGAGACGGTAATATTTCCTGCGGCATTGATCGAGAAATAGGGTTCTCCCCAGCCTTGGATGCGATAGAGATTTTCGCTATCTTCGATCGACCAATGTTTGACGGGGGCAACTTTTTCGAGGTTGTTACCGTCAGAAGGGGTCAGATCGACTGGAGATAATTGCTTTTCTTGTTTCTTAAGTTGAGTTTTACCGGCCATTGTCTATCGATCGCTCCGTGTGAGACTCCGATCTTCTATCTTAAGTCAGACTTCCTGTCTGCGACCAAGATTCCGATCGTGATAGAATTTACTAGCCGTCAGGAGACAGGAGTTAGGAGTCAGGAGTCAGGAGATTATTTTTATTTATTCTCCCTTGTTCCCACTGATGACTGTCTTCTCCCTTATGCCCAAAATTTTATAGTGAACCGCTTATGAAATTATTAGACTCAAAAGGACGTTTATTCGGTAAATTTAGCTTGCTTGATATTGGAGCGGCCTTAGTAATTTTATTGACAATTATCGGTATTTTTGTTGTTCCTGGAACGAGTGGTAAAAGTACGATCGCTCAAGTCACCAAAGAACCCATAGAAGTGGATGTTATTGTCCGGGGTTTAAGTGTTCTCAATCCTAACGCTTTGATTAATCAATTCAATACCGAGAAGAAAACTAATATTGTTATTCGTAATCAACCGGCCGGTCAAGTGGATATAAAAAATGTTAAACCTTTATCGAGAAATGTCTTAGTTCCGCAGCCAGATGGTAGTGTAAAAGTCCTACCCGATCCCCGCACGGAAAACTATTCTCAAGATATGATTATGACTCTCAGTGGTCAAGCGGAAGTTACTGATACTGGTGCGGTTGTGGGCGGTCAAAAGGTGAAAATTGGCACTTTAATCGAGTTGGAAGGAGATAATTATAATTTCAACACCAGTGTTATCGATGTGCGTTTACCCAAACGGTCTTAATCAGTGAGCAGTAAACAGTAAACAGTGAAAAGACAGTAGGAAACTTCCATGTAACACTGCTCACTTGAAAACTCAAATCTGATAACTGATAACTGATAACTGATAAGAGGATTAACCGCTATTTATACACCGCCTTTAGCTCGTTTGATCGAGCAGTTACAAAAATTACCCGGAGTGGGACCCAAAAGCGCCCAACGTTTGGCCCTGTATATTCTCAAACGACCGGAACAAGATGCGATCGAATTGGCCCAGGCGATCGTAGCAGCCAAAAAACAAGTAGGATTATGTCAGGTTTGTTTTCATCTTTCGGCCGAACCGATCTGTGAAATTTGCCGCAATCCTAACCGAGAAACGGGGACTATCTGTGTGGTGGCTGACTCCAGAGATGTGATTGCTTTGGAGAAAACTAGGGAATATTCGGGCAAATATCACGTTTTAGGGGGTGTTATCTCACCTATGGATGGCATTGGACCGGATCAATTAAATATACAGTCTTTAGTCACCAGAGTCAGCCAGAAAAAAATTCAGGAAGTTATCTTAGCTATCAGTCCCAGTGTCGAGGGAGAAACCACGACTTTGTATATCGGGGGTTTACTGAAACCCTTCACTAAAGTTACCCGTATCGCTTTTGGGTTGCCCATGGGCGGCGATCTGGAATACGCTGATGAAGTAACTTTAGCGAGAGCTTTAGAAGGTCGTCGGGAATTATAGAGCAGGGTATGAGGTTTTGAGCGGTTGACTTTTTGGCGAATAATCGAGCATTTGTAGCCAGCGATACAGTTTTATAATGCGTATTATGCTTAGTTGCAGAATTTGTAGATGCAGAAATCTTTGGGGGGGGGATCACCAGCAACTGCACGGGAGCCAGAGCTATCGCTGTTAAAGACTTTAAAGGCTGTTCTAGAATCGCCATTTCGCCGAAACAGTCGCCGTTTCCCCAGATTTTTTAGGACAATTATTCAGCACGACTACTCAAAGGATTATTGAGATTGCCAGTGCCTGGACGTTTAACACTATGGGATTGTAACAGCGAGATCGCCTGTTGATACTGGGGATCATCCTTAGTTCCCAGCAAAGAAGGATCATCGCGGAAGCGCAGCTGTTGTTCTTGGGTTAACTCGATCTGCACATCGGGTTTGATGCCTTTTTTGTAGATATTTTCGCCGTTGGGGGGATAATAACGGGCAATTGTCACCGCTAATCCAGAACCATCGGAGAGGGTGTGTACCGATTGGACGGTACTCTTGCCATAGGTCGATGTACCTACTAAAGTCGCCCGGCCATTTTCTTTTAGCGCCCCGGCGAGGATTTCGCTGGCACTCGCTGAACCTTTATTAACCAAGACTACTAGGGGTAAATCGGTAATAGCGGTGTTATTGGCAATAAATTGACGATCTCCGCCCCGTCGATCGATGGTGCTAACGATTTTGCCTTGTTTCATCCACATGCGAGCGATATCGACACTAGCAAATAGTAACCCGCCGGGGTTGCCCCGCAGATCGAGAACATAGCCGGATATCTGTTGTTGACTTAATTCCTCGATCGCCTCTTTCATTTGTTCGGCTGCGTGGGAACTAAATTCATCCAGTTTGATATAACCAACTTTCACCCCAGCTTCCTCTTTGAGGGTATAGCTAACCGAGGGGATTTCGATATCTACCCGGGTCAAAGTCACTTCAAATACGCCCTGATCGGGACGGGCAAGCTGTAAACTAACGCTAGTACCCACTTCTCCCTGCATGGCTTCCATTGCTTGTTCTAAGGTCATTAAAGCGGTGGGTTTGCCATTAATTCTGATCAGGCGATCGCCTGTTTTAATTCCCGCTTCCTTGGCGGGGGATTTTTTCACCGTATCGACAACGATCAGATCGCTAGTGCGTTTATCGAGGGCTAAACGTACGCCAATTCCCGACAATTCTCCGGAAGTTTGACTGGTGAGGACAGAAAATTCCCTAGGAGTTAAAAAACGGGTATAAGTATCACCCAATTCCTTTAAAGCTTCGCGAATTGCTGTGTAAGCTTGTTGGGAATTAGTATAATTTCTGCTTAACAATTCTTGACGTTTTTTTTGCCAATCAATTTGATGAAAACTACGATCTACAAATTCATTATTAACAATTTGCCAAACCTGGTCGATGACTGCTTTCGGGTTATCTTCTAAGGGTTTTTCCCCTTTGGCTGCGGGGGTGAGGACCATCAGGGAACTAACTGCTAGGGTAGCGATCGCACCTCCAGATAGGAGTTTCGGCACGGAAACGAACGAGGGACGCGACTGGTTCATAAAGACAAAGCCAAAATAAGATTGACGTTTCAATAAAGCCATTCAAAAAGCGGGATAATTTTGCCTTTGAGGGAGGTGAGGAGCAGTGTTAACTACGACTTCCCTAGAGATTAGGGAGTTCCTTGTCTGGCTCTAATATCCACTATAATTCTACTTCTATAAAATCGAGTAATATCTGTCGATGAATTTTTCCTAAAGGACGAGTCTGATTAATCTTCTGGGAATAGTATTCCCCTTGAAGGATGGCAGCCGGGGGTAATAATGCCAAATCTTGCCCTTCGGTTTGCACTAATTTTTCTAATTCCAGGGTCAGGGGTACATGATAAAGATAACGCGAGAGATTATCATCGTTATAAGAGCGAAAATAGCGTAAACTAGGGGCTTCGTAGTTAATTTCTTCTTTTAACTCTCGTTTTAATCCTATTTCTGGATTTTCACCCGCTTCTAAGTGACCACCAAATAAACCCCACACCCCTGGATAGAGAATCGTCGGGATGTCGTCGCGCAACTGCATTAAAAAGCGACCTTCCTGTTCTAAAATCGCCAAAGCAACGAATATCATCAGTTATCAGTTATCAGTTATCAGTTATCAGTTATCAGTTATCGGTTTTTGGTATTTTCTTGGCAGGTTTTTAGAATAGCCCAAAGCATTTTCCCAATTTCCTCTGCGTCATCATTGATACTTTGAAAGGCTCTTTCCTCTATGTAATTCGTGTCTTTCAATAGAGACAGCCAATACTTTGTTTCTAGACATTCTTTATAGGCTATTGACATTTTAGCTCGAAAATCAGCTTGAGAAATAGCTCCATTAGCCTCGGCAATGTTAGCACCGATTGAAGTGCCACTCCTTAATAGCTGTTTTGACAAAATATATTCTTGTTTAGTTTCACACAAATATTTATAGCCTTTAACAATCCTAATGGCAAATTTATAAGCTTTGTCATAAACTTTACTCTCCATCTGTTTACCCCGCTACTAATTACTGATTACTAATTACTGATTGCTATTTCTCCCTTTGTTTATGGGGTAAAAAGAAAGCATCGAGGGGGTCCCGGACGGGTTTAATCACTGCGGGGGGTTTGGGGGGAATCGCTTCTGCGACGGGTTGCACGGGTGGATTGGGTTTAACGGGGGTAAGGACGGGAGTTTCTGGGGGTTTTGTTTCAGCTGCGGTGGGAATTGTCACCTGTCGGGGATTTTCCAGGGGTTTAGTTGAGACTGGGGGAGAATTATTTTCTGGGGGTTTAACTTCTGAGGTGGGGGAAGGTTTAATTTCTGGGGACGGGGAGGGAGTGGGAACCGAATTAACTGCTACTGCATCCATCTGTTCTAATTCCACCACATATACTTCGTTAACGGTTTGGGAACCTTGGGGAATAGCCTCAAAGTCAATTTTGCCCTTAATGACGATTTCTTCGCCTTGACGGGGTAATTTATTGCTATTGGTGCGAATCCAAATCTTACTGGAACCATCCCGCAAAAGATAGGCTCCTCCCGCTAAAAAAGGGGCATAATTGCTGACAGTTCCCCTAAGATAAACTAAAGCGCCTTTTGGTTTTTCCTGTAATTGCTCGATCGCTGTTAGGGGAGGATCACCGATGTAGGGAACGGCAATACCGAGGTCAGCAAGGGTACTACAACCGAATAACCCTAGCAATAATAATAAACTGCCGATGCGCCCTACACGAGTCTGAATAGACATTCTTGCTTTAACCTTAACGAGTGCGATTAGCCAATCTTTTTGACCATAGAATAGATCCGAAAGATTTTTGTTCTCGGTATTATCATAGAATGTCCGTAACTACTTGCCAAATTCTCGACGGGAAAGCCTTAGCTCAAAAAATCCAGCTTGGTCTAGGAGAGCGCATCCAGACGCTAAAATCTCCAATGGGAAGACCTCCGGGGTTAGCGGTGTTGATGGTGGGGGATAATCCTGCTAGTGCCGTTTATGTACGCAATAAGGAGAAAGCTTGTACTAAAATCGGTATGGCCTCTTTTGGTCGTCATTTTTCCACCGATACAAGTGAACTAGAAATTTTAGCGGAAATTGTCCGTCTCAATCAAGATGAGCGGGTGGACGGTATTTTAATTCAATTACCCTTACCTAAGCATTTAGACGCGGTTTCCCTTCTCTACCAAATTGACCCGAAAAAAGATGCTGATGGTTTACATCCTCTCAATTTAGGCGGTTTAGTGCGAGGTGAGGACTGTATTCGCAGTTGTACTCCTGCGGGGGTCATGGCACTGCTGAAAGAATATAATATTCCCATAGCTGGTAAGCACGCGGTGGTGCTGGGTCGCAGTATTCTAGTGGGGAAACCTTTAGCTTTAATGTTATTGGAGGAAAACGCTACGGTAACTATTGCTCACTCGCGCACGGAAAATCTGGCAGAAATAACCAGAAGTGCCGATATTTTAGTACCTGCGGTCGGTAAAGCCAATTTAATCACTAAAGATATGGTAGAACCGGGTGCGGTGGTGGTGGATGTGGGGATTAATCGTGTCGCTGACCGTTTGGTGGGTGATGTGGACTATGCTGGGGTTTTAGAAGTGGCTAGTTATCTTACTCCTGTCCCCGGGGGTGTCGGTCCGATGACGGTGGCAATGTTATTAAAAAATACCTTGTTAAGTTACGAACGCAAGTTATAAATCCGCAGCTACCAGCTATCAGCTATTCAGTGATTCGGCTCTCTTGGGTTCGGTGGGTAAAATCTATTCTAAAATACAGTCTTGCTGGCGAGTGCGTGGAACGAACCACAAAGACACAAAGGACACAAAGATTGATCGCTTCTATATAAGTTAAACTAATCACACAAAGAATAAGAGGTCCGTAATTCTACCGATACAATCCTTGATTTTTTTTTAACTATGTTGGTAGAATTTTACAAAACTGAATAGACTAGGAGCTTTTCGGTCATGATCTTTATTATCCCGATTATTCTTGGTGCGGCGGCCTTAGTTACTGCTGGTGTGGGTGTTAGTGCGGGTGCTGATGGTGTATCCAAGCTACAAAAGGCGGAAAAAATTGGCAACAGTGCCGAACAAAGATACAAAAAAGCCAACAAATCCCTAGAAAAAAAGTTTCAAGCTACCCAAAAATTCGCGGAAGAATACGGTCAACTGCAAATTAATGTCAAAATCAACACTATCGGCAGATTTATTAAGTTTATTAGCAGAATTGATCAAAGAATTAGTCAAAGAATTGGTCAAAATTCCTCCCCATCCCATCAACGCTTCTTAGAAGGGTTTGAGGGATTTTCTGCCGAACAATTCAATGAATATAAAGCAGAAGTTTTAGACGCGCAAAGTTTGGCTGTGGGAGGTTTAAAAGTAGTGAGAGTCGCCTCGGCAGCCAGTCAGACAACCCTAGGATTAATTGGTCTTTTCGGTACTGCTAGTACAGGAACAGCAATTAGTGGACTTAGTGGGGCAGCTGCTTGGAATGCCACCCTAGCATGGTTAGGAGGTGGTTCTTTAGCTGCCGGTGGCGGTGGTATGGCTTTGGGAACAGTGGTTTTAGGAGGTATTACCGTCGGACCTGCTTTAATGATTGGTGGTTTTGTCTTAGGAGGAGAAGGAAAAAAAGCCCTAACTAAAGCTATCGAATATAGCAAGGAAGTGAATAATAAAATAGCTCAATTAGATAAAAGTAAGTTTTTTTTAGGACAAGTTCAGCGCAGAATTAAGGAGTTACAATACCTCATTAATAGTCTTAATAGTAGGGCTATTAAGAGTTTAACCGAACTGGAGTCACTAACTAATTTTAATCCCCATCTAGAGGAAGATGTGGCCAAGTTTCGGGAGGTACTACTTTTAATTAAAGCCTTATCGGAAATCATGAAACTACCTATCCTAGACGAAAAGGGGAAATTAACCAAAGCAACGGAAAATCTCGGAGAAAAGTACCGCCATCTCTTAGAAAACTAATAGTAAGATGCCTGCCAAGTAGCTGGTTATAATATAATTAAATTAAAAATGGATTTTAGGTTCGATCCCCCCTCCCCCCCTTTGATAAGGAGGGTGTCTGATAATTTTTAACGCCTACCTACTCAGAAATAAAGAAAATGGTATAAGAAATGCTCTATAATTTAATTTAACAAACATTACCGAGTATTTCAATTAAAGTTAACTCTATTTCTGGAAATGATTCAATAAAAATACTTTCACCTCGATAATATTTCTGAATATTTTGATGACTACCCTGCAGCGGATGACGATAAACTTCTAAACATTCTTCTTTGAGATTTATAATCCAAACCTCTTTAATATTTGCTTCCGCATAAAGAGGAATTTTAGTATAGCGATCATAATCAAGAGTAGAATCAGAAACTTCAATAATTAAATAGATATCTTGGGGACAAGGATAGGCAGCAACATAAAAATCCGATCGAGGTATTAGTAAACTTAAATCTGGTTCTGGTTGAGAATTATTATTTAATCTAATCGGATTTTGCACTCCTAAGAGAATAAGATCGCCAAATTTTCGATAAAATAACTGAGTTAATCTAGCTATACCAGCAGCATGACGGGTTCCCATCGGTGACATTTTGATAATTTCTCCTCGAATTAATTCCACTTTTTCATCGGGTTTGATTATTCCCTGGGTTGTCATTTTTTCGTATTCTTCCACCGTAAACTTACGGGTAATCAGTGATAAAGACATTTTAACTAAACTCCTAAGATTTCTGCAATAGTGAATTCTATATCGGGAAAAGATGTTATAAAAACCCTCTCATTTATAGAGTATTTCTGAATATCCTGATAACTACCATGCAGCGGATGGCGATAAACTTCTAAACATTCTTCCTTGAGATTGACGATCCAAACTTCTTGAATATTTGCCTCCGCATAAAGAGGGATTTTAGTATAGCGATCATAATCGAGGGTAGAATCGGAAACTTCAATAATTAAATAGATATCTTGAGGACAAGGATGGGCAGCAACATAAAAATCCGATCGAGGTATTAGTAAACTTAAATCTGGTTCTGGTTGAGAATTATTATTTAATCTAATCGGATTTTGCACTCTGAGAATAATTTTCTGTCCTAACTTTTGATAGAATAATTGTATTAATCTATCTACAATAGAAGCATGACGGGTTCCCATCGGTGACATTTTGATAATTTCTCCTCGAATTAATTCCACTTTTTCATCGGGTTTGATTATTCCCTCGGTTGCCATTTTTTCGTATTCTTCCACCGTAAATTTACGGGTAATCAGTGATAAAGACATTTTAACTAAACTCCTGCTTTTTCTTTATTCTATCTGGACAGCCTTGCTGGGGTTGAATTATTGGTATTTAAACCATTAATCGGGGGGAATAAACTAACTTTTTGGGGACTTGTACTGATTTTTCAAGAAAAATCATCGCTTGCCATGGCGACAAAACCGCTAGATCTAACGTCTAAAAAGTTGGGGTGGGATCGAAACTGCCCCAAAAAAGCTACTATAGGTCAGTTGTCGATGTTAGAAAAAATAGCCGTTCCCCTCAGGAACATTAAGTCGAGAAATTTTATGGTTAAGCGAAAACAGCCTTATAGTTTAATTTATCTGCTCACTCTGGTAATCGGTTTAGTTATAGCGATCGCACCTAACGGACAAGCACAAACCCCCGACTCTAACACTCCTGCTAGTGATCCTAACGAATTAAAACCCTTAAATCAAGCCGATAGTGTCCTGAGTCTTCAGGGGGGACAACGTTTAGTGGAAGAAGCGAACGCCGCTATTAATGCCGCTAAATACGATGTCGCTGTGGACAAACTCAATCAAGCGCGCCGGATTTTTAACCAACTATCTAACTATCATCTGCAATTAGCTAATAGTTTCTCAGGAATTGACCCGAAAGTATTCGATTCTCAGCGTCAAAGTGCTTTAAACACCGGACAAATGCGGGATGAAGCCACCTATAAGCTTGCTTTGGTCCATAGGGCGCAAAATCAGCCAGAATTGGCGGTTCCTTTGTTAATTCAGGTGATTCAATCCCAAAACCCCACCAGTGAATTAGGACAAAAAAGCTATCAACAACTCTACGAAATGGGATTTGTCAGCACACCCATCTCCGCACCGACTCCCACCTCCGCAACTCCTAACAACTCCCCCCCACAGCAGTAAATTTTGTCCCTATTGACGAGCTTTCGGTAAAAATGGGATCAGAGTATCTTTAGTTGTTTTGAGGAGTTACGATGGTTGATTTTCGCCAAGTAGAAGCGATGATTCAAGAACAAATCCCCGATGCACAAGTGATGATTCGGGATTTGACGGGAGGTGGCGATCATTTGGAAGCGGTGGTTATTTCTGGCGAATTTGCTGGCAAAACCCGCGTTAAACAGCATCAAATGGTTTATGGCGCTTTACAATCGGCACTGGCTACCGAAGCCATCCATGCTTTGGCATTAAAAACCTACACTCCCGACAGTTGGGCAGCCGAAAAATAACAGTTATCAGTTATCAGTTATCAGTTATCAGTTATCAGTTATCAGTTATCAGTTATCAGTTATCAGTTAATTTTTTTCTGGTTTTCTTTGTGGCTAATTATCTTCACACAACACAGTCTAATTTAATTACTCATGGTTAGTAACCCATGCAGGCGTTGGGTTTCATGCTTCAACCCAACCTACGTTCATCTTATATTTAATTCCACCCACCCACTTAATTTAATTACTCATGGTTAGTCCTTTACTGGAACCCTTTCGAGAAGCCTATCGTAATTTAGAACTTTTACCGCTGCGATCGGATAAAGAATTACAGCGTTTTGCTGTCGAATACGGCACAGAAATTATCGACGAATTAGAACAATTGGTAGAAGATAGTCCTTGGGAAGACGGAAAAATTATTCTAGCAGGACATCGGGGTTGTGGTAAATCAACCCTACTCTACGAATTTAAAAGAAAGTTAGATGATCGCTATTTTGTTGTTTTCTTCTCGATCTCAGACATGATCGAAATGTCAGACGTAAATCATGTTAATATTTTATTCTCGATCGCCGTTCAGATGATGTCAGAAGCGGAAGCCCAAAATTTAACTATTAAAGATTCTATTAAAAAAAGCTTTTATCAATGGTTTGCTGAACAAATTCGCACCGAAACCAATCAAGCAGATGCCACTGTCGAAACAGGTTTTAACTTTTCTTCCTTACTAGCTCACATTAAAGGAATTCTCAAGATTAATTCGACTATTCGCGAGGAAATCAAACAAAAATATGAGCGGAGAATTACTGATTTAGTTGCCCAAATTAACATTATAGCTAGTGCGATCGAGTCCCAAAGTCAGAAAAAAATCTTAGTAATTGTTGATGACATCGATAAAATTGACTTAGCACAGGTAAGGGATATTTTTCAATCCCATATTAAAGCGATTATGTTGCCCGGTTTTCGGATTATTATGACTATTCCGATCGCCGCTTTAAGAGAAGTAGCTTTAAAGGCAACTCTCCAAACAGAAACCAACGATCAGATCGTACAAATGCCTGTATATAAACTCTTTAAACAGGGAGAAATTAATTCACCTAATGCTATACCCGATCCGCAAATTATTGCTACTTTAACCGAGATTATCACTAAGCGCATCGATCCCGATTTAATCGATCCTGACACCCTCGAAAAAATTTGTCTTTATAGTGGGGGAGTGTTACGAGAGTTAATTCGCATTACTAATGCTTGCTGTCGGATTTGTTTGCGATCTGTTCGTCGTTATCCTGATGATAATACTCTAAAAATTAATCAATCTGTTTTAGAACAATCAATCACAGAAATTAGTCTCGATTTTGCTGAAAGTATCGGTACAGCAGATGAGGAAATTATTAAAACTGTTTATCAACACTCAAAACCCACGGATCTCAAGGATCAAAATTTTCTAGATCTGTTGCATGGTTTATATATTTTAGAATACCGCAATGGCGATCTCTGGTATAATGTGCATCCTATTGTGGTTGAGTTAATGAAAAAAAGAGGAACAATTTGAATGGGATATTATGAATGATGAAACATCTTCAATTATCGACCAAAACGAAAGAGAATACGAAGGTTTAATCGTGTCTCTAGAAGCAAATCAAGAGAGATTAAATATATTGATTTGTGTGTGTGATCAGGAAAAATTGCGAGAAGAAATCATCGATCGCTATAGCAAAGAATTAGAACCAGTAATCCCTTGTTATCGGATTGATTTAGATCAAAAAGAACCGAGTTTAAGAGCAGCCATTGCTAGTTTAGTCTCCAGAAAACCAGAGTTATTACAAAGCAAAAACGCCGTGATCACAACCACAGGAGTGGAGAAATTACACTCGATCGAATGGCAACAGGAAAAATCGGAACTAGATAAATTTTTTGGTTATCTGCAATGGACAAGGGAAGGATTGCGAGAATTTCCCTATTCCATTGTTCTTTGGGTAACAAGCACAGTGGAAGTAAATTTACGCAAAAAAGCCCCCGATTTTTGGAGTTGGAGAAAAGGAGTTTTTCGCTTTATTTCTCCTCCAAGTAACTTTTTACCTTGTCAAGAATTTTTACCAATTTTACAATCTTTTGACGAAATTACTATAGATAAAGATATTCCTTCAATCTCTAAGGAAGACTTGTTAGAACTAATCGAGCAAATCGAGGTAAATAAAGGCAAAAAAGAGCCAAGACTAGCGAGTTTATATGCCAGTTTAGCTAAAATTTATAACCATCGTTTATTAAATCTGCCATTGTCAGATTATCGTCAGGAACAACAGCTTGCGATCGAGTATTATCAAAAAGCGATCGATTTACAAACAGAGTTAAATCTAGAACTTGATTTAGTTGCGAGTCTCGACTCATTAGCAGGTATTTACTATTTTCTAGGAGAAGACCAAAAAGCGATCGAGTTTTATCAACAGTCCTTAGCAATCTTTCAGAAAATCGGAGATCGCTGGAGAGAAGCAGATTCTTACAATAATTTAGGCAATGCTTATCATTCCCTAGGAGAATACCAAAAAGCGATCGAGTTTTATCAACAGTCCTTAGCAATCTTTCAGGAAATTGATGATATAAAGGGAGTAGCGTATTGTTACAATAATTTGGGCAATATTTACAATTCTCTAGGAGAATACCAAAAAGCGATCGAGTTTCATCAACAGTCTTTAGCGATCAAACGGGAAATCTCTGATATAACAGGAGAAGCTTATTCCTATCTAGGTTTGGGGAATGTTTACCGTTCCCTAGGAGAATACCAAAAAGCGATCGAGTTTTATCAACAGTCTTTAGAAATCTTTCAGGAAATGGAGTCTATCATAGGAGAACCAAAGACTCTGTTTAATCTGGGAGTTACCTACTATAAACTCAAACGTATATCGGAAGCGAAAGAAGCATATCTTCAAGCGCGGGAATTATTTCAAGCATTGGGGTTAGCAGGATATGTTCAATATTGTGATCAGGCAATTCGGCAATTATAATTAACCAGTTGCGATCGAGTAAAAATTTGTTGCTTACCCCTTGACTTTTGCTTGTTTTAATGATAGGAATTACCGAACTTGATTGCTTATCTCACCCGATTTTAAGCCAAAACTGGTTAAAAACCGCTATAACGTTCCTCTAACCAGGGATCACCTCGTCGATGGTAGCCATTACGTTCCCAGAAACCCAATTGCTCTCGATCGAGAAATTCTAAGCCATTAATCCATTTAGAACTTTTCCAAGCGTAGAGATGGGGGACAACTAAGCGCAGCGGACCACCGTGGTCGGGGGGTAAAGGTTGACCAAACAGTTGAAAAGCGAAAAAATTATCCTCGTGCAGGAACTCCTCTAGGGTCAGGTTAGTGGTATAACCGCCATAACAGTGTTGCATGACGTGGGTAGCTTCCGGCAGCAGGTCAATTAAGGTCATCAAATCCGATACCTTAACTCCCGTCCAAGTCACATCTAATTTTGACCAACGGGTGACACAGTGAAAATCCTTGGTAAATTCCGACTGCGGTAGGGCCATAAAATCCGACCAGTTAAAAGTTTTAGTCGTGGCCACTTTTCCCCAAACCTTGAATAACCATTCCTCGGTCTTGATTTGGGGAGTATCTCCGTAGGTAAGCACAGGAAAACCACTAGCGAGATATTGGCCCGGGGGAACTCGATCGCTATCGGGAGATGCTGGTTTTTTAAAGAATTTGCCTAACATTATTTGAGACTCGCAACGAAAATTCTCAACAAATCTTAAAATATGAGGGAGCGAAAAGGTTTTCTCTACCTCACTCCCCACCATCAAGTTATTCCTCGTCTTCCCCTTCTTCTTCCTCTTTAGTGGGATAGACAAAGCTGTTAGAACGACCAGAAAGGACAGATTTACCCAAAGATAAGGCTTTTTGCGCTTCCCGTTCCGCTTGCTTTCTCCAGTGCGCTCTCCGTTGGTCGCGCTTGGCATTTGAGGTTTTCTTCTTGGGACAAGCCATAGTATTTTAACGATAGTTATAGACTCACAACCTTTCTATTCTACTCCCTATTTCCCTAATCGGCTCGCTCACTTGTTTGATTCCCTTGCTCACTACTGCCCAAAATATTGATAAAACTTAATAATTATCATTGGCTTACCTATTTATGTTTAAAATCTTATATAGCTATGTAGTCAAGTAATTTCCATCATGGTCACTACCGTCGAACCCCTCTCCCAGAAAAAAGCTGTTCTGCGCGAAACTATCCTCACTCCTCGTTTTTACACCACTGATTTTGAGGCTGCCGCTAATTTTGACCTTTCTCTGCAAGAAACCGAAATCAAAGCGATGTTAGAGGAGATGCGGACCGATTATAACCGGCATCACTTTGAACGTCAGCAAGAATTTGAGAACTATCAAGACAATCTCGATGAAAAAACGAGAAATGCTTTTATAGATTACCTAGAACGCTCCTGTATCTCCGAATTTTCTGGCTTTTTGTTATTTAAGGAACTGTCACGACAACTAAAAAGCCGTAATCCCTTGTTAGGGGAGATATTTCATCTTATGGCTAGAGATGAGGCGCGCCATGCAGGATTTCTCAATAAAGCCATGGCTGACTTTAATATTTCCCTCGATCTAGCCAAAATTACCAAAACCCGTACCTACACCTTTTTCCCCCTTGAATGGGTTCTCTATACAGTCTATCTCTCCGAAAAAATCGGTTATTGGCGTTATATTCTCATTTATCGTCATTTACAAGAACATCCCCAGGATAAATTTAATCCTCTCTTTAATTACTTCGAGAGTTGGTGTCAGGACGAAAATCGCCACGGAGATATCTTTAAAACCTTGCTGCGCTCTAAACCGCAATTGTGGAATAATTGGCGATCGAGATTATGGAGTCGTTTTTTCCTGCTTTCCGTCTTTGCTACCCATAGTTTAACTGTACGGGAACGCTCAGACTTTTATGATGCTTTGGGAATGGATGCGATCGCTTTTGACCAAGAAGTAATTCGTCAGACTAATAATACCTCCGCTCGCGCTTTTCCCACCATTTTAAATGTGGACCATCCCCAATTTTTCCCCCGTTTAAACCGTTGTGCCGAACGTAATTTACAATTAAAAGCGATCGATGAAAGTAGCGCTCCCCAATGGCTAAAAACAATGCGTAAGTTACCCTTACAGTTAGGTATCGTCGGGGCTCTATTGCGATTGTATCTGATTAAACCCATAGATGCAGAAGCCACCAGAGAAATGGTACTTTAATCAGTGATCAGTGATCAGTTATCAGTGATCAGACTTGAGTTTTAAGTAGGTGGGTGGAATTAAATATAAGATGAACTCCGGTTGGGTTGAAGCATGAAACCCAACGCCCGCTCATGTTACGCTACCGCTAACCCATCCTACAAATAATTGTGCCTCCCTACTTAACAAAATTAACTAAGAAATGGTGAAAAAAGATGATGACAGAGGGAATCCCTTACTCTAGAGATTAATGACATCATCGGTGATCATAAGGTTAGCGATCACTATACAGCCAACTCTACGGAATCGCCCTATTACACAAGAGCTAGAACCTCTGCAAATGCTTACGAGGTATCGTTTTTATCATCTACCCGTTTTAATGCCTTGACGCTTCTAACTAAATGCTGTATGATGCTGGCTGAAATTCACTTATTGTCGGAGCCATGCCATGTTTAGTTTAGTAAAACTTATCAATTTCGGGGGGGGTAAAGCTCCACTTATCAGTTGCTAGTTCTACTCTGTTGGTAGGATTTTTAGGATTGAGTAACTCAGCCCAGGCCCTGCCTCTTGTTGTATTGCAGGACTCATATACTAACACAATTCCTTCAGTTGGAATTGATTTGACTGCACCTAATACTTTTACGAGTGTTGCTGATGTTGGTGGAACCACCACTTACTCAGTTAATACAGGTACTGTTACTGTTGCTTTTTCCCCAAGTATCATTTTGTTTGGAGGGGCTGCCTCTAGTGGCAGTTTTTTTACCTGAAATGTCGGCTTGAAGGCTCTCGGTTTTACCTCGGAGATGAAAAGCCGACCAGCATAGAAATAGCGAAGCACGATTGACAACTCAATTCTTAGCGTGCTAGAATAGTTTG
>SFAQ01000176.1:0-28396 GCA_007096525.1 Microcystis wesenbergii Mw_QC_B_20070930_S4 | reverse complement strand
AAAGCACGGGGGCATCGCAGCTGGGGTTGTCTCTTTCATCGCTAATCTCCCAACGTAAAATGCTTACTCTGTAACGATTATACTCGATTCTACTCTTGTTGAGTGTTTAAGTCCCGTTATCGGCTTTTTCCTATCTCCTGTTTCCTGTCTCCTTTTCATGACCACTTACTTAACCGTAACTTCCTATCCCTAGATAAAATTTTACAACCATAATCAGCGATTACTAAAAATTATATCATTAAAAACCCCTATCGATTATTAAAGAGATAGGGGCTAATTATTTTAGATACTTTCCGTTTTTTCTGACTTGCTTTTATAAGTATCTTGAGTCAGATAGCGGATACGAGATTTCAGAAATTCAGCGACTCCATAAATTTCATCAAGACTGTCTATATTCGTGGTTGCTTCTTTACCAGTTTCGACGTTATCGGGAATACTGATTGATTTCCTGCCAGTTTTTTCATGGAAGCGCAGACGACAGACTGTTTTGGTTACTTTTCCATCTAAGTTGATACCAAAATAACTTCTAGTGTCTTTGTATTGAATGCGTGCGGTATTGATTTCTTCCCGTAGAATTGATTTAATAATGTAAAATCCTTCCAATTCTTCGGGGGTCGTATTAATTTTATCTTCCCCTGTTTCTTCTGGTGGAGTATCTTCTGCTGCTGATGTATCAGGAGGATTTGTTTCAGGTTCTTTTCCTAAAACTTCCTCAAATTTTTCTTTGATGATATCATTGATATACTCTTTGAGAGAACGCTTAATAATTTCTTTGAATTTGTCGACAACCGATGCAGTTCTCACCCCAGAATACACATGACTAACAAAAAACTTAACAAATTCGGGGGAAGGATCATTTAATTGCTGGGCAATCACTTTTTTAACTTCTTTTGTGTGCAATAAATTGCGAGCAACCTCTTCTAGTTCGTCAGAATTAAAGCTAGATTTAGAAAATCGTTTTAATTCGTTAACAGAAGAGTCGTCAAAGTCGAGAATGTTAAACTCAAAAAATGGCTTATCGTCCATGATATTATCCTTGACGATATCCGTATAAAACCGATAGATAATCCCATTAGTTAAAACTCCAAAGTTAGCTCCAGTTGCGTTAAAATATCGATGCAGTTGGGAACTATGTTTAGGATGCTCAAGATTTTGATGACAACTTTTACATTCCATCAAAATAATCGGTTGATTGTCCAAACAAATAGCATAATCTACTTTTTCCCCTTTTAATCCAGTTAAATCGGCACTATATTCGGGGTGAACTTCCATGGGATTGAACACATCGTAACCCCATGCTTGCAAAAAAGGCATAATAAAAGCTGTTTTGGTTGCCTGTTCGTTTTGGATTTGAGAACGAGAGGTTTCAACTTTTTGGGCAATTGCTTTGAGTTTATCGATTAAATCCATGATAGCCTCATTATCTAGGATGTGTGGGTTCTCAGCCTAACCATAATTTAACCTTTTTTTACCTCAGGGTCAAGCATTTTTGACTGTCATCATCATTAATTCACAAATATTTACACTAATCCCGTGCCATCCGGATATTTTGTGCTATCATTTCTAGGAATGGGTTATTTTTAATAATGTCCCCATTTGATCAAAGACAATGCTTGCTTTAGAACAGCTTTATGAAAAAGAATATGATCGCTGGTTAAGCGAGATGATCGAGTTATTAAAAAATCGCCAGTTTGATCGGGTAGATTACGAACATTTAATCGAGGAGTTGGCAGCTTTGGGACGAAGCGAAAAAACTGCTGTTAAAAGTTTAAGTTTACAAATAATAACCCATCTCCTACTCTATCAATTTTGGACGACAGAAAGAGAAAGAAATAGTAATCATTGGGCGGCAGAGATGATCACTTTTCGAGTACAATTAGAAGATAAGCTCACCACCGATTTAAGCAAATTTCTAGAACTAGAGTTAGAAAATATCTATGAAAACGCTCGCTTAATTGCCGAAAAAAAGACAGGATTAAAAAATTTACCGATAATTTGTCCCTACTCTCTGAGACAAATTCTTGAGAAACAGTGGTTTCCCGATACAGATAATCAATAAACTCTCAAAAATATGGACTCTCACAACAGTGAACCGATTATAATTGCCGAAGCTGTGGAAAAATGGTACGATAACCGCTTTCATGCTTTGCGGGGAGTCAATCTCACCGTTAATAAACAGGAAGTTGTCGTGATTATGGGGCCGTCCGGTTCAGGAAAATCCACCTTTATCCGCACTTTTAATGGGTTGGAATCCTATCAAAAAGGCCGCATTATTATTGACGGAATAACTGTTTCCCACAACCTGAAAAATATCGAGGCAATTCGTCAGGAAGTCGGGATGGTTTTTCAACAATTTAACCTCTTTCCCCATCTGACGGTATTAGATAATGTCACCCTCGGTCCGATGTGGGTGCGCGGTTGGAAAAAAGCGCAAGCGGAGGAAATAGCGACAGAACTCCTCAAAAAAGTTGGTATTCTCGAACAAGCGCTTAAATATCCCCCTCAGTTATCGGGAGGACAACAGCAGCGGGTAGCAATCGTTCGCGCTTTGGCCATGCAGCCGAAGGTGATGTTATTCGATGAACCGACCTCAGCTTTAGACCCAGAAATGGTGCGAGAAGTCTTGGAAACGATGCAAAGTTTAGCCAAATCGGGGATGACCATGGTTTGTGTCACCCACGAGGTAGGATTCGCGCGAGAAGTGGCCGATCGAGTGGTATTTATGGATCAGGGTTTAATTTTGGAAATTGCTCCCCCAGCAGAATTTTTTAATCATCCCCAATCCGATCGAACTCAGCAATTTTTAGCAAAAATTCTTTGATTTTCCATGACTTGATCATTAAACCATCTCTTTTTCTTCCTCTACCTCGACTAAAAGGGGGACGAGATTTTCATTTAAACGACCGGCTCGAATTAATTCTGCATAGGTATTAGCTTCGATATCGAGTAAAGTATCTTGAAATTGTTCGGCCACCACATCTTTTAATTGTGGGTGTTCCTCTAGTAATTTTTGCAACTGATCCCCCAAGGACTTTAATTGTCCTTCCACCAGGGTTTTTTTATAGCGATAAAATTCGGGATCGATATCGGGAAAACGTTCTGGTTGTTGCAGATAATTAGACACCCTAGTTAAAGCAATTTGACGAGCAATTAAGGCAGAATATTCGGTGCGAATCGGTTGATCACCAATAAGATCGAGGAAATTTAACAGCCATTGTATAGATAATCCTTGCACCAATAAAGTAAATAAAACCACCCCAAAAACCACGTCAATAATTTCTTGACGGTAGGGGATAGAAGTAGGAACACTTAACGCTAGGGCGATCGAAACCGAACCGCGTAATCCTCCCCACCATAACACCGTTCTTTCCTTGAAACTGATCTTATTACCCGTAATTAGATTACTAATTCCCCCTAGTCCAAAAATTGAGAACAGACGGGAAACCACCATAGCAGCGATCGCTATTAAAATCCCCGTTAAGTGACTACCAAGACTCTCAAAACGGGTTTGATCGCCGATCAGTAAAAAGATGATGGAATTGACAAAAAAGGCGATAAATTCCCAAAATTCGCTAACTACTAGGCGCGTGCGGGGACTCATACCAATGCGCGAACCGAGATTACCGAGAATAATCCCGACAATTACCACCCCAATCACACCAGATCCGCCTAATTTTTCCGTGACGAGATAGGTTCCATAGGCAGAAACTAGAGTCAGAGACTGTTCCACAAAAGGCAGATCAAAGCGTTGGGTAAGGTAGGAAATGCCGAAACCGATCACGCAACCCACACCGATGCCAATCCCCACAAAGGTGCAGAAACGAGCGATCGTCACGGGAATTGAGAAGGTATCGACTCCCAAGGGAATCCCCACCAAGAGGACGAAAGCGACCACAGCGACCCCATCATTAAAGAGACTTTCCCCTTCCATCAGGATCGTCAGTTTTTTACTGGCCCCCAATTCTTTAAATAGGGCAATTACAGAGACGGGATCGGTGGCAGCTAGGGCAGCCCCCAACAGAAACGCGATCGATAGGGGTAAATTGGCAAAAATATGTAAGGGATAGGCGACTCCCAAAACGGAGATAATCACCCCGATAACGGCAAAAAGGACGATAGTAAGCCAATATTCCTTTAATTTAGCCCAAGGAATATTCCAGGCGGCTTCAAATAACAGAGGAGGCAGAAAAATTTCCAGGATTAATTCCGGAGAAAGATTAACTAGACGCAAATCTAAAAAAGCTAAACCCATACCGACAATAACTAACAGCAGGGTGTAGGGAATTTTGCGGAGGAAGGCAACGGTTCTCGATAAAGTGGCGACACTCAAGGAAATGGTCAAAACTAGCAGGAATTGCTCTAAATTATGAGCGATCGCTTCGTTAGCAGTAGATTCTAGGGTCATTAGTTATCAGGGATGGGTGTGGGGTGTGGGGTGTAGGGTGTGGGGTGTGGGGTGTGGGGAGGTGGGGAAGTGGGGAGGTGGGGAAGTGGGGAGACCACTTCGTGCGCGTTCGTTGCGGGGGAGAAGTGGGAAGGTGGGGGAATTTCAACTAAAACCCCAAAACCCCAAAACCCCAAAACCCTAAAACCCCAAAACCCCAAAACCCCAAAATCTAACACCCTAGTCATTCCCAGACTGAGGAGAGATTTTCAAAGAGGAAATGGCCCCTTCTTCTATGGAGGTTTCTGATGTATTCCTTTCCCCACCAAGAGAGGGAGTTTTACTATTGCCAGAACCGCCACCTTTGGGGGGTTTCGAGGAGAGGAATCGGGCCTCGAACTGTTTGATCAGCACATACAACACCGGGACGAGAAATAAACTCAACACCGTGGAAATCAGATAACCGCCTAGGATTGCAGTTCCCAGGGACCAACGACTCATCGCCCCGGCGCCGGAAGCGATAACCAAGGGCAAGAAACCGACTAAACCGGAAATAGCTGTCATCAGAATTGGTCTTAAGCGTTCCGTCGAGGCCCGGGCTGCCGCATCGGGAATACTTAAACCCAAAGTACGGGACTGGTTAGCGAATTCCACGATTAAAATCGCATTTTTGGCCGCTAAACCGATTAACATGACCAAAGCCACCTGAGCATAAATATTATTATTCACCGTCGGGAAGAGACTACCCACTTGTAGGAAATTCGCCCGCAACAGTAAGGCCCCCATGGCACCTAGGATCGCTAGGGGAACGGTAATCATGATGATAATCGGGTCAATGTAGCTTTCGTACTGGGCTGCAAGGACAAGGAAAACCACAATAAAGGCTAATCCGAAGATCACTGGGGCAGCCCCGGCGGAAGTTTTTTCTTGGAAAGCTGTACCCGTCCAAGCGTAACCGAAACCGGGCTGCAGGACTTTCCGACAAACATCTTCCATCACGGCGATCGCCTGTCCCGTACTAAAACCGGGGGCGGGACTACCCTGAACGTTAATCGAGGGATAGAGGTTAAAGTTAGTGATAATCGGTGGATAGGTGAAGCGTTTGACGCTAACTAAACCCGATAGGGGAATATTGGCCCCGGTACGGGAACGGACGTAAAGACGGTTAATATCTTCAGGATTAGAACGATAATCCGCTTCTGCTTGGGCAAAGACTCGATACAAGCGATCGCCTAAGACGAATTGGTTAACGAAGTTGGAACCGAGATAGGTTTGCAGGGTCCCGAAAACGGCCTGCATATCGACGTTTTGCGCCTGTAGCTGGTTGCGATTGATGGAAAGTTCCAGCATCGGCGTGTCGGTGGTAAATTGGGTGAAAATTCCCGATAATTCCGGTCTTGTTCGGGCCTCGGCCATGACTTTATTAGCGTTGGCAATCAAAGCGTCCATGGGGAAAGAAGCGCGGTTTTGGATAAATAACTCGAAACCGCCAGTAGAACTTAATCCATCCACGGGGGGCGCATTAACGGCGAAAGCGCGAGCATCTCGGATTTTAGTGGCTAATTCTCGGTTAATTTTCCTGAGAATGCCGAAAACTGACTTATCTTCCCCGGGCCGTTCCGACCATTCTTTTAACTTGACAAAAAATAGCCCTTGGTTGCTGCCACTTCCGGCAAAACTAAAGCCTGCCATACCGACAAAGTGTTCCACTTCTTCGATACCGGCGAGAATTTCTTCGTTAATCTGACGGATAACCCGGTCGGTGTAGCGCAGGGAAACCCCGGGGGGTGCTTGCACCAAAACGAAGGCATAACCTTGGTCTTCTTCGGGGATAAAACCCTGGGGAGTGGTGTTGTAACTCCAAGCTGTGAGAAAGAGGGCGGCGATAAAGAAGGGTAAGACTAGAAACCGAACTCGGATCAGAAATTCGATCGAGCGTCGATAACCTTCTTTAACTGCGTTGAAACCTCGATTAAAGCCCTCGAAAAACAGTCCCAAGGGTCCGCGGGTGCCTTGGGGCGGTTTCATGATAATCGCCGACATGGTGGGGGAAAAACTGAGGGCGTTAAAGGTGGAGATCAGAATTGAAGCGGAGATGATGACGGCAAATTGTCGATAAACGATCCCCACCGTACCGGGGAAGAAGGTGACGGGAATAAAGACCGCAAATAGTACAAGGGAACTGGCGATAACCGCCGAGGTTAACTCGCCCATGGCATCAAGGGCAGCTTGAAATGGCCGCATTCCCTGCCGTAATTTTTCCGATACCGCCTCTACAACCACGATCCCGTCGTCCACCACTAACCCGGTGGCTAGAATGACGGCAAACAAGGAGAGGTTATTGAGAGAATAGCCTAAAGCCAGGGCGACGGCCATGGTTCCGATCAAAGATACGGGAATAGCGATCGCCGGAATGATCGTGGTGCGCCAATCCTGAAGGAAGATAAAAATGACTAGAATAACCAGTAAAATCGCCTCCACCAGAGTGCCAAGGGCTTCTTCGAGGGAGGCGGCGACAAAGGCGGTATTATCGAGGGTAATGGCGATATTTAACCCCGGGGGGAAACTCGGTTCTAGTTCCGCCATTTTCTCTTTTACCAGTTTGGCAGTATTCCAAGCGTTGGAACCGGGCAACTGATAGACGATATAAACAACGGCGGGGGATTTGTCGAAATAGGCGGCGGTACTGTAGTTTTCGGCTCCGATTTCTGCGCGTCCTACGTCTTTAATTCGGATTAAATCGCCATTTTCACCGACTTTGACGACAATATTTTCCGCTTCCTCCCCAGTGGCAACTCTACCAACGGCGCGAATGGCGATCTGGAATTGCTGCTCTTCGGGACTGGGATCACCGCCAATTGTCCCCGCACCCACCTGAATATTCTGTTCTCGGATCGCCTGTACTACTTCGAGTGCCGATAGTCCCCTAGCGGCTAAGGCATCAGGATTAAGCCAAAAACGCAGGGCGTATTCCCTCTCCCCGATGATGGTTGTACTACCAACCCCCTCGATCCGGCGAATCTCCGCATCGATAACCCGATCAACAAAGTTACTTAAAAAGACCGTATCGTAGGGATAATTGCCCTTTTCGTCCGGTTTGGCGGAAATCCCGTAGGCAAGGGTAACGCTGGGGGATTGGGTATTGGTAGTCACCCCCTGCCGGTTCACTTCTTCCGGTAAACTAGCGGCGGCGGTACTGACGCGGTTTTGTACCAGGACTTGGGCAATGTTACGATCCATTTCTACTGGGAAATAGACATTCACCGTACTTTGTCCGGTGTTGGTACTCTGGGACTGCATATAAACAATCTGTTCTGTCCCGTTAATCTGCCGATCGAGTACCGTGGTAACGTTATCCTGTACGGTTTTGGCGTCGGTTCCCAAATAGTTGGCATTTACCGCTACCTGAATAAATGCCAACTGGGGCAGTTTTTCTAGGGGTAAAAAGGGAATAGCGATCGCTCCGATCAAAACGATTAAAATCGAGCAAACTGTGGTCAGAACGGGTCTTTTAATGAAGGTATCGGCAATACTGAGGATCATAGGGCGTTACTGGTTCATTTTTTCTAGGATAGTTGCGGCGGTGGGAGATTTGCGAGTCAGATAGTTAAATATTAATAGTTTAAAGATGGTATCTAGGATAACGGGAACAGTGGCCACAAACAAGCTAATAAATGTAATATTCTCGCGCCAACCAAAGTGCCGGAACAAAGTTTCTAAGATTACCGTCCAACCCTCCGCCGAGTGAAAGCCGACAAATATATCGGTAAAAAGAATAAAGATAAAGGCTTTGGTGATATCATTTAAGCTGAGAAAATAACGACTAACATAAGCTCGCGTAATTGCCAATTGTTGACGACCCAAAATTAAGATCGCAATAAAGGCTATTAATCCGGTAATATCGGAGAGTAAGTTTTTCCAACCATCTTGACTTTCATAACCCGCTTCTCTGAATAATTCCTGCACCTGTTCCCGAAAGGTTTCTTCTGATTCATGCCCTACTTTTGCTACTCCTAAAACCTGCTTGATTTCTTCAATTTCTTGAAGTCTAGCAAATTCCTGGAGATATTTTTCGCCAATTTCCTGAGAAATATAAACTTCTGATATTTTCGCTCTATCCACACCAAAATAGTTTAAAATAGGGCTAAAAATAAAGTTTCTACTGATAACCTGTACGGAGAGAGGAACTAAAATAATAATCAGGATAAAACGGATAGCAATACGTTGCTGTTGTCGCAGGGTACGGAGTTGTTTAATAACGGTTTGTTCGTATTCTGGGGTTAATTCTTGCCGGAAGTTAAAAAATTTATTACTGGTTGCAGGAGAAATTGTCTGGTTATCTTTATCCCTGGTGTTATCACTGGTGAGATTGGTATTAGGCAGATTTGGGGTTTGATTATTCGGTAAGGGGGGCAGCAATTCCCCTAAATCTAGGCGATATTTACCGATAATATCCTCGATCGCCTTTAAAGTCCCTAGGATGTTATTATTTTCTGGGTTAGTTTGCGGGTTAAGAAAATTACCCAGACGCACTTGAGTTAAATCGAGACGTATCTGGAACAATTCTCGTTCTAGGGTACTTTGAAAGTAATCATAAACACTTTTTCCTCCCACGGCAGCCGGGAAAATTTTTTGTCCCCCAAAATGTTTATCTTCGATCGCTTTAATTTTCAGCGCTCTCTGATAAGCTGATTCTAAGGCCACTAAAGAGCGTCTTTCTACCCATTGATTAACTCGATTCCAAGGCACGGCTATAATCCTCGCTTTTCTGTGATCACAAGTTATATTTATTCTACAAAAACCCTCCAATCCTGGCTAACCTGAGTCGATATAAGCAACAACTTTGATTCTTTCCCAGTATGCAGCCGTGATTCTCCTCTCCTAGTCCCGACAAAATTCCCTCAACTCGAACCAACTTTAAAGAGTCGGTTCAAAAATTAAACAAGCGGGTAAATTTATTAGAATTTACCCGCCTCTAAAAATATCTTTTGATTAAGTCATCAAGCTTCTCGCTAGTGTTTTAATAGATTCGTCATAATCTAAGCCTAATATCCCTCCACCTGAACGACCGATAAGTTGAGGTTTGAGGAGAAAATTTTGTAAAAAGTCTCGATCTTTTAAGTCATCACAATAGACTTTTTCAAGAACGTATCCTTCTCGATCATTGACTTTTTTGTAAGATTTGATAAGATTTTCTTGAAAAAATCTGAGGTTAGCTTTATACAACAATGTCACGACTCGATAATCGACATTTGGCCGACTAAATCCTTGTCCTCTTTTGAGATAGAATAAAGATTTCTTTAAAGAGCGATAGGTGATTTTTAAAGCTTCATTTGGGCTAATACTTGGAGTATATTTGAATAATCTATCAGAGTATTGTTCTCGAATTTTACTTTGAACGAAAATATTATCATATTCCTGGTGTAAATCGATGATTTCATTGCAATTTTTCAAAAAATATTGACCAGTAATTTTGTAAAAACAATTGTGATGATGCAAAACTTTACTATTTTTAAATACGTATTCAATAATTTTGCCCTCTCCCCAGCCTTTGCCATATTTATAAGACTCATTATTACCTACAAATAATAAAGTTTCCAAATGTTTATTAAAATTTTCAGCCATTTGAATAATTTGGCTGTAGTCGTAGTCATAGCCAGTATTTTCACAAAAAATAATTGGTGAAATATTAGAAAATTGAATCCAGGAAACTAAACTACATAAATACTGAAACAATCGTTCTTCTGGATCGGACATCTTGACGTAAGGTGTCGCTCCTGGATTGATAGCGGCCGTCAGTATCAAAGCATCTTTACTCAGTTTTTGAGGGATATTCATAGAATCTCATCCAGTAATTATTTCGATCACAAGTATCGTCTTTTTATCTAATTTTGTCAATCAGACAGAGCCTTCTCGTAAAGGTGAAGTACAAATTAATCTTGACTAATCAAGTATTTCAGAGGCAAAAACAAGCCTCATGTATCAGAGAAACGGCTGTGCTAAAAGTGAAAATAAATTCTCATATTTGTGGGTGAATCGTAATTGAGGATACAAAAAATAAGATCAGCTATAGTGCTGAGATTGTTTGACCATTAAGTTAATTTGTTCCTCTATAAACAAACTGTAAGCATTTCTAAAAACCTCTGGAGTAAATCTCTTAGCCTGTTGCCGACAATTTTCTGGATCAATCTTATCACTGTGATCCACAAAATATTTAACCGCTTCTACCAAAGATTGGGGATTTTGTTCCCCAAAAAGTAATCCTGTTCCCTGGGGAGAATTTTCCCGCAGATCCCGCACGGTTTCTAAAGCACCTCCGGCAGCAAATGCAATCACGGGAGTACCACAAGCTTGCGCTTCCACTAAAGCAATACCAAAATCCTCACAAGCAGCATAAATAAACGCTTTTGCTCTCGACATATACTCTGCTACTATTCGATCAGAAACCGCACCTAAAATTTGAATATTATCCTTAGCTAACTGTCTGATTAAAGCCATCTGGGGACCATCTCCAATAACCACTAGGGGTAATCCCAATTGATTAAATGCCTCCACAATTAAAGGGACTTTTTTATAACTAACCAAACGAGAGACTACTAAATAAAAATCTTCCTTTTTCTCTTGGTAGGGAAAACGCTCAATTTGTACGGGAGGATAAATAACTTTTGCCTCCCGTCGATAACAGCGCCAAATTCGTCTAGCGGTGTGGTGGGAATTAGCCAGAAAATAGTCCACACGATTAGCAGAAATCACATCCCACTGACGCAAACCATGTAAAAGATAACGGGTGAAAATACCGGGTAATCCCTGTCCTAACTTACTATTAGCTAGATAGTCAAAAGTTAAATCCCAAGCATAACGCATCGGAGTGTGACAATAACAAATGTGTACCTGATCCGGTCGTATTAAAACCCCTTTAGCCACACAATGGGAGGAGGATAAAATTACATCATAATCCTCTAAATTTAACTGCTCGATCGCTAGGGGAAGAAAAGGTAAGTATTTTTGTACGCCATTTCTCGCTTTCGGGAAATTTTGCAGAAAAGTTGTCCCGATCGAGCGACCATAGAGATAACTATCGGGATTAGTGGACTCAAAATCGATCAAAGCGTATAAATCCGCCTCTAGACATTGTAAAATCTCCCTAACCACTAATTCCGATCCCCCCGTCGCCTTTGGGGTTAACCACTCGTGAACCAGAGCGTACTTCATAGGATAATCAATAATCTCAGCCGTAATTATAGCAGTAAGGGATCGGCAGTTTAAAAGTTCGCTTTCTGGTTTTCTCTTCCCCAAAATTACCGACGCATATCCGATCAAGGTAAAAAACACTAGAAAGAAATTATTAAATTTTTATTGAAAAATTGCAAAGTTTAGTAAAAATTACTAGCAAGATCAGATTATCGACTCCATAATGGGGATCAAGGAAAAAATAAGCTTAAACCGATTGGGATCAAGAAAAACTAGCTTTATATACAGAAGATAACTAATTAACGAGGTTTGCTATGATCACCCTGCAACAAGTACGCTGTCCTAATTGTGGAAATTTTGCCGAAAGACAGCATATTTTAGAACACCATCTCGTTAGCACCGCCTGTCCTCACTGTGATTATCTGTTAATTAGTTGCAGTCTGACGGGAAATGTACTAGAGTGCTATGCGCCTGGTATTGGGTTAAGAAGTTAACTAAGGGAGAGATTCTGGAGACAAGGACAGAACTTAAAAATCTCAGGATTAAATAGGGCTGGCTGAAAAAGTTTTATACAAATATATTAACAACTGCGTGTAAGCATCTCACGGAAAAACTAATGCGCTCTGGGTTTTGGGGGTTCTACCCCGCAAAAGCTGGGATTGAGTGATCAAATCGCAAGTAACGCCCAATTTTAGCTGAGAGTTTCCTTTTGAAGTGGGGAATCTGGGTTAAAATAGACCGAGAAAGTTAACAAAAAAATTGTCTCGCTCAAGTGGGCGAAAATCAGCTTATGACCCTTGCGGTGGCGATCGAAAAGTTAAAAAAATCCTACGGTCAGACGGCAGCGGTTAAAGATATCTCCTTTACCGTGGCAGCGGCAGAAATCTTCGGTTTACTCGGTCCCAATGGTGCGGGGAAAACCACCACGATTCGCTGTCTTTGTACCCTTGCTAAACCCGATGGCGGCAAAATCGAGGTGGGGGGTGTCGATGCCTTGAATAACCCCAAATCCGCCCGTAAACGCCTGGGGTACGTTGCCCAAGAAGTCGCCCTCGATAAAATGCTCACCGGCCGGGAACTGTTGCAACTACAAGCGGCTATATATCACATTCCCGCTCAAAAGTCAAGAGAGCGCATCAAAGAATTAATAAATCTTTTAGGATTAGAGGAATACGCCGATAAAAAAACAGGAACCTATTCCGGCGGCATCAAAAAACGGCTGGATTTAGCGGCGGGATTACTGCACCAGCCGGAAGTTTTGGTGCTGGATGAACCAACTGTGGGACTCGATATCGAAAGTCGTTTGATTGTCTGGGATTTTCTGCGACAATTGCGGGCGGCTGGAACCAGTGTGTTAATTACCAGCCATTATCTCGAAGAAATCGACGCATTGGCTGATAACTTGGCAATTATCGACAATGGTATCGTCATCGCTCGCGGTACCCCCTCACAACTGAAAGAGCAACTGGGCGGCGATCGCATTACCCTAAAAGTGCGGGAATTTTCCCCAGAGAAAGAAGCTTTTAAGGCGAAAGAGTTATTATCCCGTCTGCCTTTTGTCGAGGAAGTGATCGTCAATACCGTCCAGGGTAACTCCCTGAATCTCATCGTCACGGCGAATAGCAATCCTTTAAGCAAAATTGAACAAACCCTAGCCGAATCGGGATTACCCGTGTTTAGCATCGCCCAATCTCGTCCTAGTCTCGATGATGTCTATCTAGCGGCCACCGGACGCACCCTGATGGATGCGGAAATTGCCGCCGCCAGCAGTCGCGACTTCAAGGCGGAGAAAAAACAAGCGATGAAGGAATCCTAGCTCAGGGAGAAAGGCTGTAATATTGCCGGCGTTGCCCAGTTAAATCATCTTTCTGGCGGGGGAAGGGGCGAAAGACTTGCGCGGGGGCGGCAATTCCCGTCTATGGTTCCCTGTGAGTGGTTTTTTGTCTTCAGGCTGATACACTGATAACGGCGCTCGCTCTTGCTAAAAATTGGGTTGAATTTATGCTTATTCCGATTCTTATCAGTCTTACTGTCTTACTTTTATCCTATCTGCTCGGTTCGATTCCCACGGGTTATTTAATCGGTAAATACAGCAAAGGTATCGATATTCGTGACTATGGTTCCGGTTCCACTGGGGCCACCAATGTGCTAAGAACTCTGGGAAAAACTGCCGGGGCGACGGTGTTATTAATTGATATGTTAAAAGGAATGGCGGCGGTGGCCCTAGCACGAGGGCTATATTTTATTGATGTCAATCCTCTCCCAGAAAGTTGGTATTATTGGTTAATTATCGGGGCAGCATTGGGGGCAGTCATCGGTCATAGTAAATCGATTTTCTTGAATTTTAGTGGTGGTAAATCCGTCGCCACCAGTTTAGGGGTTTTATTAGTGATGAATCCCCTAGTGGCCTGCGGAACTTTGGCGAGTTTTTTAGTTATTCTGGCACTTTTCCGGATTGTTTCTTTAGGTTCGATTATCGGGGCGCTGGTGGTGAATATTTTAATGGTTGTTTTCGGTCAACCTCTCCCCTATATTTTATTTAGTTTGATAGGGGGAATCTATGTGATTGTTCGTCATCAGGGTAATATTAAAAGATTGTTGGCAGGGACGGAACCGAAAATAGGCCAGAAAGTACAGCAATCATCGGAAGTAGGTTAAATAGGTTTTCAGCAACCCCTATTTAGCTAGTAAATCTCGATAAATTTGCTCGTTTTTTTCTGCTAATCGTTGCCAAGTGAATTTTTCTCGTACTTTTCTTTGACCGGCCATTCCGAGACTAGCGGCTAAATTATTAGCTAATAATACTTGACAAATTGTCTCGGCTATGGATTGAGATTCTTGGGGGACTAAAAAGCCATCAACCCCTTGAGAAATCACCTCAGCAACCGCAGGAATATCACAACCGATGACGGGTTTAGCAAAACTCCAAGCTTCTGTATAAACTCCCCCAAAACTTTCTTGGGTTGAAGGCACACAGAGAAGAGTACAAGCAGCCAAAGCGTCGGTTTTGGTCTGTAAATCCACGCTACCTAAACGAATAATTCTAGGGTCTTGATATTGGGCATAAATCTGTTCAGAATTGCCCACAGTTGGACCGACAAAAACAAATTTCGTTTCGGGGATTTTTTGCCAAATTTGACTAGCTGCTTGTAGGAGTTGTTGATAACCTTTGTAGGGATAGTGTTGCCCCAAAAAAAGTACCATCGGTTCATTGATTTGATAACGTTGTTTAAAATCTTCGGGATCAGCATGAGCAGCAAGAATTGGACCGACTCCAGTGGTATGAATTTTGTCTTCTTTTACTCCTAATTGAATCAGGATTTGTTTTTCGCTATTGGTTAGGGTAATCACGGCATCAGCTAATCGATAAAGTTTAATATATTCTCGATAGCGCCATCCCACCCACCGGGGATGATGCACAGGGGTTAAAACGAAGGGAATATCTAGTTTTTTAGCGAGATTATAGGAAGCGTAACTGAGTCCCTCGCGACCAATTCTGACGTTATGAATTAAATCTTTATCTTGGGCATAATTAGTTAAATAACTCTCTAAAATATCGGCAATTGTGGGAAGAGCAAGAGACATTAAGGGATAATATATAGGCAGATAAGGCAAGAGTTTAATTTTATCCTGAAGACTAATACCAATTTGATGAACGGGGATATGATCAATAGTATAATCTTGACTTTTTTCGGGTGCTTTAAGGGTGGTTCCTAGGAGCCAATCCGTGCGATTTTGGTTCCAGTGGGTAATAACTTGGATTGGGTGTTTTTGGTGCAGTTGTTGGGCTAAAAGATGTTGATGCAGTTGCGCTCCACCGATGGCAGGGGGGTAGGCTGTTAAGGTGTAAAGTAGTTTCATATCAGTTTAATTAAGACTGTCTGCTGTGGTTTTTAACCAAAGGATAAAACTATTAATATCTTCTTGGACTTGTGACCATGTATTATAATAGTTATTGACCAGATTTTCTAGTTTTTGTTTTTCCAGTTCAAACCCGTATATATTGCGAACAACGTGCCGAAAACTTAGGTATTCATTAAGTTTATACAACGTATCTTCTCGTAATACAGCAGGACGATAATCTTGAGGTTTACTCATACGATTTAATAGCCTTCTCTGCCAGTCATAACTAGATGGTAATCCACCATTTAACTCAGAAGCAATAATTTGAAAAATTCGTTCACATCCTGTATAGAAGTTATGGAGTTTTAGGGCTAAACTTTCGGCACAAATATCAGCTAGTGCTGGGTTGGTTAGCATTGCCGCTTGAACTAAACGCATTTGGCTTTCTAGCTGATTTAATCTATTAACTTCCGTGGCAATATCAAGGGCGATTTCTTGTAATTCCTTGGCACTCATCGGACGCATAAAGACATTCTCCTGTTTGCAAAACTCTTTTAAGAAAATGAGGTTCTAAGTCTTCTATTGGCTTTAAATCAATCCAGCGATCGCTAATTAAATTAACTTTTCCTAAAGCTTGAAAAAAACTTTCTGGGGGTATGCCAGCCACTGCTAGATCAATATCAGAAGTTTCATGAAATTTACCTTTAACTAGAGAACCAAACAGGATAATTTTTGTAATTGGGAAATTTTCCTTTAGATAATCAATAACTGGCGGAAGCTTTTTCCTGGCTTCTTGAGCTAATTTTTGATTATATTCCTGCTGTTCTTTTTGGCGTTTTTGCCAGTATTCAAGATAGGGGTTACTCGCCGACATAATAATTATAGTATCGAGAATTTAGCTTAAGTTTCAAGGTCTTTTTCTAAGTTGCTGTAGATTTTTCTTGCCCTGTCTAAATTAATTTTCAATTGTCCATAATCAATATTGGTGCCGTAGGCATATCGTCCGCAAATTTTTTGCTCCCAAAAATTAGCCGATAACTGACCGCTAGTCAAGGGTTACAATGGAAGACTGAAACAAAAATTTATAAAGTTGGGTTATGAGTAATCAGTACGATGCGATCGTGATTGGGTCGGGAATCGGGGGATTGGTGACAGCGACGCAATTAGCGGCAAAAGGGGCAAAAGTCCTAGTTTTAGAGAGTTATCTGATTCCGGGGGGCAGCGCGGGTTATTTTGAACGAGAGGGTTATCGTTTTGATGTAGGCGCTTCGATGATTTTTGGTTTTGGCAAAAAGGGAACAACTAACCTCCTAACCAAGGCTTTGGCAGCGGTGGATATGAGTATCGAAACCATTGCCGATCCCGTCCAGATCCATTATCATCTCCCGGACGGATTAGACTTAAAAGTTCATCGCGACTACGAACAATTTTTACAGGAATTAATTAGCCATTTTCCCGCAGAAAAAACCGGTATCCGGCGCTTTTACGATGAATGCTGGCAGGTTTTTAATTGTCTCAATAGTATGGATTTACTATCATTGGAAGAACCCCGCTATCTGACTAGGGTTTTTTTCCAGCATCCTTTATCCTGTTTGGGATTGGTCAAGTATTTACCCCAAAATGCGGGAGATGTGGCCAGAAAATATATTAAAGACCCGAAATTATTGAAATTTATCGATATGGAGTGTTATTGTTGGTCGGTAGTACCCGCCGATCGCACTCCGATGATTAATGCGGGAATGGTCTTTAGCGATCGCCATTACGGGGGAATTAACTATCCCCGGGGGGGAGTGGGACAGATTGCCCTCAAGTTAGTCGCGGGATTGGAAAAAGCCGGTGGTGAAATCCAGTATCAAGCGAGAGTGAATAAGATTATTTTAGATGCAGGACGGGCGATCGGGGTAAGATTGACCAATGGTAAGGAATATTACGCTAAAAAGATTGTTTCTAATGCCACCCGTTGGGATACCTTCGAGAAATTACTCCCCCCAGAATCTCTCCCCGTCAGCGAAAAAAAATGGCAAAAACGCTATCAAAAATCCCCCAGTTTCCTGAGTTTGCATCTGGGAGTCAAGGCCGATGTATTACCATCAGGAAGCGAATGTCACCATATTTTACTAGAAGATTGGGAAAATATGGAAGCAGAACAGGGAACTATCTTTGTTTCTATTCCTACCTTACTCGATCCCTCCCTCGCACCCCCAGACCATCATATCATTCATACTTTCACCCCTAGCTGGATTGATCAATGGCAAAAACTGCCACCCCAAGAATATCAACAGAAAAAAGAGGCCGCTGCTAATCGTCTCATCGATCGCCTGAAAAAACTCTTTCCCAAACTAGATACAGGATTAGATTATATCGAAATTGGCACGGCCCGCACCCATCGCCGCTTTTTGAATAGAATCGATGGCACTTACGGCCCAATACCGCGAAGAAAACTGTTAGGCTTATTAGGAATGCCCTTTAATCGCACAGCTATTCCTAATCTTTATTGTGTGGGAGATAGTACCTTCCCCGGTCAAGGATTAAACGCGGTGGCCTTTTCTGGTTTTGCTTGCAGTCATCTTCTATCGGTAGATCTGGGTTTACCTAGTCGCAGAGATTAAAAGCTGAAAATCAGGATTTTTACCAGCGAATTCGCAAACGGGAAGGGGATACTTGACAGCGTTTCTCAGATAGATGAAGCGCATTTTTGCGACTGGAGTTTTTACTTCGGCAAGGTTTAATTTATACTTCACCTTGACGAGAAACGCTGTGGGATATTAAGTAGGGAGGCACAATTATTTGTAGGATGGGTTAGCGGTAGCGTAAAATGATTGGGCGTTGGGTTTCATGCTTCAACCCAACCTACGTTCATCTGATAACTGATAACTGATAACTGATAACTGATAACTGATGCTTACTCCCTTTGATTCCTCGAAATCTTTACATTGGCAGCAAAGCTTGCGATCGCCAATTGTTCGTCAATTGGAGATATTTAGCTTTACAACGCAGTTTTTGACTTTTTTGCTCTGGGATCGTTTAACGGGGGCTAATAGGGGCAAAAAACGGCAAAGGAGAGCGAAATGGTTAGTAGATCGCCTCATGAATTTGGGACCAACTTTTATTAAAATTGGGCAATCTTTGTCGACGCGAGCAGATTTAATTCCGCTCGAATATATCGAACAATTAACCAAATTACAGGATCGAGTTCCCGAATTTAATAGTCAAGAAGCGATCCGAGTTATTGAAACAGAATTAGGACAAACCCTAGATAATTTATTTGAAAGTTTTACCGTGTCTCCCCTCGCTTGTGCCAGTTTAGGACAAGTGCATCGAGCGCGGTTATTAAGTGGGGAAGAGGTGGTTATTAAGGTACAAAGACCAAATCTAGAAGGACTATTTAATCTCGATTTTGAATTATTGCATCGTCTCACCCGTTGGTTAAATATTTTCCCCGGGGTGAAAAAATATAATCTAGAAGCTATCTATCAAGAATTCTTTGAACTACTCTTTCAAGAAATCGATTATATTCATGAGGGCAAAAATGCCGATCGCTTTCGGGAAAATTTTAAGAATTATCCTCAAGTAAAAGTCCCTTTAGTTTACTGGCAATATACCACCCGCAAGGTATTAACTTTGGAGTATGTGCCGGGGATTAAAGTCGATGATCGAGAGACTTTACTAGCTAATAATATTAACGTAGATGGGATTATTCAACTGGGTATCTGTTCCTATCTCAAACAACTATTACAGGATGGTTTTTTCCAATCAGATCCCCATCCGGGTAATATGGCAGTTAGTCAGGAAGGGGAGTTAATTTTCTACGATTTCGGTACGATGTTCGAGGTAAAATCCGTCGCTAAAGATCAAATGATCGAAACCTTTTTCGCTGTCTTGAGAAAGGATACGGAAACAGTCTTAAAAACTTTGATGTATATGGGGTTAATTGAACCCGTTAGAGAGCTGCAACCCGTGCGAAATATCGTGCAGTTTCTTTTAGATGAATTTCGCGATAAACCGGTAGATGTGAGGGCATTTGAACAAATTAGCGATCAAGTGTATTTAATGTTTAAACAGCAACCCTTTCGCTTACCTCCCCAAATGACTTTTATTATTAAATCTGTCACCACTTTGGATGGGATTGCCCGCTCTTTAGATCCCCAGTATAATTTATTAGCAGCTAGTCAACCTTTTGTGAAAAGTCTAGCGGTATCAGGAGGAACTACCAAGACAATGCTTACCCTAGCTAATCAAGCGCGCACTTTTCTTCAACAACAATGGCAAAAAGGTAATAAAAACGAAAGAATGATCCGTCAATTAGAGGAAAAAATCGAGCGAGGAAATTTAGTTTTTCAAGTTAAGTCACGGGAAAATGAACGACTTCTCAAAAGAATTTATCTGGGAATTAAAGTATTAATTAATGTCTGTTTATTGGGGTTTAGCATTATCTCAGCCATATTTTTATTAGACACCAACTATAGTAAACTAGCTATTATTCCCTTCAGTCTAGCGGGGTTATTTGGTTTATTCTTTTTGCGTTCTTCCCTGACTTTATTGATTCAGGAAAAATTAGATAAAATGTTAGATAAGTAAATAATTATCATTTTTATTAGTAGATAATTTTTGTTATCCGCAACAAAAATTAAAGTTTGACAGGCTGTCTGTTGACAAGATTTTCCAGAAATTATCATAATGAAAATGTTTTCATTGCACCCAGCAGCAAAAGGACAAGAAAATGTTATTAAAATCTTTAGCCCTTGGTTCCCTTGTGGGATTATCCTTAGTTACATCTATCCCAGTCTTGGCTAATCCTTCCCTTTCTCCAGTACAAACTAACGAAGCAATAATCGCTGTCGGTCAACAAAAATCCGATTTATTTGTTAATTTAACCACCGATGATCCTTGGCGAGCTGCAATGGCCATTGGTGTCGCCACCAATATGCTGAAAAAAGGTCACTCAACCACCATTTTTTTGAATATTACAGGGGTACACCTGGCAGCGACGACCATTCCTCAACACACTAACGGTATCACCGGTAAAACCCTGCAAGCAATGTTAGTAGATTTCATCAGTCAAGGGGGAAAAGTCTTAATTTGTCCCTCCTGTATGAAACAAGCAGCCATAAAACCCGAAGATCTGATTGCTGGTGTGGTGACAAGTTCCCCCGATTCCCTAGAAGCAAATTTATTTAAGGAAACGGTTAAAGTAATTAGCTGGTAATCGAGCATTTTCTGGAGAATCTAGAGGCTGCATCTCAATATGGTGATTTAACTCACTGTTTAATCCAAGCTGATGGCCAAATACCGCCAATTTCGAGACCAGCTAGACCACTAGAGGCATTTATAAGGGTTTTACCGCGACTATCAGCCAATTTTATCGATAATTTACCTTTGAGGGTATCTTGACAAGCAAAACAGAGACCTTTTTCCGTGGGTACACGCACGCGATCGGGAGGATGATCACTGATCCCGATTAAGACAATGGTATAATTCTCGTTAGTTGCCCTCATTTCCCAGTATCCCCAGGGTTGCACTGTCCAACTTAGTTGAGAATTCCAGATATCAAACTTATAAAAGCGATTTTGCCAGTGAATACCGATAATTCCCACCGATTCCGTCCAGTTGAGAACTTTCCGGGTAGAACCCACTGCGGTTAAGGTTAAATCGGGATTTTCAGGGAAAGCATTACAATTAATCCAAAACCACTTTTCCGGGAAAGAATAGCCCCAATTTTTCTCGCTATAAAAAGGTACATTCTCAAATTGGTAATTTTTTCCCCGATAGGTAATCATTCCCGTTGCTAAACCATGAGCAGTTAAAATCTGCCAACCTGGGTCAAAAATCGGTAAATAAGATAATATTCCTGCTGTTGCTTGGGGTGGACGCTTCTTATCTCCCCAACTGTACCTAGTTTCAATGCGATAATCCCATTGACAGATTCCTCCAGTGACGGGATCATAAATTCGTCCTTGCTGCTGGTGTGCCGTTGCTTGATAACCTTCTCGAATAGACTCAAAAAAATCTGACGGAGAAAGCAGACAGGGACGGATTTTTAAGTTAGTTTTTCCCCAATGGATGATAGCTAATTCCTGACGACTTGCCCAAAATTTATCCGTATCGGGAAAAGTGCGACAAAGATAATTAGATTCTATGGCTAAAATTTGTACCGCTCCGCCGCTATTGACTTGACCGCCCCTTGGGTCTTGAATAGAATACATAAAGGCGAATCCGTCGGCTAATTGCGGAATCATGACTCGGAAGTACCAACCTTCAAAAAATCGAGGAGTGATACCATCCCAATGGTAGCCAGAATGAGGGGGTTGTGAAGACATCAATGGGTTTATCTTTAGGTATTGATTTTGGCACGTCGGGAGCGCGAGCGATTGCTATTGATTCTAGCAAAAATATCGTCGCTGAGGTTGATTATCCCTTCACTAATGCCAATTTTCAGGATTGGCAAAAGGCCCTATTTTATTTATTGGATAATCTAGGGGATTCGGTGCGTTCAGAACTTAAATCGATCGCGATTAATGGTACTTCCTCGACGGTGTTATTATGTGATAATTGGGGTAATCCTCTTTCTGAGGCAATATTATACAATGATGGGCGAGGAATTGCATTTTTAGAAGCAATTAAAGCTATAGCACCCCCTCACCATCCCGTGATTAGTGCCACCTCCAGTTTAGCTAAATTACTTTGGTGGAGTGAACAAGAAATTTTTTCCCAAGCGCGTTATTTTCTCTCGCAAGCGGATTGGTTAGCATTTCTGCTGCACGGTAAATTGGGAATTAGTGATTATCATAATGCTTTAAAGTTAGGTTATGATCTCGAAAATCTCTGTTATCCCGATTGGTTAGAGAATTTACCGATGTTTAATTTACTACCGGAAATTTTTGCCCCGGGTACAGCGATCGATACTATTAAACCAGATTTAGTGACTCGTTTTGCTATCCCGAAAGATTGTTTAATTTATACGGGAACCACCGACAGTATAGCGGCATTTTTAGCCAGTGGTGCTAATTCTTTAGGATCTGCGGTGACATCTTTAGGTTCAACTTTAGTCTTAAAATTATTAAGTAGCCAGAAAGTTGATGATAGTAACTATGGCATCTATAGTCATCGTTTAGGAAATTTGTGGTTAACTGGTGGGGCATCTAATACGGGGGGAGCGGTGTTAAAAAAGTTTTTTTCTCATGAAGAATTGAGAAATTATAGTTTAGCAATAGATGGACAAAAAGAAAGTAATTTAGATTATTATCCCCTACTAAAAGCGGGCGAGCGCTTTCCCATTAATGATCCTTTTTTACCCACAAAACTGACTCCTCGCCCCGATAATCCTTTAGAATTTTTGCATGGTTTACTAGAAAGTATTGCTCGCATTGAAGCTTTAGGTTATCAGCGTTTACAGGAATTGGGGGCCAATAAATTAGAGCGAGTTTATAGTGCGGGTGGTGGGGCAAAAAATTCGACTTGGAGAATAATTCGTCAGCGTCATTTAGGGGTTCCCGTGCTTTTATCTCAACAGGAGCAAGCAGCCTATGGTACTGCCTTATTAGCACAGCAATCGGTTACGCTATTGAAATAGGGTTTGCGGCAAAAAGTTTGTTGGTGAGGTTAGGAGTCGGTCGTCAGGAGTCAGTATTCAGGAGTCAGGAGACAGGAGATTATTTTATTTATTCTCCCCACACCCCACACCCCACACCCTACACCCTACACCCTACACCCTACACCCCACACCCTTCGTTAATTAACCATAATAGGGTGGCTCATTACCCGGTTTCCATTTGATATTACAGCCTAAACTGGGTTTTTGGTCCGTCGGCACCGGTTGACCGGTTAAAACCTTGTCAATAGCGGCCCGGAGATCTTTGCCTGTCACCGGTACGCCATTACTAGGACGACTATCATCCAATTGACCGCGATAGACTAAGATGCGCTGACTATCAAAGAGGAAAAAATCGGGAGTACAGGCTGCTGTGTAAGCTTTCGCCACTTCTTGGCTTTCGTCATAGCATAAATTGAATTTAAAGTCAAGAGTTATCGCCATTTTTTTCAAATTTTCTGGCGAATCATCGGGATATTTCTCCACATCATTAGAACTAATGGCGAGGATGCCCAGATTGGTGTTAGCATAATCGCGACCTAGACGGGTAAGTTCTTCTTGAATGTGTTTAACAAAGGGACAATGTTCACAGAGGAAGATGACTAACAGAGCGGTTTTAGCCGCAAAGCTGTCTAGAGAGATAGTTTCACCCGAAACCACATCGGGTAAGGCAAAACTGGGAGCTTTTGTCCCCAAATCTAACATTGTGGATTCGGTGCGTGCCATAAAGTTTCTACTCTTTTCTATAGGGAGGACTGAGATTTTTATAGCATTTCATGCTTCATCGCGCAAATTTAACGCCTTAATCAGTATCAGTGAACAGTAAACATTAAACAGTAATCAGTGAACTGATAAGCCATTGACCTATCTAAATTACTGGTTAGAGCTGCAGTAGTCATGGTTCGCAGTGTCCGCCAATTATGGAATAAAACTACTACAGAAATTCGCTTCTTCATCAGTAGTTTAGCAGCAGATGCCCAAAAACACGCCGAGGTGATTCGCAGACATTGGAGTATTGAAAATAGTCTCCATTGGGTACTCGATGTTACACTTAATGAAGATGCCAGTGGGATTCGTCTGGGGTATGGAGCGGAAAACCGGGAGCATCTCATTTATGCAAGTGAGTAATTATACTTGTCCCTAAAACTGGTTTCTAGCAAGGCTTTCAAAATAGCTTGACATAAAACCTGATTTAGGGGTTACAAAGGTGAGATGCTACCCGGAAAACCTAGGTCTGTTGCGCCGTTTAAGTCATTAGTAGATTCAATGAGTATATCCATTTATTGAACTCCTGAGTCGAAATGACTGGGTTGCTTTCAATTTACACACATTACAGAAAATCAGAAATTAACCTTCCATACATTGTATCCAGTTCATAACATTCTAGAAAACTTACTGGCAAACGGCAAACTGGCAAACTGGCAAACTTACTGGAAAAATCAAATTATGGGAACTTTGCAAGCAAAAAACCACATCCTCAAACCTGTATTCATCATCATATCAGGATTAGCGATTACTCAAACTATCGGCTGTACAACTTTCAATAGCTATCATCAGAAAAATCAAGTAAACGCCCAAACACCTGCAAAACCAGCACCCCAAGAAATTGTCCAAACTGGAGAAGTGCGCCCTTTACCTGGTAGTTTAGATAAAATACCTGTTTTTAATAGCAACAGTCCAGAATGGATCAAAAATGAAGGTATTCTACTTTCTACTTTTACACCTAATAACAAAAAAGTTCCAGCCGCACATTTAAACTTTCCCATTCAAGGCAGATTTGATTTATTTGCTCATCATTATACCCACACTCCCAAGGATTTACAAACCTTATATATAGGAGTAATTTTACATAATCCCAGTCAAAAACCTATCACTATTAACATTTTACAAGGTGCGAGTTATTTAATGACAGAAGCACCGTTTGTCACCTTGCAACCCTACATAGAAAATAATGATGGTAAAGCATTTTCTGGACCAGGTGCAAGAGCATTAGCGGATGTTTTGCGGGGAGTACGTCAAAAAGAATTTCCAGCAAGAATAGTCATTCCTGCTGGGGGAAGTCAAATGTTATTAAACCATCCTATCCCAGTCAGAAATTTAGAAAAACCTGTCAATGGGATATCCAGTTTTTTCCGATTAAATAGCAGTGGTAAAATTTATGCAGCGAGTTTAGCCATGTTTGCGAAAAAAAATGTTGATGGTAGCGAGCGCGCACCCACATTAAAAGAATGGCAAGACTTATTAAATAACGGTAACTTTGCAGGACCAAGAGATAAAACCCCCACACCCCCAGATGCAAAAGGAGGTCAATTAATTTACAGCAGAGTCGCAGGTATATCCGAAGGTGCAACATGGAAAGCAAACCTCACAGACAACACCAAAACCCAAACCCTGACTATTCCCGAACCAGGTAAAACTATTTCTTATCCCATAGCCACTTTACGGGGTGGAAGGTTAGGAACAGAACAAAGCCAAACCGCAAAAATGCTAGTGCGGTATCCTGATACTGCTTACGAAGCACATGGTAACTATGGGGTAGAATATCAACTCAACATACCTTTAACTAATAACAATAATAAAAATCAGACAGTTAGCATCACTTTAGAAACTCCCTTAAAAGAAGATAGACTATCTGAAAAAGGAATTAAATTTAGAAAACCATCATTAGACTTTCCCTTTTTCCGTGGTACAGTGCGTTTAAAATATAGCGATGATCAAGGTAAACAACAAACCCGTTATGTACATTTATGGCATAGAACAGGGCAGGTTTTAGAGCCTTTATTAAAACTAGATTTAAAACCAGGAACTCAAAGAAAAGTACAATTAGATGTTATTTATCCACCTGATTCTACACCGCCGCAGGTGGTTACAATTAAGACTTTGGAAAATTAAATTAATAGGCTATATATGCAGGGTAATCGCACGTCGTTTTGTATAAATTGCAACGGACAAAAATCACTGACTGCCTTATCTGTTACGGCGAACTGACAGGAGTTAATCTGAGAGGAAGCAAAAAAAAGGGCGTTGCTGAATCAAGGTATGAATGACAACCTTGCATCCATCCAAAAGTTAGTTTGGGTCTAGGTTTTAAAAATCCCACACAAGAAGATTCATATCTCAAATCAGCAACGCCAGTTGAATGGTACTCAACCCCTCTTTCTTTCCTCCCCGTTTATGTTGACTCTAATCTCGGAATTTAGCAACAGTTTTCTTACCTTAAATCCCAGAATTAACCGACTGAAACTGATTTGACCAATTTTCGATCACACGCTGACTTTCCCGAGCAATAACTAAAGCGTTATCAGGGACATTTTTAGTGATAGTTGAACCAGCGGCCACGGTGACATTTTTTCCTAATTCTAGAGGAGCCACTAAAACACTATTTGCCCCAGTTTTTGTGCCACTGCCGATCAGAGTTTGATGTTTTTTCACACCATCGTAGTTAGCAGTAATTGTTCCCGCACCAACGTTCACTTTTTCCCCTAAAGTGGCATCTCCCAGATAGGATAAATGGGCAATATTGGTTTTATTGCCGATGTCACTTTTTTTAATTTCAACAAAATTACCGACTCGACAATTAGCCCCAATTTTCGCTTCTCCGCGCAAATGAGCGTAGGGACCGATGCGACAACCAGAATCCACCTGACTATCAGAAATAACCGAAAATAAGACTGTTACATCGCAGCCTATCCGACTATTTTCGATTAAACTCCCAGGACCGAGACGACAACCAGAAGCGATTATCGTCTCACCGCGCAGATGGGTTTGGGGTTCAATAATCACATCGGGACTGAGGGTGACAGTATCCTCAATGGTGACACTATCGGGGTCAATAATGGTGACTCCAGCGGCCATCCAATGATCCTTAACTCTAGTTTGCAGGATATCATAGGCGGTGGCTAATTGTTTGCGATCGTTAATGCCGCTAATTTCTAAACAATCCTCCACATCCACAGCCATGACGGGAGCGAGAAAATTGACCACATCCGTGAGATAATATTCCCCTTGATCGTTATTGGGCGTTAAATTAGGCAGTATCGCCGCTAATTTTGACCAATTAAAGCAGTATATACCCCCATTAATCCGGTGGTTTTGTCTTTGGGCATCGGTGCAGTCTCTTTCTTCCACAATCTGCTTAACGAGATTGTTGCCATCACAAAAAACTCGACCGTAACCTTTCGGGTTAGGGAGGTTAGCAGTTAAGAGGGTGGCGGCGTTACCATGGTTTTTATGAATCTGGAGAAGATTTTGCAAGGTTTCGGGACGCAACAGGGGAACATCGCCATTTAAGACCAACAAATCCCCCTGAAAGTCCTCTAAATGGGGGATTAACTGCTGAATAGCATGGCCAGTGCCTAACTGTTCCTTTTGTTCGACAAATTCGATATCCTCAAGATGCTGTAGAGTATTTCGCACCTGTTCCCCTTGATAACCGATAATTACCAGTTTTCGCCGGGGATGTAAGGATTCGCTGACATTAAGCACCCGTTCCACTAGCGAGCGACTGCCGAGGGGATGTAAAACTTTCGGAAGGCTGGACTTCATTCGGGTTCCCTTACCCGCTGCTAAAATTGCTACCGCTACCATGGTCATGCTTGCCAATATCGTTCGCGACTGAGTATATCGCACTCCGATCCCTTTGGTTGCAAGAATTTTTTCCCTCTTTCATCCTGTGCCAGTTGAGAAACTACCATAAAAAGGTTTTCTTTAAGACATTGTTAAGGTAGTATATACAAATTGAAACAATTAAACATAATTAGCACTCTATAGATACCGCTATGACAACTGTACTAACTAAGGAATCCTCCGCCATGAAACAGATTCGCACCACCTACCAAGCTGACCAACAGGTGAAATATCTCCATTTAGAAGCGGAAATCGAGGTACTGCTGCAACAACTGCAAAACCTCAAGCGCAAAAACCAAGAGAATCAACACCTAAATTAAAGAAAATTTCCCTAATAATTCTCAAATCCCACCCTCTTACCGGCGAGAAGGTGGGAAAATGTTTTTTGAGAATTCCAGATAGGTGTGGATTATTGACATCCTCACCGCCGTAAACGGACGGTGATTCCCAAACCTCACGATTTAGGTTTCTGCTTCTTTCCCTTGCGGGGTTTCGCACCTGCCTTAACAGATTTACTCTGTTCTGGTCTTATGGTCGCTCTACAGACTGACACCGCAAGTCCTGCGGCCAAAATGTTTTTACTGGCGTTAATATCTCGGTCATGGTGAGTCCCACAGTCTGGACAGTCCCATTCTCGAACATCTAACGGCATTTTCAAGGGCAATATACCCACAATTACTACACCGCTTAGAACTAGGAAACCATCTATCTATTTCGATGTAATTTCTCCCATACCAACGGCATTTATAGGCTAATTGTCGAGT
>SFAQ01000175.1:0-34997 GCA_007096525.1 Microcystis wesenbergii Mw_QC_B_20070930_S4 | reverse complement strand
CCCCAAACCACCCAACTTTTGCGGGGACGTTTTTCTGTGTCTAAAACCACAAAAAAATCAGGACCCCAGAAATCGCGCTTTTTCAGTTGTTCTTCGTTATAGTAGATAGTCAGATTACCGGAAGCGTAGTAATCGTTTTTCTCTTGCCATAATAATTCTAGACAACTGAGGAGAATTATGATCTGTTGCAGGTGTAAATCACTTTCCAAGGGTGGTTCATCACTCCATAAATCCGTGGGGGGACAGGTAACTTCTGGTAAAATGTCGAGAGTTGTCATAGTTTTTCCCCTTGCTGGGACATTTATCTAATTATAACAGCTAGGTATCATCAAAGAATATCTAGCTGGAGTTATGTGGTTTGATAATTGAAGCCATCTGAAGCAAAAGAATATCTGTGATTGCTATCAAAACTGTTATATTATAGAAAAATATTGCTGAGATTTTTTCTATGCCTCTAATTAAAATTCAAACTTCTGTCACCTCCCTCGATGATGAGACGGTTAATCAACTTTTGCAGAGTCTTTCGGCTAAATTAGCTAAACATCTCCGGAAACCCGAATCCTATGTGATGACAGCTTTAGAATCGGGGATAAAAATGACTTTTGCTGGCACTTTTGAGCCGGTGTGTTATGTAGAGATTAAAAGTGTTGGTTCTATTTCCGCCGCTCAAACTAAAAGCATGAGTAGTGATTTTTGTCAAGAAATTGAGGCTTATTTAGGAATACCGAAAAATCGTATTTATCTAGAATTTGCCGAGGCGAAAGGTTATCTTTGGGGCTGGAATGGCAGTACTTTTGGTTAATTTATGCCAAAATTTTGGTAAATAGGGCTTATTTTAACTCTCTGGTGAGGATTTTCGCCTGTTCAATCCAAGCTAACATCACTGCGATATCGGGACATAAATCGCGTCTTTGCAGATTAGCCACCTGAAAATTGATGTTTTTGCCAATTGCGGGGATGAGCCTTTTTCTGTCAACTCTTGAGGTTGACGCGTTTCATTTTAAAATTGGCGGATGGTATTAAAGTAGAATAGAGAGATTATACTGAGTATAGAAAAATTACAGCGGCTCTTCGTTACTTGTTATGGTTCGATAGGGGGGCATAAATCGACTAAATCCTTATCTGGCAAGAGACTTAATTGATTAGTTCGCTCTAGAGCAAAAACAATTGACAAAAATCGCTAAATGCCTTTCTATATAAGGGTTCCATCCCTTATAACCCCCGTCCATTGCATAACACAAACCGAAGAGCCATTACAGCTTTGTTCCTAAAGATGAAGTGTAACCTAATTTGGTATCGAATCCTGACGACCGGCTCCCCAAAACGAAAACTGTGTACTTCACCATTAAGATAACTGGTATAAGATGAATTTATTAGAAGAAGTTAAGGCAAAAACTAAAGAATTTCGTACCGATAACTATCCTATGTCAATCGGAGAGATTATTAGTCTTTATAATAACAAAGAAATGACAATTAATCCAGATTTTCAAAGATATTTTCGCTGGACAATAGCCCAAAAAAGCCGATTCATAGAATCGATACTATTAGGAATTCCTATTCCCTCTATTTTTGTATATCAGAGAGAAGAAGATAGTGTTTGGGAATTGGTGGATGGATTACAAAGGATTTCAACAATTTTGGAATTTGTTGGCGATTTAAGAGATGAGGACGATGAAACTAAGAAAAAACCGAAACTGGTGCTTCAAGGTACTAACTTATTACCTAGCTTAAACGGAGTTATGTGGGAAGGTGCAGAGGAAGGAGAGTATAATTTGCCCCCATCTCTAAAAATAGATTTCAAAAGAGCGAAAATACAGGTTCAGATTATCCAAAAAGAATCGGATAAAAATGCTAAGTTTGAAGTTTTTGATCGTTTAAATACCGGTGGCTCTTTTTTATCTTATCAAGAGGTGCGTAATTGTCTTTTGATTATGCTAGATAAAAGCCTATATAAGTGGTTAGAAGACTTGGCAGAAAATGAGGACTTTAAAAATTGTATTTCCCTATCCGAGCGATTAAGACAAGAACGCTACGACTTGGAACTAATTCTCAAATATTTTGCCCTGTCTGCTCCCACATTTGATCCAAAATCATTTAACAAACAAGATGTTAATGAATATTTGACTGACTATTTGATAAAATTATGCAATTCCACCACTTTTGATCGTGTGTTAGAGCAAGAAAAATTCGCTAAGATGTTTTTATTGCTTGCTGAAGCGACGAATGAAGATACTTTTACCAAATATGATGGAACAAGATTCAAGGGGAAATTTCTCGATTCTGCTTATGAAGCGATCACCACAGGATTACGAGAAAATATTGATGATTACTCCACTCAAGATATTGAACTGCTAAAAACAAAAATTCAGGAAATGTGGTCAGAATCTGACTTTATTTCTAACATCGGTACAGGATCGAGAGCTAGAACTAGAATGCACAAAATGATTGAATTTGGCAAAAAATATTTTAAAAAGTAATGAGTAAAGATAATAGAACTATCGAAATTCTCCAGGAAAACTTAGATGAAGATATGGCATGGCGAATCAGAGAACTTAGTATTTTAAAAACTAAAATTCCTCGACAAAAAGGAACTGAGCAAGATGTATTAATTAGAGCTGCAATAACCACTCTCTATGCCCATTGGGAAGGTTTTATTAAATATGCAGCAGAATGTTATTTGCAGTTTGTTTCCTTAAGAAGATTAAATTATCATGAACTGGATTACTGTTTCGTTGCCCTTAGTTCTAGAAAATCTATAAATGAGTTAATAAAAACCAATAAATTTAAGTTACAAAAAGAGATGATCAAAAATTTACTTGATAACCTAGAAAATAGAGCTTATATACCCCACGAAAATATTATTAACACCAAATCTAATCTCAATTTTGAAGTTTTCACTGATATCTGTACTATTCTAGGAATTGATGATCGTTATTATCAACTGCAGCAGAAAGCTATTGATGAACAACTTCTCACCCAAAGAAATAAAATTGCTCATGGCAAGCATTTAACTATCGATTATGAAGAATACATCAGTATTTATAATTTAGTAATTAAATTAATCAGAGATTTTAAAGATGATCTATTAAATGCCGCCGTGACGGAACAGTATAAAAAAGTCAAAAGTATATAGGATTAATAAGCTATTATAAGCACAAAAAAAGTTGATAGAACCAAAACGGTCTATCAACTCTTAAAGTTATCTATTCAAGAACTAAAAATTAACGTTCCTGAAAGACGATTTTTTTGTCCAGGGAAGGACGGTTATTCGACTTAGAGGGGTACTTACTACCACCACTGCGGGGAGTTTTATTAATCACCGGTTTACTGCTCGTCGCTGCGGGAACTTCCCAATCAGTTTTCATCCACTGGGGACAATTTTGATCGTAGATCATTTGCAGGGCAGCAGCCGCGATCGCTTGGGGATCGTATTCTTCACTTAAATCCCGCACTAAAGGCAAGAAAGAAGCCATCCGTTCCCCCGATAAAGCCTCTTTTAGCTGATTTTGCAGCTTGGCCAGGCGTTTTGCTTCTACTTCGGTGCGACTAGGAATGGGACTAGATTCCAGACGTTGACGCAGACGCTGTTCAATCTGACGTAATAAACGCCGATCGATCGGTTCTACTAAAGATATAGCAGTTCCCGTTTTACCGGCGCGGCCAGTGCGGCCAATGCGGTGAATATAGGTTTCCGCATTATCCGGCAGATCATAGTTAATAACGTGGCTGAGATTTTCCACATCTAGACCGCGGGCCGCGATATCCGTGGCTACCACTAATTTAATTTTGCCCTCGCGGAAACGTTGCACCAGTCGTTCCCGTTGCACTTGGCTTAAGTTACCGTGGTATTCATCCACCGTTTGCCCCGCTTCTTGCAGTTTGCTGGTTAATTCGGCTGCGGTTTGCTTGGTGCGGACGAAAATAATCGCCGATTCTAGGGGTTCGATCTCTAACAGGGGTTGCAGGACTTTTAATTTCGTCCAACCGCGAGGGATCATATAAATTTTCTGTTCGATTTTAGCAGGAGCGGCCTGGGGTTGAGAAACCGTCACAGAAATGGGAGATTTCAAGAAATTAGCGATTAAATCGCGGATTTCCCGGGGCATAGTTGCCGAGAAACAGGCGGTTTGACGGGTGGAGGGGGATGCTTGCAGAATTTTCTTAACATCATCGATAAAACCCATACTGAGCATTTCGTCCGCTTCATCGAGGACTACCCAGTTTAGGGATTCGAGATGGAGTTTTTTGCGATCGAGCAGATCAATTACCCGGCCGGGAGTGCCGACCACAATCTGGACACCTTTTTCCAGACTGCGGATCTGACGTTCCATGGATTGACCACCACAGACTGTCAGGATAAAGAGACGACGATCATCAGAGAAATCTTTGATGGCGCTGGCCACCTGTTGGGCTAATTCCCGGGTGGGGGTGAGGATTAAAGCTTGAACGTTAGGATTTTTGGTGTCCATGCGTTCCAGTAAAGGCAGGGAATAGGCGGCGGTTTTGCCGGTTCCCGTTTGTGACATTCCTACCATGTCATGCCCTTCTAGAAGCAGAGGGATGGCTTTGGTTTGAATTTCCGTGGGGGTGGTGAATCCAAGCGTTTCTAGGTGTTGAAGACGGCTATCGGATAAACCTAAATTGTTGAAACCAGTGGTCATAGGGATTGTTTTGTGGGAATTAAATTAGAAAAATGGAAAAATTAGACTATTTCGCCGTAGAGATCGTAGGTATCGGCCGAAGTGATTCGGACCTGTACGATCGCACCTAGAATCGCCTCCCCTGTCACATAAACCAAGCCATCCACTTCCGGGGAAAAACGAGCGGAACGCCCGATTAACTCTCCTGTTTCTGGGTTTTCCTGTTCGATGAGAACATCGACAGTTTGACCGATATAAGCTTGATTTTTGCGCTCCGAGATCGGTTGCTGAGTTAACATCAACCGTTCGCGGCGTTCGTCCATAATTGCCTGTGGCACTGGATTGGGCAGGTCAAAAGCGGCTGTACCTTCTTCGGCGGAGAAGGTAAACACCCCGACGTGATCGAACTCATGACGCTTGACAAATTCCAGCAGATGGCTGAAATGTTCCTCGGTTTCTCCGGGGAAACCGACGATAAAAGTCGTTCGTAAAACCGCGTTCGGGATAGCTTGCTTGATCCGCTCGATAATGCCATCGTTGACTCGTCCTTGCCAGGGACGGTTCATCGCCCGCAGGATGTCGGGATGGGAATGCTGTAGCGGCAAGTCTAGATAGGGTAAAACATTCGGGGTCTCTCGGATCGCCTCGATAACCTTTGGCGTTAACCCGGTCGGGTAAGCGTAGTGAACGCGAATCCAAGGTATATCGACTTCTCCCAGCGCTCGCAAGAGTTCCGCTAATTTGGGTTCGCCATATAAGTCTAACCCATAATTGGTGGTTATTTGCGAAATGAGAATTAATTCTTGCACCCCTTGGCTGGCCAATTGTCGCGCTTCGGCCACAATTGACTCGATCGATCTCGATCGCTGATCACCGCGCAGGTGGGGAATAATACAGAAAGCACAGCGATAGTCGCAGCCTTCGGCTACCCGCAGATAGGCGACTCCCTCGGTAGTGGTGCGATAACGGGGCAGATTTTCGTCGGCGATAAAAGTGGGATCGGCGCTGACTTCTTTGACTCGTTCTCCCGTCTCTACCCGTTCGACAATCTCGACAATTTTCTGATAATCCCCCGTGCCAACAATGGCCACGGCTTCCGGCAATTCCGTCAGGAGTTCATCTTGGAAATGTTGGGCCATACAGCCGGAGATAATAATTTTTTTATTAGCTTCCGCCAGTTCCACGAGGGTGCGAACGGATTCTTCTCTAGCTGCTTGAATGAAACTACAGGTATTAACGATAACGTAATCGGCCAACTCTTCGTCATTATCTACGGGATAGCCAGCTTTGGCCAGCAGTCCTAACATATGCTCGGAGTCGATCCGGTTTTTCTCACAGCCCAGGTGTGAGATGGCGATGGTTGGCTTATTGCCCATGCGATCGAGTATCAACCAAATCTTAAACTTCTCTTTTAATGTTAAGACATTGTGAACTACTCTCAACGGATTTGAGAGCTTCCTGCTTCAATGGGATGCGCTTTCTACCTCGAAAGATAGCAAGTCTTACCTTCCCGACCCAGGCAGGAGTCCTAGTTCCTAAGACCCACACTTTTTCTTGCAACACGACCCGTTGAGCTTGGTTATCGCTTAAGGAATAGTGGTCAAGACCCGTTTATGATAACATAGTTTTTTGGAATTGTCTATATACAAAGTCAGCATTGATGAGGGGAACTGTGGGGCGAATTACTTCGCCCCTTTAAAAGCCCTGTCCCATCGCACTAAGCGCATCGGGAATTCTGCTGACACTAAGTTAAAATAATTTCCCCCCCGTGGAACCGTGGCTAGGCCTTCACCCTGTTAAAATGGGTGAGCGGCGCCTGGTTGGGGACGCTAAGAGTAGTAGACGCTGTGAACTTAATTGCAACTTTCAAGACAAAAAACCCGATTATTGGCGTAGTTCATCTCGCCCCCCTGCCCACTTCCCCCCGTTGGGGTGGCAGTCTCAAGACGGTGATCGAGCGGGCTGAACAGGAGGCGACGGCTTTGGCTGCCGGTGGTGTTGATGGTTTGATTATCGAGAATTTTTTTGATGCTCCCTTTACTAAGCAACAGGTGGATCCCGCCGTGGTTAGTGCCATGACGTTAATTGTTGATCGCATTAAAAATCTGGTGGTCTTACCGATTGGTCTTAATGTTCTCCGCAATGATGCCCATAGTGCCTTAGCGATCGCTACCTGTGTCAATGCCCAATTTATTCGGGTTAATGTGCTAACGGGGGTTATGGCCACCGATCAGGGCATTATTGAGGGTCAAGCCCACGAACTCTTGCGTTATCGGCGCGAATTGGGGTCTGAGGTTAAAATTTTAGCGGATGTTTTGGTTAAACACGCCCGCCCCTTGGGAACCCCTAATCTGACTACGGCGGTGCAAGATACGATCGAACGGGGACTAGCAGACGGGGTGATCCTCTCCGGTTGGTCCACCGGTAGCCCCCCCAGTTTTGAGGATTTGGAACTGGCAGTGGCGGCGGCCAAGGGAACACCAGTTTTTATCGGCAGCGGGGCTGATTTGGACAATATCGGGCGGTTGCTGCCGGCTGCCGATGGGGTGATCGTGGCTAGTTCCCTCAAGCGTCATGGCAAAATTACTGAACCGGTGGATCCGATCCGGGTGTCGCAATTTGTGGAAACGGCCCGGCAGATCAACGATCAAAAAGCAAAAATTAATAATTCGCTGCCTTCTTTGCCTCTGTCCACATAACCCCTTGCTAGAATGGCGGATAGTTATCGGCCGTGGTGCGATCCTAAGTTTTTAGGAATTGAAAACGTCCTAATTAACACAATATCGTTACGGGATTTTTCCCTTCAACAAAGTACATTTAGATTTCCCTCCTGACTCCTGAATTCTCCTGTAATTTAATCTAAATAATATTATGCGTCGTCGTTCTGTACCTTGGATTCATCGCTACTCCCGGCCCCTAATTGGGGGCGTTTCGATCGTGGGGGCGATTCTGACCGGCTATTTAACCATTACCAAACTGACGGGAGGGGCCGCGGCCTGTACCGCCGGGGCTAGTGATGGGGTTGGTTGTAGTGGTGTTCTTAATAGTCCCTACGCTACGGTTTTCGGACTGCCCTTGAGTTTGTTCGGTTTTTTGGCCTATATTGCCATGGCGGTTTTTTCCCTCAGTCCTCTATTTATCAATGGGGAAACTCAGAAAAATCTCCGCAAAAGTTTAGAAAATAATACTTGGTTATTGCTGTTAGCGGGGGCGACGGCGATGGCGGTATTTAGTGGTTATTTAATGTATATTCTAGCCACGGAATTAAAGGAATTGTGTCCCTACTGCATCACTTCAGCTTTGTTCGCTTTAACTTTATTAATTCTCACAATTGTCGGGCGTGAATGGGAAGGTTTAGGACAAATTATACTGCCGATGGTTGTGGTGGCCATGATTACTTTTGTGGGAACTTTAGCGGTTTATACGGGAGTAAATTCCCCCACCGTGACAGGAGGAAAAAAAGAAATTACCCGGCCAATGACAGCGGCTACACCTCCCTACGGTTGGGAAGTAACCACGGTTTCGGAAGAGACAGAAATCGCCCTGGCTCAACATTTAAAAGCAATTGGTGCGAAAGAATACGGGGCTTTTTGGTGTCCCCACTGTTACGATCAAAAACAGTTATTTGGTAAGGAAGCTGGAGAAATCCTCAAAAAAGAAGGGGTTTATATCGAATGCGATCCCCAAGGGGTTAATGGTAATCCCCAAGCTTGTCGCGATGCCGGAATTAAAGGTTTCCCCACTTGGATTATTAAGGGTCAAGAATATTCGGGAACCCAAAGATTAGAGAAATTAGCGGAGGTTTCTGGTTATACTGGCCCGATGAATTTTAAATATACAGTTCCGGGGCGCAAGTAGGAAAATATTGAGGGGTTGAACCTTGTTCAGCCCCGACATTTTATGGTGTTTGTTCTCTAGATAAAGTAGAACTTGAATTTTGTTCTTAGCAATAGAGGGAGATTGAAAGTTGCCAGATTTTGATCAACCTATACCCCAAGAAAAACTTGACATTATTGAGAAAACTAGAGCCAATTTATTTGCTTGGCGAGGTCAGTTTTCACCACAACTGATTGAAACTATATTAACTTATTATTGCCCATCTAATTCGGTCATCCTCGATCCTTTTGTGGGTAGCGGAACTGTTTTGCTAGAGGCAAGTTATTTATCCCTAGAAGCTTATGGATTTGAGATTAATCCCGCTGCTTATATCATGAGTCTTACCTATAAATTTATCAATGATTATCAAAAAAAAGAAGTTCTTAAAAACCTGAGAAATATCATCGATCAAGAATTTCCTTTGAGAATTTTTGAAGTCAGTGACCAAGTAGAAAATTTAGTAGATAAATTGCAAAATACTAGGAATATGCTACCGGATCGGTCAAAGGTTTTATTTGATGCTTTGGTAATCATTCTTGATGTGTGTAACAATAAAATTACTCAGGAATTTATTCAGAAAAAATTTTCACATCTTAGCAATATAATTACTAATCTTCCCTACTCTCAAAAACCGCTCAGGGTTGGATTATCTGATGCTCGTTCTCTACCACTAGAAAATAATCAGATAGATTTTGTTTTGACTTCTCCACCCTATATAAATGTTTTTAATTACCATCAAAATTATCGTCAATCTGCTGAAATCTTAGGATGGGATTTACTCAAGATAGCCAAGTCAGAAATTGGTTCTAATAGAGCAAATAGGAGTAATCGTTTCTACACTGTAGTACAATACTGTTTAGATATGGGTGATATTTTAAAGGAACTGGCAAGAGTCAGCAAGCAGCAAGCAAGAATTGTTTTAATTGTAGGACAAGAATCTAACGTTCTTGGCGTACCTTTTTATAATGCTGATATTATTGAAAAAATAGGTATCAAAGCCAAGCTATTTCAGAAAGTATTAAGACAAAAAAGAAAATTTAAGAATAAATTTGGTAAAGTTATTATAGAGGATATAATTAATTTTATCAACTTAAATAATCAAGTTAGCCAAGAGGTAATAGAACAAATTTCTAGAGAGGTAGCATTCGAGGTATTGGAAAGCAGTAGGCTTTTTGTATCTTCAGAAAACCAGCTATTTTTAGAATCAGCAATTGCCAAAGTCAATAATATTCAAAGAACACCAATTTTAGATAAGAGATTATATATTAATCCTGTTAATCTTTGAACATCAACAAAAATACATGAACGAATTTTCCCGTCCTCACTACACAAAACTAACTGCCTGTCTTAACAATCCTGGGTTGCCAGAAGCTGATCGGGAACGTTTAGAAGAAGCTATTATAAAATATCGCCAGTGGATTATCGAGTTAGAATCGATTAATTCTGGTCAAGCAGATGCAGTAGAAAAGCTAGTGTCAGCTACTAACCGATATAAGCGTTTTATTGAACTTGACTTGATTTTTGATAGTTCAGATAACTTTTTGTATAGACAGAAGGGACAGTTAAAATTAGATAATACTATATTAGAAGAATTTTTACCGCAGCTGGTTTTCCGTAGTTTACAAGGAATAGATAACTCTTTTGAATTAGGTCCAAGAAATACCTTCTCTGGACTAAGTTTCCTATCCTCTCTCGGCAATATTGGTAAAGGTGGTCAAGCAAATATTAGAAGCAAAAATCAGGATTTTATAATGGGAAAAAAGTTATATCTAAAGTCATCTTTTGACCCAGAATTTCAAAATTATGAATTGATTGAGTCCCATCTTGGCTATGTTTGTGTAGAGTGCAAAACTAATTTAGATAAAACTATGTTTCAGGAAGCTGTAGCTACAAGTAGAGATTTAAAAATTGCTGTTCCTAACTCTTTATATTTTTTGATCTGCGAATTTCTTGATATGACACCAGTTTCAATAATTTCTACTCAAATTGATGATGTGTTAATTATACGAAAAACTAAGCGTATGACCGCTAATCTTCGACAAGAGTATCGCTCCTCAAAAGCAAGGCAGATGCACAGACAGGAATATGTAGATTTTTTGGATGCTTCTCAATATTATCCCGATGTGTTTCAAAGGATGATCGATAAAATACAAACTCATATTGATAATACAAACCCATCACTGGAAAATGTTTTATATCAAGGATATTTCTAAAAATTTTCTCGACATCAAGTTTAGCTACTTTAATGTATAATAAAGAGGTAGACTACCGCAGAAATACTAACATGGCAAAAGAAAAAATTAATCAAAGGTCAGAAAATCAATCAAGTTGATTGGTTATTTGATCTCGAGCAATTAACCAATCTTAAAAATAACCAATCCCCCGGAGAATTGAGAATTTTACAAACTGTTGAGCCAACTAATTACACGGTTATCGAATTATTTGCTGGTTGTGGTGGTATGGCTTTAGGTTTAGAAAATGCGGGACTAAAAACGCAATTACTGGTGGAAATTAATCAAGATTGTGTTAATACTTTAAGACTCAATCGACCCCAATGGAATGTTATAAATCAAGACATAAAAAAGATTAAATTTTCTGATTTTAGAGACAAAATAGATATTGTAGCTGGAGGTTTTCCCTGCCAACCTTTTAGTTATGCTGGGTTAGGGAAAGGATTAGAAGATTTGAGAGGGAGCTTATTTTTTGAATTTGCTCGTTGTTTACAGGAAGTACAACCTAAAATCGCTATCGCCGAAAATGTTCGAGGATTATTAAGCAATAAAAAAGGAGAAACTCTCCAATTAATGCTGCAAGCTTTACAGGAAATCGGTTATTATGCTGCTTATCAAGTTTTATCGGCTCAATTTCTCGATGTTCCCCAAAAAAGAGAAAGATTAATTATTATTGCCACCCGTCAAGACCTAAATATTAAACCCATTTTTCCCCAATATAAAAACTATACTATTTCTCTGAAAAAAGCCCTAGAGAATTGTCCAATTTCTCTAGGAGTAGAATATAAAGAAAGAAAAAAAGAGATTATGTCCTTAGTTCCCGCAGGAGGAAATTGGCGGGATTTGCCGATGGATATTCAAAAAGAATATATGAAAAATAGTCTCAAAAATCACGGCGGACGGACAGGATATGCTAAAAGATTATCTTGGGATGAACCAGCTTTAACTATTACCTGTAGTCCTGCACAAACCCAAACAGAAAGATGCCATCCCCAAGAAACTCGTCCTCTGACTGTGAGAGAATATGCACGAGTGCAGTCCTTTCCCGATGATTGGCAATTTACCGGTAATTTAACCTCTCAATATCGACAGATTGGTAACGCGGTTCCCGTGAATATGGCTTATCATCTTGGTGGCTGTTTAATTAATATGTTGCAAGGGGATTATCTGGGGGAAACACAGTCAAAAACTGAACAGTTAAGCATTCCAGGGTTAGAAATTCATTAATTTTGACTAAAAGTAAATAGTTTTTACCTAATCAGCAACAGCTGCAGAAAAATTAAGTAGTTATACTAAATCCGTTGAGTAACGCACAGAAAACGGGTTTCTCGGAGAAACCCGTTTTCTACTCATGCACTCATGCAAAACGGAGAATAAATAATCAGTTTTAATAACTAGATTTAATATTAGATACAATTAATTACACATATCTAACCACTTCTTGCATGAGTGCATGAGTTCCTATCCTCAGCCAGAAATTGATTTTGTCTGATTCTACTGTGCAGGGGGAATAACTTCTAAAGGAATACTTTCAGTTTTTCCCTCTTTAGATGGATTGACATCGGGACTTTTTTCTGCATCTGGAGTTTTTTCCACCGCTTTGGTTTCTGGGGTGGGGGGATTTTCGGGGGGTACTTCTGGACTGGGGTTATTTTCCGGTATGGGAGTGAATTCCACCGGGGTTTCGGTTTCAGGAGAGGGGGAAACTTCGGGGGAAGCTTCGATATTGCGGGTAGTTTCCGCGGGAGTTTCTTCTATCCGAGGAGATTCTGGGGTAGTTGCGGGGGTAGTTGCGGGGGTATCTGGGGGGGTAGTTGCGGGGGTAGTTGCGGGGGTAGTTGCGGGGGTAGTTGCGGGGGTATCTGGGGGGGTGTCTTCGCTGATGTTTCGTTCTTCCTGGGGACAGGCTGCCGATTCTAAACCGAGATGACATCGGACTTCCTCCCGTCCCAAAGACACGGCAATTCCCGACACCGACATTAACAAAGCTAGGATGGGTAAGATATTCTTCATAAAATTAGACTTGATTCTACTCCTCGACATCACATTATCTATTTTAGATAGGATCGAACTGATATTGAGAACCCTTTGGCCCTTCATTGCCGCGATTAGCGCGCACCAAGGGAACTTGATTAAAAATGTTAAAATCCGTGGTGCTTCCCTGCAAGGTGATTCCTCGATTTAAAGTTTCGACTACAGTAGCACGGTCAGAACTTTTAGCGATCGCTTCTCCTAATACTTTCATGGTATCGTAGGCGGTAGCAGTACGCCAACTGACGCGACCGCGCCAACTTTTCAGCGCATCTTTAGCAAAAGGATCCGTTGCTTGGAAACTCCAAGGTACTGCTAGAACTAATCCGTCGATGCTATCGGCTCCTTGAATAAGTATATCGGGTGTATAAAGTTCATTTCCGCCTAATAAGAGCATTCCAGACGATTCTTGGGCAATAGCTACGGCTTGATCAATGCGATCGCCGTCTTTACTCAAGGCCAAAAATACCACCTTAGCGCCAGCTTGTCTTGCCTGATCTATGGCGGTTTTAGCGTTAAAATTGGCTTTGGTTGTGTCTATTTCCTTAACTATCTTGCCTCCCGGTTCCTTTATTGCTTTAGCAAAGGAATCCCTTAATTTTTGACTATAGGGACTATCGGAATTATAAAAAAGAACCACTGACGGAGAATTCTTTTGCTTACTAGCATAATTAGCCAAAGTTTTGGCCACTGCTTCCAGATAACTGCCTAAAACTTCCTGAGACTTATCCTTAAGGGGAATGGTTTTCAGGGTTGATTTTCCCGTTTGACTAACACTGGTAGTCAGGGGAGAAAGAATCGCTAATCCTTCTTTTTCGTAACTTTCAATCGCTTTTTGACTAAAAGGATCGATTCCGTGGCCCATAACTGCCAAAACTTGACCGGATTGAATCAGATCATCGGCTATCGCTTTTGATTGTAACCCACCGCCATCATTAGCGATGACTATTTCCAAAGGATTACCCGGATTAGAATTATTAAACTCCTCTTGATATCTTGCCACACCTCGGAGAATTTCCTTGGCACTGTTGGGGTCGTTAGCGATGGGGACAACGACGGCTATAGTATTTTGATTACCCTTTTGTCTAGCTTTGGCGTTATTGTAATAGATTTTGCCCTCCGGATCGTTTGCTTGGGGAGTGGCTGCTAGTTGGTAAGATGCGATCGCATTTGCCCAATCTTCCTTTTTAAAGGCCGCTGCGCCTTTTTCTTTGTTAGGAGTGAAATTAAGCAGTATTTTCTCGCCTTGGCTAAATAAATCGGGATTTTTAGCCGTATTACTCACAAAAGTTGTCTTGGGTTGCTTGTTTGGGGTTTTTTCTGGGACGACTTCGCGAGTATCGGGTTTGGGAATGAGCATTTGCAATAGACTCCAACCCCCTAAACCTGCGGTTAAAGCGGTAATTATCAAAGCGAAGGGAAGTAACCAGTTAGATTTTTGGCCAACTCTAGTTGTACCCCCCGGGGAGACCACAACCGTGGTTTTAACCGTCGTTGTTACGGGATCCATCGCTTCCCTAGGTAGGCCACAGATAGGACAATCAGGAGTAGTATTTTCGCAGGGTTCATGACCTCCCGCAATCGCTTGCGGATAAGTTTTACCATCTTTAGGGATACCGTCACATTGCCAAGTAGTCATAATCAGTTATCAGTTATCAGTTATCAGTTATCAGTGGGTAAGTTAACAGTTATCAGATGTGAGTTTTTAAGTGTGCAGTATTACATAGCAGTTTCTTGCCATCTTTTCACTGATTACTGTTTACTGTTTACTGTTTACTGTTTGAGGACGTTGTTGTAAGCTTTGGAAATAGAGGCCACCGATAAGCAGTAAAAAGAGGATATAAGCAACAATTTGACTGATATAGAGGTTTTGACGATAACCAAACAGAGATTTGAGGAGGAGTCCGGGAAAAGTGCGATCGCTCAAAATTTGGGAACCGTCCCAAACTTGAAAACCGAGAAGACAGGATGAGGGGAGAGAAGGACAGAAATTTTGATAAAAAGGGTCAATTTCACTTAAAAGACTGATTCCTGCGTCGATATGTTTCAACACACCGATGAGTAATCCCGCAACGATTAAGAGGAGGAAAGTCCCCATAATTTGGAAAAAGAGACGGATATTAATTTTTACTCCCCCCGCAAATAGGAGAATTCCCAACAAAGTCGCCACACTTAACCCCGCTATCGCACCGAAGGTTTGTATCTGCCAATCTTTTTGGAATTGGGCCAGGATAAAGAGAACTGTTTCAAATCCCTCCCGCAAGACAGCGATAAAAACGAGCAGAAAAATCGCTTTTCCTGCCCCATTTTCCGATTTTAAACCCGCTTTTACCGCACTTTCTACCTCAGATTTCAAATATTTGGCCTGTTGAGTCATCCAAATTAACATCCAACTCAACATCAAAACGGCAATCAGTCCAAAAGTGGCGGCCAGTAATTCCTTAAGCATTGGTACGAATGGACTAGGAGAGGCATCCACTTGAAAAAGGATTCCCCCTAACAAAATACCGACCAAAACACTAGCGACTACTCCGGCACCAATACCACGATACACCCATGAGTTAAGTTGCGATCGACCCGATTTTTGTAAACAAGCGAGGACAATTCCCACCACTAAAGCGGCCTCGAAACCTTCCCGGAGAGTGATAATAAAAGTGGGTAAAGCGGAACTAAGATTCATAAGCTAGTCAATAAACTCTAGCTTTGATCCTAGCTTAAGCAAAATCTCGCAGCATCTTGCGAATTTCCAGATTGTGTAATTCTTCTTGTCCGATCATACCGCGAGCGAATTCTTCTAGGTAAATACTGGCATCTTCGACGGTTTCTAGGAGTGCTTTGTACAAATCGAGGGATTTTTTCTCATGATTGAGGCTCTCACTCAAGATTGCTTTGATATTATGTTCATAGCTTTCCTCGATTGGGGCAATTTTTAAGCTAGGATGACCTTCTAAACCAGTGAGAATTTCCCCAACTTGTTGCGCGTGGGTGAGGGACTCCGTGGCCTGAGTCTGGAAAAATTGGACGATGGGGATGCGATGGGGCCCTGTCACCATCAGGGAATAGTGGGTATAACGGACAACTCCCGCTAGTTCAAATTCCATGATTTCGTTCAGTTGTTCGATGGTTTTGTCTCTGTCTAGTTCTCGCATAAGATTCTCAATAATTTTTCTCTAATTGCAATTGTAGCTAATCCAGACTGGCTAAATAAATCTTAAACCCTTGTTGGCTAATATCTTTAGGCTTTTTTGCCATCAAAAAAGTGCCAGATATTGGAGCAATCGGGGGGAAATTTTCGGCACTTTTTCCTGAAAATGCCTAAAATCCCACACACCCCCCAAAAAACCTTTTCAGCAAACCCTAGGTAATGCAAAAAGACTTTAGCTGGGGGAATAGCAACTCAAGAGGTCATTAAAGGTTTCATTTTGCCTTAAACCATCGAAAACAAAGTTATTACGCGCTAATTCGCCGCAAATATCCGGTTCTATGTCTAGAGCTTCCCGTAAACAGTCGATCGCTTTTTGTTGTTGACCGAGGGCGGCATAACAGCAGGCGGCATTATACCACGCATAGCGATCATCTCGATCAATTTTTAACGATTCTTCATAACAGGCGATCGCTTCTGGTAAACGCTGTAATTCCTGTAGGATCACACCCTGTTGATACCAGGACCAGTAATCTTGCGGTCGGATATCGAGGGCGGTACGATAATTAAATAAAGCCTCTTGGGGATTGCCCCAATCCCGGAAAGCGTCGCCGCGACGATACCAGGCCCAATAATCCCGGGGTCGCGCCCCCAAGGCCAGATCATAGGAAGTGATAGCGCGTTCGTAGTTTTTGAGCAATCGATAGGCATCCCCTTGCCGGTAGGCAGCCCAATAGTCCCCCGGACTATGACTTAGGGCCCGTTGAAAACAAGATATCGCTTTTTGGTATTCCTTTAATTCCTGTAGATAAACACAACCTTGATCATACCAAGCCCAATAGTTATCATCCTTTACCTGTGCAGCGTTAGAGTAACTTTCAGCCGCTTCTTCATACATTCCCAAGTCTTCTAGTATCATACCCCTTTTGTACCATGCCCAATAATCATCTGGATAATATTCTAAGGCTTTTTCGTAGCTGATTAAGGCTCCAAAATAGTCCATTCTTTCTTTTAAAATATTGCCTTGGTCATACCAGTCCCGATAGGTATCCGGACGGCATTCGAGCGCTCGATAGACAGTGAGTAGATAGGTCATAGTTATTAATCTCTAACAATTGCATCCGTCAGTCTTATTAATTACCAGTTATCAGTGGCAGTGTTCAGTGAGCAGTGGGGGAAACGGCGATCACAATCGATCGCCATTCCTAGTTATACTTTTAAAACAGATTCAGATCCGTTAAAGCGCCGAGACTGCTAGAGGAGACTAACTTGGCGTATTTGCCGAGAATTCCCGTTTTATAGCGTGGGGGACGCGGTTGCCAATGGTTACGACGACGGGTTAATTCTTCCTCCGATACATTTAAACTCAAGAGACGCTGACGAGCATCAATAGTGATTTGATCCCCTTCCTCTACTAGAGCAATTGTACCACCTACTGCCGCTTCTGGAGCGACGTGACCAACCACCATGCCATAGGTTCCCCCGGAAAAACGACCATCGGTAATTAATCCCACGGAATCCCCTAAACCGGCGCCGATAATTGCCGAAGTGGGGGCCAACATTTCCCGCATACCCGGTCCACCTACTGGTCCCTCGTAACGGACAACCACCACATCCCCGGCTTGAATTTTTCCGGCTAAAATTGCCTCTAAACAGGTTTCTTCCGACTCAAACACCCGCGCAGGCCCAGTGATGACCGGAGTTTTCACGCCGCTAATTTTGGCCACGGCCCCCTCTGTGGCCAGATTTCCTTTTAAAATGGCTAAATGACCCTCTTTATAGACAGGATTGCTAAAAGGACGGATAACGTCTTGGCCTGAGGGCGGTTGGTCGGGAATATCGGCTAAAATCTCGGCGATAGTCTGACCGCTAATGGTGAGAGCATCCCCGTGTAGCAAACCATTAACCAGCAGAATTTTCATCACTTGGGGAATACCGCCGGCTTTATGTAGATCCACGGTAACGTAACGCCCGGAGGGTTTAAGATCGCAGATAACCGGTACACGCTGCCGGATAGTTTCAAAATCATCGATCGATAATTCTACCCCGATGGTGCGGGAAATGGCTAAAAGGTGCAGCACGGCGTTAGTGGAACCTCCCACCGCCATAATTACCGAAATAGCGTTTTCAAAGGCTTTACGGGTCAAAATTTGGCTAGGTAGAATCTGTTTTCTAATCGCCTCGACCAAAACCTTGGCCGATTCTTCAGTACTATCGGCTTTTTCCTCATCTTCGGCGGCCATGGTCGAGGAGTAGGGTAAACTCATCCCCATGGCTTCAAAAATGGAAGACATGGTATTAGCAGTAAACATTCCACCACAGGAACCGGCGCCGGGGCAAGCGTTGCGTTCGATTCCGATGAGGTCTTCTTCACTGATTTTACCGGCGCTGTACTGTCCCACGGCTTCAAAGGAACTGACTACGGTTAAATCGCAATCTTTGTAGCGCCCCGGTTTAATCGTGCCACCATAGACGAAAATAGCGGGAATATTCATCCGGGCCATGGCAATCATTGCCCCCGGCATATTTTTGTCACAACCCCCGATAGCGAGGACTCCATCGAGACTTTGACCATTACAGACGGTTTCAATGGAATCGGCGATTACTTCCCTAGAAACGAGAGAATATTTCATCCCTTCTGTTCCCATGGAAATCCCGTCACTAATGGTAATAGTCCCGAAAAGTTGCGGCATTCCCCCCGCTAATCTGGTTCCTGCTTCGGCACGCATTGCTAAATCATTAATTCCCATGTTACAGGGGGTAATGGTGCTAAATCCCCAAAACCTACCGCTCTTAACATGGCCCGATTAGGACTGCGTTGGGTACCTTGGGTAACAATGCGACTTCTGTAGTTATCTGCCATAACTTTATCTTTCTCCAATGGCGGCTGACGGGTGCGATCGCGGCTCAAGTTCTCTAATCGCACCTTATATTTCTATTTTCTGACTTTTGGCCGCTCTGAGCAGGTTTTAGGACAGCCCATCTCTAAAGAAAATATAAAACTGCATTTGAAAAAAGCTGAAAATCCTGTAACAGTTAACTGATGATTGCCTACTCCCTTTAATGATGCTTAGAAAACCAGAAAATTGCTGGCAGTTAAAGCTAAAGTTGGAGAAAGTGTCGCAATTTGGCTGGCTGCTGTTGTTCCTGTACCGTCAATGTCGTACCATAATTGACCATTACTGGCATTATAAATAAAACGATGAGCGGAGGTCGTCGCTGATGTTCCGGTAGTAAACTGGGTGTTTAGTAACGTACCAACCGTTAAACCGCCACTAAATCCACTCCGAGATACCAAAATCGTGTCATCTAGCACATTAAAGTCGGTAATCGTGTCAATGCCTTCCGTGCGGGAGTTATAGCGGAAGAAATCACGGCCACTTCCTCCCGTCAAGCTGTCATTTCCTGTCCCTCCTATGACAGTATCATCGCCATTTCCGCCGAGTAGGGTATCATTTCCATTTCCCCCATTAAGGCTATCATTACCATCCAACCCAGAAAGAAGATTTGCACCTGAATTTCCCGTTATCACATTATTGCCATTGTTCCCCGTGCCATTAATCGCTGTACTACCTGTTAAGGTGAGATTTTCAAGGTTATTGGCCAAGGTATAACTAATGGAGGCGGAAACCGTATCTGTTCCTGCACTATCAATAATCACATCATTGACGTTATCCACATAATAGACATCATTGCCATTGCCTCCTTCGAGAGAATCCGAACCCAGTCCTCCATTTAGGGTGTCGTTTCCCGCTAATCCTTGTAGGGTGTCGTTTCCGTCTCCACCGACAAGATTGTCATTGCCAGATGTGCCTGTAATGAGTATAATTAGTGACCGTATAAGTGGTTCCTAGATTAGAGGTTGCAGTTGTCGTTTCCCGTACCGACAGAGGATTATTCATATCCTTAGCTCCAACATAAAGAAGTTTAATACCGAGGCGTTCATCGTTGACTATTTCTCTGGGAGTCTAGCCTAAGCTACCTAGCTATGTCAAGAAGTTTTTAGTAACTTCACAGGAACCTTAAAAAAACTTAACCAATTATTCCTTCTATATCCTGGGTTATAACTGTTGGGATTATCTGGGCTGCTACCGGTAATGCGATGTTTATATTCTTAGGTTGTGTTAATAGCTTAATTTCTATGGTTTTCATAGTCTAAAAACAATGGTTATCCTCTTGTGTGAATAGGAGGAAAATCTAAGCTGGTATCTCCCATTCAGCCGCTCGTAACTAGATTAAACACAGAAAACGGGTTTCTTGAAGAAACCCGTTTTCTCATTCATTGAGACAAGTTGACTGAAATTTCGACTTTGCCACTGTTGTCGTAATTGCGTCGCTTTAACCACATCATAACTTGTGCCAAAAGCCGTTTCTAAATTCGCCCAAAAACCATCAGATTGAGCAAAATCGAATAAAATATCGTCAACAGCAGGAATAATCGGCACAAGAGCAGAAGTCATGAAATTAACTGCCAAGGTTTATTGCTAACAGTTTTAGCTCAACAATCCCGAATTTTTCAAGGGTGCTATCACAAAAATTAACATTTATTACAAGAAAACGGGTTTCTCAAAGAAACCCCTAGAAAACGGGTTTTCTAAATAGTTTCTCGAAGAAACCCGTTTTCTAAAATCACAACTTAATCTAATTCATTTGCCGTTTGCAAAACCTCCTCATAAAGTTGACGACTGATGCGAAAATTTGCTTGGAGTATTAGAGCATCGATTATGGGTTGAACCTTAGCAATCAATCCTCTATTTTTAGCGATTAAAAGAACTCCTAGAACCCCCGTAATTGACAGCCCCAAACGCACAGCCTCCCTCCGTCCAAGACGCTCATCAATTAACAATTCATCTGCTTTTAATTCTAAGGCAAGAGCGATTGCTTCTGCTTCGCCAAGATCTAAATTATAGTCATTGCTCAAACAAGCCACAAGTTCCAAATTAGCGGCTTGTTTAACCTGTATCCAGTTCAGAGAAATTATCGCTTTAATGCGGATATCTTCCTCAGTTAAATTGGCTAATTCATTGGCAACTGCTTGGGGAATAACAACATTAGTATAAATATCTTTTAAGATTGACAGATAACCAACAAGAGCAAGACTGCTGAGAGGAGAAGTATCGCTAATAATAATCATAGCCAACCTTTCTCTTTTAAATGCTTAATATCTTCCTGAAACTCAGCAACATCATAGTGAATACAAATTCCTCGTTCAGAAAGCATCCGTTGAAACTTGATTTGATTAATACCTAATAACTCACTTGCTTTTCCTAAGCTAATCTTATCTTGTTGGAATAACATAACAACAATTTCCTTCAACAGTTCATCCTCTGATAAACCACTTGCTTTAATCACTTCTTGGGAAATAACTAGAGTCATATTTTCTCCGTATTTTGATAAGAATTATACAAATGCTATCCTATGTTTTGCGGTCTGTCAATTCCCTTTGGCAGACCTCACTTCTAACTGTTAACTGTTAACTGAAATTCCCTCTCCGAAGCAATCTTACCCCTTGTCATGGCGAAGATGCGATCGCTAACGTAAACTAAGCAGTTAAAGTATTTAACCAATTGATTAAATCTTCAACCGTAGAGAAGTCGAATAAAGCTTCTCCTAATACTTCGACAGCATCAATACTTAACTGCATAATTTTAGTTTCTAATGAAGGATTAATCTCCCCTAACTTGCGTTTAAGTTGGCGAATAATTAATGTCTTTTCGCGTTCGATACCTTGTTCGATACCTTGTTCGATACCTTGTTCAATACCTTGTTCGATACCTTGACGCATCCAACTGGTGGTAATTTGCATGACTCCCTCCTGTACGGGTTGACTAAATGTGCTAATCTCTTCTTGGAATTGTATCTCTTCGACCGGATTTAGATTGAGATATGTATCAATAAATCCAGAAATTAACTGCATTCTCGCAGGATCTAACCTTAAAGTAATTAACAAGCGCAGACATTCCGCTTTTACCTTGGCTCGCTCTTTCTCTGCAATGTTCATCTTAGCCATCAAAGCTGAAGCAACTGGATTCTGCTGATTGAGAAAATCTCGCCAATTTAATCGATTTAATTGCACTACCTGATAGTGAAATTCTAATACCTTAAAATCGGGAAAATCGACCACATATTGACTAATTGCTTCTCTTTTTGGCTTTTGGTAAGAAAAAATTACAATGGGATAAATCGGTAAGACAAATTTCTCATGAAAGCGAGCAAAATAAGTAAACATTCGCCGGTTAAACCACTTTCGGGAACTTTGCTGCGCCTCTACATGAATCAGAAAAAAAGATTCTTTTCCTCGAAACCTAACTTGTGCGACTAAGTCGCTTTCATGCCTTTCTCCTTCCGTGACATCGGTAAATACTTCTTTGTCTAAAAAAGTAATTGAGTCTCTGTCTAAATAATTCATTACTTCAGGAAAAAACAACTCAATAAATTCGATAAAAAAGGTGGAGATTAACTCCTTAAATAAGCGATCATGGTCAACCTTATTAGTCATGTAATATAATTTTAACGAATCTGAGCGGTGAATGACTACCAGAAAATAACAACTCTTTGATTCTAACAAGTTTAAGGTTACTTGACGATCCAGAAAACGGGTTTCTTCAAGAAACCCGTTTTCTATTCTGAGAATATCCTCTCGTTGATAACCCTGTTCGTACAACCATTGAGTTAATGCTAATTTCGCTTCTTTGCGGGGGAGATGGGAGAATAAATAAAGGCAATCTCAATCTCCTGACTCCTGAATACTGACTCCTGATAACTGATAACTGATAACTGATAACTGATAACTGATAACTGATAACTGAAAAGTTCCGCTAATCTTTAAATAAATTGCGAGAAACGTACCAAGTAAAACCACCGCCGATAACTGCCATAACTGCTAAAGCTAATAATACCGGTCGGAGTCCGAATTGAGTTTCGGCGATACCCGCAACAGCTAAGGGTAAAGAGAGGGCAATATTAACGGCATTATTTTCTAAACCAAAGACTTTACCGCGCATTTCGGGGGGTGTATCTGCCTGTAGGGTAGTTTGCATGGGAACCCCGACTAAAGCGGCAAAAATGCCTAATAAAGCGGTCATAGCGAAGGCTAAAATTAAACTCTTTGTTGCTAAAGATAAACCGATTAAAGCTGCCGCCATACCCAGGGAACCCCAGAGACTTAATTGGGTGTGGGAGAATTTTTGGCCCCAATAACCCAAGGTAATCGCACTAACTGCCATTCCTGCACCACAGGAGGCTAATAAAAAGCCGAATTGAGAAGCTTTTAACCCGGGTAGTTTTTCGGCCATACTGACAGCTAATACCGATAGAGCAGCAAAAATACAGAATAAGATAACTAATTGAATTAGAGCGTTACGAACTTTATGATTTTTGTTGAGGTAACGAATGCCGTCGCGGATATCTTCCCAAACATGGGGCTGTTCTGCGGTAGGAATAATATATTTTTCGTTAGTTCGCAGGATAATTAGAATTAAACCGGCAATTATATAAAAAGCACCGACAATCATCACTTTGCCAATATCAAATTGTCCGGCTCTGGTGCCGAAAATACTATCAGCAAAAGCTAATAAAGGTTCACCGATGGCAAAACCGATAATTAATACCGCCATGGTGGTTAAAGTGTTGAGGGAATTAGCCGGCAAAAGATGACGACGTTTTACCACTAATGGCAGGGTAGATTGTTCGGCGGGGGCAAAAAATTGGGTTAAAGTGGAGACAAGAAAAGTAATGACTAACAATAGGAAAAAACCGAAGGGTAAATTAAATTCTCCTTGTAGCCGGTAATGCCAATTTCTTAAACCGTCCGGCAACCAACCGAGGGGAACGGCTAAAGTTTGCTCGCGCACTAACCATAATAATAGGGGAATGAGGAGGACAAAAGCCCCGCGTAAAAGGTTAGAAATAACTAAAACTTGTTTTTTTAACCATCTATCAACATATACGCCCGCCACCGAACCCACTAACACCGCCGGAATTGTATTAGCAATCATTATCGCCGATACCCAGCCACTAATCGACTGATCGGCTTTTTGGTAATGGGTGGCAATTAGGGAGATCATCAGGACTAAATAGAATTTATCCGCTAATTGGGAAAAAATTCCCCCCGCCCAGAGAATGAGAAAGCGCGGGTTTTTTAGCACTGGGGCAAAACCCTGACTAGGATTGGATTTGGGCGCACGTTTAGGCAAGCGGTTCATGGTTTCTGCGTCGGATTGCCTCGGTGAGGAATCGGAAGAATTAAAAACAGGAGTGGGGGAGGCGCTAGACGTAGCGTCGTCAGTTTCTGAGTCAAACAGTTGCATTATGATGATTTTTGCTATCTGTTTAAAATTCTAAGGGAGATAAACCCTCAACTAATGCCGAGGAGCGAAAAGTTTTTCCTAGATGATATTGAGTATAGCGACGCAGCAGGCGATCGAGGTTAATCCAAGCTAGTTCTGAGGTAAGGTTTTCTTGGGGGGGAAAATCTGTTTTTCCTAGGCATTGCAGTAATTGCAGTTCTTGCTGCGTCAGTTTACTATCGATTTTGGGCGGATTGATTGTTTCTGTTAGGGCAGCTAGATCTATTATTCCCCCTGCCTCGAAACTGAATCCTAGGCAATTGTCCCTAATTAAGGCTTTTCCCGTCAACAGGCAGTTATGGACTTGCGGCACTAAGCCGGCAATTATTAAGAAATGAAAAATTGCTTGACAAAGATAGGGAAGTATGTATTGATTCTCGTCGAGGACTTCAATTCTGGCCAGATGGCTGCAGATTAATTCGTATAATTCCCTCTGGGGTTGTTCGCTCAGGGCGATCGCCAAAACCAGTTCACAGAGGTATTGACTAACGGTGAGTTTGGCGAGATTTTGACTTAATTTGGGATAAGATTCGATAGTTTCAGCTTGAACGACCTTATCTAGGGATTTTCCTGCGACTATCAACAGATTATTGACCACAAATAGTTCACTTCTACCCCGGAGGGAAGATTTATACTTGCGCGCACCGGGGGCGATGGCTCTAATTAAACCATATTCGGCGGTCAAAATAGTTAAGAGGCGATCGGCTTCTCCGAAGGCCATTCCTTGCAGATTGATTCCAGTAGCTTGATAGGTACGAGACATCATTTAATAATTAACTAGGGTCTGCTGAAAAAGTTTTTCGTGGGGACAGGGTGTGGGGTGTGGGGTGTGGGGTGTAGGGTTTTACCGATTTTGAGGGGGTCAATTACCTAATTTTCAGGGAAAAAGTCCCTGAAATTTCCCCCCGATCACTCCCATATCTGCTACTTTTTGATTGACAAAAGGTCTAAAAGTCTTACCCAACAAGGTTTTTAGATTTTTTCGGCAAACCCTAGATAATTGTCTCCCCAAAAAGACTTGAGCTAATCACCAAGCAAAAGGGAAACTAGGAGGATATGCTATGGAGGTTAGCGGACTCGAACCGCTGACATCCTGCTTGCAAAGCAGGCGCTCTACCAACTGAGCTAAACCCCCGATCTGGTTTTTAGGACACTTTGGTTATTATAACCTATAGTGAAAAATATTACAAGTAAATTTTCCCTTTCCCTGTCATGTCTTATCTAGTCGCCACTTTTTACCAGTTTGTGGCTTTGTCAGATTATCGTCAAAAACAGCCAGAAATACAAAAATACTGCCAAGAAAGAGGAATTAAAGGCACTATTCTTCTGGCAGCCGAGGGGATTAACGCAACGATCGCTGGGAACCGTCAAGCGATCGCCGAGGTGATTAGTTGGTTAAAAACCGATACTCGTTTAGCTAATCTAGAGGTGAAAGAGTCTGTTTGCGATTATTTGCCCTTTCAACGCTTAAAAATTCGCTTAAAACAGGAAATTGTGACTTTTGGTCAACCCAAGGCTAATCCTCTCGAAAAAACAGGAATTCATCTCAAAACTGAAGAGTGGAACCAATTGCTGAAAGAGCCGGATGTGGTAGTGATCGATACTCGTAATAATTATGAAGTGGCGATCGGTACTTTTGCGGGAGCGCTTAACCCGGAAATCCGGCATTTTCGCCAATTTCCTGAGTATATTCAGGAAAATTTTGATAGTATTAATGATAAAAAAATAGCTCTTTTTTGTACGGGGGGAATTCGTTGTGAAAAGGCGGCAGCTTTTTTATTAAATCAAGGCTTTTCTCAAGTTTATCAGCTAGAGGGAGGTATTTTGAAATACTTAGAAGAAGTTAGTCCCGATCAGAGTCTATGGCAAGGAGAATGTTTTGTTTTCGATCAAAGAGTGGCACTAACAGCTAATCTAGAGGTGGGACATTATGAAATGTGTCCCGCTTGCGGTCATCCCATCGATGAAAAAGATAAACAATCCCCCAATTACCAAGCAGGAATATCTTGTCCCTATTGTAGTTAATTTTATCCTATCGTCCCGCTCTCATCTCCCTACTTTTCTAGCATCTGGTTACTTTTTCTTGCGGATTTGTGTACCAGAAATCATGTCATGAAGAGCGCGTTTTTTCTTTGTCCAAGCTGCCAGTAAAAAGCCCAAATATAAGGGAGCAGTGGAGAGAAATTTTAGTAAGTAGCGGCGATTTGCTCTCGCAAAAGATATGCGTCGGCCTTGGCTATCGGTGACGGATAAATCAAAAAACATTTTACCAATAGTGGCTTTAAAAAGATATTCTAAGAAGACATAATATAACCATTTAATAACTATTCCTAAACCGAGGGTGCTAAGGATGGCAATATGTTCGTGAGTAAAGTTAATTTTGGCTTGAATATTATAGATAATTGCCGCTATAAATAAAGCAAACCCGATAATTGTTGTTCCAACTGCACTTAATCCTGCCCCATAGTAAACCCAGATTTCTTTGGGAATATCAAAATCAAGATTTAAGTTTTTAAAAGTTGACCATTGTTGTAAGCGAAAACAGATATAACCACCTAATAAAGCGGCGATAATAAGAACGATAAAAGAATCAATTAAAGAGGCTTTTAAACGGAGCCAAAACCCAGCATAACTGGGAGAAATTGCAGCAAGTAAAGAAATAAGTGCAGGATTAGGAAGAGGAATAATTTTAGGTTTTTCAGGAGCAGAATTTTTAGTTTTTTTAGTTTGATGGGGATTAGCTTTAATATCAGTAATAATTTTTAGCAAAGTTTTGGTATCTTTAGGTCGATTAATAGGTTTTTCTGCCATTAAATTATCGATAAAATCTGCTAATCGAGAAGGGATTTTTGGGGTATATTTACGCCAGTTAAATTCATTGGTATTAATATTATAAATTTTCGGATCACTGGGTTCTTTCCCGGTTAACAAAAAGACGAAAGTTTTGCCCAAAGCATAAAAGTCTGACTGGGGGACAGAGTGACCACGAGATTGTTCAGGAGGAGCATATCCGGGGGTATAAATTCCCGTATTTTTACCTCCTGCTAGGACGGTTTTAGTCACCTGTCGCGCTGCCCCAAAATCAATTAAAACTAATTGACCATCGGGTTTTAAGATAATATTAGAGGGTTTGATGTCGCGATGATAGAATTTATGTTTATGAACTTCATGGAGAATATTAGCTAACTGAGTTAACCAATCCAAAGCGAGATGATAATCAATCGGTTTAAATCCTCTTTGTTTTTGGTATTCTTCTAAGTCAATACCAGCAATTTTCTCCATAACTAAACAGTGTAAGGCAGTTTGACTCTCCCGGGGATGATAAATAAAATAGTTTTCTCCTTTGGGAATACCGGGGTGATTTAATTGTTTTAAAAGATTGGCTTCCTGTTGAAATAAATCGATAGCTTTGCTAGAATCGTAGGTAAGAACTTTTAACACTTTAGGTATTTTACGTTCATCTATCACTTCATAGGTATTGCCAAATCCACCTTTGGCACTCAATAAATTTATGACTCGATATTTACCATTTAAAAGCAAGTCGGAACCACAGGATTGACAGTAACGACTCTCCGTGATACTTTTCGGTTTAGGACAATGAGGATTAATACAAAAACTCATGGATTTTATTGGTAGAGTAAAAAATAAACTTGATGATAACAATATTCCCTGATATATTTAAGGTTTATTGCCAAGAAAAAAGCCGCGCAATCCCAAAGTTACCACGGCACTTAAAAAAGCCACAACCAGGGGGATAATCAGAGATTTAAGCCCTTTTAAGTCAGCAATATCTTTAACTAGGATTGCATAACTATCCGCGACTTTTTCCAGTCGTTTATCGATACCTGCGACTTTTTCAGTCAGAGTTTTAATCTCTCCCTTTATTTCTGTGGTTTCCACTTTTAAATCATTAACATCTTTTTGGAGAGTGCCAAATTTTTGATCCACATCTTTTTGGAGAGTGTCAAATTTTTGATCCACATCTTTTTGGAGAGTGCCAAATTTTTGATCCACATCTTTTTGGAGGGTTTCAAATTTTTGATTAACATCTCTTTGGAAGGAATCTATCTTCTGATCCACATCTCTTTGGAGAGTATCAAATTTCTGATCTACATCTCTCTGGAGAGTATCAAATTTTTGATTAACATCTCTTTGGAGAGTATCGATTTTACTCTCGATCCTTGTCAGGACAGATTCGAGAGAATAGGTAACGGTTTCGCTAGTTTGAGTCATCGGTTAAAATCCTTAGCTACAATTCGATCGCTAATTGCCTACTCTCATCTTAACCAAATTCTTAAATCTTACTGAAATCGTCTAAAACTGACTGAAAGTGTTGGCTAATTTATCAGCAATTCCCTCGATCCAAATTTCATCTTGTTTAGTATAACTGCGCGGTGAATTTGCCGCCAAAATTAACACCCCTTCCTTGCCGATGGGTTGACAGATTAAGCCTTGGGTGTTTTCTGGCAAATAGTCAAACTCGATTTTAGCGGGATATAAATTTAAATTAACTAAATAAACGGCTTTACCGGTTTCTAAAACTCTTTTGATAATATTACTAACTTTAACTTCAGAATTCTCCCTTAAGATACCGCGACGTAATAAAACTTTTCCCTGATAATAAACGATCAGAGATTTTGTCACGGTGTTAGTTAAAAGTAAATGGGAAGCCCAGGCAAGCTCAATTTTAACCGGTTCTGGCAAATCTGGGGCGAATTCCAGACCTTCGCGCCCGATTAATTCCACAGCATCCGGTAAGCGGGGTTGAACTCTTTGCCAGATTAAACCCACCAAAATTAAAACCCCACTCAAAATCACTCCCATCACATCGGAACGCGCTTGCGATGGGGTTAAATCGGCAGTGGCAAAACGATTAAACATTAATACCGTACCCCCGACGATGCCGGCGAACAGGGGTAACAGTCTTAAAATACGATTGGGATCAGCTGGTGCCATAGCTGAGAACTATTCCTCGTCTGGTTCTAAAATCCGCTGGAAAAGATAGCCTGTACCTCTAGCGGTGAGAATTAACTCAGGATTACTGGGATCATCTTCTAATTTGGCTCGTAAACGGGAAATATGCACATCTACCACCCGCGTATCCACATGACGTTCGGGGGTATAACCCCAAACTTCCTGAAGGATTTCCGAGCGGGAAAAAGCCTCTCCCGAGCGACTGACCAATAATTCCAGTAAACTAAATTCCATACCAGTCAGACGGATGCGTTCATCCCCCTTATAAACTTGGCGTTTATTGGTATCGATTTTAATGGAACCAATATGAATCACACCGGAACTGGGAATCCCCGGCGCGCCATTTTTCTCCACCCGACGCAACACCGAACGAATCCGCGCCTCGAGTTCTTTGGGAGAAAAAGGTTTAACCACATAGTCATCCGCGCCCAATTCTAGCCCGGTAATTCGATCGGCCACATCGCCCAAAGCGGTTAACATAATGATAGGAATATCCGATTCTTTGCGGAGTTCCTGACAGACACCGTAACCGTCTAATTTCGGCATCATCACATCCAAAACCACTAAATCGGGTTCGGCGGTGCGGAAGGTTTCTAAAGCTTCCTCTCCGTCGGCGGCGGTGACGACTTCATAACCAATCATCGACAAACGAGTCTCTAAGATACGACGGATGCTGGCTTCATCATCAACAACGAGAATTTTTTCCTTCTGGTTCTCCAACTGAATTAACACTCCTTAGTTAAATAGTGTGATGAATTTTAAAGTTAAATAACGAGCGTTCCTGTTTATAGAATATCCTTTGGCCGTTATCATTAAGCCTGAATTTCCTATTTTATTTCTTTTATGGCAATTATCAATAACTTTATGGTCTTGCTTCCCCTTTATCATACTTAATTAAATTTGACAAGAGAATTGATCCTCAAACCGCTTTTCTTCAACTTTTCTTAAAAAACATGGCGAAATCCCGAACAATATATATCTGTAGCACTTGTGGGGCGGAATCTCCCCAATGGTTAGGAAAATGCCCCAGTTGTGACACCTACGGGACGCTAGAAGAACAAGTGATGGCTGGTGGCAATAATCCGGCGGGAAATCGCCCAGGATGGCAAAATAGTCGCCCAAATAACGGCAAAGGGCAACGCAACCCGCAACCGCGCATCTCGGTGCGCTTCTCGGAAATTACCCAGTATGAACAGGAACGTTTTCCCTCTGGTTACGGGGAATTCGATCGCGTTCTCGGTGGTGGCATTGTCCCGGGTTCTCTTGTACTAATCGGCGGCGATCCGGGTATCGGCAAATCGACGCTTTTACTGCAAGTTACCAACCAACTCGCCCAAAGATTACCTCGCATCCTCTACGTTTCCGCCGAAGAATCGGGACAACAGATTAAACTGCGGGCTGCCCGTTTAGGAGTGGGAGTAGTTCCCGTGGAGTCGGAAAATAATGGCAATGGCAAGGAGAAAAAAGCCTCTGAATCAACCGCAGAACTCGATAATCATCTCTATGTTCTGCCAGAAACCGATTTAGAGGAAATTTTGCGGGAATTAGAATCTCTACGCCCACAGGTGGCGGTAATTGATAGTATTCAAACTCTTTATTTTGGGGCGTTAACTTCCGCGCCGGGATCTGTCGCCCAAGTTCGCGAATGTACCTCCGCCTTGATGCAGGTGGCAAAACGGGAGAATATTACTTTATTAATTGTCGGTCATGTGACTAAAGAAGGGGCGATCGCTGGCCCGCGAGTTTTGGAACATTTGGTCGATACGGTGTTATATTTTGAAGGCGATCGCTATGCCTCCCATCGTCTCTTAAGATCCGTGAAAAACCGTTTTGGGGCAACCCATGAGATCGGTATTTTCGAGATGGTGGATCACGGTTTGGTGGAAGTGGAAAACCCCTCGGAATTGTTTTTAGGCAATCGCGATGAATTTTCCCCCGGCACGGCGACGGTGGTAGCCTGTGAAGGTACACGCCCGATTGTGGTGGAGTTACAGGCATTAGTTAGCCCTACCAGCTATGCTTCCCCCCGAAGATCGACTACTGGCATAGAATACAACCGATTACAGCAAATTCTCGCCGTTTTAGAAAAGCGCGTCGGTATTCCTTTATCGAAATTAGATGCCTATGTTGCCTCCGCGGGAGGGTTGGGAGTGGAAGAACCGGCGGCGGATCTGGGAGTTGCGATCGCTGTCGTCGCTAGTTTTCGCGATCGAGTGGTGGATCCGCGCACGGTGTTAATCGGAGAAGTGGGATTAGGTGGACAAGTGCGCTTAGTGTCGCAAATGGAACTAAGATTAAAAGAAGCGGCGAAATTGGGCTTTAAACGGGCGATTGTCCCCAGAGGTCAAGTTTATCCCGAAGATGTGGGCTTAGAAATTGTTCCAGTCGGCAAGGTAATCGAGGCAATTGTCGCCGCAATTCCCCCCCAGCAGCGCTTTGGGGAAGATATGGAAGAGGAGGAAGGGGAAGGGCAAGAATAACGGTACAATGCTAAAAAACATTAAATTACTTGGGAGATTTTCACCATGTCTGTGTTAGCTGTTGCTGCTTTAGCGGGTTATCTGATCGTTTTTACCGGAATTGCCCTCGGTCTCTTTTTCGGTCTGCGCTCCGCTAAAATTATCTAGTATATAAATAGTAAAAAAGCTGTAGTGATCGGTTTAACTGATCACTATTGCCAATTCTAGGGGAGATAAAAAATGACTGTTATTCCCGACTTAAAAACTCTCTACGAAATTGATGATTCTCTTTGGTTGGAAGAAACTATAGAACTCTTGAAGAATAAAAGATATGAAGCTTTAGACTTAGAAAACTTAATCGAGGAGTTAGAAGATTTGGGAAACGAGAAGAAGTTTCGTGTGGCTAGTTTTTTACAGCAAATTATCAGACATTGTTTATTATTACAATTTTGGACAAGGGAAAGAGAATATAATCAAGCTCATTGGCAAGCAGAGATAATAAGTTTTCAATATCAGTTAAAGCGCTATTTAACTACAAATCTTCGTCAATATCTAGAACAGGAATTTGAGCAAATTTACTTTGAGTCCCTGCAATACGTTCGTAAAAAAACTGATAATAAAGTCAACTTTCCTGATATTTGTCCCTACAGTTTAGAAGAACTTCTCGATCCTAATTGGCTACCATCTGACAATCAAGGAGATAAAAAATGACTGTTATTACCGACTTAAAAATTCTCTACGAAATTGATGATTCCCTCTGGTTAGCAGAAACTATAGAACTGCTCAAGGCTAAAAAATTTGACGATTTAGACTTAGACAATTTAATCGAGGAGTTAGAAGACTTGGGAAACGAAAAAAAGTTTCGTGTTGCCAGTTTATTAGAGCAAATTATTAGACATTTTTTACTCCTACAGTTTTGGACAAGTGAAAGAGAATATAATCAGGATCACTGGGAGTTAGAAATAGTCAACTTTCAAATTCAGCTAAAAAGAGGCTTAACCACCAATCTCCGTAATTATTTACAAAATGAATTAAATAATATTTATGAAGATGCAGGTTTCTTTGTGCGGAAAAAGACAAAGAATAAAGTTACTTTCCCTGATACTTGTCCCTACAGTTTAGAAGAACTTCTCGATCCTAATTGGCTACCACCTTACGAATAAAGGAGATGATAATGACTGTTATTCCCGACTTAAAAACTCTCTACGAAATTGATGATTCTCTCTGGTTAGAAGAAACCATCGAACTCTTGAAAGCGAGAAGATTTGACGCTTTAGATTTAGAAAACTTAATCGAGGAGTTAGAAGATTTGGGAAACGAGAAGAAGTTTCGTGTTGCTAGTTTTTTACAGCAAATTATTCGTCATGCTTTGTTACTGCAATTTTGGACAAGGGAAAGAGAATATAATCAAAGTCATTGGGAGTCAGAACTGGTAAATTTTCAAGATCAATTAAATACCTACCTAACGGCAAGTTTACGGAAATATTTAGAGCAAGAATTTGATAATATTTATCAGAAGGCACTCCGTTATGTGAGAAAAAAGACCAACAATCAAGTCAACTTTCCTGATATTTGTCCCTACAGTTTAGAAGAACTTCTCGATCCTAATTGGCTACCACCTTACGAATAAAGGAGATAAAAAATGACTGTTATTCCCGACTTAAAAACCCTCTACGAAATTGATGATTCCCTCTGGTTAGCAGAAACCATCGAACTCTTGAAGAATAAAAGATATGAAGCTTTAGACTTAGAAAACTTAATCGAGGAATTAGAAGACTTTGTAAACGAAAAAAAGTTTCGTGTTGCTAGTTTATTAGAGCAAATTATTAGACATTGTTTACTCCTACAATTTTGGCAAGATGAAAGAACATATAATCGTAGTCATTGGCGTTCAGAAATCGTCAATTTCAAAAACCAGATCGACAATTATGTAACTACTAATCTCCGCAATTATCTCACTCAAGAATTACCTCGTATTTACCAGAAAGCCTTAAATTATGTTAGAGAAAAAACCGATAATCAAGTTAGTTTTCCTCAGAAATGTCCCTACAGTTTAGAAAATCTGATCGCTCTCGATTGGTTTCCTCCAGAAAATGAATAAAGGAAAAAACGAAATGCTGAAAAAGTTTCTACGTTGGCTGATTATTGGGGGAACCTTATTTTTTGTTCTCAGCAATCTTAAAAATAACTGGGATAACGTCACCTCAGTTAGAATTGAAAATCACGGTTGGTTATTTCTTTTCTTGGCACTTGTAACCACAGTTATCGCTCAAATTTGGGCCGGATGGGTGTGGACATGGATACTCAAAAGCTATCAACAACCGATTAAAACCTCCGCAGGAATTGGCATCTATATGATTACCAATTTAGGAAAATATCTACCCGGTAATATCGGACACTTTTATGCTCGCATTGTGGCAATTAATAAAGCAGGAAGTGATTGGGGAACCGCTAGTTTAAGCGTTTTATTAGAACTTTTATTACTGGTGTGTGCAGCCCTAGCCATAGCAGTTATTGGTAGTGGTTTAGGTTGGATGAAATCTAGCTCAAGTCTAGGGATACAGATATTAGTTTTAGGATTAATTTTAATCGGCATTCATCCCAAATTTTTAAATTATCCTCTGAAAATCCTTAGCCAAAAGAAAAAGATTGCTCAAGAACCTGTTTATCTAACTAAATATCCTCTCGTACCTCTCCTGGGTGAAACTGGATTTTTATTGTGGCGCGGTGCGGGTTTTATTTTAGCTTGGATGGTATTAAAAATGATTACCCCCACTCAGATTTTACCCCTCTTAGGAACCTTTAGTTTTGCTTGGTTATTGGGTTTAGTTGTCCCCGGTGCGCCGGGAGGATTAGGAGTTTTTGAAGCCACAGTAATCGCACTTTTAGACGCAGAAAAATTTCCCGCCGCCAACGTACTTATCACCGTTGCTATCTATCGTTTAATTAGCATTCTCTCTGAAGTCATTGCCGCCGGAATCGGGACAAAATTAGTTAAAGATAAAGCCAAGTTTTTTGGTTAGCTTAAGAATATTAGGCGGGTGTGTTAGCCCAATGTAACGCACCCAGAAGAAAAGTTTTGATCATTGTTAAGCGAAGATAATCTTCTCAACTACTAACATCTATCTCCTGACTCCTAAATTTTGATGTAACATAGGAGCAATAATCAGCAAAAATATGGATACTCCCACCTAGAGAGGCCGAAAAAATGACGATTGCCAAAAGCGACGAAACTGCCACCTCTCCGGCACTGATAGAAGAAGATTTCGAGGACTTCTGGGAACCCACCCCACCCC
>SFAQ01000174.1:0-19763 GCA_007096525.1 Microcystis wesenbergii Mw_QC_B_20070930_S4 | reverse complement strand
TTCAGGTACTTTTTCCCTGAAAAATAGGTAATTGACCACCTCAAAATGGTTAAAACCCCACACCCCACACCCCACACCCCACACCCTGTCCCCACGAAAAACTTTTTCAGCAGACCCTACTTACTAAATCCTGTTTAAAAGGTATAGGAGAGTGGGAAGTGGGAAGTGGGGAGGTGGGGAAGTGGGAAGTGGGAATTATGAATTATGAATTATCAATTGGGGGGACTCGGACCGGTGACAGGTGCGGGTGGTGTCGTCACTGGAATGGTATCGGTGACGGGTGCGGGGGGTGTCGTCCCTGGATTGGTATCGGTGACAGGTGCGGGGGGTGTCGTACCTGGATTGGTATCGGTGACAGGTGCGGGAGAAATCGATGGATTGGAAGCGGGATTATGACTCAAGAATTGCCAAGAGATCGCGGCAAGCAAACCGAGAACACCGACAGCGATCGCTACCCTCGGGGGAGAAACGTTAGTGGGTGCGGGGGGAGAGGTAGGACTAGAAACCGAAGAAGATGCGGGGGGGGGAGTGGGTATTGATGTCACCACTTCTTCCTCGGAGTAGGTTTCTTCGCTGTGATCAAAATCTTGGTCATTAAGATCGGGAATAATCTGTTCTTTGACCTCAGCATAAACTAAAGGCGTGACAGGTTCAGCCGTAGGAACTACCCGACAATAAACTAGGGCGATGGTGGAGTTATCGTGACCGTTTTTCTGGTTAGCTAGTTGTAATAAACTTTCCCCCACGGCGGTTACATTTTTCTCTCCTCGCAAAAGAGGCAGAATTTCACTGTCCCAGTATTGTTCTACCCGATCATAATCACTCAAACCATCGGAACAGAGGAGAAAAACACAATCTTGATCAACAATCAATCTCTGAACAGTGGGATGGAGATTATTGGCGCTACTCATCCCCAAAGCTTGCACCAAGGCCCCCGCATTGGGATACTGTATGGCATCGCGATAGAGGAGATAGCCTAATTTCACTTCCCTGGAAGCGAGATCATCATCCACCGTCACCTGATGACAACTGTGGGCAGTAATCCAATAGATGCGGGAATCCCCCACATGGGCCGCGTACATTTCCTCAGCATGGGCAAAAGCCATGACTAGAGTCGTACCCATGCGCCGACGATCTTGTCTTGACTCCTGATCATTGCGTTGACTGATCAGATCATTGGTGACACGAATCGCCTGTTCGAGGGCAAGACTGTGACTCTCGGCATAAACTTCAATATCAGTCGTGGGACTGGGATTAATTTCCCTGGTAAGGGTTTCGAGCGCTAATTGAGAAGCGATTTCGCCCCCTTCCTGACCGCCGATGCCATCACAGACAATTGCCAGGGGATTTTGACCATGAGCGAGGGTTAGGGCCTGATTAGTCGGGGGATAACAGGCATCCTCGTTGTGTTCCCGCAGCGGACCGGTATCGGTGCAGGTGAAAATCTCATAGCTGCGCTCTTGACCTGCACCGTAGTGCTGTAGTGCATAATCGAGAATAGCGATCAGGGATTCCGGGCGATCGAGATCACCGGATTCTAGCTCTTGGGTCAGGGATGCGAGAAAATCTTGAATATTAGCGGCTGCCGTCGGGATCAGACCGGCCCAGAAAGCCCCTAAATCTTTTAAATTGGGAGCGGTAGCCTCGTCTTTGCTTAATTCTAGCAATTGCAGCAGCTGATTATTCACTCTCGTCAGAGAAGGGTTGAGCAGACTAGAGACCACAGCTTTTTTCTGGAGGGGATGCCAGAGTTTGGCCATTTGCCATAACCAGTGAATTTGCCTTAAATCGGAAGCTTGCGACCAAACCTCGCCGAGAGTGGGCAATAGTTCTGGATAAATTAATTCTCCCGCTTCATCGAGGGGAATAGTGCCGTATTCCAACAGCCAGATGTCCATATTTAAGCGTTCGTCGGGACTGGGAATATAGCCGTAGATTTGGGGAATGTGGAGATGGAAGGGTAACAATTTTAGGTAGAGGGAAATCCAGCTAGGAGGTTCTTCCGGTGCTTGGGGTGCTTGAGCGGGTTTAGTATCAAGAACAATTTGTGGTTGTTTGACCAAATAACGATTATCAATTAGCTCACCAACACGATAATAGGTTCTTACCCAATCACCCATCATCCATAAATAGCGCTTAACTAAAGGAGTACCGCATTTTTCACAGAATCTATTAGTGAGAGGGTTCTGAGCTAGACAAGTTAGGTTTTGACATTGGAGGGTTGTCAGGGAGTCCATGAAAACTGCTTACTCCTAAAGCGCGGTTACTATTAAGTTAATAAAATAGCGTGTTTTTAGCCAGGATGACTGCCAGCATATTGCAGTGTTTCCCAAATTTTAACCTTTGTCGCGCGCTCGGAAAATATAGAATGGAGAAGAATACGCCAAATATTGCAATTTTAAATTGCTTGTGGAGATGAGGCGCTCTTGCAAGAGGCAACCCCCCACCCCCCGATGTCGGGGGGGTTGGGGGTAGGGTTGATTCATGAATCAACCCTACCTTGAATCAACCCTACCTTGAATCAACCCTACCTTGAATCAACCCTACCTTGAATCAACCCTAGGGTTGGGGGGGGGAGATTGAACTAATCTAAGGATAGGCGGTGAAAATGCGTCTTAGCTTAACTGAAATCTATGTTAATTGGAATTTTAGCGGTACTTTCGGCGGCGGCGGCGGCGGGTCTACGCACCGCTTTACCGTTGTTGGTTATTGGTTTGCTACGAACTAATCTCTGGCAGGATGTCCCGTTATTATCGCGTCTTCATCCTCAAGTTTTACTGGCGATTTTGGTTAGTTGGTCGTTATTCGAGTTGTTTGGTTCCAAGAGTCTTTTGGGGCAGCGGGTTCTACAGATTATCTCTTTACTTACCAGTCCGCTCGTCGGCGCGTTAATAAGTTTAACCATGGTGAAAATGTTGCAGTTAAATCTGCAACCCCTTTGGTTAATTGCGGGAGTGGGGGGATTACTCGCTTTTGTGATCAAGTTAGTACAAGTGGGCTGGTTTTTTCGTTTGCACGGTTTACCGATTTGGGTGACTTTGTCCGAAGAATTTTTATGTATTATTTTAGTGTTTTTTGCCCTCAGCGCCCCAGAAAATGGCGGTTTAATCGCTTTATTTCTACTCTGGCTGGTGATTCGTAGTTCTAGCTTGTGGCGCGATTGGTATAGCCAAAAACAGCAGCTGTGACTCCTGACCCGATTAACGTTTGCGTTTGAGTAATTTAGAAATGCGAATGCGTCGATCATACCGCAACCAACGCCAAATTTTAATAACCAATTCCTCCACCCATGAAATAATCGCATCTAATCCCTCTAAAATCCTTTCTAAGGGGTGTTTAACGTAGCCGACGGGGGTTGATTCGGTTTCTAACCATTCCTCGTTAATTGGTTGAATTATCTCCCTAGTGTAGCGGGGATCTAATTGGGTGGCGGGGGGGGATTCTCCAGGAGTAATTTGGGCAGCGGCCGGGGGGATTTTTTGTAAAGATTTATTTTGTTTTTCTTGACTAAAAGCTCTTTTTGTGCTATGAGGCTTGGCTGTGGTGACTGGGGAATGGGGAAGGGGATAAGCGGGGTTAAGGCGGGGATTTTCGGAGTCTTGGGGAGAAATAGCCAATATATCGGCGGATTCTAGCCAAGGTTGCTCGCTGACGGCGGAAAATGTCAGGGATTGGCGAGAGGAAAAAAAGTGATCGATCGCCGCTTGGATGAGTTTGCCGATCGTGAAGGGATCCGCTTGGGTTTGTTTTTCTAGCCAATCTTGGAGACGTTGCTTGAAGGTGATCAGCAGAGAATTAGGAAGAATTAGGGGATATTTTGCCGATAAAGCGGGTGAATCAGCACTATATTCTAAATTATTCTTCTCTTTTGCCCAGAAATGCTCGATCGCCGCATAAATTAACCAATAAAGTCGCCAGAGATAGGAGGAATTTTTCTCGAGAGTCGGGGACTCGTTCACGAGATCGGAAGGGGGGTTAGAGGTGTGGCTCAAACTGCTGGGGATTGCGGGGGAGATAGGGAGAAATTTAGCCTCGAAAATCGCTAATTTTTCGTCAATGACTCCTAAAATCGCTTGAGAATTTAAATTAGGCAGTGGTAAAGAGGGTGGTGTCGGGGTTTTGACGAGATGGGATTCTTGGAATAGATTTATGGCGATCGCTATCTGTCCCTGTTGTTCCCAGCGTAGTAGGTTCCAAAACCAACGGATCGGAGGCAAGACAGAATTTTTATCGGTAAAATCTGGTAATAAAGGCGGATATTGAGGATTTAATCGCTTAATTCTCCGTTTTTCGAGGGCGTAATTAGCCAGTGCCGTCCTAATTTGTTTTTCTATTTGTCTTTGGGTTTGATTATCGGTGATTTTAATAGTCTGGTGATCGTTAGTGACGAAAACTAAAGCTTGATCCTCTAGATCGGCTGCTATGCCAATAAATGCCGTTTCTTGGTCGGATAAGCTCTGGAGAAATTCTGCGATCGCATCCGTCCCCTCTTTGCCGGGGGGTGATAATTGTTTCTGGAGACTGTTCCCCAATTGATTAGCCGTCATCCGCAGGGATTGTATCAGTAAATAGACGGGATAGAGGGCTATTTGCAGGGCAATAGCGATCGCATTTTGACCGCGACGGGAAACGCGGCCGAGGTTATCTTTCAGACGGATCAAGCGACGGTTGATCAGGTTGAACAGTCGGCTTTTATAGGGATCGGCAGCCATGGATTTTGGGCGATAACATCTTCAATTACACTATCCTATTGTGCAAGGGCGGGATAAAAAAAATTTTTTGCCAAAACCCTTGACTCCCAGAAAGATTATTGTTATATTTAAAAAGGTCTGAAATCCAAGCCCCCATCGTCTAGTGGCCTAGGACACCTCCCTTTCACGGAGGCGACAGGGATTCGAATTCCCTTGGGGGTATGAAAAGAAGTCAGAGGTGTTAAGCTTCTGACTTTTCGGTTTTTTTCTCCCGTTGATGGCTTTTCGGTAGGGTGACGGTGAAAACTGTTCCTCGATCAATCTGACTTTCGACGCTAATTTGTCCATGATGACTGAGGGTAATCGCTAAAGCGATCGCTAATCCTAATCCTGTTCCCCCGGAAGTGGCGGAATTTTGTCGTGCGGGATCGAGACGATAAAAGCGATCGAAAATATGGGACAAAGCAGCCTCGGGAATACCGATTCCGTTATCTTTGATGCGTACCAGTAACACCGATTGTCGATCGCGTTTACTTTTTTCCAGTTCCACTGCCACATTTTTAGGCTCAGATTCGGGCAAAAAAGCGTGTTTTAGGGCATTAGAAATTAAATTTGTGAATAAACGAGCTAATTGATCCCAATCTCCCTCCATAGTAAACATTTCATCGCTGTAGGAAAAATCCTCTTGGTCCGGTTCCACAATCGACAAAGAAAGGCAAATTCCCTGCTTATCGGCGATTAAACGCTGTTCTTCCACCACTTCCATCAATAAAGCATCCAAAGGTACAGCTTGCTCGAGCGGTTGGACGATGCCACTATCAGAACGGGCTAAAAAGAGCAGATCATTGACTAAATTGCCCAATCTTTCCGTTAAACGCTCGATCACCTGCAAGCGTTGATCGCCAGTTTGGGGATAAGCGATCGCCATTTGCACGTTAGTTTGGATAGTGGCGATCGGATTGCGTAATTCATGGGAAGCATCGGCGGTAAATTGTTTTAAACTCTGATAGGACTCTTTTACCGGTTGAATGGCTAAACCGGACAAAAACCAACCAATCCCAGCGACACTGGCAATCATCAGGCAAATTCCGAGGATTAAATCCAATAATAGCTGTCTAATTGGTTTTGTCACCTCAAACCAAGGATGACTTACCCGCAGATATCCCAAAACATAATGACCGATTTCCACCCTTTCGGTTACTTGTCGCAGCAGACGATCATCGGATAAGCGAATAGTTTCCCCTTGACGGTGGGGATGGAGGGGAATATCTAAAGATTCGGCCAGAGTTGACCAAACTAGATTACCTTGGGGATCGAACCATTCCAAATCTATATGATCGTCCTCCACGGATTTACCCTGACTGGGAAAACTTGCGAGGGGATCGACGCGATAACGTCCTTGGTTCGGGGGAATCGATTCGATCACGAGGGAACGATTTACCACTTCAATGATGTGTTTGAGGGTATCATCAATGCGATCCACTAGGGTATGCCGCACATAAAAATACATTCCCGTAGCGAGAAAAAGCAGTAGTATGGCAGTGACAACAGTGTACCATAAGGCTAAACGGCGGCGAGTGGCTTGGAACACCGATAATCTATGGATTGGCTAGAGATTTTTAGGGCAATGTATCCTATTTTACAGCTTATTTGAGCGATTTAATAGTGGAGAATAAGTTATTTTTAGCTATGGGGAAAAACTGACGGTTGCCAAGAATAGCTAGACTTGAAGGCTCATAGTCCTTAAAAATTGCCGCTAACAAAAGTATTTTTAGATACATTCTTCTCAATAATTGTTTGAGTAGAACTACAAAAGCAGCTAAAGTGAATTATATTTAACCCTATGGAAACAAGGCTGACAGGAACGGCTAAAAATATTTTTGAGCTTATTTGAATTAATAACAACTATAAATGATGAATTTAAATTATTGGTTAATGAAATCGGAACCCGATGTCTATAGTATCGGGGATTTAAAAAAAGATGGTCAAACTATTTGGGAGGGAGTGCGAAATTATCAGGCCCGCAATTTTCTCCGTCAGATGAAGCGGGGAGATTTGGCCTTTTTTTATCATTCTAATACGACCCCGCCGGGGATTGTCGGCTTGATGCGCATAGTGGAAACCGATATGATCGATCCCACACAATTCGATCGCAATAGTCCCTACTATGATTCTAAATCCTCCCCAGATTCCCCGCGCTGGTGGACGGTTAAAGTTGAGTTTGATCGCCTTTTTCCGCAACTGCTGCCCCTGGGAATTTTAAAACAAAATTTTACCGCCGATGAATTATTATTAGTAAGGACAGGAAATCGTCTGTCAGTGATGCCTGTCAATCAAGCGATCGCTACAAAAATTCTCGCTTTAGTCGCTCGTCAAGGAGTATAAACTGTGAACCAGAAAGATGCTATTAATTTACTTTCCCTGATTGGGGGATTATTAGCTGCTATTGTAATTTTAGCGGCCTTTAATGCCTATGTGATTATCACCCCTGGACAAGCAGGGGTTTTAAGTGTTTTAGGAAAGGCTAAGGACGGGGTTTTATTGGAGGGATTGCACTTTAAACCTCCCTTTGTTTCTAGTGTCGATATCTACGATGTTACGGTGCAAAAATTTGAAGTTCCTGCCCAAAGTTCCACTAAAGATTTACAGGATCTATCTGCTAGTTTTGCGATTAATTTTCGTCTCGATCCGACGCAGGTAGTGGCAATTAGAAGAACCCAAGGCACCCTGCAAAATATTGTCGCTAAAATTATCGCCCCTCAAACCCAAGAATCCTTTAAAATTGCCGCCGCTAAAAGAACCGTAGAGGAGGCAATTACTCGACGCAGTGAGTTAAAAGAAGACTTTGATAATGCCCTATCCACTCGGTTAGAAAAGTATGGTATTCTAGTTTTAGATACCAGTGTGGTAGATTTGAATTTTTCTCCAGAATTTGCTCGGGCTGTCGAAGATAAACAAATCGCAGAACAACGCGCCCAAAGAGCCGTTTATATCACCCAAGAAGCGGAACAACAGGCCCAAGCAGAAATTAATCGCGCTAAAGGGAAAGCTGAGGCACAAAGACTATTAGCAGAAACTTTAAAAGAACAGGGGGGAGGATTAGTTTTACAGAAAGAAGCGATCGAAGCTTGGCGCGAAGGTGGGGCGCAAATGCCCCGGGTTTTAGTCATGGATGGATCGGGAAAAAATAGCGTACCATTTTTATTTAATTATAGTGATTCTTTTCCCGAAAATACCCCCTAAATTCAGGTCTATTTAGCCGACTTATGTTCTCAAGATACAGTCTTTCCCATCAAGAGCAAGTGTAACCTAAATTTGGTATCGACGACCGGCGATCGGCTCCCCAAAACGAAAACTTTGTACCTCACCATTAAGATAACTGTTATAAGTTTTGTTGAGAAATGTGTAGAGTTGGAGCCGACCCTTGACTGGAACCTAAGCTCTCGTGATAACTTGTAGAGGAGTTATCGACAAGACACCATCAGCTAGACGACCCTTCCAGTTTCTCTATGTTTCATCCTCACCAATCGGAAACCCGTGAAGATATCCGCGAGTATGTAGCTCAACTACAACTTCACATGGCATTACAAGCTCGTAATCTTGTGCCTAGTCTGACTAATACTAGAGATAGTCGCGAGAAACTGCTGCAGGATACCCAAGCAACCATCGAAAAAATCGTTTCCCGTCATTTCTAGTTGACCGATTTTACGGCGTTGTCAGATCAGAACAGGAAAGATGCAATGCAATCCTTGCTATCAAAGTAATTTCAGTTCCCATTTGACAACGCCCATTGTAGGGCTAATTCATGAATTAGCCCTACACCTATGACCTAGCTATATTCCGCTGCATATGTAGCCTATACTCAACGGATTTAGTATTATACGTCTCTACCAATCACAGCTGCTGCAATGTAGGGGCACCAGCGTTGCGCCCATAATGTGACATGGTGAACATTTTTCAGCCAAGAGCCAAGAGAGGCTCTTTTTTTTCTGATATTGAGGGAATAAACCTGACTTCTTCACCATAAAAACGCCAAAAAAACTGTATCAGAAATAGCAGAAATTGGAAAAAAAAACAATAAGATGGGTAAAGATGTTTGACATCTATTTAACTTTACTTAACTTAACTTTAGAAAAGAAGCAAGTTCGCCAATGAAAGTCGCCATCGCACCGATTGTTTTATCCACTGCCAGTTTAGGGTTAATGTTGGGTGTGACAGAAAACGCCCAAGCCGCCCTGATTCCTAACATCACTGCCTCAACAAATATGGGTAGTGCTTTCTCTACGAACATAGCCAATACCGTCAATGGTGCCGGGTTGCCCAGTAATACACCAAGTCTGACAGGATCTCATGCTGGGGGAAGTGTGTCTAATGCTTGGTTCGGAACTGCGCTCACTGGTAATATCACTTTCAATCTCAATGGCAGCCATAGTCTGGCTGGTTTTAGCTTCTGGAACTTTAACGGACAGAGGACTGTCGGAATTAAGGGCGTGACTGTTCAAGCCTCCACCAATGGTACAACTTTCACGACTATAGCGGGCGCTCCTACTCAGTTTGCTATCGCCGCAGCTAATTTTGCTGCTGAAAATCCACAGACGTTCAGCTTTTCTTCTCCGGTTACAGCGTCTTTTGTCCGGTTTGTTGTTGCTAGTAACTGGGGTTCTACTGCTACTGGCTTCTCTGAGGTTCAATTTAATGGAACTCCTGCTCAACCTCCTGGGCCTCAATCTGTTCCTGAATCCTCTTCCTTGCTGGCTTTGTTAGCCTTTGGTTTAGCGGGTGTTGGTTTCAGAAAAAGAATGTAATCTTTAGATGGTAGGTTGGTTAATTAGGGTTGGCTGAATAATGGTAAAACCCTTTTAAAATAAGGCTTTTGACCTGTTAAAATCCGATTTTAGTGCAAGAATATAGGATTGGGACTCTCAAAAACCTGGCATTATCCTTCTTGTAGTACATAAGTTAGTACAAGAAAGAGAGGGCAACAAAGCCTGAAACGACCGACGACCGACCACCGACGACCGACTCCTAACCCCACCAACAAACTTTTTGCCGCAAACCCTAATTACCCTTAGCCATCCTCTCCCCACTCCCCACTCTTCTTGAACAGGATTTAGTCTAGGATACCTGCTAGGAATAAAGAAAAATGATATTACTTTCGATCGCCCATTGGGTCAATTCCGTGCGATTATGAAGACCAGTTTTATGAAGCATATTCGACACATGACTTTCGATTGTCCGTTGACTAACATTGAGTTTTGCGGCGATTTCCCGATTAGCCAGTCCTTGGGCGACCAATTGTACTACTTTTAACTCCGTTGGGGTTAATTCCACATTACCCGGAACCTGAACAGGGGTGACATACTGGGAATGGATGCGGGGGCTGCGTTTCGGCAACCGGCCCGCTTGTGTGAGGGAAGACTCCACCAGGGCCACTAATTCTTCCGGTTCAAAGGGTTTGACCATATAAAAATCGGCCCCGGCGGTTAAACCTGTCACCTTGTCCTGACTGTGATCCTTAGGGGAGAGAAAAATCACGGGAATGCAACTAAAACGACTGTCCTGACGAATTGTTTCGAGGAAGGCATAACCGTCCATTTCCGGCATGATCAGATCACAGATAATCATATCGGGCATTTCCCTTGCTTTGGCCGCATTGGCCCCGCGTTCAAGGATTGCTAGGGCCTCCCGACCGTTTTCTGCGGTTATCACCCTATAACCACGAAACTCTAGATAATCCTTCACCAAAAGTATTAAATTTGGGTCATCGTCGATTAATAAAAGTTGTTTGTTGTCTTTGTTGGTCTCTTTCATCGCTATTTTCCGGGTTGCAGGGTTAGGGGAATGGAGACGGACAAAGGATCGACAGGCAATAGGCAACAGGTAGTTAGATATGTGTAGTTAATTAGGGTTTCAGCTAGTTTTAACGCTGTTTTCCTCTATTGTTTCGGTTTCTTCTCCTGGACAGTTCAGGGAGATTGCCGGTAAATCGTGGCAAAGGAAAGCATATTCGGTGACGATTTGATTCCCGATTAGGTGTTCTTGGATAATTCTTTCGATCGCTTCCTTGTTTACCCTTCCATACCAGACTCCTTCCGGGTACACTAATAAAATCGGGCCTTGGCTACAAACCCGCAAACAGTTGGCTTTAGTGCGAAAAATACAGCCCGGACGGTCGGCGCTGGGGCGATCGAGTTCTAATTCACTTAACCGCTTCTTTAAATAATCCCATACTTCTAACCCTTCTTCCTTGTCACAACATTTTGGCTTAGTCTGATCGCAGCAGAGAAATAGATGACGCTGGATCTGGGCCAGTCCCAACTTAGCCACACTTTCCCCCAAGATATCTCTGGTGTCCGCTTCTTCCATAAATTTTTTTTATCAATTAAACTATTGACATTGAACAGAAAATGTGCATAGCCGACTAAACTTTCGGTTTGAGGATGTAACGATAGATGAGATAAACGATAGTGGCGAGGATTAAAGCACTTAAAACTGCGCTAACTAGCCGTAAAATCGCCGTTAAAATCGAAAGAGCCACAAAAACCCCCGCCACTGCCACCACTACCTGTGCTGGTGTGGACAGGCTGCCGTACCAAGTTTTCACTTTTTCGAGGGTGGTAGCGAAACTAACCGGGGTATCAATGGGGGGAAAATCGTCGGTTTCGATTTCCACTTCCACTTCCTCTGGGGTATATTTAGTATCGAACGGTTCGGGAGACTGCATAAACACTCAAGGTACTTAACACTTCATCCCTATTCTATCGATGATTGGGGTTGACAGGGGTTGACGCAGAATTAATGTAACAATGAGTTTATCAATAGCCAAAAGATCGGAATCTATGAGCCTATCGACTGCCACCGTTACTGCCATCAATTATCCTGATGTTACCATCACTAGGGCCGAACGCGCCCTCTGTTGTTCTCCTTTCCGTGTCACCTTATTTGCGGCTATGCTGGAGCAAAGTGTATCACTTTTAAGCATTCCGGGTGCCGGAGGTTTAGAGAAAGGTTATACTTCCAGACTGCTGACGGAAGCGGCAGCGGAAAGCTATCTTCTCTGGTTGATTAAAGTGGGAATTTTGCGGCGCGAAGTAGATGGACAGGGGATAACCGATAGTTTTCGTCTCACTCCTTTGGGGAGGAAATTAATAGAAAAATGGCAACCCCAAGGGGACTTTTTCCCTAAACCCAATTTCTGGCAAAGATTTTTCAATACTCTGCAACGTTGGTTTTCTTTTTAATGGTGTTGGGAGTCAGTTATCAGTTATCAGTTATCAGTTATCAGTTAACTGAAAATGCTCAATAAAAAAAACTAGATGAAAGCAATTATGGTGGTGGGGACAACATCCCACGCGGGTAAATCTTTTTTAACTGCCGCTTTATGTCGTTTATTCAACCGGAAAGGTTGGCAGGTAACACCCTTTAAAGGTCAGAATATGGCCCTTAATGCCTATGTTACCGCCGAAGGGGGAGAAATGGGTCACGCTCAGGCGGTGCAAGCATGGGCTGCGGGGACAATTCCCCGGGTAGAAATGAACCCAATTTTATTAAAACCCCAGGGAAATATGACCTCTCAGGTGATTATTAAAGGTAAGGCTGTGGGTGTCACCACGGCAGCGGATTATTATCAGAATTATTTTGACCAAGGTTGGCAAGCAATTAAAGAATCTTTAGCTAAATTATCAACAGAATTTGATCTAGTTGTCTGTGAAGGTGCGGGAAGTCCGGCGGAAATAAATCTCAAACATCGCGATTTAACTAATATGCGGGTGGCTAAATATCTGGATGCCGCTACTATTTTAGTGGTGGATATTGATCGCGGGGGGGCTTTTGCTCACGTCGTCGGTACGTTAGAATTGTTAGAACCGGAGGAAAGAGCTTTAATTAAAGGTATTGTGATCAATAAATTTCGCGGACAAAAATCTCTCTTAGATTCGGGGATTACTTGGCTAGAAGATTATACAAAAATTCCTGTGTTGGGAGTTCTTCCCTATAGTGATATCTTTTTAAGTGCTGAGGATTCTCTCAGTTTACTCGATCGCCCCGCCCAAAAACCCAAAGCTGAACTAAATATCAGTGTTATTCGTCTGCCTCATATCGCTAATTTTACTGATTTTGACCCTCTTTGTGGTGAAGCAACGGTTAATCTACGTTATCTAGAATTACAGGAATCTTTAGGTGATCCTGATGGGGTAATTATCCCCGGTTCTAAAACCACTGTCGCTGATTTAATCGCTCTTAATCAAAGTGGGATGGCTCATCAATTACAAGCCTATCACCAAAGGGGAGGTATTATCTTTGGCATCTGTGGTGGTTGGCAAATGTTAGGGCGATTAATCCTCGATCCTGAACATCGAGAAAGTCCCTACACAGAAGCAGCAGGATTAAATTTACTGCCCTTAAAAACGGTAATTACTGCCGAAAAAATTACCCGTCAACGACAAGTTTTATCTAATTTTCCCCAAGGAGGTTTACCAGTAACAGGATACGAAATTCACCAAGGAATAAGCGAATGGGAAAGTGAATCAGGTTATCAAAAAATGTTCGAGGAAGATGCTAGTCTAGGAATTGTCAATGATTCTCTCTCAATTTGGGGCTGTTATTTACATGGTATCTTTGATAATGGTTCTTGGCGAAGAACTTGGCTAAATCATCTGCGTCAGCGTCGCGGTTTATTATCTTTGCCTACGGAAATTAATAACTATAGTGAACAAAGAGAAATAACCCTGGATAATATGGCCAATTTACTGGAAGAACATTTAAATCTTACACCTATTTTTGCTCATTTGTAAGGAGAAATTATGACTATTTCAGTGCGTTTTTTACCCGATGATATTATCATAGAAGCGGAAACGGGAGAACTATTATTAGATGTGGCTAAAAAAGCAGGAATTGACATTCCTACCGGCTGTTTAATGGGTTCCTGTCACGCTTGCGAGGTAGAATTAGATGATGGTACTCAAATTTGTAGTTGTATTACTGGTATCCCCAGCGATCGAGATTCTTTAACTGTTCATTTATACTCCGATCCGCTTTGGTAGTTGTTCCCTTAGATCTAGTCAAACTTGGGAACAATCCAAGCTGCTATAATAGCCAATAAAACAACAATTTCTAAGACTTTATATAAGTTAAGGGATTGTAGCCACTGAAAAGTATTGGCTAGACGCAAATTTAACCCCCATTGACGTAATTGAGACAACCATAATTTCGGATTATCTTGTTCACGAAAACGCCATTTAAGGATAGATAATAACAGGGGAACCCCTCCCACTTTAGCAGTCATGAGCAGGTGCAGGATCAGACATACTGCCATAATTAACCAACTGAGCAAATGAGCATAATACCAAAAGTGATTTAATTCTCCTTCCGGTAGCCATTCGGAATCCATCATCCGGCCACTATACAAAGCAAAAGTTAGGGCAAAAAGAGTCAAAGTATTGACTAAACGATGGAGACTATACCACCAAATCGGCTTACCAAATTGGGTTAATTTGTTAAGAGAATCACTTTGAATTAATCTTTTGTTGCCGCGACGAAAAGCATAGATAGCAAAAATAGGAAAGATAATCAGAGTATAGAGGCCAAAAGTACCATGAATACTTTCAATTTCTCGATATTCTGGTAAGGGCAGTTTTAACCAACGACCGTCAAAAGTATCATAGGTCCAATAGGCCGTAACCATGGCGGCAATGAGGGCAATTCCCGTTAATCCGTGCAGAATTCGCAGTAACAGAGGTTGATAAGGTTGATTAGTTTTCATGAACTCGATCGATACAATGGGGGGAGGTAAACTTTAGCCCGATACTATGTTAACTAATCCTTGGCTCGTCGCTGTTCTTCTCAATACCATCCTCCTCGGAATCGCTGCAATTGCCCCAAAAAAGCTCTTAACTGCCATGGGTTATCTCCATGCTTGGGTTTTAGGGGTAATTGTCTGGGGAAGCTTAGGATGGCGCGGTTATCTGATTGTTTTATTCTATTTCCTCGTCGGTTCTACTGTCACCCGCATCGGTTTAGCGCGCAAGGAAGCGGAGGGAATCGCCGAAAAAAGAGCGGGGGTACGCGGTCCAGAAAATGTCTGGGGTTCCGCTTTAGCGGGGGCAATTTGCGCTATCCTAAGTCTTTTTGCCGCTTCTCCCTGGGATTACCTCTTAATACTCGCTTATGTGGCTAGTTTTAGCACCAAATTAGCCGATACTACTGCCAGTGAGGTGGGCAAAGCTTACGGTAAAACTACTTATCTAATCACTAATTTTAAATCCGTCCCCCGGGGAACAGAAGGGGCTGTTAGTTTAGAGGGAACGCTCGCCGGTTTACTGGCAGCTACGGCTATTTCCCTGTTAGCATGGGCTATCGGTGCGATCGATCTTCTCGGTGTGTTATGGTGCGTAATTGCGACATTTATCGCCACCAATATCGAAAGTCTCATCGGTGCTACCCTACAAACCCGCTTTCTGTGGTTAACTAATGAATTAGTCAATGTGATCAATACGGTTATCGGTGCGATCATGGCTATACTGTTAAGCTTGCTCTGGTCTTTCCGCTAAAATTAAGTGACTAAAAAAATTTTTCAGAGAATATCTATGCTAAAGTGGCGTTTTTGTGCATTGTCCCTGCTGTTACTGCTAATTACTGCCTGTGGGACGGAAAATCAACCTAATTCTAGTTCTAACACCGCAAGTAGTCCCGATGCTGGCCGCTTGCAAACGGTGAAAAATCGCGGTAAGTTAATTTGTGGCATTAACGGAGAAGTGCCGGGGTTTAGCTTTGTTAATGAAAAAGGCGAATATTCTGGCTTAGATGTGCAAATTTGCCGAGCTATTGCGGCGGCTCTCTTTAATGATCCCTCCAAAGTCGAATATCGTAAACTTAGCCCCCAAGAGAGATTTACTGCTGTGCAGACGGGAGAAGTGGATATCCTCAGTCGTAACACCACCTGGACGATTAACCGGGATACCGCCCTGGGGATGGAGTTTATCACCCCGGTTTTCTATGATGGTCAAGGAATTATGGCCACGAAAGCCAGTAATATTAAGAAATTAGAAGATTTAAGCGGAAAGTCCATTTGTGTGCTATCGGGAACCACCACGGAACAAAATCTGGCCGATGCCATGGCAAAAGCGGCAGTTCAAGGTTATAAACCGATCGTTTCCGATGATGTGGAGGCTTTATATACAGCTTATCAGGCGGGGCGCTGTCAGGCTGTCACCTCCGATCGCTCCCAATTGGTGGCCCGGCGCTCGGTTTTTCCCCGACCGCAGGATCATCAATTATTAGAAGTGGTAATATCTAAGGAACCCTTGGCCCCGGCCGTGGCCGATGGTGATCCCGCTTGGTCGAATGCCGTCCGCTCGATCGTTTTTAGTTTAATTCAAGGGGAAGAATTTGGGATTAACTCCCAAAATATTGCCACTTTTGCCGATAGTCCCAAAGAGTCTTAAAACAGGTGGGTAATTACGGGGAAATTTATGATCGGGAAATCGGTAAACCCCTGCAACTCGATCGAGGTTTAAATAATCTTTGGACAAAGGGGGGTTTATTGTATTCTCCTCCTTTTCGTTAATTTTAAAATTGTGTTTCTTGACGGGGAATATAGACCCCTATGGCTGCTGGAATATACTATGGGGTTTACGAGTCTGAATTTGAATTTCTTTCCCCTTAAGAGTTCTCACCCAAGATAATAAACCCTGTTGTCCTCGTGGTAACGTCCATAAAAGCGGGAAAATTTGCCACCAGTGTTGAATTTCTAGGCTATATAAATCTAACCTTTGATCGTCAATTTGGGCATCGTGAGCGTAGAACCTGGGAACGAGATAATAATTCCCCTTTGAAAGCTTGCTCAAAGATACTGGGAAGGAGTGCGTCACTTCACTTTGTAGTTTTTAAAATTAGGCTTTTTCTGGAAGGGGGATTATTACGGGATCTGATTGTCTTAACTAAAATATTCCAAGACCTCATAGATAATACGGCAGGAAAAGAGATTCTGAGGGCGAAAACAAAATGTTTTTGTTTTAAGGCCACTAATAACCAATGTAGTTTAACATAATTACATATACATGAGAGTGGTGGCAGAACAGACTGATATTTTGGATTAACTAAGTTATATATTTTCTCTTTGATCAAAATGTTAGTGTTGAGTCGCTTTAACAATGAAGACTTTTGATTATAACTACCGGACCAAACTACTCGATACACTAAACAGGAGTTAACAAACACAGCATCCCCAAACTGAGCAATGCGAAGCCAGCAATCAATGTCATTGTAACAGTCATCTAAACTTGAATCCCAACCCCCTGAGTTAAGAAAAGCATCTCTGAGAAAAGCAACTTGGCTAGTTGTTCCGAAGGGAACTTCTTCTAGGAGCATACCATAGTGTATATCTGCTTGAGCGATATAGAAAGCCTGTTCAAGTCCTATTTTTGGAGTTTGACAGATTTCTACTCCTTTAATATCCACCTGTGTAGCCTGACAGGAACAAATGACAGCTTCGGGATACTGAGCAATATTTTTCATTATTTCCTCTATACAATTAGGGGCAAGATAGTCATCATCATCGAGTAGTTTAATCCAATCTCCTTGAGCAGCTTTAACCCCTACATTTACCGAAAAGGATTGCCTCATATTCTTGAGATTACGATAGAAGATAATATCTTCCCCCAGGCTTTGAATATATTCTGCTGTACCATCAGAGGAACAATCATCAACCACAATCACTTCACAGGGAATAGATTGATTTATGGCCGAAGCGATTGCTCTTTTAAGCAACGATAAACGATTGTGGGTTGTAATAACAATACTAAATTTCATCTTGATTAACTATAATTAAATTTTTCTTCTATAAGCCATCAGAAAATCTGCATAAGCTTTTTGAGTCAGGAAAGGTTTGGCTTTAAGATAAAATTCTTGATGACGATAATCCCGGGTATAAGGTAATTGTTCTAAGTGATCTGCTAAACGAATAGTTATTAAAGCACTAAGCTCTGTTTGAGTTATAATTATTTCCTTTTTATCACGATAATTTATCAGTTTAAATTCATTAACTTGCTCAAAATTAGAGGGAAAATGTTTTCTATCCTCAAGACAATAGTAGTAAACTAATTTTTCAGCATCAGAACCAATAGCAGCCTTAATTATACCTCTTTGTTCTAGATTAACCAAACTTTTTCTATAGCTATAAGTTCCATAGATGCTGTGATAAAGACCAGCTAGACAAATCTCTTCAGATGAGTTCCATTTTTTCAAGATTCTATAAGTTCCTAATAAATGACTATATAAAGAGCGTTTATTAAGATGTTCAGTTGAATCAGTTGCTAATTTCTTCAAAATTTCTCTTTGCTCTTTAGGGAGATCATATTGTCTATATCTTAATAAATATAGGAATTCAACTACAATATTTTTGGGGAAGTATTGTAAGTTTCTTAATTGATTTCTAATTATGTTTTCAGTAGCCATATTGTTGATTGAATTAATGATTAGATGTTTTTTTCATAGGAATTTATCAAGGCATAAGCTTATGGCTTATCAAAGGTGCAAACTCTACTAATAAAGCCCATAAACTTAGGTCAAATGGATGTGCTAATAGATGTCTCGGAAGGATTCTGCTTAATGCAATTCGCTCTCTCAATCCTTGGCGGGTTTTGGCTGCCTTATTTGGCCAATGTTTGAGGATGACTTTCAAAGTAAATTCTTGAGGTTCTAAGTAAGGATATAAAAACCATAACAGCAAGTTACACATTGAGCTAATAAAAGCAGTTGACTCATTAGCTAGACTTTCTTCAAAGGAAATAGCACCTTTCACCAGCAGTGATTGATTAGCATTGATAGTGGCTGTGATAATATCCGAGATATTAGTTAATGATTTCAATCTATTTTCCAGTAATACAGCATCTTGGGGATAGACAGAAACCCGATAACGAAGAGCATCTGCTAAAGTGTTTATGTGATTATCTATTAATTTTTCAATGTTTTGTAATCTTAACTTCGTCCCCTGAGAATTATTATGGCGACGATATCCAACCGTAATACAATGGTTTCTGATCAGAGATTGATTAACACTTAACCTTAACCAAGTATAGTAATCTACAGCAGTTCCCGTAAACTGTGTTGGCCAGCCATTGATGGAATCGAGTGCTTCGCGTCGAATCACAGTGGCTGAGGGAGTGGCGACAGAATTGGTAGGGAAAAAGTCCCAAGGAACAAAAAACTGAGGATTAAGGACTGGAGAGGGAAAATTTAGGCTATCTTCATAAAAATGGGCGCAATTGGCTACACAAGCAGGAGATTGGGGAAATTGTTCTAGAATTGTATTCATAATGCCCAAGTGATCTCGATGCCAGATGTCATCCTGATCGAGAAATGCTACTAGAGGTGCAGTAGTATGTTGCAGTCCAAAATTGCGGGCGCAATGAGAACCCTTGTCAGGATTTCGTAATAAAGTGATACCTGAAAAAGACTTGACAATCTCTAGGGATTCGTCCTCAGAACCATCGTCAACCACGACTATTTCTCTCGGTGGTTGGGACTGGGAAAATACTGACTCGAGTGTTTGTCGAATCCATTGAGAGCCGTTGAATAAAGGGATAATAACAGCTACGTCCATAACCTTAGCGTTTTGATCTATAAGCCGATCATAATTCTAATTTGCTCCCAGTCGCTTTAAAAATGTGAGATGATCTGCTAAAACTGCTTCCCGACTGCGAAGACGCGCCGCTACCCAAGCAGCCCGAATCGCTTGGATTTCCGCCTGAAGATTCCGGCCACTCATTTCGTTTTTAAAAGTACGCCTCAAAACACTTAAACCGCAATTGAGCCGCGCCATCTCATGCAGAAGTTCGAGGAAGGGTATAGGGTTGCCGCCACTAATTCTCGTTACTCCACCGAATCCAACGATACGATTGTTTAAAATTTGAAAAATTTGTTCAACTGTAGCATCTGCCAGTAAATCCCAAATACAGCAGCAATTCTCATTTTAAAAAGTAACAAGTGATACAGACAGAAACAAAGCTTTAAGGAAGCTACAAAATGCGCTCCCGCGAGTGCGACTGCATCGCAGAGAAGTGAGTATATAGAGTA
>SFAQ01000173.1:0-22790 GCA_007096525.1 Microcystis wesenbergii Mw_QC_B_20070930_S4 | reverse complement strand
TTGGAACGAAATAGAGGCTTTTAAAGACCGCGTACATGGAGAATTAAAACAAGAATTACCCTCGAAAAGCCTATTTTTCTACTAAGTATTTATGTTTATTGCAAAGGTGAGATGCTCCCAACTGAATGGCTGCGAACTGCACAATATTTATTGAGAGAATATTTATCAATTTTGTCTTCTCTCTTGGCATCCATCCAAAGCCTTAAAGCCTTATTACGGATGAATTGTACTGTACGAATAGCTTCATCAATGGCAGAACACTGACTTGGTTTGACGACTGCTTTCATTTCTAAAACAATCATTGTTTATCGACCTCAAACAACTTATTTTATATTAACCTGTAGAGCATCGGATTGTCAAGATTTTGTAAACACCGAAGCTCTTACATTGAGCCTGTCGAAATGTGTCGAAATGTCGTGCTTCGTGTCACTGAGCCTGTCGAAGTGCTGTTTTATACTGGTCGGGGTTTCATCCCGTCAGTGAAACTGAGGGTCTTCACCCGACATTTAAGATAAACGACAATCTCATCAGGGTTGCGGGCGACTCAATTCTGAAGAAAATCTATAATTCTAGACGAATTTCCAGTTTTACTTGGATAATCAGTTTGGTTTAATCTATAGAGTCCATTTGGTATAGCAAATAATAGGTTATTTAGGACGCTTTCAATTTTCAAACTCTTATCGGTCAGGGGTTTTACCGATTTATCGTCCTAACCAACTCGCTCTCTGCTAGATCTTTCCCAAAATCCTTACCCAGTATGGATTAGAGCGAATTAGCCAAAATACCTGTAATTCTTACCCGTGAAGCGTCACCAGAGAGATATAGCAAATAATGGGTTATTTAGGACGCTTTCAATTTTCAAACTCTTATCTGAACAGGGTTTCAGCGATGGATTGTCCTCAATGCACAGCCAAGCAAAGGATTAAGCCTCCATCACTACTAGGGAATCACCACCAATTTTTCGGCAAACTCTCAATTTCAAGGAGTCATCAAGATGTCTATTAATCTCGCTTCCGGTCTTTCTGCCATTACCACTGATGCTGCTGGGGTTAACCATTTAGTGTGGTTAGAAAACAACTCCATTTGGCACGCTCAGTTTGATGGCAATACGGGCAGTTGGGTTAATGCCCAGCAGATTGTCACAGGCATTGCTGACAATGTCACTAGCATCAATTTAGTGGCTTCCTCCAGTTTGATTCAAGTTTCCGATGATGAGACGGCTCCAGGTTTAGCGGTGGTTTGGCAACAGGGTGATGTGACACAGAACGGTGTTAGTAATAGTAATTTCTTTTACAGTGCGGCGACCTACGATTCATCAGCTAATTTGCAATGGTTGGAAACACCGCAACAGTTGACCGTTAATGAAAATAGCAATGCCGAAAACTTTGCCAACCTTAACCCCCAGGTGATCGCCGACAATAATGGCAATGTATTTGTTGTGGGGCAACAGGTAAACGTCAGCCAGGGCGCAGATCAAGCCATCCGAGAAGACGCTGATTTGTATTACACCCAGTTTACTGTCAAGAGTTCTGATTTTTCATCAACGACCACAGGCGGTTTTCCCGCTCCCTATAACCCGCCGGTGGTGGTGAATGGCGTGAACCAGGGAACGACCTCCCTTTCTACCCCTCAGCCCAAAACAACTCGTGCTTCCTATTCTGCCTTTACTTTATCGGAAGCTTCTAGCGCGGCGGCAAGCGCAAGCAGTAGTAGTGGCAGTCCAAGTTGGGGAGTGGGTTTTGGTCCAGCCCTGACCTTTCGTTCCGACCTGTATCAAAGTTTGGGCCTCGTTGATTTCCTCGATGGCGTACCTAAAAACCTCATTAAAAGCATTTTGGGTGGGTATGAGATAGTGGGAACTTTATCGGGTTCCTATGTTTTTGGTTCTGCTTCCAGTAGTGGGGAATCAGCCCTTCGGGTGACGGCTATTGGTGATGTTATTAATAAGCGTGAGAAGAATATTAGTGCAGGTTCAGCAAATTTTTTAAAGCAGTTTCCCAATTCGCCATTTAAAAAGCCAGAGCCTTCCTTTGAGATATCTTTAAGCTTTGATTCCACATCTGAATATTCAGGAACAACTCCTTTCAAGTTACAACGTATAGAAGATCAAATAACTTTAAGCGCGGAAGAAACATTCCCCATATTTAATGGGTTTGTCCCTGGAACATTCGAGCTTTTGCGAGGCAAGGTGGACTTTGTTGGGAGTGCGGGGCATCTCATTTATGCAAGTGAGTAATTATACTTATCCATAAAACTGGTTTCTAGCAAGGCTTTCAAAATAGCTTGACATAAACACCTGATTTAGGGGTTACAAAGGTGAGATGCTCCCATTGAACCCACCAGTACAGATAGCTACAGCAATGGGATTCAACCCCTTATAGATACGTTTATTACGCAAGCAGGTGTAACGCCACTTCTATTCAAAGCCTTTGATAATCCATCAAATGGAGTAGCGGCTATCTTGGGGGAACTTGTTTTTGCCCCTTTTGAAGATATTTTGGTTAGCAATCTTGCTGGTTTAGGGAATGAATCTATCGTAGATTTTTTAATTGGCCCCACTTTTTCTGGCACTGTCAATGGAGAAGTAAATCCGACAGGTATTAAATGGGTAAAGGCGACATTATCAGGGGGAGTTGTATTAACCTTTGGTTTTAATACGATAGAGGAAGATACGATTCTCCAATTCCCGATTAGTGCGGGGGTTTCTTTCGGGCCACTTTCTTTCGATCTAAGTATTGAACCAACTTTTTCCTGGACAATCCCTTACAATTCCAGTACCAGTTCTAGTACCAGTTTGAGTGCCACTTCAAGTAATAGTCCCCAAAGTGCTTTAGCGATCGCCTCTAGCCCCAGCAATGATAGTCAAATTACTAGTGCGACGGTCAATGGTTCTCTTTTAACTCTCAACTTTAATACTCCCCTCGACACCAGTTCTATCCCCAGTGCCAGCGACTTTACGATTCAAACCCAGACAATCACTCAAACAAGTCCAACCAGTTCGGGGATTACCGTCTTTGATGTTTTGGTCAGCAATGATGCCACAACGGGCAACGGCGTTGTTACGTTGCGTTTAAACCAAGCAATCCCCTATAGCCCCCAATTTCAGGGGACGTCAGCCAATTCAGCAGGACAATTAGGTGTTTTCGTCAGTTATAACGGTACGGCGTTAGAAGACAGTAGCAATGATCCTATCACTGACTTTTCTCAACTCAGTGTTACCAACAATAGTTCCCAAACTTCTGTCACGGCCTACAATCCTACCAGTGGCAACGCCAACAACTATACAACAACCAATCAAGCCTCATTGATTGGAAATTTAGAGGCAGATTTTGCCCAGGATAGCCCCCCCGCTTTGACCTTAGTCACCAATAGTTCGACGACGGAAGGGCAGGTATTAGCGGTTTGGTCAAAGGAAGTTCAACCCATTGCCCCGATCGCAGGATTTGTTAATAGCAATCAAATTTATCTCAATTTTGTCCAGGCGTTAAATGCCAGTAGTGCTCCTAGCAATAGTCAATTTAGTCTCACTGTCAATGGTAGTGCCTCCACGATTACCGTGACCAATGTTTCGATTGAAAGTAATGGTTATGTGCTTCTCAATCTCAGCAGTACGATTCAAACAACCGATACTATCAGTTTAACTTACAAACCCACTGCCACCAATCAAGCGACTTCAAACCTTTATCTGACCGATGCCCTCGGTGCTAAATTGTGGGTTCCTGATTTCACCTTAGCTTTGACTAATACGACGGGACAAAATACATCGGACGCACCTAATTTGTTGGGAGGATCAGCCGTCATTGCCAACGGCAACGAGAATTTGATCACCCTGATATTTAATCAGGCCTTGAACGATAGTAATACCCCCGACGCTAGTCAGTTTTCGGTGATCAGTAATGGGGTCGCTTTAACGGCCTCCTCTAATGTTGTGGTTTCGGGTAATACGGTTTCTTTTTCGGCGAGTCCGACAGGGTCTAACCCCTTAATCGGTCAAGGTGATTTGGTGACGGTCAGTTATACCCCAGGCAGTACGGCGGATAAAAATTTGACAGGGAATAATGGGGTGACGGTGGCAGCTTTTGCTCAACAAACGATTACCACCGTTCCGCTCAACCCAACCACAAGTCTGATGGCGGGCTTTTATACCCCAGGCAGTTCGACTGGGTTAAGCAACTTTCAAAATATTATCGGCACGGATGGCTTTAATTTTGATCCCGCCGTTGCTAGTGATCAAAAGGGTAATGCTTTGGCCGTCTGGGTGTATGCCGACTCTAGTGAGATTCCCAATCAATTGGTTCCAGGGACAATCTATTCGGATAACGATACTCAGGTTATCAATGATAGTCTCAATGCTTCCGATATTTATTTTTCCTATTGGAACGGGACTGAATGGTCGATCGCCGCTGCCTTAGCTACCAATCAAGTGGGAACTGATACCAATGTGACGGTGACCTATGATGCCAATAGTGGTCAATACATTGCGGCCTGGCTGAATGACCAATCAACTTCTACAACGGGTACGAATACCGCGACCATTTACTGGTCAACCTACAACCCCACAACGAATACCTGGCAAGCTATTAGTGAAGTCTTGTCAGAAGCCAGTCCCGATCCCCTCACTGACCTAAAATTCAGTAGTGTTAATGGTCAAACTGCTCTGTTTTGGTCAGAAACCCAACCGATTTCCTATAGCTTACTCACTGCCGACGAAAATCCCTATCTCTATCTCCGTTTAGGGGAAATCAGTGGCACAACGGCAAAAAATGATGGTTCTTGGGGTGCTGGTGGCAATGGAACCTATAACGGTAACTTCACCCTGAAAGAAACAGGGGCCTTAGAAAATCCTACGACCAAAACAGGCGATCCCAATCCTGCGGTACTTTTTACCGATGGCGGCAATTTAACTCTCAATTCAGCGATCGCCGTCAGTGGTTCCGCTTTTAGCATTGAATTCTGGTTTAAAATCCCCTCCACTCCCAGCGCAATCACCAACCTGGTTTCCCTCTCAGGATTGCTGAATACAAGTCTCGGTTTCGACAGCAACAATAATCTGATTCTTAACTTTGGTTTAGGAGACAGTGGTTCAGGAAATTCTAGTATTGCGACAAATGCCAGTAATAACCCCCTCAGCAATAACACCTGGTACTACGTTGTTGGAACCTATAGCACCCAAACCCAAGAATTAAGCCTCTACCTCAATGCCCAACTGATTCAGACCGTCAGCAATGTCACCTTTACTGCACCGACCACCAGTAATCTCACCCTAGCAGGGTCAAGCGATTCAGTTTATCTGGATGAAGTTGCTCTCTATGGCTCTGTTCTCGACTATACTCCTCCTTCATCCGATGGATCTTTGACAGGATTGGAACTGATCAATACCTTGTCGGGAACCAACCAAATTGGGAATAAATATTCCACCCAGTACGTCGAACCCCTGCCCCCAGGCCCCCAGGTCAAATACAGCCTCTTAAATACAACTAATTCCACCTGGACGAGCCAAACCCGCATTGATCCCCTACCCCAGGTTGTCCCCACTCAATTAGCAGATGCGAACACTCCAACGTTTGATATTGTTTCTGCTACTACGGCCAACAATAACGGCAGTATTTCTCCCAATGGGCAAGCTGACACCATCTACCAAGTTTCCCTATCAGGAAAACAAACCCAAACCATTATTGGTATTTCTGTAGAAGTCAATGGTGTAACCTATGTAGTGGGAAGTGGTTACAACAGCACCGGTCAAGCATCTCCATCTCCCCTATCGGGCAATCAATTGGGTGTTGTAATTGGTGATAGCTTAATTAATACCTTAAACCCCCAGAGTACCGCTTCATCTTTGGATTATTACGTCCCAAGTCAAGCTCTTACCCTTAATCTGTTGATTGATACGGGTAGTGGTGTAACAACTGACACTGCTACCGTGACGGTCTATTACGAATCTGGGTCATCATCGACATCGACTTTCAGTAATACCAATCCCTACGATGTCAGCAGTTCAACCTTTACCCCTGGCGGTGTCACTGTATTAGGCACAGCAACCGTCACAGAAGTTAATGACTCTTCCCTCACTCTCATTGATAGCGGTTTTATCACTAACACCACTAACCCTGCGATGGGATATATCTTAACCAGTGGCGACTTTAATGATGACGGTCTGAGCGACGTAGCAGTGGGCAATCGCGGCTATACAGACATCGATGGCAATGTCTTGAATAATGGGACGATTCAAATTCTCTTTGGGGGACAAGACGTTCTCACCGATGGCGAGAGTAACCCATTAACGCCGACAGATTTATCGGGTAATCCCAATGGCTTATTGATTACGGGAATTGCGGACGAAGGACAGGCAAATAGTGATTATCCCCTCAGTATGGCTACAGGGGATGTCAATGGTGATGGTATTACTGATCTTGTGATTGGTGCGCCCAATGTCAACAGTCAACAGGGAGCCGTCTATGTCATTTATGGTTCTACCTCATTAGAAAATCAAACGATTAATGTCACGACCATGACAGCGAGTCAAGGTTATGTCATTAATGCTCCCAGTACTTTCAGTACTTTCATCCTTCAATTTGACCAAGCACTCAATACCACCGATGTCCCTAGTACAAGTAGTTTTTCCGCTACGAGCGGCTCTAGCACTATTACTGTAAATAGTGTCGCTTTTGATGGAACAAATAATCTTATTCTGTCCCTGGCTTCTAATGCAAGTATTAGTGACTTGCAGATTACCTATACCCCACCTACTTCGGGTACTCAATTAACCTATGCTACGGGAGACAAGGTCGCTACCTTTATCGCTTCTTCCTCTTCTTCCTCGGATGCGCCGACTATTGTCGTCGGGGAGAATCTATTCGGTTATGCGGTGACGGTGGGGAATTTTAACGGCAACAGTAAGTTAGATATTGCGATTGGCACTCCTGATGCCAATAACGGTAATGGTGCGGTTTATGTTGCCTATGATGGTTCCAGTTCAGTTAGTTCCACGCCAGTTTACAACGGAAGCAGTGGAGAAGGAGCGGGTTTTGCCCTAGCCACATCCCATTATCTCAGTGGGGGAGCCGCCACCTTTAGTGGTAGTACAAACACTGATGATTTAATTATTGGTGCGCCGAATTATCAGGTAACCGTGAAGAACTCTTGGAACGGAAAAGGCGGACTACCTTCCCAAAATCAAGGTAATTTTGCCGATTCTTCTTCGATCAGTGCGGGGGCGGTTTATGTTTTGACCAGTAGTAGTAATGGGATTGAAACTAACCCTAGCTATACCTACATTGGGACTGATGCAGATACACCGTCTTCTAATGGTGCGGCCCAGAATTTGTTTGCAGGTAGTTCAGTGGTTAGTAATGGAGATTGGAATGGAGATGGCTCTCTTGATTTAGCGATTAGTTCGCCAGGGACAAACAGCAATAATGGAGCAATTTACCTCGTTCAAGGTAAACCTGGAAATCAGACTAGTTCCCAAACTTTGAATACGATTAGTAATCTGATCATTGATGGCGGACTTCCCTATGGACAAGCGGGAGCAGTAATCACCTCCGCAGGAGATGTCAATGATGATGGTTATGAAGATTTCTTGATCACTGCCCCTCAAGGCGCAAATGGTGCGGGGCAAGGTTATGTCTTATTCGGTTCTTCTAGTTTTTTAGGTGAGCCAGGGACAAACTTTGACCTTAATGTCACTTCCAATGATAATAAAACGACCTTTCTGTTAAATGGCAATTCCCCCTTCCAATTTACGGGAGCGGCGATCGCGCCAGTGGGAGATGTGAATGGTGATGGAGTTGATGATTTGATGATTTCAGCTCCCAATGCGGCTCAACTTTACACGGTTTACGGTCATCCCTGGTTGGCAGACAATGGCAGTATCAAACTTGCAGATATTTCGGGGGACAATGGTTTTGTCATTGATGGCGATTTGTATTCGGTTGAGGTAGAAAAACTGATTGAAAACGTAGGCGAACAAGCCACTAATGCCCCCAGTCTCATCAGTAATAATGGGATTCTCTATTTAGCTTTTCAAGGCAGTAATAACAACAATATCTACTTCACCACCAGTAGTGACGGCGGACAAACCTGGGCATCGGTTTCCCAGTTATCCAGCAACTTTCAAACCAACTCGCCGCCATCTTTAGCCTTTTATAAGGGCGATCTTTACCTGGCGTATTTAGGGAAAGGCAACAATGAGCTTAATTTCATTTACAGCAGTAACAATGGCCAATCTTGGAGTAGTAGTCAAATTACCATAAGTAATCAGACTAGCGGGGCAGGGATTAGTCTGGTGGAGTACCAAGGCAACTTGATGGCCTTTTTCGTGGGATCCAATGGTAGTGGCGAGATTCTTTATGTTTATTCCGACAATCCCAGTAGCAGTAGTTCCTGGTCAACCGATTACGCAATCGCCGGTCAAACCAGCAGTAGTATTGTCAGTCCGACGGTCTTAAACGACACCCTCTACCTAGCCTATCGCGGCGGGACAAACAGCAGTAATGCCAATAATTACTATGTCACTTCCACCAAAGGAACCACCCTTTCCTCTCTAAGCTGGTCTGGCACAGAAGTGAGTAATGCCACCAATCCCAATACCGCCCCCGGTCTGACCAACGATGGCACTCAGCTTTACCTGACCTACGGCAATAGCGAGACAAATAACCCTCTTTATTATTTGACATCGAGCAATGGCAGTAGTTGGTCAGGTTTAAACGCCATTACTGGTCAAACCAGTGGTTATCTACCCTCTCCAGCGATTCTCGATAATAGCCTCTATGTGGGTTATACCGGTGGCACTAGCGACATCTATGTTACTGGCGGAGTTAATGGGGTAGAACTAAATCTGCCCCTGACTGGAGCCGGCAATGAAGTCATTATGCTGGGTGATATTAATGGCGATGGCTTTGCTGATGTGTTGGCAGGGGGAAATCAATATGGTGCAGTGATTACTTTTGGTGCTAGTACCAAGGATTTATTAGATGCAGCGGTGGGAACCGATGAGTTAGTTATTAACATTACCGGTAGCGGCTCAATTCAATCCGTTGGAACCGCAGGTGACTTTAACGGCGACGGTTTAGCTGATTTTGGGGTGGTGGATCAGAATAATAATTTCTATCTGATTTTAGGTAACGCCAACCTAGGCTCCCAACAAACTCTGACTTTGAGTACCAGTGCCAATACTTACAAAACTGGCATAACCGCTGCTGTAGCAGTGGGAGACTACAACGGCGATGGCTATGATGATTTGTTATTGTCATCCTCTAATGGTGGGCAGACACTTTACAAAGGTAACAGTAGCGGTAATCTGAATAGTTCAACAGTCTTTGTGACTAACGGTAACACCGTCTTTAATGCCATTGGTGATGTGAATGGAGACGGCTATGGCGATATTGGTGGCGGCCAACCCAATGGGAATGTGATCAGTCCTAATGTCACTGGGAATGGACAGGCTACGGTTTATGCAGGTAATGGTTTGGCTAGTTCCGATAGTAGTAACAGCGCCAATATCACGCCTCCTGCTGCTGCAATTTCAGGAACATTAAATAATAATGACTGGAGCTTCAATGGTCTTGACGACACTCCTTATGGTTCCCCTTCCTTTGCGGTGTTTAACGGCTATTTGTACATGGTCTATAACACTTTAAATACTAACACTTTAACTACTAACTTTTATGTGCAAAGAAGTGCAGATGGTTATAACTGGGAAGGGAATACGAGCTTAGGGAGTAGTTTTGAAAGCTATGGCCAAGCTTCTCTAGCGGTTTTCAATAACACACTTTACCTGGCTTTCACCGCCACAAATGATAAGGTCATTGTTACCCCGGCAACGACTGACAGTAGTAGCGATTTAGGCTTAACCTTTGACAGCACTAATTCCATCAACGCTGGCGGCAATACCTCTAATCTTGCCCCGACCCTAGCTGTTTATGACGGGGAACTGTACCTCTTTTTTGCCGCCGATAATAAGACCAACACGGTTCTCTATACCACTTCTAGCGATGGCAGCACTTGGTCGAGTAGTAGCACGGTCACTGATAGCTCTGGCACTGATCAAGCAACTGGCGGTAGCCTGGGGGTCGCGGTGGATGGAGATAATTTATTGGTGAGCTTTATCGGCAACGGCAATAACGATGTCAATGTCGCCACCTATAACGGAACCTCTTGGAGCAGTAATGAAGTTGGTCAAACTTCGTCAGCGGGCCCCAATCTTTTGTCGGTGGGAGATACGCTTTACCTGTTCTTTACTGCCGACAACAGCAAGGATGAAATTTTATATATAACCTCTACCGATGGGGGGAGTACCTGGAGTAGTAACACTGCCATTCCCAACCAAACTACCAGCCAGAATCCTTTTCCCGTCTTGTTCCAAGAGCGTATCTTGGTTGGTTATGCAACAACCGGTACAACGAATATTGGTATCGCTACTTCCAATCTCATTTACGAACCGAATCAGACTCAACAATTCGGTCAGCAACTGCAAAATATCGGTGATTTCAACGGCGATGGCATTGCCGATCTGGCGGTCTTAGCGCCGGGCTTCTTCTCTAACCTGGGCAGTATTAATAATAACCTGCTGGAAAATAACCAAGGGGCGGTGCTCATCTACTACGGCTCCATCAACGGATTTGATAGCAGTTCCAACCCCGATGTGGTTTTAGCGGCTCCCGCTCCCAATTCTTCAACTTCTACGGCTAATAATCAGGCGATTTTGTTAAGCAATTTCTCTGGGGCAGGGGATATCAACGGAGATGGTTACGATGATCTGTTAATTTCATCTCCTAACAGTGCTTTAAACAGTCAAAACACGACGGATGGAGAGATATTAGTTGTCTTTGGGGGGCAAAACTCTCTTTGGGGAACTACCTATTCAGCCACAAACCCTTTTAATTTGGGGAATATTACACCTCAAACTTCTACCCTTACTCTCCAATTTAACCAACCGCTGATTGCCACCGATATCCCTAGTACAAGCAGTTTTTCCGTTAAGAACGGCCTTAATACCATTTCTGTAAATGGTGTTGCCTTTAATGGGACAAATGAGATTATTCTGACTCTTGCTTCTAATGCAAACATCAGTGACTTTTTGGCAGTTATCTATACCCCACCTACTTCGGGTACTCAATTAACCTATGCTACGGGAAAAACAGTTGCTACGTTTACCTCTTCTTCCTCTGCGGTGATTAGTACATCGGGCGCACCGACTCTTTCGCTAGAAAGTTATGCGGAGTATGGTTTTGCGATCGCGGGTTTACCCAATTCCCAAGCAGGCATTTCCCTAAGTGGTGGTGGCGATGTTAATGGGGACGGCTTTAGTGATTTTATTATCGGTGCGCCAGGCAATAATGATAATTTGACCTACACCCTCTTTGGCAGTGATTTTAACAATACTGTTAGTCAAACGGGAACGATTGGTGATGATGTCATGCTCGGTAGTCCTACGGGCGAAAGTTTCCTGGCAGGTCAAGGCAATGACAAAATCTATGGTAAGGGTGGCTTAGATGTCGTTTATGCGGGGCCAGGTGACGACTATGTAACGGTGACAGATACCTATTTCCAACGCTTAGATGGGGGAGCGGGAACGGATCTTTTAGCTTTCACGGGTTATAACGGTCAGGATTGGGATTTAACGACCTTATCACCAGGGTTGCGGCTACGGAATTTCGAGATTTTAGTGACAGAAAATTATGGCGCGAATACTTTAACCCTTAATTCGCTCACTGTTACCGAACTTTCCAGCAATAACACCTTAACTTTAGGGATGGATGATGCAGACACACTGATTCTGAGTTCAGACTTTAGTGCGGCAGGGACGTTTTATCAGTACAATCAAAAATTCTACAAATATACCTCTTCGACTTCTGCGGCAACGATTTTAGTGAATCAAGCTAAGTCTCCGACTTTTATGACTGATTCAGATCCGGCTAATTCAAAGAATATTCCTGCTTCGATTTTGTCTTCTAGCTCTAATTCCGTTGCGAGTGCCTTTGCGGTCAGTGCGGTCAGTAATAATGATTCCACACCCACAACCCAGAATTTTGTCACAACCCAAAGCCAAACGAATGCCCCGACCCAATTGTTTGTTTCCAATCCAACGGGAGCAGAACTGGATGGCAGTCTCGATTTCATTATTCAGCGCACCGGGGATTTAACTAAGTCGGTTTTGGTCAGCTATACTACCCAAGACGGAGATGGGAAGGCCGGCAGTCGCTATACCCCCGTAGCGGGTCGGGCGGTATTCGCCCCTGGGGAAACCACCCTCACCGTTACTGTTCCCATTCCCGATAACGGTAAATACGTCGGCGAGCGCCAATTTGGGTTAAAGGTTACTTTAGACGGGGAAAGCAGCGATCCCAACCTAGTACCCGATGCCTGGCAAGCGGCGGTCGCCACCCCCAATGAACAGATACGACGCTGGAAAGGTATTACGGGAACAGAGGGGAATTCCGTCGTGTTTGACATCACCAGCACCAAGAGTACGGATCGGATAGCCCCCTTAGATATGGATTTAGATGGTCTGGTCGTGCCTCTGATTCGGAATCCCGCCACGGATAGCTATGTGAACATTCCCTTCTCCAAAGTTAACGGAATCAGCCAATTGCAAGATGTTGACGGGAATGGTTTGAACGATTTCTATCGTATGCAGTTCCAGGATGGTGGACCCTTCGATGGCGATGAAGTGGTTAATGGCCTAGTGGCGCTGGACTTTCAACTAGCCCAACTCAAATCTATTCCCGTGCCCGGCGCCGGGGGTGTCGTTATCGGCACAGAGGGGAATAATTACCTCAATGCCCAAAATAGCGCCGGCACCAATCGCCTAGAGGGACTAGGGGGGATTGATGTACTGGTTGGCTCACCCCAACGGGATGTGCTGTTAGGCGGTGCGGATAATGACCAACTTTTCGGTTATGGGGAGGTTGATCAACTATTTGGGCAAGCGGGCAACGACATCCTGGATGGTGGTAAGGGACTCGACTTGCTCTATGGTGGCACCGGGGCAGATAACTTTGTCCTGCGGGCAGGAGATGGAGCCGACCGAGTAATGGACTTCAACGCCACGGAAGGAGACCTCTTCGTGCTGGATAACCTCAGCTTTGGTGAACTCAGTTTTAACAACAATCAAATTCTGTTGGGTTCCGATATTTTGGCGACCGTCACTAATGCCACGAACCAACCCGTAACGGATTTTGCCAACCATCCCCAGTGGTTTGTCACGATTTAAGCAACGGCGGGATTTCTTGTTGGAATTAAACAGAAATCCTGCTCTGAGAATCTTATTGACTTTTTTGTTGTCCTCTTATTTCTTGTATTTCCCATGACTCAATTTCTTAATTTTCCGCGTCATTTGGCCATTGTTAGCCTTATGGGGGCATCCCTTCTCGGTGCTACTTTAACCACGAATCCCGCCCAAGCGTTGACCTGGAACGTGGCTCCAGGAACAAAAACTGATACTAATCTACCGATTTTAGGTACATTCACCATCGATGATGAATTAGCCAGTTTACCCAAGATAACTTTCAGCAATGTTACGGTTGATGGTTTTACTTTTGGCTCCAGTAATGTGTTATTAATATCCAATACACCGGGGATTGGTGTGACGGCGATTGACTGGCTAGACGCGGGCAACAACGTCTTGTCTTTTGTCTTTAATAACCCCCTAACCCCCGGCGGTGGAACGATTCTGCTCAATAATGTCGTTAGTCTTTATACACCATTTAATCCTGGGTTGCCGCAAGCGGTATCTGGAGCAGTCAGCAAGGCCGGCTCGGTCCCGACGGTGCCTGAACCCTCAACCCGGCTGGGAGCAGCAATAGCCGTTGCTCTTGGGGCTATTTTTAGGCTTCGGCGGGGCTAAATGCTGTATGCTGGAACCGAGATAAGTATTGTAATTAGTAGTCTTATGTATGGTACAATCTAGAAGGTTACTGGAACCTATTAGACCTCAAAAGCCGAAGACTATTAAACTTGCCGCGAAAATCGGGTAAGATACGCATCGTTGCCGTTGGGCTGATCTCCTGGCGAAGCCTGGTCGGTCATTAAATGGATAGCAACTCTGTCGAGTACAAGCAGAAAGGTTTAATGATAATTTTTTGCATAGATCTGCCCTCTCTGCCCGACCATCCCCAACCCGCGACCATTTCCCATTTCCCACCCATTCCCGAAAGTCGCGAGAGGATCATTCAGCGCATCCATATCGCCATCCATTAAAAACGCGTCGTGACCGTGATGCGATCGCAACTGGAACAATGCCGAATTGGGGATATATTTCGCCAACTCCTCTTGTTCTACGGGAGGATAGAGAAGAGCCGAATTGATCAATCGACTGTAAAACCGATGCGTAACTTTTTCCCGTCCGGGTGACCTCATGACGATCCATCGCCCTACTTAAGGTGATTCGACTAACTTTAATAGCGGGCGATCGTTAACTCTCCCCCCTCTCCGTACTCGCAGCCGAAAGGAGACTCGAAACTGGCGTGCGATCGGTAGGTAGTCATCGCCATCATCTGGGCTGCCGATAAACCCTGGCCCAGGGGACGATCGAGCCAATAATTTCCCCCTTGCCAATGCGGATCGGCGTAGATCGCCCCCCTTTGGGCTTCCCCCAGCGCGATACACCAGGCCGAATGTCGTCCCACAGGACTTATTGCCGTTTCCGATTAATAGAGTTCTTGCATAATTAATTTTTGAGAGTGCAAAAATAAAAAAAATGGGCATAAAATTGCATAAAATCCATAAATAGAGTATTTAATTGATTAATGCTCATTCTTAATTCTCCTGACTACTGGCTCCTGACTCCTGACTCCTCACCTAAGGTCAGATTTTTGATTTTTGCCAGAGATCTAATGATAGCACAGATGGCGGCGCTCTTATTCTTGGTGTGATAAGTTTAACTTATATAGGAGCGATCAATCTTTGTGTCCTTTGTGTCTTTGTGGTTCGTTCCACGCGCTCGCCAGCAGGACTGTATCTTAGAGTACATTTTACCCAGCAAACCCAAGAGAGCCGGCGGGCTTCCAATCCAGCAATGATTTATTAATAAATGTCACGGGATTTACTGCTACTTTACCAGCTTTAGGTAGGGTTTGCTGAAAAAAACTAAAAACCTTGTTGGATAATGCTTTTAGACTTTTTTGACCTCAAAAAGTACCCGGCATGGGAGTGATCAGGGGTAAAATTCAGGTACTTTTTCCCTGGGCCACACCCTGCCCCCAGGAAAAACTTTTTCAGCAGACCCTAAGTATCTAAGCTCTTCTGCTGTGATTCGGTTAGCATAATGATTAAAAATTAATCAAACAACCTTTATGTCTTTTTTACTGAAGTTCACCGATTAATTGAGGTTCTTCGGTTTGTGTTATGCAATAGACGGATTCACAAGGAGTGAAACCCTTACGGAGAAAGGTATTCGGCGATTTTTGTCCATTGGTTTCGATCTAGAACGAACTAATCAATTAAGTCTCTTGCCCAATAAGGATTTAGTCGCACCTGATCGAACCAGACCAAGTAACGAAGAACCTTAATTGATTGGACAAAAATTTCCGAATCTCCGTGTATTTTTGTGGATTAAGTGGGATACCAACATACGCCACCTGAAAATCAAACTCCGAGAAAATCTCACTTTAACTGATAGTTGATAACCGATTCCTTGATGCTGTTATTCCCAAATTGGACCGGCTGCAATTATTTCTTGGGAGGCAGTGGTAAATTGACGGAAATTTTCCACGAAACGATGGGCCAATTCTCGCGCCTGTAGGTCGTAGGATTCGCCATCTTGCCATGCTTGTCGCGGATCAAGGATTTTTTTGGGAACTCCCGGGACAATTTCGGGGACGAAAACTTGAAAGATGGGATGAGGATGAAAAAAGACTTCCTCTAAATCGCCATTTAAAGCAGCAGAAACCATAGCGCGGGTGTGTTTGATCGAAATGCGATCGCCGACTCCATAAGGACCGCCGGACCAACCAGTATTAATCAGATAAACGGAGGTTTCGGGGTGTTGTTCTAAACGTTCCCCTAGCATTTGGGCATAGACGAGGGGCGACAGAGGGAAGAAACATTGACCGAAACAACTGGAAAAAGTTACCTGTGGGGCGGTGATTCCCCGTTCCGTTCCCGCTAACTTGCTAGTATAACCGGAGAGGAAATGATACATCGCCTGGTCCGTGGTTAATTTGGCGATTGGTGGCAGTACCCCAAAAGCATCGGCAGTTAAGAAGATAATAGTTTTTGGGTGGGTCCCCATGCCAGATACGGCACAATTAGGGATATAACGCAGGGGATAGGCAGCGCGGGTGTTTTCGGTCAAACGTCCATCATCGTAGTCGGGAAGGCGATTATCGGCGGAAAGGATAACGTTTTCGAGAATAGTGCCAAATCGAATCGCCGTCCAGATTTGGGGTTCGTATTCGGCACTTAAACGGATGGTTTTAGCATAACAACCGCCTTCAAAGTTAAAAATGCCGTCTTCTGACCAACCGTGTTCATCATCACCGATGAGGCTGCGTTTAGGATCGGCGGAAAGGGTGGTTTTACCCGTACCGGAAAGACCGAAAAAGAGGGCTGTATGACCGTGTTTATCTATGTTAGCGGCACCGTGCATCGGTAAAACCCCTTGTTTGGTCATCAGGTAGTTCATCATCGAGAAGACGGATTTTTTGATTTCGCCAGCGTAGCGAGTGCCACCGATGAGAACGATTTTTTTGGCTAGGTTGAGGACGATAAAGGCTTCGCTGTTCAGTCCGTCATCCTCGGGATCTCCCTGTAACCCCGGCAGGGCAATCACGGTAAAATCAGTTTGATGGGCAGCTAGTTCGATCGCACTGGGCCGGAGGAATAACTGATGGGCAAAGAGGTTATGATAGGCGATTTCGGTGACGACGCGCACGCCAAAGCGACAATTAGGATCGGACCCGACGTAACCATCGAAGATATATAGGTCTTTTCCCTGCACATAGGCAAGGACTTTTCGGTATAACTGCTGGAATTTTTCCTCGCTAATCGGGGCGTTATGCTGATTCCAGTCGATTTCTCCCTCGCTACTGGTTTCTTTGACAATGAATTTATCTTTGGGGGAACGACCGGTATATTTACCCGTTTCCACCACTAAAGCCCCATTATCGGCTAAAACGCCTTCATGACCTTTGATCGCCTGTTCGACTAATTGCGGTACGGAAAGATTGCGATAAACGCGACCGAGATTTTTCATGCCTAGGTTTTCGAGGCCGTAGGTGGAATGAAATTGATTTTCTAATTCGTAGTAGAAATTGACGTTTTCGGCGCGATCGGACAAGGGACAAGAGATACTATCATTGGTCAGCGTCTGTAGAGTCAGCATAATCCCAATTCTCCTGATAATTTAGTTGTCGGTTTAGAGCTAAGTTCCAAGTTTCTGATTAGTGCAGTTATAGAAACTAGAAAAACTCCGTTCTCTGTCTTTTTCACTCCCAGACACCTAAGAAGCTATATTGATTAGTTTATCTGACGATATTTTCCTGATTAATCTGGTCTTTCGCTGTCGGTAAAGCCAATTTTAGAGCGGTAATTCAGGATTATTCGTTTATTTACCCTTCATCTCCCAGTCAGGGTTTCCCTTTTTCCCTCTTGCCGATCTAACTGCTTTTTCTAGTTACCTTCAGTCTATCTATAAAATAGGATACAGACGAGGTTTTTTACAAAAGTTAACAGCTAAACAAAATTGGTCAGCTAATCTAGCAGTTATCTTAATGGTGAGTTAGGAAGTCTCTGGTTTTTGGGAAAGTCAGAACAATAGCTGGTTGTCTAGAGATGATGACAATAATCCTAAAAGTGGTCAAATCGATTTCGCCGCTAATAAAAAAAGTCGATTGACACAGGAACCAGTTAGCGGCGAAAATTGACTCTATTAGCCGTTGGCAAGCCTTAGAATTGATTGTGTAACCAGTTAGTTAGGTCTAGCTCGATCTCGAAAAAAAAACAACTAATAATGATCATCGCAGGAGAAAGAAGCGGAGTCGGTAAAACTACGATTACTCTGGCAATCTTGGCCTATTTAATCAGTCGTGGCGATCGAGTGCAATCTTTTAAAGTCGGGCCCGATTATATCGATCCCATGTTCCATACTCATTTTACCGGTCGCCCCTGTCGCAATCTCGATCCGGTTTTGACTTCTGAAGACTATGTAAAAACCTGTTTTGCCCAACATTGTCAAAATGTCGATTATGCTCTGATTGAAGGGGTAATGGGGCTATTTGATGGTATTCAATTAAGCGATACTCAATTTCCCGATTATGCCAGTACCGCCCATATTGCCCGTATTTTAGGGCTTCCTCTGCTGTTAGTTATCGATTGTAGTCGTTTATCTACCTCTGTCGCCGCTATTGTTCGCGGTTATCAATCTTTAGACAAAAATCTCCATCTAGCCGGAGTTATTCTCAATCGGGTTGGTAGCGATCGCCACCTGCAATTACTGCAAACCGCCCTAGAATCGATCAATATGCCGATTGTCGGGGTTTTGCGTCGTCAAGATTCCCTGACAATTCCCGATCGCCATCTAGGATTAGTTCCCAGGGATGAACTAGGAGAAATCAGGGAACTGCAAGATCAACTGGCTTCTATTGCCCAAAACTGCTTTAATTGGGACATTATCTTGCCTTTACTGACTATTTCTCCCCAAGAGAACCCGAAAAATTCCCCAGGAGCAAATAAGCTTTTTCCCCCTATCCGTATCGGTATTGCCAGAGATAAGGCTTTTAACTTTTATTACCCCGACAATCTCGATATTTTAGCCAATTTAGGCGCAGAATTAATCTTTTGGAGTCCCTTGCAAGGGGCAAATTTGCCCGAAAACCTACAAGGATTGTACTTTGGTGGCGGTTTTCCCGAAATCTTTGCCCCAGAATTAGCAGCTAACACCCCTATCTTAACCCAGGTGAGAAAAGCGATCGCCTCTGGAATGCCCACCTACGCCGAATGTGGCGGATTAATGTATTTATGTGACAAAATAGTTGATTTTGAGCAAAAAAATCATTCTATGTTGCAAATAATCCCCCAATCTGCTATAATGTCCCCGAAGTTAACCCTAGGTTATCGACAAGCCATTGCCCAACAGGAGACGATCCTGCTCAAAGCAGGTCAACCAGTGCGCGGCCATGAATTCCATCGCTCCCAATTAAGCGGGGTGAGCGACGCACCGATTTATCAACTGCAAGCATTCCCCAAAAGTGCTATCAATGGCGAAGGGTGGCAAGGTAAAAATCTACACGCTTCCTATCTCCATCTACATTTTGGGGCTAATCTCAGCCTGCCGAAAAAATTTTTAGCTGCCGGCCTTGATTTTTTCCGCATAGCTGCGTTAAGCTAATTGCAGATAAATTTGATAATCAATCCGTTCAGGGATACAGGAGGTGATGTCGATGGTAGAAAGTAGTAAAAGCATGGGTCTCCTAATCGACAATAGCCGGCTGTGCGCCGGGGCTGTTCTCTAGACCCCACGTCTAAACAAGATTTAGACTAGCTGGAGTTCCTTCCGGCAGTCTGGTGTCGATTCCGATGACCCGCTACACCGCCCTTACCGAGCAATTGGTAAGGGCGGATAGTTTTTGAGGGTTTCCCGTCAGTATTGTCTCAACCTGCCCTGATTTTGTCCTAAGGGAGCCTTTCTTCACTTTAACCCTAACTAGCGCAAACTAACCCAGCGCCGCTTCTGGTTTGGGGACACCATTTTAACGCCTGTCACCGAGATAATATCATTGGCCAAATTCTCTGCCATCATGGGAAGGAGTTGATTTATATTGTTCTCATAAGCTTTTGGCCAGAATTCAGAGAGTTTCTCTCTCGCCTCCTCATTGACATAGATAGTTTTATCTGGCGTAATCAATACCATTGCCACATCACCGGAGTTTTCCGTGACGGCAAAGACAAACTGATCACGGTCGGACTTGAGACCTTCGTACCAGTAGTCTAGGTGTTCTTCTAATTCGTACTCATAGAGAGCGCGTTCCATCTTGCCATCTTGTAGCAAGGCTTTACGCAGTGTATTGGCTATCTTTCTTTTTTTCATGGTCTTGTCTCTGTTTTTATCGGCGTTAAGTTTTGCCCATTAGACATCACCCCTTATAAGAGTGCCACTATAGAAATCATCAATTAACCTGACAACAACCCAGTTCAGTCGTCGTTATCAAAATCACAGAACCTTGCCCGACTCGTCTAGATGAGCCTGTTATTTGAGCTTAAGTTTTCTCTCTGTAAGGATTCTAACCTACTTTAGTTTTTCTTTAACTGCCGTTAGGAGCGACAGGGTGGCCACTTTATCAACCGGTCAAGGGAAAAAAATGAGATCGCATCTTTCCCTAAGTAATTAAATTGTGTATAATGGCAGAAGAATAGCAAGGCTATATGCGTCGTCAAACTGTGTAGTCAACCTATAAGGTGTGAGGAAAAAACCATCATGTTAAGAATGTTCTGGAAATCATTGCTGGTTAGCCCAGCGATTTTAGGGGCTACCCTAGTAGCTTCCGCTAATGCTAGTAGCTTCGATCCCGTAAAATCTACCAGTGTTTCTACCGAATTTAACAGTCTAGAAATCGCCCAAGTGCAGAACACCGGTGCTGAAACTGGCGAATTGCTCAATCAGATCGAGCGGTACGGTAACGAAGGTCAAGTGGCACCCGTACAGGGGAACAGCATCGATCAAGTCACCAGCGTTAACCAACTGCGCGATGTTTCCCCCACCGCTTGGGCTTATGAGGCCCTAAGAAGTTTAGTTGAACGCTATGGTTGTATTGTTGGTTATCCCGATCGCACCTTCCGGGGCGACCGAGCTTTAACCCGTTGGGAGTTTGCGGCTGGTTTAAACGCTTGCTTAAACGTCATGGAACGTTTAATTCAAGATGGTGTCAACGTCCTCAAGGAAGACTTAGATGCCCTCAAGCGCCTGATGGACGAGTTCCAAGCCGAGTTAGCAGCTTTAGGAGCTAGAGTTGATAACTTAGAAAGCCGAGTTTCTTTCCTCGAAAATAACCAATTCTCCACCACCACCAAATTAGCTGGGGAAGTTATCTTCGCCGTTACCGATACGGTTGGTGCCGGTAGCCCCGCCTCCCAGGCAGCCATGCAATACCGCGCTCGTTTAGTTTTAAACACGAGCTTCACCGGTCAGGACGTGTTGAAAACTCGTTTAGCGGCGGGTAGTGCCACTCCCTTCGGATTTGATTACAAATCGACCACCACACTACAAAATGGTGATCCCGCTTCCGTCAGATTCGATAATCTGCAAAGCCCTTCCCTATTCCAAACATGGACCGCCGCCGGTAACGGTAGCGATGTGGTTCTCGACTGGTTGGCCTACTATACCCCCATTGACTTAGGTTATTTTGGTCGCTTCAATACCTACGTCGCCGCTTGGGGTGGTATTTGGAATGACTTCGTTCCCACCACTAACCCCTTCTTTGAAGACTTTGACGGTGGTAATGGTGCGCTATCTACCTTCGCTTCCGAAAACCCCATCTATCGCATCGGTGGTGGTTCTGGGGCTGGTGTTAGCCTACAGTTAGGCTTCCTCCAAAGCATTGTCGGTCCGACCTCCCTATCCTTGGGTTACTTAGCCGGTGGTGGTGGCTCTAGTTCTGCGGCCAATCCTAACCCGGGTAATGGTCTCTTCAACGGGGATTACGCCGCTTTAGCACAGATTAACGCTAACCTCTTTAACTTCCTCAACGTCGGCTTCACCTACGTTAACGCTTATCAAGGTGCCGATACCGCCATCTTCGGTAACGGTGGTTCCTTCGGTGTAACGGGGACTTCCGCCGCTAACCTTTCCCAAACCCAGTTAAATACCCTGCTCAACGTCAACGGCAACGATCCTGATAGCGTCACCCTACAGGATGAAGTCGGTTTCTTCAACTTCGGAGCCAAAGTATCCAATAGCTACGGTTTAACCGGTGCAGTGGATATTGGTTTCGCCAGCTTGAGTGCATTCGGTTCCTACTCCACCGTGCGTTTACTCGGTCTCGGTGATGCGGAAGTGTGGACCTACGGTGCTGGTATTGCCTTCCCCGACTTAGGTAAAGAAGGAAATATCTTAGGTCTATTTGCTGGTGCGCAGCCCTACATCGGTCACTTAAGCTTCCGAGACATGGGGCTAAAAGTATCTAACATCGTTCCCTACCACGTTGAATTGTTCTACAAGTACCAAGTCACCGACAATATTTCTATCACCCCCGGTGTCATCTGGATTTCTGCACCTGAACAGTTCAAAGGCACTGGTAACGAGTGGATTGGCACTCTCCGAGGAACCTTTACTTTCTAGGATTTCCTAAATTAAACCCAAAACCCCACCGATGGTGGGGTTTTGTTTTAGGCAAATAAACGCTGATATTCTATCTGGATACAAGCGTCCATAATCACATTTAAACCCGCCTCGATCGCTTTTTTTTCGGCAACTGGGTGATAAATTTTTAATTGTGTCCAAAGAGTAGCAGCCTGAATAGCAATAGCTGACTCGACAATTTCGGGTAGTTGACATCCTCGCCGCCGTAAAACGGACGGCGATTCCTCACCACGCCACCTTTTTAGAATGGTCGCGTCAATGGGGTTGACGCTTCACGGGATGCTGCTTCTTTAACAGAAGTCTTACGCTTTCCTCTACGTCCGTTTAAAGTCTCCGAATGTCCTCCGGCGACCTTGATATTTACCGCAGCGTTGATGTCTCGATCATGAAAAGTTCCACAGAAAAGACATTCCCACTCACGGATATTTAACGCCTTTTTCCCGCCGATATTCCCGCAACAGGAACATCGCTGAGACGTTGGTTCCCATCGGGAAAT
>SFAQ01000172.1:0-19160 GCA_007096525.1 Microcystis wesenbergii Mw_QC_B_20070930_S4 | reverse complement strand
GATAGCCTAGAAACTGCTAGGAAAAAAATGCAGGAATATTTAGATAATGGGACTCGTTTGGGTTGGTTAATCAATAGAAAAACTAGAGAAGTAGAAATTTATCGTCAAGGACAGGCAGTAGAAATTTTAACTAATCCGGAGAGTTTGTCGGGGGAAAATATTCTGTCAGAATTTAGTTTAAATCTTACTTTGATTTGGTAAGCCAATTTAGCTTGCCTCTTGCCTGACTTCTGCTAGAAGTCTAATATCGCAGGATTACTCCTGAAAACATCAGAGCTTTAAATTTAAGCTAAAATTAGGTAAAACATCTTCACCCGATAAATCAGTGGGATTTTCTAAGATCTCTACTTCCTTTCCTTGACGATAAATTTCAACTTGCCGATTCTGGGGATCGATTAACCAGCCTAACCTTGCGCCATTTTCCCTATATTCGAGCAGTTTTTTCTGTAATTTGTCAAGACTATCAGATTCAGACCGTAATTCCACCACAAAATCGGGACAGAGGGGAATAAATCCCTTTTTCTGCTTAGGGGTTAAAGATTCCCAGCGTTCTCGACTCACCCAAGATAGATCAGGAGAACGAATCGCCCCATTTGGTAGTATAAATCCGGTGGAAGAGTCAAACCCGACCCCTAAAGCTTCATTTTCTTCGCACCAGCGAAACAATTGTCCTGTTATACGAAAATTACGCTGTCCTGATTCGCCACCTGTCGGGGGATTGACGATTAATTCTCCTTGGGCTGTACGTTCTAATTTTAAGTCACGGTTGACCACAGCAAGGGCTTCAAACTGTTCAAGGGTGATAGAGAGAGCGATCGCGCTAGGGATTTCTAAGGAGAGGGTTTCGGGTGAGGTGGTAACTGCTAACATAATCCTTTGATCAGGTGCAACTTATACTATTAAAGATTATTGGTCAAGTTTCTGCACAGAATTCTTTAGCTTGCGCTGAACAAATTCCCGATTTTTTGGGGAAACTTCCACCTCGATCGGGCGGTTTCACTAAATAACAGGTTACAATAGCCAATAATTAACTAAATTTACCTAAAAACTATCGATCGTGTTCTACGCTATTGATTTCGGAACCAGTAATACCGTCATTACTCGTTGGAATGGGGCGACAAATAGGGCCGAAACCGTGAAATTATCGGAGTTATCCCAACAAATAGCCGACAATCCCCCCCTAATTCCCAGTTTACTCTATATTAAATCAGCCAATCCTCTGCAAGTAATTGCCGGTCAAGCAGTGCGCGATCGGGGTTTAGATATCGATCGAGATCCGCGTTTTTTTCGTCGCTTTAAAAGAGGTATCGGGGCAAAAATTCAAGGATTTTTACCTGAATTAGAGGAAACTGTCCTCAGTTTCGAGGGGGTTGGCCAATGGTTTCTTGATAGCATCATCGACAACTTAAAAAACACCACCCCGGAAACCCCCCAATCTCTAGTTTTAACCGTACCCGTCGATAGTTTTGAAAGTTACCGCAATTGGTTAAGTAATGTTTGTCAGGGATGGGAAATCGAACAAATTCGACTAATTGATGAACCCACGGCCGCCGCTTTGGGTTATGGAACCACGGGTGATCAAGTGATTTTAGTGGTAGATTTTGGCGGTGGCACCCTCGATCTTTCTTTGGTACAATTAGATTTAGATAATCCTCAAAAAAATCAAGGTTTTATTCTCAAGTGGGGAGAAAAACTTTTAGGCAATAATTCCGCCCAAAAAACTAAACTAGCGAGAGTTTTAGCCAAGGCGGGGACAAATTTAGGGGGGTCAGATATCGATGATTGGATTGTCGATTATTTTGCCCAAAAGCAATCTTTAGCGAAAACTTCCTTGACTACTCGTCTAGCAGAAAGATTAAAAATTAAACTTTCTTCCCAATTAACCGCCGAGGAGGTATATTTTGATGAGGAAAATTTCGAGAGTTACGAGTTAAGCTTAGATCGAGAACAATTAACTGATATTCTCCAACAACAAAACTTTTTTAATCAATTAGATGATTTAATGACGGGGGTTTTGCAACAGGGAAGACGCAATGGAGTTGAAGTTAGCGATATCGATGCGGTGTTATTAGTTGGGGGAACCGTACAAATTCCGGCGGTAAAAGATTGGGTGCGACAGTATTTTGATAGTAGTAAAATTAAAGAGGATCGACCCTTTGAAGCGATCGCTTTGGGAGCGTTACAATTAGCCCAAGGTTATCAAGTCAAAGATTTTCTCTATCATAGCTACGGCATTCGTTACTGGAATCGTCGCAAAAATGCCCACGCTTGGCATCCAATTATTAATTCTGGACAACCCTATCCCATGGAAAAACCCGTGGAATTAGTCCTAGGTGCTTCCGTGGACAATCAGCCTAGCATTGAGTTAATTATCGGCGAATTAGGCACAGAAATGGGGGCAATGGAGGTCTATTTTGATGGCGATAAATTAATCACTCGTTCCCTCGCTAATGGAGAAACTAGCGTTCAACCCTTAAATGATCGCGAGGGAGCAAGATCCATCGCTAAACTCGCTCCTTTAGGTTTCCAGGGTAAAGATCGCATTAAAGTGCAGTTCTGGATTGATGATCAGTGTTTTCTGCGGATTAATGTGGAAGATTTACTCAGTCAAGAATTGTTACTAAATAATCAAATAGTCACCAAATTAAGCTAGGGTTTGCGGCAAAAAGTTGCTCCTGGGTGTAGGGTGTGGGGTGTAGGGTTTTCCCCCTTTTCCTGTGGTCAACTACCTAATTTTTAGGGAAAAATTACCTGAATTTTACCCCCGCTTACTCGTATATCTGGTACTTTTTGATTTCCAAAAAGTCTAAATTTTAGATTTATTCAGCCTGCTCTAAGTTAGACTTAGCTTCTGCCAAAAATCAAGTGCAGACTCATAGTAAGTTTGCACTGATATTATCGAAATATTCTGTTTTACTGGTGGCTTTATCGACTCTGATCGCGCACGGGGATCGGGATTAGTTCGGGTTCGGGTTCGGGTTCTGGACCAAAAACACTCTCGATCAGTTTGCGCGCCCATTCTCTCAATTTTTCTATCACTTCATCTAAATAGTCCATTGACCAAATGGCTCCTTTGAGATACTAGCTATGAGTTTTCGTCGATTGATCCCCGCAACAGCTTTATTCTAGAGAATTTTAACTGATTTTCATCGTTTAGCTGTTCAATCTGACGAACGGGGGAATCTATATCTTGTACTTATGTTAAGCTTAACATAACTTTTTAGTCTGAGTATATATTCTTGGCAATTCTTTTTTAAGATATTGTTAATAAATTCCGGCGTAGGCGATCGAGGGCGGTATAGGCACTAATCTGGCGAATAGTCAAGCGAGATCGATTTTCTCCGAAACGATGCTCTGATACGGTCACTTTTCCGTCAGGACCGACTAAACCGATATAAACTAGGCCCACGGGTTTCGTCTCACTGCCTCCTCCCGGTCCAGCAATACCCGTGATACTGATCCCCCAATCCGTAGCGAGGCGTTTTTGCACTCCTAGGGCCATCTGTTGGGCAACAATGGCACTGACAGCCCCGACATTATTTAAATCCTGCTCATTTACGTCTAAGAGGGCAACTTTTACCCGATTATCGTAGGAAATAATCCCACCCCAAAAATAATCGGAACTGCCGGCGATTTGGGTGATAATTTCCCCTAATCCCCCTCCGGTACAGGATTCTGCCACACTCAAAGTTTGTTTTTGCCGCCGCAATAGTTCCCCCACCACCGAGGGTAAAGTATCATCATCAGCGCCAAAATAATCTAATCCGGCAATTTCCTTAATTTCCGTCGCTACCGGTTCGATTACCTGCAAAGCAGCCTCTAAAGAAGGTGCTTTCGTCGCAATTCGCAAACGCACTTCGCCTAAACCAGCATAGGGGGCAACGGTGGGATTAGTCAGAGCGAATAAATGGGCAACTTTTTCCGCTAAAGCTGACTCCCCAATACCGCGAAATTTGAGAGAACGACTATAAATCCTCTCTTTGCCCCATCCTTGACTTTCTAGGTAAGGAATCGCCGTTTCTACCCACATTCTCTTCATTTCTGAGGGTACTCCGGGGAAAGTGAGAATAGTTACGTTAGTCTGTGGTTGCCAGATCATCCCAGGAGCGGTTCCCGTCGGATTTGGCAAAAAATCGGCTCCCACAGGTATTAAAGCCTGTTTACTGTTACTAGGAGGCATTTCTCGCCCTAAACTCGTAAATTTAGCCTCGATTTCCGCTAAAATCTCCTTATCTTCTCTAAGGGGCGTTTGGAAAAAGTCGGCGATTGTTTCTGTGGTTAAATCGTCGGGAGTCGGTCCCAGTCCACCGGTAAAAATTAAAATTGAAGAACGTTCTTGGGCAATTGCGATCGCTTTTTTCAGTCTTTCCACATTATCCCCCACCACCGTTTGATAATAATGGGGAATGCCTAATTTTGCCAATTCTAGGGCTAAATATTGGGCGTTAGTATTAACTATATCCCCTAATAATAATTCCGTTCCTACACAAATAATTTCAGCGGTCATAATTTTTGACAATTAGCTTAAGATTTTCAATTTTGATCATCAACTGATCTCCTGTTCCCACAGTGCGATCGGGTTTCGAGTCCGCTCCAATATTATACCGGTAAGCTATCAACAATCAAAGTCTTGTATATTAAATGCCACTTTTAATAACCAGATTTAGTATCACTACCTATTAGCAAACGTAAAATCAGCCTACGATTCCTCTATATAACAATAATTGATCATAATCAATCATAACAAAGTATGGCCGAGCATCACCTCTTCCTTGCTGCCATCACAAACTCCACCAAAATCATCTAAAATTGAAATGTCCACTAAATAATAAAATTCTATGACTCGCTGGTTTAATATTGCCGGTCCCTGTAAAGACAATATCCACTATATGTTATCTCCCACAGTACGATTACCAGATTTAGAAGAGCTAATTCAACAGCATAGTTACTTTGTCCTACACGCACCACGACAAACGGGGAAAACCACCGCAATGTTAGCCCTAGCAAAACAACTTACTGCTACAGGAAATTATGCCGCAGTCATGGTATCAGTGGAAGTAGGAAGTGCATTTAATCATGATCCTACTGCCGCAGAATTGGCAATTTTAGGGGCATGGTATAATACAATAAATATTCGTTTACCTAAAGAATTGCAACCACCTGTAAAAGAATGGCAACAGGAAGAAGCAGGAAGCAGAATTAAGGCTTTTTTATCAGATTGGGCAAAAGCTATCAATCGTCCCATAGTATTATTTATAGATGAAATTGACTCTTTACAGGACCAAACATTAATATCAGTTTTGCGACAGTTAAGAGATGGTTTTCCTAATCGTCCTGAAAATTTTCCCTCATCAGTAGGATTAATTGGTTTACGAGATGTGAGAGATTATAAAGTAGCATCGGGAGGTAGTGATAGATTAAATACATCTAGTCCTTTTAATATAAAAGTTGCTTCTCTGACTATGAGAAATTTTAATCTTGGAGAAGTGGGAGAATTATATCAACAGCATACAGCAGCAACAGGACAAATTTTCACACCAGAAGCTATAGAAACAGCTTATGATTTAACCCAAGGACAACCTTGGTTAGTCAATGCTTTAGCTAAAGAAATTGTAGAAAAAATGGTAAAAGATAGAAGTATTACTCTTACAAAAGAACACATTTTAACAGCCAAAGAAATATTAATTGCACGTCAAGATACTCATTTAGATAGTTTAGCGGAAAGGTTAAGAGAACCAAGAATTAAAGCCATTATTGAACCGATGTTAGCAGGTTTAGAATTAGGGAATATACCTAATGATGATATTCAATTTGTGATGGATTTAGGATTATGTAAAATGCACCCCTATGGAGGATTAACGATTGCTAATCCCATTTATCGAGAAGTGTTACCCAGGGTGTTAACTGTGACACCGATGGCATCTTTACCCATGATTGCACCCACTTGGTTAACCCCAGAGGGTGAATTAAATCTAGATGCTTTATTAACAGCATTTCTAAAATTTTGGCGACAACATGGAGAACCCTTATTAGGTAGCACTGGTTATCATGAAATCGCTCCACATATTGTATTAATGGCTTTTTTACATCGTGTGGTTAATGGTGGGGGAGTCTTAGAAAGGGAATATGCAATTGGTAGTGATAGAATGGATTTATGTTTGCAGTATAAAGATGTAATTTTAGGGATTGAATTAAAAGTATGGCGGGATAAAAAACGCGATCCCCAAGCTGATGGAATTGAACAATTAGAATCTTATTTAGGGCGTTTGGGGTTAGATTTTGGTTGGTTATTTATCTTTGATAGACGGAAAAATGCCTTACCAATGGAAGAAAGGTTGTCAACTGAAGTTGTGGTGACAGAAAATCAATATAGAATTACTGTAATTAGGGCATGAGTGTTATATTTTTTTGTTTCACGCAGAGGCGCTACAGTCGCAGAGAGGAGAAGGGAAAGAAGTAATTTTGCAGCTCGCTTTTCTCTGTATCCTTGAAAACTGTAGAGTACACAAAGACTAAGGACAACTTTTAGGGATTAGGGAAAAAGACGATTGGCTCTCTTATTCTTTGTGTGATAAGTTTAACTTATATAGGATAGCTCTTTGTGTCCTTTGTGTCTTTGTGGTTCATTCCACTCGGTCTCGCGTAGCGAGCGCGTTGCGACCGCCAGCGGGACTGTATCTTAGAATACATTTTACCCACCAAACCTAAGAGAGCCGTTGTTTATTGGACATCCCACCAACCGAAAGCCGGCCCGACAAAGCGAATAACCACCCAAACCCCGGACAAAACTCCAATCCCAATCCATGCCCCCCTAGTGGTTAACTTGTAAGCTTGGGCTGCTTGACTTTTGGTAATCGGTAGCCAAGGCAGGATATTTTCCTCCTGTCCATACTTATCACCCAGGGCCGATTGACGACGTTTTGATTCACCCATACTAATGTCAATTATTAAGAGGTTTTGATCTGATTGTATATCGAAAGACAACCGCCTACACCCAATCCTAGTCCATCAAGGAGGGCGATCGAAACTGACGGCCGATGACTGACTATTATAGAATTAAAGGTTGCGACTGAAACGAGAATAATTATGGCAACCATTAACAGTAATTACTTAAAACTAAAAGCGGGTTATCTTTTTCCGGAAATTGCCCGACGAGTCCAAGCTTTTGCGGCAGCCAATCCCGATGCTAATATTATCCGTCTGGGGATTGGGGATGTCACCGAACCTTTGCCCCAAGCTTGTCGCGAGGCCATGATCAAAGCAGTGGAGGAAATGGGCGATCGCTCTAGCTTTAAGGGTTACGGGCCCGAACAGGGTTATGCTTGGTTAAGGGAGAAAATCGCCGTCCATGATTTTCAGGCTCGCGGTTGTGATATAAGTGCCGATGAAATCTTTATTTCCGACGGTTCTAAGTGCGATACGGGCAATATTCTCGATATTTTTGGAGATAATAACTCGATCGCTGTTACTGACCCAGTATATCCCGTTTACGTTGATACTAACGTTATGGCCGGACACACGGGAGAGTCCAACGACCGCGGTGAATACGAGGGACTGATTTATCTGCCAATTACCGCCGAAAATAACTTTACTGCCCAGATTCCAGCCGAAAAAGTCGATTTAATCTATCTCTGTTTTCCCAACAATCCCACCGGGGCCACAGCTACCAAAGAACACTTGACAGCCTGGGTTAATTATGCTAGAGCCAACGGATCGATTATCTTTTTTGATGCAGCCTACGAGGCCTTTATCACCGATGCCAGTTTACCCCATTCCATCTACGAAATCGAGGGAGCGCGGCAATGTGCGATCGAATTTCGCTCTTTTTCTAAAAATGCCGGTTTTACCGGGACCCGTTGCGCTTTAACCGTGGTTCCCCAAAGTCTCATGGCCAAAGCGGCCGACGGCAGCGATGTGCAACTCTGGAAACTGTGGAATCGTCGGCAATCGACCAAATTTAACGGCGTTTCCTACATTGTCCAACGGGGGGCCGAGGCGGTTTATTCCCCGGAAGGAGAATCACAAGTACAAGAACTTGTCAAGTTTTATTTACAAAATGCAACAATTATCCGAGAAAAATTAACTGCCGCCGGTTTAGAAGTCCATGGCGGCGTAAATGCACCCTACGTTTGGGTAAAAACGCCCCAAGGTCTATCCAGTTGGGATTTCTTCGATAAACTGCTACATACCTGTAATGTGGTGGGAACCCCCGGATCCGGCTTTGGGGCTGCCGGAGAGGGTTATTTCCGACTGTCGGCTTTTAATAGTCGTGCCAACGTCGAGGCCGCTATGGAGAGAATTATCGATAAATTCCAAGGCTAATGGCTAAGAGGGGGATGTTTGCGGAAGCATCCCCATCGGGAAATAATTGATAGACTGGTAACTACTCACCGACCATGGCTCACCGATGCGACCCTTTTGGTTAGAATCCTTACAGGTAGAAAGATTAACGATCGCAATTGCCGGCTTACCGGTACATCTGCAAGGGATCAAGTTGGTGCAGTGGTCAGATCTGCACTGCGATGAACAGCATTTGCCTGTAGCTGTCCTGCAAGAAGCGATCGCCATTACCAATCAGGAAAAACCCGATCTCATCTTCCTGACGGGGGACTTTATTACCTATAGTCCCAGTCCAATTTTTGCCCTAGTTAATAGCATAAAAGCTCTCAAAAGTCAAGGGGGTATTTATGCTTGTTTAGGAAATCATGACAGTTATCTTCCCAACGCAAGGGAAACGGTCATATCAGCCTTAACTAGCGTGGGAATTCGGGTACTCTGGAATGAAATCGTCACACCCTACGGCGAAAATTTTCCCATTGTCGGATTGGCCGATTATTGGTCCGGGCAATTTTTACCGCAAATCCTCGAGCAAATTTCCCCCGATATACCCAGACTTGTCCTTTCCCACAATCCCGATACAGCCATGATTTTAAAGGATTGGCGCGTGGATTTGCAGTTATCCGGTCATACCCACGGCGGTCAAGTGACTATCCCCGGTATCGGTTCCCTACCGATAATTTTAGAAGAACTTAGGCGATTGCTGCCCGAACCCTATCGTCCATGGGTTCCCTTTCATCGGCAGTTTAGCAGAGTAGTCCGATACTGGCAATGGTCCGAGGGATTTCATCGAGTCGGGGAAAATCAATTATATGTCAATCGCGGCTTAGGAACCTATTTTCCCGGTCGTCTTTTTTGTCCCCCCGAAGTGACGGTAATTACTTTGATCAACGGCAGTCAGTCTTGAATCAGTTATCAGTGATCAGTTATCAGTTATCAGTGATCAGTTATCAGATTTAAGTTTTAAGTGTGCAGCATTAAATCAGCTGTTGACTATATAAATTACTCGTTAAGACTGCACCGAAGTTGGGAGTAGGGAGGGCAAGTTTGAGCATTTGCACTAAAATTCCAATATGCAGTTTAAATTCAGTACAGCTTAGAGGTTTACTACTGTCTTTTCACTGATTACTGTTTACTGATAACTGAAAAAACCACTTATGACAGAAAATAGAGATAACTTCAACGAAACTTATAATGCACTAATTGAGCGCATTGTCAATCTAACTTTAGAAGGAAAAATTAGAGCTAAATCACAGGTTTATAACCTTTTGGCCGAGGGAGTAAAAAACGGCACAGGAGAAATTTTTGAGCGTTGTTTAACGGAAAAAATTATCATTACTCGCTCACAGTTAGAAACAAAAATTAAAGCAACTAGGGTTTTGCGGGCCCTGGAAACGATCGAAAGTGAATGGGAAAATTATCAAAAAACCAATCAGCAAAATTCTCTCACTGCAGCGGCGATCGATAATCTGGTGAAAATCGATCGAGAGGATCGTTTACTAACTTTAGTGAATTTAATCGATCCCAATCAAAATAATGCTTTAACCCTAGAACAATTACAACAGTTAGCCAAGCATTTACAGACAGTTTCTCAGCAACGAGGAGAAGCGGATTTATGGCAAATTGCCACAGGGATTAATTTGGGGTTAAATACTTGGTCAAATTTATCGAATGATCTCACCAGTTGGCTCTACGAACAAAATCGTAATCTTGGTTTTACTAATGATAATGAGCGAGTGACTCCTTGGCAAATTTGGGCAAGTAAAGTTAATCCCTCTTGGTTAAAACGAGTCTTAGAAAGTTTAGCTAATCAACAAGCTTTTGATTCTCTTACTCAGGATTTAACTTTAACCGATTGGGTAGAAACTGCTATTGTTTTTCAATATATCCAAAGGGGACTAATTAACTTTTTTGATCAGCGCATCTATAGCGAAAAATTAGGAGCCAAATTATCCATTTCTACCTTTCTCACCTTCGCTTTAATTTGGTCGCTGTTAACCAATAGTTTCGAGCAAGTTAGTAAAAATTCTCTCTATAGTCGCGGCTGTTTTCAGATGGCTTTACAAATTCTGAGAACCTTTGCTCAACGGGATTATTTTCCTTTATACGGAGGAATTTTTGCTTCCTTTTCTGGCAGTTATCTCAAGGAGGCCTTAGATTATTTATCAATTCCTCTACGTTATGTGGAAGGTACGGGAGAAAAGGCGAGAATTTTAACTTTAATTGCCTATTCTAATCGCATTCGCGGCGACTATCGACAGGCCAGAGAATGTCATCAACAAGCTTTAGAAATTGCCCGTCAACAACAGGATTATGCTTGTGAAATAGCTAATTTAAACCATTTATCCCGTCTCAATGCTATCCAGAAAAACTATGCAGAAGCGATTAATTTAAGTCAGAGAGCTTTAATTTTAAGTCGTCAACAGGGTAATAGTTTAGGACAGGCTAACGCTTTAGCTAATTTGGGTTATAGTCAGGTACAGGAAGCGCAACAGTTAGAGAGATATGATCCCGAAATTTATCAAAGTTCGATCGAGTATTTAAACCAGGGATTAAAGTTAGCGGAAAGTCTCCAAGATTGGCAGAGTAAATCCCTTTGTTGTAGCAGTTTAGGTCTAGCATATCTTATCCTCGAAAGACCCCAAGAAGCTATTAATATTCTCCTGCAAGGATTGGAATCGGCGAAATACTACGGAGATGTATATCTGCAAGGTTTATTACTAACTTATTTAGGCGAAGCTTACTATCAAGACAAGAATTTTGAACAGGCAATTTATATGGGTTCTCTAGGAATGTATTGGCTACACGAAATCGGTGCAGTAGAATGGCGACAAGCTGCTAGTCTATTAACGGTTATTCGCGGCAAAAATATCGCAGCTTTTGAGCAGACTTTCAGTCAGGAACGTTCCTCCCTGATTAAGTCCCTTGGACTGGAAGGCTACCAATATATCTCAGAAATCCTCAGCAAATATCAACAGGGTAATTAGTGAATACACAGCATAACTTATTAATTAATCTCTCGGTACTTTTTCCCCAACCCACGGGAATCAGTACCTACATTCTTAACCTCTTACCCTACCTAAAAAATTTAGAACCAACCCTACTAACAGCTAATAGTTATCCCGACTTTAACTGTTATTCTATCCCCAAAGGTCTCGGCCCTGATCGAGGAGCGAAAGGTCATTTAAAACGCTTACTCTGGACTCAGTGGCAGTTACCGTCAATTTACCGACAATTAAAGGCCAATTTACTCTTTTCTCCCCTTCCGGAAGCGCCGATAAATTCTCCCTGTCGCTTTGTCGTCATGGTCCACGATTTAATTCCCCTGCGGTTTCCCAGTTTTACTTCCCCCTTAACCCACTATTTCCGTTATTATGTGCCGCAGGTATTACAACAGGCAAAACATATCATCTGTAACTCTCAGGCAACGGCCAAAGATATCACTGAATATTATCAAATTCCCGCCGATAAAATTACTTCAATTCCCCTAGCCTACGATCATCATCACTTTCGTCCTATGGAAGATAATAAGCCAGAACAGCCCTATTTTCTCTATCTCGGTCGTCCCAATCCCTATAAAAATTTACCGCGTTTAATCGCCGCTTTTGCCCAACTGCCCCCAGATTTAACAGATTATCATCTTTGGATTGCCGGCAGCTTTGATCGCCGTTATACCCCCAATTTACAACAACAAGCGCAAGAATTAGCAGTCAGCGATCGCATTAAATTTCTCGATTATATCCCCTACGATCACCTACCCAAAGTTATCACTCAAGCCACTGCTTTAGTCTTCCCTAGTCTCTGGGAAGGCTTCGGATTGCCCGTTTTAGAGGCTATGGCCTGCGGTACACCCGTCATTACCTCAAATTTGTCATCTTTGCCCGAAGTCACGGCAACAGCGGCAATTTTAATCGATCCCTATCGAGTCGAGTGCATAGCCGATGCCCTGAAAATTATCGCTCAAGATCGACAATTACAGTCAAAATTAAGTTATCTAGGCAAAAAACGAGCCAATGAGTTTAGTTGGCAAAAAACCGGTCTAGCTACGGCCGCAATCTTAAATCAATATCTAGGGTATGCTGAATAAATCTAAAAACCTTGTTGGATAAGACTTTTAGGCTTTTTTTCCCTCAAAAAGTGCCAGCCATTGCGGGGATCGGGGGGAAAATTCCTGGACTTTTTCCCTGAAAATTAGGTAACTGACTACCTCAAAATCGGTAAAACCCCACACCCCACACCCCACACCCTGCCACCACCGAAAAGCTTTTTCAGGAAACCCTATCTAGGGTATGCTTAACTGACAGGGTTTCCCTGTAGGATGGATGATCGTGACCTCAATTGGAGAGATGGCCGAGCGGTTGAAGGCGCAGCACTGGAAATGCTGTTTAGGGGTAACTTTAACGAGGGTTCGAATCCCTCTCTCTCCGTCCTCAAAGCACCTCATATCTAGGAGGTGCTTTTTATAGTAAAAAGTAGGGTGCGTTAGACGGCCAAAATTGCTGCGTTGACTTGAAGGTAACAATCCGTCGTAACGCACCACCTATCATCAACTGTGTGGTTTCTAGATTCCCTCTGGGGACTTATTCAGCAAACCCTAATTTATAATTCCCACTGCTCCCCATCACCCACTCTCCTATACTTTTTAAACAGGATTTAGTCTAATTCCTCGTGGGTAGGCCATCTTTACACTTAGCTAACCACTCCAATAAACTATCTAACTGCTGTTGCGGTTTTACCGTTCCTAAACCCCTAACTGTCACCTGTTTGGGACTATAAACAAAGCGTGATTGTATATGTTGGGGTAGGTGTTCTTGTAATAATTTCCACGCTGGTTCCTCCATGGGAGTTTCTAGGATAATATGCTGTTTTCCATCGGGTTTAATGCGCGAAAAACCGAGGGATTTAGCCAGATGTTTTAACTCGATTACCTTAAATAATTGTGCCACTGGGGAAGGAATTGCCCCGTATCTATCCACCAAATCCGCAGCAATTTGTCCTAAAGTTTTCTGAGAATTGGCAGTAGCGATCGCCCGATAAACATCCATTTTCTGCTCCAGATCGGATATATAATCATTAGGAATAAATGCCGTCAATTTCAGATCGATTTGGGTATCCTCCACTTGAGGAATTTCTTGACCTTGAATTTCCCGCAAAGCTTCCTGTAACATTTCCATATATAGATCAAAACCGATCGCTTCCATTTGTCCCGATTGTTCCGCACCCAATAAGTTACCCGCACCGCGAATTTCCAGATCCCTAGTCGCTAATTGATACCCCGATCCTAACTGGGTAAATTCTTGAATTGCCTTTAATCTTTCCCGAGCGGTTTCTGTTAGTTCTCCCTTAGCTGGATACAGTAACCAAGCGTGCGCTTGTACTCCCGATCGCCCCACCCGTCCTCGCAGTTGATAGAGTTGCGCTAAACCGAATTTTTGGGCATCTTCAATGATAATTGTGTTAACTCTGGGAATATCTAACCCCGACTCCACAATAGTCGTACAAACTAAGATATCCGCTTCCCCATTATTAAAAGCTAACATGGTGGTCTCTAATTCGGACTCATCCATACGACCGTGGCCAATGGCAATTCTAGCACCAGGAATCATCCCTTGAATTGCTGCCGCTTTTTCTTCAATTCCCTCGATTCTGGGTACTACATAAAAAACCTGTCCCCCCCGATCCAATTCGTTGCGAATTGCCGTTCTAATCACATCAGAATTATAACTAGAAAGGTGCGTTTGGATAGGACGACGAGAGGGGGGAGGTGTGGTAATTAAACTCATTTCTCGCACCCCAGAAAGGGACATATAAAGAGTGCGGGGAATCGGTGTCGCACTCAAGGTTAACACATCAATATTACTTTTAAAAGCCTTAATTTTCTCCTTTTGATTGACCCCAAAACGCTGTTCTTCATCAATTACCAATAACCCTAAATCTTTAAACTCCACCGCTTTACTCAATAACAACTGCGTCCCCACTACTATATCCAATTCCCCCGTTTTCAAGCGCTGGACGATATCTTTTTTCTCGGAATTGGTGCGAAAACGATTTAATAAACCCACATTAATGGGATAGGGAGCAAAACGTTCTTTCAGGGTGTGATAATGTTGTTGGGTTAAAATCGTTGTTGGTGCTAATAAAGCCACCTGTTTATGACCCGTGGTGACAGCTTTAAAAATAGCACGAATGGCCACTTCTGTCTTACCAAAACCCACATCCCCACAGACTAAGCGATCCATCGGGCGATCGCTTTCTAAATCCCGTTTCACATCCTGTATCGCTTTCAGTTGATCCGCAGTGGGTTGGTAGGGAAAAGCATCCTCTAACTCCCGCTGCCAAGGATTATCCATCGGATAGGCAAAACCCGATTTTTTGGCACGTTGGGCGTAAATATTGATTAAATCAACCGCTAACTTCTTAATCGACTTCCTAACGCGGGCTTTCGTCGCTTCCCACGCTTTGCCAGAGATTTTATGTAATTCGGGCGTTTGACTACCTGTATGACGATAACGGGAGAGATTATCAAGAGAATCGGCAGGAACCCGCAATAATCCATCAGCATACTTAATAACTAGATAATCTCGACCTTGCACTACTCCACTAATTGTGCTTTCCTGCTTTTCTAGTTTGATAAACTGTCCGATGCCATGGTGTTTATGTACTACAAAATCGAGGGGACGGAGTTTGTTCACGTCCACCTGTACCGAGGCTGCTTGCCGACGTTTGCGGACGTAACCGGCAGTATTTAAAAGATGTTGCCCGAAGAACTCTCGATCGCTAACGACGACTATGCGATAGGTGGGCAGGATAAAACCTTCTAATTCAGCTAATCCTGAGTATTTTAGGGCTGTAGCGGTGTTTTGAATTATTAACCGCTCGATCGCCCCAAAATCAAGGGGATTGGGGATAAATTGGGCCGGACAGTCGTGTTCCTGTAATAACGAGACTGTACGGGAGGGTTGGGCAGATATTAACCATGTAGCATACTTATTTACTTTAATACCGCTATAAATCTCTCTTTTTCCCCGTAAAATTTCCGCTAGTTTGGCGAATTGTCCCGGATTGGTGGGAATCGGACGACTGGAGAGATTAAGGCTATTTTCGGAGAGGTGATCGTCTATTTCTGAGAGGTAGAGATGGGGAAATTTAACCGATATTTCCAAAGATTCGCCAAAAGAACGGTGAATTTGCGGTAAAGCTGGTTCTATCTCTTGCCAGCGTTCCCCAATATATTCTATCCAGCGATCGCTTCTAGCTTGACAGCTTTCCAGTTCATCAAAGGCAATAAGGGTATTTTCGGGGAGATAATCCAATAAAGAGGCAGGTTGACGGAATGCCAAGCCTAAAAATCGCTCAATTCCCTCTGGATAAATGCCATTAGCCAATTTTTCTCGCTCTTCGGCCTCCAGATAATCGGCCACTGTCGGGGGGAGAGAAGGGGCAATCATCGCCGCGAAGCTAGTGGGAGTAAGAAGCAGATTGGGGATAGAATCGAGGGATCTTTGGGTGGCAGGGTCAAATTCTCGCAATTTTTCCAATTCATCGCCGAAAAATTCTAACCTGACCGGTAATTCTGCCGAAACTGGGAAAATATCAACGATATCGCCGCGACGACTCCATTGCCCTTCGGTTTCTACCAGTGAAACCCTTTGATATCCTAATCTAGCTAGGGTTAGATCGAGGTTTTTGGCTTCTATAACCGTTCCTACCGCAAAATTATCGCTATATTTCTCGAAAACCTCTCTAGGGGGTAAATGGGGCTGCAGGGCTTTTTCGGTGGTAACGATCGCAATTCCGGCATCTTGATGACTGATTGCCGATAATACCTGCATCTGTCCCCAAATCATCTCGGATTCCCGATTAAATGTCTCGTAGGGGCAAGCTTCCGAGGTGGGATAAAAGAAAACACCTTTCCACGTCATCGCTTCTAATTGTGTTGCCCAACGTGCCGCTTCTTCTAGATTGGCACAGATAATTACCAGATTTTTTCCTTGACAACGGGCGAAAGCTGTGCTTATTAATCCTTTCGGTAAGCGGGCAAGGCCAGTTAGGGTTAAATTGCCGTTTTTCTCCAGTTTTTGGATAAGTTCGGCAGTTAGGGGCGATTTTTCAATGTTGCGAATAACGGAGGCAAAAGTCATTTTTTAGTGATCGGCGCTCGGTTTTTAGTTAAGCTCTACTGAATTGAAACTGCCTCTTGGGAGTTTTAGTACAAATGCTCAGGCTTCCTCTCCGAACGTAGGTTGGGCTTCGGCCGTGAGCTCAGCCGAACGGTTGAAGCATGAAACCCAACGCCCGCATGGGTTACGAAGTGCGCTAACCCATCCTACAAATAATTGTGCCTCCCTACTTATCAGTTGTGCGTTCTCAGTTCACCGGCTACTTTTTGGGGTTAATTTTTTTGGGCTTTATTTGACTTGACCAGAGGGGGGTCGCAGGCGCACGGATTTTCCATTGTCTATATAATATCATGTCAAGCGTTGGTTGGCAAGAAAAAATTTTTTAATTGATGGCAAAGATAGTATATCTATACTGGCAATATTTTCAGAATGATAACGATTCTCACCGACTGTGGTAAGATGAGAATCGTAATCAGACTCAGTTAACTCCGATGGGTAAAAATTGCCAGTTAACAGCGATCGCTTTAACAATGACTATAGCCAGCTTAACAGCTTGTAGTGGTCCCTCGGTCAAGGAAAAGGAAGCAAAGACACCCTTACAGGTGACAGTGAGTATCGTACCGCAGGAATATTTCGTCAAACGCATCGGCGGTGATAGAGTCAGTGTTAATGCCATGATTCAACCGGGGACAGATCCCCACACCTATGAACCAAAACCCGAACAATTAAAAACCACAGCCCAATCGCAAGCCTACTTTAAAATCGGTGTATCCTTAGAAGATGCTTGGAAAGATCGCTTAAACAGTGTTAACCAACAGATGTTAATCGTCGATACCAGTCAAGGAGTAGATAAAATCCCTTTGACAGCAGAACATAATCACGATCATGATCACAGCAAGGAAGAAAAACATCAAGCCGGAAAAAACACCCTAGATCCCCATATTTGGTTATCCCCAAAACGAGTCAAAGCACAAGCGGAGACTATTTATCAAACCCTAGCACAACTCGATCCCGGTCAGGAAGCTATCTATCGGGCTAACTTGGAAAAATTCAGTCAGGAGTTAGACGCATTAGATCAAGAAATTCGGCAAAACTTGGCAGGGATTAAAAATAAAAAATTTCTGGTGTTTCATCCCGAATGGGGCTATTTTGCCCAAGATTACGGTTTAGAGATGATTGCGATCCAAATCGAAGGCAATGAACCGAGTGCTGCCCAGTTAAGTCAACTAATCAAACAGGCAAAAAAAGAGAATATTAAAGTTATTTTTGCTCAACCAGAATTTAGCCAGAAAATTGCCGAAACTATTGCGAGGGAAATTGGGGGACAGGTAATCCCTATTAGTGCCTTTGCTCAAAATTGGAGTGAAAACCTGCGACAAGTTTCCCAAAAAATGGCCACAGTTTTAAATCAGTAATTACTTGTATAATTAGCTAGACACAATTAATTACACATATCTAACTACCTCTTGCCTCTTGCCTATTGCATGAGTGCCTATCCTAACCAAGAAGTTAATTTTGCCCTATTACTTATGTCAACGATCATTACCATTAATAATCTCTGGGTAGGCTACGAACAGGAACCCATCCTCGAAGATATTAATTTAACCATTCAAGAACTGGATTTTCTGGGAATTATCGGCCCGAATGGAGGAGGGAAAACTACATTGCTTAAGGTTTTACTGGGATTAATTAAACCTTGGCGAGGAGAAGTCAGTATTTTGGGACAAAGTGTCGAAAAAGGTCGGGAATTAGTCGGTTATGTGCCGCAGTTTGTCGAATGCGATCGCTCATTTCCCATTACTGTGGGTGAGGTGGTGAAAATGGGGAGATTGAGCAGCAAAAAACTCTGGCAAGGCTATAGTAAAAAAGATGAGGTAAGGGTAGATAAAGCTTTAGATAGTGTGGGAATGTTAGCGTTGAAAAAAAGATCGATTGCTGAACTTTCGGGAGGACAGCGCCAACGGGTTTATATCGCTCGCGCTTTAGCGGTAGAACCCCGTCTCTTGATTTTAGATGAACCCACTCCCTGTTGCAAGAATTGAATGAGTGGATGACTATTTTAATTATTTCCCATGATCTGGGAACCCTATCTACCTATGTTAAATCGATCGGTTGTCTCAATCGTCGTCTCTATTATCACGGTCAAAAATCTCTCACTGCTGCTATGTTAGAACAGGTTTATTGTTAAAAGTTTTCTCCCTTTCTACTGTCAAAACCCTTGACAAATCTCCGCACTTGACATATACTTATATATAGAATGGGAATCCGTGCCTGCCTGCGAACCCTCTTTTTTCAGGTCAAATAAACACCCAGAAAATAAAAACCTAATACCTGACCAGCGCTAAAGAGGATAAGGTATGACAACTAAAGACTTATACGAACAAGATTATCCTGCTTGGTTAGAAGAAACGGCCAAACAACTGCGACAAAGACAGACAGATGTATTAGATTGGGAACATCTCAGGGAAGAAATCGAAGCTTTGGGGAATGAACAGAGACATAAAGTAGATAGTTATCTCCTACAATTACTCATTCATCTGCTCCTCTACCAATACTGGACAGGGGAACGAGAAAGATGTGCGAAGGGATGGCAGGACGAAATCGGTAACTTTCGGGTGGAATTAGAACTTTTATTGGAGTCGAAAACCCTTTATAACTATTTTTTAACCAGAATTGCGGTTATTTACCCCAAAGCAGTGAAGC
>SFAQ01000171.1:0-4749 GCA_007096525.1 Microcystis wesenbergii Mw_QC_B_20070930_S4 | reverse complement strand
GCAACATTCAAAAAAGACTCTGATAGATAAATTTTATTAGTGCTAACCGCATAAGCACCCTTCGCTGTCCCTAAAACTTCACCACTGAGTACCTCAATTGGGGGAAGTTGACTGAAATTGCGACTTTGCCACTGCTGTCGTAATTCTGTTGCCTTAACCACATCATAACTTGTGCCAAAAGCGGTTTCTAAATTCGCCCAAAAGCCATCAGATTGAGCGAAATTAAACAAAATATCGTCAACAGCAGGAATAATCGGCAAAAGAGAAGAAGTCATGACATTAACTGCAAAGGTTTATTGCTAACAGTTTTAGCTCAACAAGCGCCAATTTTTCAAGACCCCTGTAACAGAAATTAACATTTATTACCAGAAAACGGCTTTCTCAAAGAAACCCTTTTTCTAAATAGTTTCTCGAAGAAACCCGTTTTCTCAAGAAGAAACCCGTTTTCTAGATGTTGATTTTTGCCAAAGACTGCTTAAATTCTGCGAGAGAATGAGCAGTAGCTGCTAATTTTAGTAGCTCTTCTAAGATAGTAGGGTTAGTCATTTTGCCGATTATCTCTTCAATTTCTGAAGAAATCTGTCCAAACCGCACGGTTAAAACTGTTTTTATGGCATCGCGGCTTTTTTCTAACGCGCCAATTTCCTTACCGATTTCCTTACCAATTTCCTTACCGATTTCCCTACCGCGTTCTATTCCTCGTAACTCCCCAATTTCCTCACCAATTTTCCTTCCTCGTAACTCCATATTACTCATTAAAGGCATGGTTCTTTCCTCCTCAAATTGTTTAATTTTACTCTCTAAACTTTCCTGTAATTTAGTTGATAGAGTCATCATTGTGTCGATGATTTCAAATAATTTAATTATTTGTTCCCTCTCGAACTCCTTTTCATATAATCCTCTGATTAACTTCCATTTCCACTGTTCCCGTTCTGGCAGCTTCTCGGTAGTCGCTTTTGTTTTCAGGTGTGCCATGACTATTATAGCAAAGGGATTGCTACTTGCTTCTAGTTCTGACCATCTTTCCTCATAGTCCAGTAATTTAACCGTTGGGAATTTCAGGGTGACTTCACAGCCAGCAATGGTATAATTATAGGAGTCTGGTCGCCAATTTACTCGTTCATCTCCTAATATAGCGAGACTGATAACCGGTTTCTGATACAAATCAAAGGCACGATAGTTATAAATATACATCCTCTGAGGGAAGTTTTCTTCGTATTGACTTTGAATTTCAATATGAATCAAAATCCAGACTTCTTCACCCCTGAGTAACCAAACTTTATAGAGTTTGTCAGCAAAACGTTTTTTTGTCTTTGCTGAAGCGGTAATCCGTTTGAGTTCTTTTTCTAGGGATTCGGGAATTTTTCTCCAATCAATCAATTGGTGAACTTCAGGAAAGAAGAAGCATAAAAACGCTTCAAAATACTCGGTTAATGCTTCTTTCCAAGGTTCATCATAATTAGCGCTTGTCTGTTTCATTATGACAATTTTAGTGGGTTGTTGTCAGAAGGCGATCGCTAACGTCAAAGCTAGGCATTATAAAGTATTTAACCAAGTGATTAAATCTTCAACCGTAGAGAAATCGAATAAAGCTTCTCCTAATACTTCGACATCATCAATACTTAACTCCATAATTTTAGTTTCTAATGAAGGATTAATCTCCCCTAACTTGCGTTTAAGTTGACGAATAATCAATGTCTTTTCCCGTTCGATACCTTGTTCGATACCTTGTTCGATACCTTGTTCAATACCTTGTTCAATACCTTGTTCAATACCTTGACGCATCCAGCTGGTGGTAATTTGCATAACTCCCTCCTGTACGGGTCCACTAAATGTGCTAATCTCTTCTTGAAATTGTATCTCTTCCACCGGATTTAGATTGAGATATGTATCAATAAATCCGGAAATTAATTGCATTCTCGCCGCATCTAGCCTTAAAGTAATTAACAAGCGCAGACATTCCGCCTTAACCTTGGCTCGCTCTTTCTCGGCAATGTTCATCTTAGCCATCAAAGCTGAAGCAACCGGATTCGGTTGATTGAGAAAATCTCGCCAATTTAATCGATTTAACTGCACTACTTGATAGTTAAATTCTAAGACTTTTAAATCGGGAAAATTGACTACATATTGACTAATCGCTTCTCTTTTTGGCTTTGAATAAGAAAAAATTACAATCGGATAAATCGGTAAGACAAATTTCTCATGAAAGCGAGCAAAATAAGTAAACATTCGCCGGTTAAACCACTTGCGGGAACTTTCCTGCGCCTCTACATGAATCAGAAAAAAAGATTCTTTTCCTCGAAACTTAACTTGTGCGACTAAATCGCTTTCATACCTTTCTCCTTCCGTGACATCAGTAAATACTTCTTTGTCTAAAAAAGTAATCGAGTCCCTATCTAAATAATCCATCAATTGAGGAAAAAATAACTCGATAAATTCGACAAAAAAGGTGGAGATTAACTCTTTAAATAAGCGGTCATGGTCAATATTATTAGTCATGTAATATCATCTTAACTAATCTGAGCGATGAATGACTACTCTTCTCCATTGTATTCTGAAAAGTCGGTTTTGGCAACGGATTGTTATGACCTTACCCCCTTAACCTACAGCGATTGCCAAATTCGCCCAAAATCCATCAGATTGAGCTAAATCGAACAAAACATCGTAAAAGGCAGGAAAAATCGGCCAAAGGATAGAAGTCATGACATTGACCTAGAAAGATTACTGCGGCTATTTTGTGGCAACAATCCCCAATTTTTCAAGGGTGCTATCACAAAAATTAACATTTATTACAAGAAAACGGGTTTCTCAAAGAAAACGGGTTTCTAAATAGTTTCTCGAAGAAACCCGTTTTCTCTGTTGAGAATGTAGGTTAAGGACAAGTCGAGAAGGCAGGCAATCAGCGTCGGGAGAAACCGCTTATGTTATTTAACAATTCTTGGGGTGGTCAGGATGATTATCGGAATTGGTGGCGACCTATTTTTCGATTGTTATTTTTAATTCTCGTCGCTAACGTTCCGCGAGTTATAGCCGAACCTTTAGATAAATATTGCCTCTCACCAGTAGAGCGAAAAACCGAGACGAGATTAACATTATCCCCGAATAAACCGGCACGAGTAACAATCCCAACGCGGGGCCAATCGTTGGAGGTAGTCGTCTCCGGTGTCGATACCCTGCTACTGAAGCGGAGTGGCGCGACCACACCTCTTGTATCGGTGAGGGCCCCGCAATACGATTACGGCCAGATTGAGGCTCTGATTTCGACCCAAGATGGTTGGCTCTGGATCGATGGGGGACAAATCGATTACATGGCCCGGCTCGATCTGAATGCTAATCCCCCTACCCTTGGCACACCGAAGGCACTTCCCGAACTCTACGAGCGACCCTGCTCGTTTTGGCATCGTTTCTGGGGTAACTGTATCCTCGCTCAGGGAGTTTACAGCCGCGCGTTGGATCGCGTATTTATCACGGGTCATCGCGCTACATTTTGGGGACGATCATCCCTTACCACCTTCGAGATCATTGCTGGAGAAGCGAAAGAGATGGTCGCGATCGCACGGGGGGCTAGTCTTGTTCACCCCGTTTACGATGTCCCGCAATTACGAGGTATTTTGCTCAGAGGGATAAAAGATGAGTTGTTCTTTTACGATGGGATTACTGTCACTACCATACTTTCAGGAGAAAGTGCGCGGAGTCGGAACCTTATAACTGGGTGGTACATCCACAGCACTCACTCCGGGAGAACTTTCGTGACTAACGCTGGTGGTTTCCGCGATCCTTTTCTGAGGGAAATCAAAGCAGGGCCACTGGTGATAGGTATCTCTGTTCCCAACACACTCGCCGGAAGTTGGTTGAGTTTGTTTCAAAAAGTGGATAAGGAGCCGTTGTGGGGAATTACCCGTCAGGTTCTTTTTGTGGAAATACAAGGCGCTTTCAAACCGGTCGCTACCGTTCGAGAGGGGGCTTTTCTAGAGGGACCAGCCGGTATCGAACAGTCGTCAGATGGCTCGATCACTTTCACCGTTAAGGACAAAACCACGGGGCGCTCTACCGATTACCGGCTCGCACGCTCCTGGAGCGACAGGCCGTGCGGGATTCGTTTAAATACCCGAAGACCGATATCGCTCACCCCGTAGTTTTTCCCAGGATGGACATTGCCCACCACCGTTAAATAAGAGTGTGAACTACTCTCGGTTTGTTTCTGGCATTTTTCTTGACCAAAAAACCTAAACCCTTTTCTAGCAAAGCTTTCACTGATATTCAGCTAACCCTAAGTAAATCTCCTTAAGAGCGATCGCATAAGCACCATTCGCCGTCCCTAAAACCTCATCACTAGACATCTTGCAAAAATCAAAGTCAGGAGAATTAAAAATGAGCATTAATCAATTAAATACTCTATTTAGAGATTTTATCCAATTTGATGCCTATTTTTCTCATTTGTGAACTATCAAAAATTAATTATGCAAGAACTCTAATAGACATCAACCTGAAGACAAACCCCTCTCGCTTCAAAGGGGATGAGCTACCCGTAGAAAGAGTCAACTGGTGTGAAGCAACGGAATTCTGTAAACGACTATCAAGGGAAAGAAAACAGGAATATCGGCTACCGAGTGAGGCAGAATGTTAAGAAATGGTGCGAAACGTTTAGGCATGAAACAAGGCTGAAATGCCCGAAATAACCGCCTAGTAAGGTCTTCAGTCCCTTGACTGAATCTAACAGGTCAACTCCGACCAACCTTATAACTGTTT
>SFAQ01000170.1:0-11901 GCA_007096525.1 Microcystis wesenbergii Mw_QC_B_20070930_S4 | reverse complement strand
TGACAATTCCCGCCAAAGAGTTTAGCATCATGATAATAGTAATGACAATTTTGATGTGACTATAATACCATATTTGTGTCGCTTTTTTGCCTTATGAAGCTATCGTTCAACACTTCTGTAAACGAAGCTATAGTAATCACAGACAATTACTTAGAATTCCTAGATTATCGTTACCATTTACAAAATGAAAAAAACAACCTAGTTTTTCGTTATGATAGTACCCCTCACTTTCCCAATCTCTCTACTTTTCCCCATCACAAGCATTTACCAAACGATGTAATTAGTTGTCACAAACCCGAAATTAATCAAGTCTTAAAAGAAGCAACAGAGTTATTGAGGTAAATAAAACGTATTTAATGCGATCGCCGCTCTTGTAGGGTGCGTGTTTGCGGCGATTATCTCTGAAAAAAAACCAAATTAACAATCGGCTGTAACGCACCAACTTTATTATTAAATTGGTGCGTTACGCTTTGGCTAACGCACCCTACTGGACTGTTTCAGCTAAAATAGGGCAATAGATTTCGACTTAAAGTCTTAGATTATATAATTTATAGCATTTTTCTAATACACCAAATTAGCTGAAACAGTCCACTACGATTTATGTTTCTGTTTGCGGCGATTATCTCTGAAAAAAAACCTAAATTAACAATCGGCTGTAACAGAGCAACTTTATTATTAAATTGGTGGGCTAATTCTTTGTACTAATCCCATCACACAAATGCATATCCTCCTCCCTGACATTAATATTATTCTGCAAATAAACCCGCACCCAATCGCAACTACGCTCCATTAAATCACTTAAGCCCCAGTCTGTCCCAAGATTCCAGATTTTGATAGTGTTGTCCCAACTACCGCTCACCAATGTCTTGCCGTCGGGACTAAAATTAACGCTACTGACAAAGTCATCATGCCCCTCTAAGCGATTGCGTTCACTTTTGCGGTTGAGAAGTTCCTGTAAGGCATTAGTCACCTCCTTGTTGTACGTCTGCTGCTTTTGTAGAATTTTTCCCGCTTTAATCGCTTCGACGAAAGCATCTAACTCTTTTCCTTTATCAAACAAAGACAAGGAAGAAAACCCGCGAGCATTTGCCAGATTAAGTTCCGCTTGTTGTGTTTGTTTCCAAGCCATGAAACCCAATCCCGTACTAACCACCACCGCCACCAACGAACCCGCCGCAATGCCCCAAGCAGTCTTAATTTCGCGCCGCCTGCGGGCTTCTTTTTCTTGTTTTATACGTTCTCGTTCCTCAAGACTCCGCTTAATAAAATCCTGTTCACTTTGGCTAATATCTTCTGGGCGTTTCTTCAGTTGTTCTTCTGCTTCCGCCAACGCCGCCCCCCGCAACAATGAGCCTTCATCCCCCTGCGTCTGCTGCCATTGCCCCATCGCCCCCCGCAAACGCTCCTGCCAAGCGCGAAAAACCCTGTCTGTGTCCAGACTAATATTTTGGGTGATAATTTGTTGTCCACCGGGCTGTTTTTGGAGCTTGTCTAGTAAATCTTGGGCTAATTTAGTGATTTCATTATCTTTATCAACCCCCGCTTCGACAATTTTATCTTTTAACAAACCTTCATCTTTCTTGATATCCTCTGGTTTTGCCTCTACCATTGCCTGTGCCAAAGCATCATTAGCAAACTTACGCTTAATCAAGGTTTTCAAACCTTGATATGTATCTTTGCAGCAACCGCACCGGCAGTCAAGGCGGTGACAATCAGAGAAATTGGTTCCATTGTTTGATACTCCCAATAAAATATTGCTGATTCAATCTTAGATCAAATCAGTTTTTAATAGTAAGCCAAACTGCAATCAGCTAGAGAACTGGAATTTCACAGCCAAGGCACTAAGCCTTAAAAGTATTGCTATGCAAGGCTCGTAGCTGAAAAAGCCAAACAAGGGTTTTCCCTGTGGATGGGGTTTATCAGTTATCAGATTTGAGTTTTCAATTCACTGTTTACTGTTTACTGTTTACTGAACAATGAAAAAAGCTCCCTGATTATCGCCGATGATACCAACGGGTAAATAATTTTTCTAACTCCACCCAAACGAATAATAAGGTACTAAATCCCAAACAGATTAATAATTCTTCTTTAGTTAAAAATTGAGTACCAAAAAAATCCCGCAGGGCAGGAACATAGATTAACATCAGTTGAAAAATTGTCGTCAGGGTTACTGCTACCCAGAGATAGGGATTAGTCAAAGGATTCATTTCTATGGTAAGATGATCGCTCGATCGCACAGAAATGGCATGACCCATTTGAGCTAAACAGAGAGTAGTAAAAACCATAGTTTTCCATGAACCAGTATTACCAAAAAGCGGATCCAAGCGCACAGCGATCAACATTTGAGTGATATTAATAATCGAAAAAATAATCCCAATTCTAACGATATAACTGCCCAAACCGCGAGCAAAAATACTTTCTTGGGGACTAAAAGGAGGGCGACGCATAATATCAGGAGAAGCGGGTTCCACAGCTAAAGCTAAAGCGGGTACACCATCAGTAACTAAATTCATCCAGAGAATTTGTAGGGGAGTTAGGGGAGTAGCTAAACCCAAAAGAGGCGAAGCAGCGATAGTAATCACCTCCCCGATATTACTGCCGAGAATATATTTAATAAAACTGCGAATATTGTGATAAACCACTCGCCCTTCTTCCGTAGCAGCGACGATAGTGGCAAAATTATCATCGAGGAGAATCATATCACTAGCCTCTTTGGTGACATCGGTGCCGGAGATTCCCATAGCAATACCGATATCTGCTTGTTTCAGGGCCGGAGCATCATTAACCCCATCTCCGGTCATAGCGACAAATTTACCCTTTTTTTGCAAAGCGCGGACAATAGTTAATTTATGTTCGGGGGAGACACGGGCATAGATGTTAGTTTTGTCAATAAGGTTTTCTAGCTGAATTGGTGATAATTTATCTAATTCTTGTCCTGAGATGACTAAAGCTCCCGCTTGGGCAATACCAAGACTTTTAGCCACCGCTAGAGCGGTTAATTGATGATCGCCGGTGATCATGATCGGACGGATTCCCGCTTCTCGACACCTAGCCACGGCGATTTGTACCTCCGGTCGTGGTGCGTCGATCATACCGACCATTCCTAGCCAAATTAGCTCATCTTCGCTGATTTCAGTTGATTCTGGTGGATAAATCAGGTTTTTATAGGCTAATCCTAAGACTCGCAAACCCCTGTTAGCCATAGCATTGTTAGCGACTAAGACTTTTTCTTTTTCCCTATCCCCAAAAGGAAGACTTTCTAATCCCGATTGATAGGAGAGACATTGTTCAAGGATTAATTCCGGGGAACCTTTGGTAAATAGTACGGGATTGACTCCTTGACAAATGACCGACATTCGCTTTCTTTGGGAAGAAAAGGGGATTTCAGCGATTCTAGGGAACTCTTGCTTGGTTAGGGATAAATTTAAGCCCGCTTTCGCCCCTAAAACTAATAAGGCTCCTTCCGTGGGATCGCCTAAAATGCTATCGTGACCGTTATCGAGGCTTAAACTGGCATCGTTGCAGAGGACACTGGCAATTAAAAGATGATGTAATTCTAGATCGGTTTTGGGATCGATCGCCTGTTGCTCGGAGTCTAAAAATTGTCCTTTTGGGCTATATCCTTCCCCAGTCACCGAAAAATTGCGATTAATTGTCTCTATCTCCCGCACGGTCATTTTATTTTCCGTTAGCGTCCCAGTTTTGTCGGAACAGATCACATTAACGGAACCAAGGGTTTCTACTGCCGGCAGTTTGCGAATCAAGGCCTGACGTTTGACCATGCGTTGGGTACCTAGGGCGAGAGTTAGGGTGATAACTGCGGGTAATCCTTCGGGAACGACAGCTACTGCCATACTAAGGGAAACTTCCACTAATTCCTCTAGGGCCGACCAACCGGCATTGATCAGGCCGATGGTAATAGTCAGGGCAACTAGAATGAGAGAACCAGCAACAAGGACATTACCCAAGTGAGTCATTCTTTTTTGGAGAGGAGTGGGTTCATTGCCGACTGTTGCTAACATTTGAGCGATTTTGCCTAATTCCGTGGTCATCCCCGTATTGGTAACGATGACCTTGGCCCGGCCTTGCAGTACCTCTGTTCCAGTAAAGACAAAATTTAAGCGATCGCCAAGGGGAGTATCCCGGTCTAAGGGGTCAATGGAGGCGGATTTATTAACACTATTTGCCTCTCCTGTCAAGGCCGATTCGCGAATTTGCAGGTTAAAAGCTTCGATAATTTGGCCGTCGGCGCTGATTTGGGTTCCCGCTTCAATCAGCATGATGTCCCCGGAGACGAGATTAACCGCATCTATTTCCGTGCGTTGGCCCTCGCGAATAACATTAACTTGGGGAGAGGAAAGTTTTTTTAAAGCGGCCAGAGCTTTTTCGGCGCGACTTTCTTGCAGATAGCCGAGGATACCATTGAGGATAACAATTGTTAAAATAGCGATCGTATCTTTGAAGGGAACGCCAATTTTAGCCAGATGACCGCGCTGTAATGCCAGTAAATCTAGTCCCCCAGAAATTATGGCCACGGCAATTAAGAGGAGGAGCATAATATTGGTAAACTGATCTAGGAGAATTTGCCAATTACTGCGCCCTGGACGTTCTTGTAGTTCATTTTTGCCATAATATTTAATTCTTTGGGCGATTTGCTCTCTATTGAGGCCATTAACAGCCGAACTACCGAGGATAGATAGGGTGGTTTCCACCGGATAGGTATGCCAAGGTTGTTGCAAGTTAACGCTGGAATGGGCGGAATAGTCGGCATTGGCGGCCATGGCAAGTCAAGATAGTTGATCTAGATAGATCTTAGCCCTTTCTTTCTCCGGTCACGGAAAAAAACAAATGTTTAAACTGGCTCTTCCTGCTCATAGACAGTCTTAACGAGTAATGTAGATAAGTAGCTGGTTATAATTAAATTGAAGATAGATCCCCCCTTAATCCCCCCTTGATAAGGGGGGTGTCTGACAGTTTTTAACATCTACCTATTTAGTCAATAGCTTAGTAGGGTAAAGTAAACCAAAATTGTGAACCTTTTTCGTCATTATTCATAATGCCAATTTCACCTCCGTGAGCATGGATAATTTGACGACATAGATATAAACCTAGTCCTAAACTAATCTGATTATTATTATTGCCTCGTTGATAGCGATCAAATAATTGTTTTCTCTGGGTTTCACTAATTCCCACCCCATTATCGGCAATACTACACCGGAGATAATTGCCCTCTAGTCTAGCGGATAAAGTGATAATTATCCCCTGGGGATTGTGTTTAAGGGCATTGGCTAATAAATTCTCAAAAACTCGCCAGAGATGGTGAGCATCGGCATTAACTAAAGGTAAATCGGGGAAAAAATTATTAATTAAAATTGCTTGATTTTCCCTTAATCTTAACTCCCATTCCTGACTAATTTGTTGACCAATTTCGTAGAGAGATAAAGGCTTTAGTTCTAGGGAAACTCCCCAAAGATCATTTTGTCGGGTTTCGACGAGAGAATCAATTAAAGTTAATTGTCGATCGCAACTGTTGGCCATCTGTTGTAAAATCTTCAGGGACACTTCTTTAGTTTCTCCCTGAGAATTTTTAATTAAATTATTTAAGATCATTGACATCCCGATCACGGGATTGCGGAGATCATGAGAGACAGCATGAAGATAAATTTCTAAAGTTTCCTCAGTTTTTTGACGTTCTTTAATTTCGTTTTGGAGTTGTTTTTTTTGACGGCAAATAGTTAATTGATTTTCGATGCGGGCCATCACTTCTTCCCCTTGAAAAGGTTTAGAAATATAATCGACACCTCCCACTTGAAAAGCTTTGACTTTATCGAAGACATCATCAAGAGCGCTGATAAAAATCACGGGAATTTCTCTGGTTTTTTCATCAGCTTTTAACTGTTCACAAACTTGATAACCATTGAGATCGGGCATATTAATATCGAGGAGGATCAGATCGGGAATTAGCGATCGCACTGTATTCAGGGCCATCTGTCCATTAATCGCTTTGCGTACCTGATATCCCTTCTCGGTGAGCATAATCGACAATAGCCGCACATTATTGGGCAAATCATCGACAATTAAGACACTAGAGCGCGGTGTGATTTGAGTCATGCCGGTTATTTTATAACTCAAACTATTTAGTAAGTAAGTGGTTATAATTAAATTGAAGATAGATTTTGGGTTCGATCCCCCCTGCCCCCCTTGATAAGGGGGGTATCTGACAATTTTTAACACCTACCTACTTAAGAGTGTATAAAAAAACAGACGCAACACCTGCATCTGTTACAAAATTAACTATATTTTGAGGACAAGAACATCTAAGGATTGCCACCACCCACAGCGATGCCTGTACCATAAATCTGAGCATTTGTCAAGTTAATTCTCTCCATTGATGCACCTGTCACATCGGCATCATAGATCATGGCACTGGTGAAATTAACTCCATTGAGATTAGCTTGATTCAAACTGGCATTAGTCAGAAAAGCTGCGGTTAAATTTGCGCCTTCTAGGTTAGCATCGGTCAAATCTGCGCCCTCTAAGTTAGCTTCCTCCAGATTAGCTCCCTGTAAATTCGCTTTTCTCAAATCTGCACCGATTAGATGCGCCCCTCTTAAATCTGCACCCCGGAGATCACAGCCCGGACATTCTCGCGTATTCAATAATTGTTGCACCTGTCGGGGATTTTCCGCACCGACGGGGTTAATCAGTAGTAAGGAAGCTAGGGAACCTAGGGCAATCATTAAAGTCCGTTTCATCGTTTTAGCCTCCTCTTTCGTTTTCCTCTCTACTTTTAGGATAGGAAAAAAGCTGCTAACCAACTTCCCCCGATCGGGCTAATTCTCCTGTTATCTCACTTTTGCTTGCTTTTGCTAGTCGATCTCTCCTTTTATTACCTTTGCGATCGCTGCTCGGGCATTTTCCTTAAATTCCTTGACATCAACGCGACTTAATAACCAAACTGCTAGGATCATTCCCAATGCTTGCACGAGAAAAACTAAGCCATAGGCTAAAACTGGACTAGAAAAGACAACTTTACCGATATTTAAAATCGTACCGCCTAAAACCGTGGCTAATCCCCGTGCGATCGCTTGGGATAATCCCCAAGCGCCGATAAAAGTTCCCGCAGTTTCGGCAGCGGTTAAATCTAACATTAAACTGGTAGCCCCAGCGGTAATCATTCCCGAAGCTAAACCGAAAAAGAGCAAGCTTGATTTTAATAAACTTTGATTAGCAGAAAAACCAGCAAAAATCAAGATAATAAAACAAATTGTTGCAAAAATACAGCCATATTTAGTGGTTTTTTGTTTACCGACGCGGGGAATTAGCATAAATCCCGTGGCAGCAATACCAAAAAGGGTTCCGGTTCCCCAAAAAGCGTTTAATCGGGTGGTTTGGGCGATACACATCCCAAAAACCTCGCCCCCAAACGGTTCCATAATTGCATCCTGCATAAATAAACTCAAAGTCATCATCAGCAGAAAGGTGAAAAATAAACCGGTTTGCCGACTAGCGGTGAGAACCTGTAACGCATCCTTGAAGGTAATTTGATCCTCTCTTTGCACAAGAGTGGAACGGGAACTAAAACGAGAATATTTTTTTTCTACGCCAAAAGTCGCTAAAATACAGAGAACGAAAACGATAGCGGGCATAATCGCAAACACGGGGTTAATATTCGCCTTTAGCTGCGGAATATTGGCTATAGGGGCTGATTGAGTCGGATCATAGGTCAAAATATTTGTACCGCAGATATTGGGAGTATCCAGCAAACGAGAACTAACGATCGCCCCGACAACGATTCCCACCATCAACATTGACCAAACTATACCAACTAATTGCGATCGATTATCTTCATCGGACACATCCACCAAGAGGGCGGAAAAAGGGGTAGAACTGGCGCTTAAAGCTAGTCCGTAGAGGGCGAAAATTAAGGCTAAGAGGGCAATCCAGGCGTAGGAAATGGTATTCCATCCCGAAGTTTGAATACTAAGTCCCAATTGCCAGACTACCTGCAAAGCAATAAAAGCTAAAGCGGTAAAAACTGCCGCCCCAATCCAGACATAACCGCTGCGATGATGACCAAAAATAGTTTTACCGTCGGATCTTTGCCCAAACCAGATGCGCGCTGGACTAACAAACTGGTGCATAGCGATCGCAGCTGCGGCGAGAAAGGGTAAAACTTTTAACTCATCGATCATAATTCGATTGAGAACCCCCAAAGTCAGCAGGGACATAATACCTAGTCCCATCTGAAAGAGTCCTAGGCGAAACATGGTGAAAAGTCCCAATTTTGGCAGGGTTTTTGGGGATGAGTGAGTAGAATTGGAGATATCGCTAGTAGCCATGGTTAAATCAATACAAAAAAAGCCAGTATTTAAAAATTTAACGCAGGACGAGCAGACATCTTCTGGGGATTTAAGTTTCTGTCTCCAATAACCAAGTGGTCAGATCTGTCAAGCTGGTAAAATCGAGCAGCGCTTCTCCTAAAGTTTCTAATTGTTCTAGAGATAGTTCTTGGATTTGTTGGTCTAAAGTGGGGGATATTTCACCTAAACGACGGTTAAGTAGCCGTAGAATCAAAGAAACCGCTTCTTCTCGTCTTCCTTCCCGTCTTCCTTGTGCTTTTCCACTTTCCCGGATATCCTGATAAATGACTGATTCGCGCATAATTTCTTCCCTTAATAAGCTTCCGATGATTTCCTTACTTAATACTAATCCCGCCAGAATTGCTGTAGCGATTGGGTGAAGGAGAGGGGTTCTCCTAATAACCATTGGGCGAAGTCACGACTATAATTTTGGGGGAGAAACTTACAGATGTTATCATATATTTATTTATTCTAATCAATGAGATATTTCCTGTCAATATTAAAGCATTTTATGTTAATAAATAATTTTGTTTTTGTCTGATGGCATTTAACAGGGTAAAAACTGGCGAATTTTCTCGAACGATTGCACAGGAATATTCTCATCGATACACCCATAGGGGAAAAAGTTGAGCTATTCTAGAAATATCTTCCCACACCAGTCTTTATGGTAAACTGGCAACTCTATTTCGATTCGATTCAAGAGAGCTATCAAAAATGGTGGCAAGTTGACACGATTATTCGTGTTAAAAATGATTGGTTTAGTAATTCCTCTCCACTAGAGGATTTACAAGTGGAGACGGTTCCAGATGAGACATTTCTGGGGAAAAAGGATAAACAACCCCAAAGGTTAGAGATTTTAGCGGGATTACGGAAATATAGCCTTGATTCGGACGATTCGGACAATCATGTGTTGCTACAGGGGAAACCGGGATCAGGGAAATCGACGGCTTTGGTGCGGTTATTGTTCGAGGAAGCAGGAAAAAGAGATGAAACCCGAATTCCGGTTTTCATCAAATTGCGATCACACAAAACTTCAACAATTGCCCTGATTCATAACTTTTTGAAAAGCCATAAGATTTATTTGAACGATCCAGAGATCGATAGACTGTTATTCGAGAATCAATTGTTTGTAATGCTCGATGGAGTTAATGAATTACCTTCCGAGGAGGCGACTAAAGAGGTAAAAGTGTTTAGAGACGCTCATCCAAAAGTGCCGATGGTTTTTACCACACGAGACTTAGGGATATGGGGAAATTTAGGAATCGAGACACGGTTAACGATGCAACCACTAACCGAAGGAAGGATGAGATCGTTTGTCCGAGGATATCTAGAAGACAAAGGAGAAAAGCTATTAAATCAGTTGAATAATGAACGATTAAAAAAGTTAGGGGAAACGCCCTTATTTTTGTTGATGCTATGTTTCGTCTACGATGAGAACGAGAAAATTCCCGATAATTTAGGAGAGACTTTTAGGCGGTTTACTCGCCAGCATTACAAGCAGAGCAAAGCGGACGTTACAACTCTAGCTGATTCTAAGCTATTATGGTCGGAATCTCTGGAATATCTGGCCTTTGAAATGACTAAGCGTAAAGATAAGCCAGCGATTGGAATCAGAGAGGCTAAAAGTATTATCAGAGAATTTTTACAAGAAAATAACGAAAATAACTATTCCACTACTCGTCAGTGTCTCTGGTTGAGTGATTTAGAAAATCATCATCTCATCCAAAAGCTAGACGAAGACAGTATCGAGTTTCATCACCAACTAATACAGGAATATTACGCCGCCGAGTATTTATTACAACAGTTGCAGAAGTTGAACGACAGGGATTTACAGTGGCGCTATCTCAACTATCTCAAGTGGACAGAACCCATCGCGCTGATGTTGGGGTTATTGAAGGATAAAGAACTGGCGTTAAAGGTCGTTAGGTTAGCCTTAGCAGTAGATTTTGGCTTAGGAGCGAGGTTAGCGGGAGAGGTTGACCCGTTATGGCAGGAAGAAACGGTTCAATGGGTAGCGGAGTTACCGGTTTCTCCTTTATATAGATTGTACTTGTTGGGAAAAACGGGTTCAGAAAAAGCACACAATATTTTATGTAAAAATTTAGAATCTTCGTTAGATGAAAAGATCGCCATCGTCAGGGCTTTAGGAAATATTTCTTCGGAAAAATCAAGAGGAACACTGATTGACCTACTAAAAGATCAAGAAACTAGAGTTTGTCTTGAATCGGCAGCCATCCTAGAGCAAATTTCGCATTCCCAAGATATCCCATCTTTAATAAATATTTTTAAAATCGCTTCGTTAGCGATAAAATTTAAAATTATTGATATATTTGAAATTTTAAATGATCCTAAATTAATATCAGCTTTACTGGATTTAATAGATGGAGAAAAAGATGGCTTTTTGATCCAGAGAATAGGATATGTAATAAAAAATATTACTAACATTGATACCTTGTACAAACTGAAAGATTATTGTGACGAGCAAGGTCTAAACTTTCCTATTCACTATAAACCCTATCTCGATAAGGAAAATCATTTATATAATATAATTCCTTCTTTTGGAAAAATTCGATCATACGGTCCTCTTGTAAGAGCGATTCCGAAGCTTTCAAAATACGAATCGATTAAAGATATATTTGTCGCTATCAATAGCTCCGATGAAGAAATTAGACAGGCAGCTATCCAGCAATCAGAAAATTTTCCGCTACGAGATGATATATTAGATTTACTCTTACAAGCTCTCAACGATAAAGATGAGTCAGTTTATTTAACTACTGTTAATATTTTTAAAAAAATCGCCACTCTTGAAACTTTGAGCGTACTTTACCAAAGAATTCCTAAAATAACATCAATTTATCAACTTTATGATTTAATCGCTATCATAGCTTCAGTTCAAAGTAAAACCAAACAATATTCTCTCGAACCGATGTCCCTGCCTACCGACTCCGAGAAAAAATCTTCTATAGAAAAAGCATCATTATCGGAAACTCCTCAATCTTCCACCTCTCCCCAAATAATTCAAAACTTTAACTTTAATGCACCAGTTGACACAGTCGCTGGCAATGTTGAAGGAAACCTGATCAATCACAAGGAAGGAAAAGAGTAAATTAACGTAAGTTGCTAGTTACAAATTTTGTCTATGATTTCTAGGTTTGCTCCCCCCTGCCCCCTCTTGAAAAAAAAGGGGAGAACCAGACTCAAAGTCCCCCTTTTTAAGGGGGATTTAGGGGGATCGGAACGGCGATGATTATAACTAGCAACTTGGATTAAATTATTCGGCTTCTAGAAATCCCCGAATCGTTTCCATCGGAATACTAATCACGGGAAAAAATACCTTTAAGGCTTCGGTTCCTCCCTGCTTGACTGCATTGATCAATCTAGCCTTCAGCGTGGGATTATTTCTAATCACCTGCTCACCTGCGGGAGCATCTCACTTGTGCAATGAGTATTAATGCTTATAGCAGTCAAAAACTAGAAAATCTTGAACCTGATCACAAAGAGAAATGAGATTATAATAGTTATAACTTACGATTCAGAA
>SFAQ01000017.1:0-10376 GCA_007096525.1 Microcystis wesenbergii Mw_QC_B_20070930_S4 | reverse complement strand
GGGAAAAAGTACCTGAATTTTCCCCCCGACCACTCCCAGGGCTGGCACTTTTTGATTTCAAAAAAGCCTAAAGATATTATCCAACAAGGTTTTTAGATTTATTCAGCAAGCCCTAATTAGGCCGCTATGGCGGTTTTTTCGGCGATTAATGCCTCTTGGCGTTGAAATTCGGCTAATTGTGCCATAATTTCATCCCGGACAATCTGACGGTATTCCAGGAAATGCTCGTTGTGGGCGCAGACAGTGATATAGTGTTCGGCATTGGCGGGATTATGGCGCAAAATACCGAATAAATTCTGCCAGAATTTCCAGCGAGTGGAACGTTTAAAGCCCTGTCGCCAGATAATTACCGCTAGGGCATAGATATCAGCCCGGCGAGGCAGTTTAAAGGCAGGTTTAGCTTTAGGTGCGCCTAATTTCAGGAAACAGCGATAGGTGCGATCGAGAAATACCTCCGGATCGTACAATGTCCAGAAGGCTTCAATATATTCTGTGGCAATATCTTCGATCGGCCGGGTGGGAACGAAATTCATCAGGGTACTTTGGTTAATGTCCTGTTTCCCCGTTAATCGTAGTCGTCCTTCTTTTTCCAAGCGAGTCCATAGAGCAGTATTGGGTAAAGCTTGTAACATTCCGAATAGAGCCGTGGGAATGGCTGCTTCTTCGACAAAATTAATGATGCGCTCGGCTGCTCCTTTTTTCTCGCCATCAAAACCGATGATAAATCCCGCCATGGGGCGCAATCCGGCTTTAATAATCTTTTCTACCGTCTCGGTTAAGGAACTACGGGTATTTTGGAATTTTTTGGTTAATTGTAAACTTTCTTCGTCGGGGGTTTCAATACCTAAAAAGACCGCATCAAAATAACAATCGACCATCATTTCCATTAATTCGGGATCGGCGGCTAAATCCACCGATGCTTCCGTGTTAAACCGGAAAGGATACTGGTGTTCTTCTTGCCAAACCTTTAATTCTTTGAGGAGTAATTTAACGTTGCGTTTGTTGCCAATAAAATTATCATCCACCATGAACACGCCCCGGCGCCAACCTAATTCGTAGAGATAATCTAATTCTTTTAATAATTGTGCGGGGGTTTTGGTGCGGGGTTTACGACCGTAGAGAACGATAATATCGCAAAATTCGCACTGGAAGGGACATCCCCGCGAAAACTGCACCGACATGGAATCATAAGCTTCAAAATCGAGCAGATCGTAGCGTGGAACTGGAGTAATTGTCACATCGGGTTTTTCTGTGGTGCGGAAAACACCTTTGGTTTCTCCTTTTGCCAATGCTTCCACAAACATCGGGATGGTGATTTCTCCCTCATCGAGAATCAGAAAATCGGCCTCGGCAACTTCATGGGGGATAGAAGTGGGATAGGGACCCCCCACGGCCACCAGTTTACCCCGTTGCTTGGCTTCGTGAATTTGCTCGATTAAATCTTGACGTTGGACAATCATGCCGGAAAGAATCACTATTTCGGCCCAGTCCCATTCTGCTTCTGTCACCGCCCGAATATTGCGATCGACCAGTTTAAATTCCCATTCCTGCGGTAAAATCGCCGCCACCGTCACCATACCCAGGGGGGGAAGTAAGACTTTGCGATCAACTAATTCCAGAATTTTGTTATAGGACCAGAAAGTCGGCGGAAAAACGGGATAAATCAGTAAGGCGCGCATATTCACTCCTCGCTCGACGGCGATCGATTCTTGACCTTTCGCTTGATTGTAATCTTTTTCGGTCAGGGATGGGAAAACCGTTGTTTACTAGAACTAAGATCAGGCTTGATTTTCGGCCGCCATGCCAACCCTTGACCCTACCCCCATAAAAGTTTATGGTCAACATTAATAAAATTTATGTAAACAAATGTTGCATAGTCTGGGAAGTTATGTTACATTAAATATCAAGCACTTGACTTAAACGCAATTTTCTTATAGGAAGGCAATTCACCATGGATAAGCAAGAAAACAAACTCGGCTTCACCGCTTTCGCTGAAAACTGGAATGGTCGTTTAGCCATGCTCGGTTTCGTTATTGGCGTAGCTACGGAATACTTAACCCACAAAGGCATCCTTGCTCAATTGGGCTTAATGTAATTTCAGCCTCGATTGCTGTGCATCTACAATCATCGAAAATTTGGGTCTGAAATCCCGTCCTAAAAGGACGGCCTGACATTTAATGTATTTCTTTAGTACACTTGAGGAAAGTAAGCACAGACTCAATTGAGCGAGTGTCTAGCGGGTTTTTGGCTAACCCTTTAAGGATTTACGTCTCTTAAGAATCTCCGCCGTTTTACGGCGCGGGAGTGTCAACTTGAATAAACTGTAAAAAAAAGGGAAAGAGCCTAGCTCTTTCCCTTTTTTAGTTGGGAAGTGGGGGTGTGGGGTGTGGGGTGTGGGGTGTGGGGTGTGGGGTGTAGGGTGTAGCTTTTCCTGGGGACAGGGTGTGGGGTGTGGGGTGTGGGGTGTAGGGTTTTATCGATTTTCAGGTGGTCAACTACCTAATTTTCAGGGAAAAAGTACCTGAATTTTACCCCCGATCACTCCAAAGGTCAGCACTTTTTGAGGGGAAAAAAGTCTAAAAGCCTTATCCAACAAGGTTTTTAGATTGATTCAGCAAACCCTAAATAGAAATAATCCCCTGTCTCCTGTCTCCTGACTCCTGACGACCGGCTCCTGTCTCCTGATTACTGATTACTGCTGCGAGCGCTGGGTAGGATTAACATAGCGTCACCGAAGGAATAGAAACGGAAACGCTCTTGGATAGCTGCTTGATACAATGCCAATAGTCTTTCCCGTCCGACTAAGGCACTGACTAACATCATCAAACTGGACTTGGGTAGGTGAAAATTAGTGATCATGCCGTCGATAACTCGCCATTGATAACCCGGATAGACAAATAAATTGGTTTTTCCCTGAAAAGCCGTTAATTTATCGCTCTTAGTTTCTTTAATTGCCCCTTCCAAGGCGCGAGCTACCGTGGTTCCCACGGCGATAACCCGGCCACCTCTAGCTTTTGTTTGAGCGATTTTTTCGGCAGTTTCGGCGGAAATCTGCAAAAATTCCTGGTGCATTATGTGTTCTGTAATATTTTCCACTTCCACGGGACGAAAGGTTCCCACTCCCACATGAAGGGTGACATAGGCGGTATCTATACCCTTCTGGGCGAGCTTATGGAATAATTCGGGAGTAAAATGTAATCCGGCCGTGGGAGCGGCCACAGAACCCTGTTTATCACCGTAAACTGTTTGATAACGGTCTTCTTCCGCCTCTGATTCGGTGACGTAGGGGGGGAAAGGAATATGACCGTACTCCTCCAACATATCCCAAAAACTGCGTCCGGGATGACGTTGAAATTCCAGCAGACGACCACCGGTGTTCAGATCTCGATCGATTATTTTCGCTAACCAGAATTTTTCTTCGTCTTCCGTCGGCCCTGTTTTCGGATAAAAAAGGACTTCTGAACCGACTTTAAAGCGTTTTCCCGGTTTCACCAGAGATAACCAACGATGGTCATCTTGTTCTTCTAATAGTAATATTTCCACGGGTGCGCCCGTGATTTTACGTCCAAATAAACGGGCCGGAATCACGCGGGTATCGTTGAAAACCAGCAAATCCCCCGGCTCTAACCAAGTGGGTAAATCCCGAAAAATAGCTAAATTATGACTATTAGGAGAATCTACCACCAAAAGACGGGAACTATCTCGGGGTTCTGCGGGATTTTGGGCAATTAACTCCGGAGGAAGGTGATAATCGTAGCTGGAGAGTGATTGGTCAGGGATCATCATCATTATCATCATAAAGATCTTCGCAAAAGTTGGGTAATTCTACCCAGGCGAACTTCACTAAATCGGGGATTTCTCCCCTTGGTCTCTGGAACGGTTTATCGTCAGACTAGAGATATAACACTAATCGTGACTATTAGCCAACATCCCAGCGGCCACTATGGACTATCTCTATTTTCTTGCTAACGCTAGTCTAACGCTACGAGTCACCGAATACCTGCGATCGATGACTCATCTACCCTCCTCCGTGATGACGGTTATCCATCAGATTAACGGTTGGGTGGTCAAGGTCAAGTTTAATCAAATGCTCACTCCTTGCCAACACGGTGATTTTCGCGCCTACATGAATGAGTTAGGGATTCCCTATCAACCGGAAATGCGTCTCCAGATGGTTTTTTGGAGTTTGGAAACGGGACAATCTCCTATTGATGTCATGCGTCGTTACCAAGTGGCGATCGTGTCCCATGGTACCCCAGATCAGCAAGATATAGAGGTTTTTCGGCAACAATTTACTAAGGGTTTAGGATACTGTCCGGAAACTCTAGCCTAGGGTTTATTTTCTTTCGGGATGCTCTTCTAGGGCAACTACAGGACTTAAATCGTTGATGTGATCAATTAACTGATACAAGCGTCCGTAACTCTTGCCGTTAAAGTAAAAAACTAGACGGGGTAAATGGTGGCTGGAATCCCGACTCTCTCGTTCTAGAATTTGACTGGGTGCGATTTTCCCCTTAACTACGATATCGCCGAAGTTTTGGTTAATTTGTTCGATCTGTTCCCCGCTTAGTTCGTGATTAAGACGAATAACAAAGGATTCTCCCACAAAACGGCTGGAGTGATACACCCGATAAAAGTGGCGAATTGTTTGACAAGCGTGGTCTAGATCGTTGGTAATTGTATAAAAATTCCGATCTTCGGCGGATATCAGTCCTCTTTTTTGCAGATTTTCACTAATTTGTTCTTGCCAAGTTTGCCAGTAATCCCCATCAGGCTCATCAATTAATACTAGGGGTGCGGGTCCGTATTTACCCGTTTGACAGAGGGTAAGCGTCTCGAAGGCTTCATCTTGGGTGCCGAAACCACCGGGGAATAAAGCTACTGCGTCACTTTCCCGCAGAAAAAATAGTTTTCTTGTAAAGAAATATTTAAAATCGATTAATTTAGCATCATTTATGATATAGGGATTAGCCACCTGTTCAAAGGGTAGCTGAATATTTAATCCGAAGGAATTTTCCCGTCCAGCGCCTTCATTCCCTGCTTGCATGATACCGCCGCCAGCACCAGTTAACACCATAAAACCGTATTGACTGATACAGCGCGCGAACTCTACTGCGAGACGGTATTCACTGCTATCGGGTTTGATGCGTGCCGAGCCAAAAATGGTAAGTTTACGAATGTGACGGTAGGGGTAAAATACCTGAAATCCCTTTTCTAGATCTTCGATCGCATAGGTTAAAATTTTCCAATCGAGGCGATCGATTTCCTCCCCGGCAATTCTGACTATTGCTTCCAGAGATCTTTGAATCCATTTACTATCTTTTAAGTGAGGCAAGTGTTGCAGCAATTTCAGCAAGTCTTCGCTTAATTGAGAATAGGAATTTTCCATTGGTGGGTTGGGTTTTGGGTTTTAGGGTGGTCACTGCGTGCGCGTTGCGGGGGGTGTTGGGGTTTTAGGGTGTTGGGGAAGATATTTCTTAGTACCCATTTCCCCATTCCCCTGTCCATCTGATAGTTAACTATTCAAAGACTTAAAGATCACTGTTCAGGATTATTTATTGCTTGATTAACTTGGGTGATTTGGGTTTGAAAATATTGTTCACGATAACGGATAGCTTGGGCTAATTCCGCACCTTTTTGGAAAGCGAGTAAAGCTTGGGGATAATTTTTTCTCTCTAGATAAATTTGACCGATTTGATCATAGGTGTTCATTAAACCGTAGTAATTATAACCCAATTCGTGGACTTTAATTAATTCTTGATAGATTTGTAAAGCATAATCCACCTGTTGATAACTTTTATAAAGTTCAGCCAACTTACTTAAAGCTTCTCCTGCGGTGCCGTACTGTTGTAAAGCAAAAGCGAGAGAATAGGCTTCTTGAAAGTTTTGGCTGGCTTTATTTGCATCTTTTAAAGCTTGATAATCTAAACCAATTTGAATTTTTAGATCGGGGATTAACTGTATTTGCTGATTTCTGATCTGGGTTTCAGCTATTTCTTCTTTAATTTTTACTGCGTTAGCTGGTTGCAAAGATTCTCGATAAATTTCTGCTAGTCTTTGCAAATAAATTCCTTGAGTTAAAGAATTATTCTGCGTCTTAGAAATAGTTAATAATTCCTCGTAAACTGGGGCGGCTTTTTGATAATCAAAACGAGATAAATGAATTTGACCCAGTTGATTTAAAGTTGCTTCTACTGCTGTGTTATCGCCAGATTGTCTGGCATTAGCTAGGATTTTATCATAGATGATTATCGCCTCATTAAAAGCTCGTACCTGTTGATAGGATGTACCTAGTAATGCTAATAATTCCCCGTCCATTGTCTGGTTAGTTTCTGCGGTTTGTTGCACAGTTTTTAAACGAGCAGTAATTAATTTAACATCCTCGGTTCGATCTCGATTCCAAGCTGCTAAACCCACTTTTCCCAAAGATTTGACTTCTTCTTTTGCTCCTAAATAACGATTTAATTTAATCACTTCATACCAGATAGGAAAAGCTTCCTCATTTAATCCCGCATCGTATTTAGCTTGAGCTTCAGCATCGCGTTGATCGATGTATAATAACAGTTGACGATGCTCCAAGGGAGTTAAAGGGCGATCGATTGCGGGTAATAAAGGACTTTTTAGGGGAGTTTCGAGGGGATTGGCTGCAGGGGTTTCTGTTTGTGCTAGGAGAGGAAGGGAAGTACCGATCAAACAGAGCCATAAACTGAGAGAAAAACGTAGCATAATAGATTGATAAGAGCGTAGTAGAGGATGATATTTTGTGATCGATCAATTCTATAAGAGACTGACTGCCGAAAATTTGCGTTTGCCAATTTTGGGTTTAATTGCTAGTTTAATTGTAACCTTTAGTCTGGCTGCCTGTGGTGTCTCCCCACAAGTTTTGGCAGAACAACGAATGTTTCTACCCCTCTCGATCGAGTTTTTGGGAGAATATCAATTACCACAAGCGGATTATCAAGACACAAGGGTGGGAGGTTTATCGGCAATTACCTATGATCGCGCCAATAACCGCTTTTATCTCCTCAGTGATGATCGTTCTCAGAAAGCTCCAGCCCGCTTTTATCGGGCTAGTTTGCAGATAAATGATGAAAAAATCAAAAAAGTGAATTTAGAGGCGGTCACGTTCCTAAAAGATGGCAAGGGAGAAACGTTTAAAAACGGATCCATTGACCCAGAAGGTATCGCTTTTTCGCCCCGACAAACTTTGTTTATTTCCAGTGAAGGTGCGGTTAAAGAGGGAATTGCTCCTTTTCTGGCTGAATTTGATTTGCAGGGACAATTAAAGGAGTCTTTGTTAATTCCTAATCGCTTTTTACCGGATGATAGCAATCAAAAAGGAATACAGGATAATTTAGGGTTTGAATCCTTAACTTTAGGGATTACCAGCACTCTCAAAGACGATCCTTTTCGTTTGTTTACTGCCACAGAAAGCGCTTTAATTCAAGATAGTCCTACGGGAAAAAGATCAGAAAATCTCAGAGTGCGACTTCTTCATTATGTTATTGATCCGATTGGTGCGCCTGTGTTAGTATCGGAACAATTGTATGTGTTAGATGAGCCTCCCAGTAGTGCGAGATACTACGGTTTAACGGAATTATTAGCTTTAGAAAAAGAGGGTTATTTTCTCAGTTTAGAGCGAACTTTTGGTTTAGAAGGTTTTGGAGCGAAACTATTTCAGGTAGTTAATGGGAGCGCCACTGATACCTCGAAAATCGCCAGAATACCGGGGGAATTAGAAGCTTTACAGGTGCAACCCTTGCGGAAAAAATTATTACTAGATTTAGGGACTTTGGGGATTGATTTAGATAATTTAGAAGCAATGACCCTCGGTCCAAGATTAGCTGATGGTAGTCGCTCTTTGATTTTAGTCAGTGATGATAATTTTAATCCGAATCAGGTCAATCAGTTTTTACTCTTTCGACTCAAGGAAAAATAAACAAGAGATGGTTAATTGCCTCACCTATCCCCTTCTGGGAGAAGGTTTGGGGTGAGGACTACCAATAAAGAAAAATGGGATCAATAGCCGGTTTAAAGACAAAACGGCCGATTAATAATCACTTTTTTCGATATCTTTGCGAATATCATTCAGGTCAATATAGCGATCGGTGGCATTTCGCAATTCCCTAGCGATCATCCCTTCCGTAGAAACTACGGTAATATGAGTATTTTTAGAGCGCAATAGTTCGATCGCTCGTTCAAAATCGCCATCACCGCTAAATAAAATCACTCGATCGTATTGATCGACGGTATTAAACATATCGACGACAATTTCGATATCTAAATTAGCTTTCTGGGAAAAACGACCGGAACTATCATCATAATATTCTTTCAAAATTTTTGTTCTCACCGTATAACCCAAACTAATTAAAGCATCGCGAAAACCCCTTTGATCTTGGGAATCTTTTAAACCCGTGTACCAAAAGGCATTAATTAACATAATATTCGGGTCGTTGGTGAAGTAATTTAACACCTTGCGCGGGTCAAAAAACCAACCATTTTTTTGTTGAGCATAAAACATATTATTGCCATCCACAAAAATCGAAAGGCGATCTTTCGGACGGGTGCCACCATTACAATGACAAAGACCGGCTTCTGTCATACAAAATACATACCTAATTTTTTATACAGTTTAACTATAAAATTACTTTTTAGTAATTTTACGGGGGAAAACGACTATTCTTGGAGGAATAGCGGTGATTTGAGAGCAAAAAGATAGCAACTAAAATAAAAGGGTTAGCGCACTTCGTAACCCATGCGGGCGTTGGGTTTCATGCTTCAACCGTTCGGCTGAGCTCACGGCCGAAGCCCAACCTACGTTCATCTTATATTTAATTCCACCCACCCACTTAGGAGACAAATTAGATAATAGTTTCGGAATAATTAAAAGTGATAATAGAGAGATTGTACAGTAATTAGGTCATTTTGATAATCTTTCTCGATAGATGAGCATCAACAAGGCTGGTTAGATCAGGTAGGAACACCAATCACTCCAACCTCCAGAATATAGCTTAACATTCTCGTATCCGGCTAGGGTCAGGGAAAAGATATTGACACAGGCTGTCACTCCTGAACCACAGTAGAGGATAATTTCTCGATCGCCTTGCCGCTCTTGCCAACGTTGTTTTTGCTGGACCAGGGGTTGAGAAAAACCCTGACTATCGGTGACTTCTAACCAGGGATAATTAAGCGCCCCCTCGATGTGGCCGGCGATCGGATCGATCGGTTCCCTTTCACCCCGATAGCGATCGCTTTCCCTGGCATCAATTAACACCACTCCCGCTTGCTCTTTTTGCCTTTTTACCTCCTCGATCGTCACTACCCAATCCTGTTGAACTTGGGGGAAAAAAGCGCCGGTTTTCGGCACAGGTATCTGATTGGAGACGGGATAACCGGCATTTAACCAATTTTGCCAACCACCATCGAGAATGCTGACTCGTTCATGGCCGAGATAACGTAATAACCACCAGAGACGACTGGCAAAGGCAAAACGGGAGGCATCGTAGGCGATGACATGAGTTTGACCAGAAATCACCCCTAAAGAGCTTAATTTAGCGGCTATCGTCTGCGGATTCGGTAAAGGATGACGGCCGCCATGACGGGCAACGGGAGCCGATAAATCGCGATCGAGGTGTAAATAGAAGGAATTTTGAATATGATTGGCTAAATACTCTTGATAACCGAGATCGGGATCGTTTAATTGAAAACGACAGTCAATAACCATCAGATCGGGGCGATCGAGATTAGTCACTAACCAACTAGGAGAAACGAGGGGCGCGATCGGATTCATGGCGGGAAAATTGTTTAATAACTAACAGACAGTTGCGCTGATCTTCGCTGCGAGTATAACTGAGTTGATCGGCGATTTTTTGGAGGATCGGCAGTCCTTGCCCATGACCAGAGAAACTATAGTCATGATAGGCGTTTTTCTCGATAAAGCTCTCTAAATCGAAGGCGGAACCCCGATCCCAGATGCGAATTTCCATCTGGTGGGGGACAATCTCGATCTCGATCTCGATCGGGATTTCGGGGGGTAGGTGTCGGTGAGCGTGACGGACTGCATTGGTAAAACCTTCGGCAAGAGCAAGCTGACACTGGAGCCAGTCTTTTTGGGGAATGCCCGCTGGTTCAAGTTGCTCAAAATATTTTAAAACGGTATCTAAGGACTTGAGATCGCTATCTACCTGAAAAGAAATCTTCACCCCCGGCTTACCTCTCCAATGCCTTACGCTAGAAGTTATAGTTAGTAAAAGTATGGTCAAATATAGACAGACTGAATTCCATTTCAGAAATTCCCTTCACTTTTACTTCGAGAGATTGATTCTCCTTGGGTGAACTACGCACCTCTCTATCCCATAGCGGTTAAACGCATTTGG
>SFAQ01000169.1:0-5681 GCA_007096525.1 Microcystis wesenbergii Mw_QC_B_20070930_S4 | reverse complement strand
TTTGTGTGATAATTTTTGCTTATGGAATCGTGAAATGCTTACTGGACAAGACTTTTAAGACTATTTTGCGGATATTCTATCAGTATAGACCTCGTTTCCACACAGAAACCAGAAGAGCCGTGTATCTTTTTTGTTGACTTAAAAGATTTTTGTTGAGAGCGGCTAAAAAAATAATTAAACCAGAGCTTGGTTCTCTTCTATGAAAATCCAAGCAGCTCGAAGATGTATTCTTGTTAAAGAATCTTGTATCTTCTCGATTTTGTGTGATAATTTTTACCCATGGAATCGTGAAATGTTTACTTGTAAAGACTTTCAGGACTATTTTGTTAAATAAACTATTAGTGTAGACCTCGTTTTCACAGAGGAACCAGAAGAGCATAATTCTTGCCTAATCTAGATTTGCATGATATTATAATAGAAGAATTAAAGTAGAAAATTATGGGTAAATTTGGGTAGACATGAGTAGATTTTAGTAGATTTTATGGGAGTTTAAGTAGATTTGTAATCGCCGCTTTGACATCTCATTTATGCAAGTGAGTAATTATACTTGTCCCTCAAACTGGTTTCTAGCAAGGCTTTCAAAAGAGCTTGACATAAAACCTGATTTAGGGGTTACAAAGGTGAGATGCTCCCAAACAGGGGATTGCCGAATGAAGATAAGAAAGTGGAATTCAAGGAAGGGGAAGGGAGTGAAGTCAATGTTTAGGAACGGCTCTAATAATCCAAAAGCCAAAATTATTGAATCATCGCCTAGTTCAGCAAAACTGGGAAAAAATATGGATAAAGTGCGGGTTATCGTCATAGAGGATCACGATTTAACCCGCATGGGGTTAGTGGCGGCTCTCCAGCATCGAGAGGGTATTCAAGTGGTGGGAGAAGCCATCAGTGGATTACAGGGACTAAAACTGCTAGAGGAGACCAAACCCCATGTAGCGATCATCGATATAGGTTTGCCCATGATCGATGGGATTGAGTTAATGCGACGCTTCCAACAAAATTGCGGCGAGGACAGCTTGACTACGAAGATCCTCATGCTAACCATGTACAACACCCAAGAACAGGTTTTAGCTGCTTTTAGTGCTGGGGCTGATTCCTACTGTATGAAGGATACCAGCGTCGATAAATTAGTCGAGGCGATTTATTCCACCCACGAAGGCAATCCTTGGATCGATCCTGTGATCGTCGGTGTTATTCGGCAACAAGTGCGCCAAAATTTTGCCACAGGTAGCCACACCGACGGCAAAACAGTGATAATTCAAGGCGTTGACCCAGAACATCGCCAATTGCTGGAAAATGTGCCACTAACGGAACGAGAGCTAGAAATTCTCGCTCTGATTGTCGGGGGTTACAGTAATGCTCAGATTGCCGGCCGACTCTATATCACCATCGGCACGGTGAAAACCCATGTCCGCAATATCTTAAATAAACTCTCTGTCGATGATCGCACTCAAGCGGCAGTGCTGGCCCTGCGATTGGGATTAGTGGCTTAAAAAAAACCGGCATCCTAACCATAGTAGGATGCCGGCTCGGTCAAAACTAGAAACTAGACTGGCGCTGCCACTTTTGCTTCAGCGGCCATTAGTTTTTCGTAGGTTTCACGCATTTTGAGACCGACTAACACTTGGAATAAACCCGTACCATTGGTAGAACCGGGATAATCTTTGTGTTTGAGCAGTAATTCCGTCATTTCACCGTAGTATTTAGTGCCGGTTTTGCTCAAATGGCTTTCGATGTAGATCATTTCTTCGAGGTTATCGAATTGACCATCTAGTTCCAGAATCGACACTTCATTCCCCAAGAAGCCATCTGGACCATAGTAGAGTTTAATACCGGGATAAGTGCAGGTCAATTTACGACCACAGGGCCGCCAATCGATGGTGGAACCTTCATCAAACAGATAAGCGGGTTCAAAGTTTTCTACCCCTTCTTTCTGGATTAAACGGACTCGCAGTAATTTACTTTCGTGATCTTCAAGTAATTTGGTGGGCAGCACTTGAATCACCACATCAGCGTACTGTCTTTGGGGATCGATATAGGCACTGAAATCCGGTTTTCTAGAATTAATGGCCGCCATCACATCATCATAGGTGTGACCGCGCTCGGCCATATCCCGTTGAATTTTCCAGTTAACTTTGACTTCATCGCTAATATCGAGATAAACGCTGAAATCTAATAGGGACCGGACTCGTTCATCATATAAGGGGTGTAGTCCCTCGATCACGATTACCTTATTCGGTTCGATGATTTCGGGGGGATCGATCATCCCCGTTTCATGATTATAAATAGGTTTATTAATGGCTTGACCTCCCTTGAGAGCTTTAATCTGCTCATACATCAGGTCAAAGTTATTCGCTTTCGGATTGAGTGCGGTGACACCCACCTCTTTTCTCTGTTTGCGATCGAGGCAATGGTAGTCATCTAAACAGATCACCGTCATAAACTCGGCCCCGAATAAATCGGTCAAACGACGTAAAAAAGTAGATTTCCCACAGCCGGAGTCCCCAGCTACACCGATTAGAACCACGCGCTCTGGCTTATTGGCCATAGTTTCCCTCTAAATACACAACTAATTGTTAACCCATAGTATGTAATTAAACCAGACTCTGGACCCTCGCCGTACGCCGCCGCCAGAAATTTCTGCTGCTGACAGGTTTGGCAAGAGCCTTTCGCTAGAATGAGTAAGTATTTAATACTAGGGGGCCTGTTGGCGGCGATAATCTCTGACAAAAAACCAATTAATAATCCGCCGTAACGCATCAACTTTATCATTAAATTGGCGCGTTGCGCTATCGCGCTTCACAGCCTACCAGTGAACTACTGGTAAATCGTCACGCTGCCTACCCAGATCAGGAAACTGGGATAACAGGGGAAATCTGTCCAGAATTTGAGCAATCTTTGGGTCGGCTATTAATTCATCTTGTCTGCCTAAATAGGGTCAAATATCCTGCAAATCCTGCTCGGCTTGCCGTGCAATGGGAAAGCGATTCACTAAATTAACTCCTCTTGAAGTCGCTGTTTGGCAAGCATCTTAATAGTTTCTAACAAACTAGGCAATGAGGATTCGTCATATTCAGTATAATCACCCTGCCTGAGTTGTTCTATTCCTAGCTCGATGTCGCGTTTTAATACCTCTCGTTGGCGTTGAATTTCCTCAGCGGCTAGGGCTGGATGCTGAATTTTTTGTAGGAGAAGCTGTTGTTCTTCGTCAGTTAAGGAAAGGATAATTTGAGCAAGGGAATCAATTAGTTTAGTATTGATTGCAGCAGCAGCTTGACTCATGATTAAACAAATGATTGGGAGTTAATTAATTATTTTAATCTAGTCTAGCGCGAGTTAGCAATCCCTCGGAATCGCCTCTTATTCCAGAAAACGGGTTTCTCAAAGAAACCCGTTTTCTATGCTAATCTTTCCCATTCAAATGGCGCTTAAGTGCCGCTCTCGCTCCCAGTAAGCCTAAAGCCAGCAAACCTAAGCTAGAACTTGGCTCAGGAATGGGGGTACCTTGCAAATTTAGCGTCCAAGAAGTGAAAGAGCCAGTAGTACCAGTCACAGTATCGGCAATGGTCAGCCGCCAGACGCCGCTGGACTCTTGTCCGCCTAGTGAAGTGAGGATGGGAACCTTGGTGGCACTGTTCAAACCAGTGGCGAAGTAGTTGCCAGAGGGGAGGTCAAAAAGATTACCCCCAGAAGCCGCTACCGTCCAGATGTTGCCGGTAAAGGCATCGTTAAAGCTGTAGTTGCCGTTGAAGTTGCTGTTATCGCCAGTCGCAGTAGCAGGGGGAACAATGCGCCCAACCCGGCGGAACAGGGGTACCTGCCTGTTGGTTGGGACGTAGGTGAGGTCGGCACGCAACTCGCCTAGAGAGTTGTGCTGCAGTCCCGTGAGGGTGACAGTGACATCGGTGATCAAAAAGTTGGAACTGGTGGGAACGGTAATAGTGCTGCTAAAACCAGTGGCGTTGTTATCAGGGATATTACCGCCACTACCAGTTCCGGTAAAGGTAAGGGTGGCGGCGCTGGCGGGGAGGGTGGCCAGCACAGCGATCGCGCCAACTGTGCCAGCGAAGACAACACCAGACAGGGATTTGAGGATAGTTGTAGTGTTCATTGACAATTTTGGATAAATTTTCACAAAAACCTGATCACTCCCCCCCTATTTTGTCAAGTATTGCTTTTTTATCGATTTTATAGGGTTTTATCTATGTTTTTCGTCAATTCTTCTGGGATGAGGTGGGAGTGAGGAGCGAGAAAACGGGTTTCTTGAAGAAACCCGTTTTCTAAAAATGGTCTATCCTGAAAATCAGTAGATGGAAAAGTTTGGATTTAAGGCGATCGCCATAATGTTTGGTATTGTTTGATACAAAAAGCTTCTCAAAAAATATTAAGAAAACTTATAACAAAACCAAGAAAAATCTGGTTGTGATTAACCAGAGGGTAAATAGATAGTATCAACAACTTGATATAATCTATCAATAGCCTGTCTCAAAAACGATAACATCTGTTTAAAAGTAAAGATTTCTCGGTAAATCAATCGTCCACCCCGGTTCGGTGAACTAACTTTTCTCCAAAGTAAATTAACCCAAATATTAACAAGAAGAAAAGAAATTCCGATAAATAATAAGCGAATTACTGGTTTTTTATTAGTGGTTTTAATGCGACAAATATTTTTGATTCTATAACTACTCTCAATGCCAAAACGTCGGCGATAATCGGTGTGAATATAATCTAAACTAATTTCGGGTTGGTAAACAACATAGACAAAATATTCAACTCCGTGCTTTTTCCTCTTGCCTTTTTGGTATTTACAGACTATCCATAAATCAAAAGTAACTAAATTTTCTTTATTCTTCTGCATAGTATAAGTTGTTTTATAACTTTTTCTGCCTTGAAGAAATTGTTTAATACCTCCCGTTTTTCCAGTTTTAATTGCTGGCATAATGAAAGGAATCTTTAATGCTTTTAACCAACGAATAACAGCAATACTGAAAAAACCTCGATCTAAATAAAGCGTTTTTATGTCTATTTTTAGAGAAGAGATAGAAGCTAATAAATAAGTAATAATGGCGACATTTGTATCTCGATTACGAATGCCTCTGATAGCTAAAGTCAGTCTTTTACCTTTTTTAATAACATATAAAGTGGCATAAGCATAAAAGGAACAAGTTCCAGATTTCGCTTGAATTCGATAAATATAAGGCATTTATTCTGGTGTAGGATTGCCATAATAAGGAATTAAATTTAAGTCAATTGCTAATTTAAGTTTTTTCTGGGCAATGCCAGGTAACTTCCTACTTTTTAAAGCTGAATTAATGTTTGTTTCTAATTCTTCAAAATCATTGAATTTATCGAGGTGATATCTAATATTTTTACCCCAGGAAGACTTTTTTAAACTTTTAGTCGTATTTTCAATACTATCACAATTACTGGCTGCTCTGACTAAAATTTGATACAGATCCGAGGCGTTAAATGCTCCCTGTGTTTTCAGGGGTATATTTTGTCTTAAACAATCAATAGTTTCTTGTAATGTTTCTAATTCTGTTAGAAGAATTGAAGGATTTATGGTCGTCATTTTTGAAGATTATTGCTTTAATTTATATCTTTTATTTTAGCATTTTTCTAACTATTTAGGAATATTTAATAACTTCTTTGCTCTCAAGAAAAATTGATAAGTTTTTATTATT
>SFAQ01000168.1:0-22648 GCA_007096525.1 Microcystis wesenbergii Mw_QC_B_20070930_S4 | reverse complement strand
CTGTCTCTTGAAGCTAATTATGATGATTATCTTGAAAAAAAATGATAATTAGACAGAAGTTCTCTTGTTCACATAGAGAACTTTATCTTCTTTTGTTTTCAAAATGAGAATTGCTGACAAACCAAAACTTTGCGGCATACCCCGATCATTATGTGAACCAGTCAAGAGGGTCTGCTGGCAAGGGTAAAAGCCAAAATGGTCGGGGCAACCGATTATTTAAGCAAACCTTTCAGCGAAAATGAATTATTACTGCTGCTGGAAAAATACGTTCAGGGGGATAGGGGAGTGGGGAGACGGGAGAAAAAAGCTGACGGAGTAGCGGCTGACGGCTTCAAGATAACTGATAGCTGAAAAAAATTCCTTTGGCTAGTCGTTTTTGACAGTGGAATTGGGAAATATAATATAGAGATGAAGCCCGAAAGGGTCAATCAAGTCCTTGTTTAGAGGGAAAGCCCGTCATAAATTTCAGATTGTGTTGGAGGCAAAAATGGGAGGAATTTCGGAGCATCCGGTCAACGGGAACTATTATCGGGCATATTTATCTATTGTTGTCCTTGCGATCCTAGCTAGGTAGGGAGTTATGAGTGAAATATTGCTGGTAGAAGACAGTCAAACGCAACGGGAATGGATCTGTGATCTACTCCGCAAGAGCGGCATTAAGGTCACGAGCGCCAAAGATGGGGTAGAAGCCCTCGAACATATTCAGAGGGTTAATCCCGATTTAGTCGTCCTCGATATCGTCATGCCCCAGATGAATGGTTATGAGGTGTGTCGTCGTCTCAAGTCGGATCCAAAAACCCAAAATGTCCCGGTGGTCATCTGTTCCTCGAAAGGAGAAGTTTTTGATCGCTATTGGGGCATGAAAATCGGAGCCGATGCCTACATTGTCAAGCCCTTTGAGCCAATTGAGTTCATTGGTACTATTAAACAACTGCTGCGCCGATAAAATTGCCTTCGCCGAGGACAGTCTAGCTATGGTATAGGTCAAGACAGCTAAAAACGCCGCCCGAACCATATAGTTGCAAGAGAACAAAAGCAATGCTTAACAACGCTGATTTTTTTGCCGGTAACGCTCCTCCTCCCGTCGGTGAACTGCACTTGCGATTCTATCTACCCTCTCAGGACGAGTTTGCCCTTAGTGCCGTGGGCATTCGCGAGGTGATGCAGCAACCAATTGATCGCATTACCCCCATGCCCAATGCTTCACCCTTGCTCCTCGGCGTGATCAATCTCCGGGGTCAAGTGATCTGGGTGGCGGATCTAGGAAAATTTTTGGGGGATAACAAGCGCTTAAACACCGAACGAGCCGAAATTACCGTAATTGCGATCGAAGAACAGGAAACGATACTCGGTTTAGCGGTGGAACGTTTGGGAGATATGGAATGGCTTGACCTAAATAAACTAGGTAGTGCCGCCAGCATTCCCGATCAGATCGCCCCCTATGTGCGGGGAGAGTGGATTCTGGGCGAAGAATCCCCAAAAACCTTAAGACTACTCGATCATCTGGCCCTACTCCGTTCTGCCCGTTGGGCGGCTTAAAATCTCAAAAAAGTAGCAGCAGATGATGATGATGATTTATAGCAATTCTTTCTGGAAATTACTAACTACTTCACCACTTTAACTTTACTAGGGGAGAGGCAAATGCCGTCAGGGACAGAATACGCAAAACTCTATGGACAGGCTAACAGCGCCTATTGCCAGGGCAACCTTGAGGATGCCGCCGTGATTATCAAAGACATGATCGCCAAGTATCCCGAGGATGCTAATGTCATCCTTTTACAGGGTCACATTCATCTAGGACTACAACAATACAGCTTGGCCAGGGAACGTTACGAAAAGGTGCTGCAATTGGCTAAAAATTTCCCCACTCGCTCCGATCTAGTGGATTATGCTCGACGGGGTCTTGATCGGATTCGGCAATTGCCTTTTGAAGACGAGGATGAAGATTTTAGGCGCGCTGCTACGGAAGCCATTGCCTACAGCGAGGCCGACTTCGATCCGGGTCAAGGTTTGAGCAATTCTTGGTCTGGGGGGTCGGAAGCGGCTGCCCCCGATTGGCAAAATGAAGGCATGGATGGGGATAGTGATCTTTTCAATGAGGGGGATATCGGCGGGCCGACGGTGGCAGAGTTATCCTCTACCGACACTATAGGGGAAAGCAGCTTTGTCATTGACCCGGAACCGACCCACCGACAAGCGGCAAAAACTGGCCGTAATCAGCGCAGAGTCACTCAAAAAAAATACGAGGAGGAGGACACCAGAGATTTTAGGGAACCAAAACGCAATGATGAGGATTTAGACGGTTTTTCCCCAATGGGTGCGACGGCTCTGACCCAGGGTCTAGGAGATTCAGACCTATTTACCCGTTCGGGAGAGGAAGCTTTAAGTGCTGGTTTGGCCCCCGAACCCAGGGAACCCCTTAATGCCAGTTCTGGTGTGGGAGAGCTTAATTTTAATCCTTCCCCTCCAAACATCCCCGACGATAAGAGAGATGGTCATCTCCCCGCCGCTTCCGAGCGCTTGCTCAAGCCAGTGGTGGAAGTCAATCCGGGCAAATTAGCCTTTTTCGTCAATGCTTCTTTAAGCAAAAAGCAACTAATTTTAGCGGCTTTAGCGGGTATTACCCCGGTGGTGTTAATTTTTGCTATTAGTATCACCTCTTGGCTATCTTCTCTATTTGCTGCCAAACCGGCCCCAAATCCTCAGGGAGGAGCCGAGAGAGTTGCCCCGAAACCGGCCCCGGCCAGCCTTTCCCCCTTTAGTCAACTTATCCTTGCCAAGATGTTAGTAGCGGGTGTGGGAACCTTTGCCGTGACTTGGCTAGGCCTACAGTTGCTAATTAGTCAGATTAAGCGCAGTCTCAACGATCTGCAAAGCCAATTCGATCATCTCTCGGAAGGTAATTTTAACAATAAAGCGACGATCTACTCGGAAGATGAATTCGGTCAACTGGCCAATCGTTTTAATCAGGTAGCCCGGGTAGTGGTTACTACCACCAGGGCAGCCCAACGCCGCGCCGCCGAAACGGAACGGGAACGGGAAGACCTACAACGGCAAGTGATTCGACTTCTCGATGATGTGGAAGGAGCCGCTAGGGGGGATCTGACAGTGGAAGCCGAGGTAAGCGCCAATGTTTTAGGTGCGGTGGCTGATGCTTTTAATTCGACTATCCAAAACTTGCGCGAAATTGTCCGACAGGTGAAAAAAGCGGCCAAACAGGTGAATCAGGGTACAACCGATAGTGAATCTTTCGCCCGCAATCAGTCCAGCGAAGCCCTGCGGATGGCGGAGGAATTGGCCGCAACCCTTGATTTAGTACAGATGATGACCGACTCAATTCAAAGGGTGGCAGAAAACGCCAGAGAAGCCGAAGAAATCGCCCGCACTTCCTCGATTGCTGCCCTGGAGGGGGATGATTGCGTGGAAAGAACCGGGGCGGGAATTCGGCAAATCCGCGAGACAGTATTGGAAACGGAGCGAAAAGTGAAGCGTTTGGCGGTAGCGGCGCAGGAAATATCGAAAATTGTGGCGGTAATCTCTCAGATTGCCTCGCGGACTAATGTATTGGCTGTTAATGCCTCGATTCAAGAGACGCGAGCAGGAGAGACGGGCCGGGGTTTTGCGATTGTGGCCGATGAGGTGCGTCAGTTAGCCGATAGATCCGCTAAATCTCTTAAGGAAATTGAACAGATAGTTTTGCAAATTCAAGAGGAAACGGCAAAGGTAGTGGAGGCGATGGCGGAGGGGATTCTACAGGTTAAAGATGTCACCGAGCGATCGGAACAGGCGAAGAAGTCCCTAAAAGATATTATCCAAGTTTCTAACCGTATTGATATGCTGGTGCGCTCAATTACCGCCGATACGGTCAAACAACGGGATAATTCCCTCCATGTCGCCCAAGTTATGCAGTCGGTGGAGTTAACCGCTCAGGAAACTTCCCAAGAATCCCAACGGGTGGCGGGTTCTCTGCAAAAATTGGTTAGTATCTCGCAAGAGCTGCTTTCTTCGGTAGAACGGTTTAAGGTAGACTCGGAGGATAATAAATAATCGGTGAGCGGTAATCAGTGGGTTATTGATTAGCTGCTATCCCTTAGAGTGAGTAAAGTTATGCCTAAACTTAGTCTCTGTATGATTGTCAAAAATGAAGCCGAAAATCTCCGGCGCTGTTTGGATAGCGTGAAAGAGGTGGTGAATGAGATGATCGTTATGGATACGGGTTCGACCGATGATACGATTGCTATTGCTAAAAGTTACGGTGCCATAGTTCCTAGCTACGATTGGCAGGGGAATTTTTCCGATGCCAGAAATGAGGCTTTAAAATATGTTACTGGCGATTGGATTTTAGTCCTTGATGCTGATGAGGAATTAAATCCGGCTATCGTACCGAAAATGCGTCGGGCGATGGAAAAAGAGGAAAATTTAGTCATTAATTTAATCCGCCATGAAATCGGAGCCGTACAATCACCTTATTCTCTAATTTCGCGGCTATTTCGCCGACATCCTCAAGTCACTTTTACTCGTCCCTATCACTCAATTATTGATGATAATGTGGACATTTTATTAAAAAAAGAGCCTAATTGGAAAATAGTTGAACTGCCAGAAATTGCTATCTTTCACTACGGTTACACCGTCGATAAAATAGCCAGCTTAGATAAGTTTGCACGGGCAAGAAAAGCGATGGAGGGCTTTTATCAGCAACATCCCCATGATCCCTATGTGTGTAGTAAATTGGGAGGGTTATATCTGAAGATTGGCAGGGATAAAGAGGGTTTTAAGCTGCTAAAACATGGTTTAAAATGCCATGGCTCTAATCCACATATTTTATACGAGTTATATTATCATCTCGCTAATTATTATTATTCAGTGGATGAATTTAAGAAATCAGCCGATCATTTTATCAAAGCAATCGAGCAGCCAATTTTAGATAAATTAAAACTGGGTGCCTATAATAATTTCGGTGGGTTATTATACGAAGCAGAAAACTACGAAACTGCCTTATCTATCTTTGAGAAAACCGTAGAAATTGATCCTAGGTATGCCGATGGTTACTATAATTTAGGACTGGTTCTCAAACAACTGCACCGGCTACCAGAATCGATTAAAGCTTATAAAAAAGCTCTCAAGTTAAACCCCGATAATCCCGCTATTTACCAAAATCTAGGGGTTGCTTATATAGTTTTTGGTAGTTATAATGAGGCGATCGATATTTGGCAAAAAGGCTTACAATTATTGAAAGATCAGGGTAATGTCTCTCGCGCGCAAATGCTGCAAGAAACCCTAAAAGCTCTGGGAGCAAGTTGATGGAGGGATGAACAATCCCTATTGAATCATCTTCTTAATCAAGGAGGGTTAGTTATGAAATGGCATCGAAAACTTAAAGATAAGGGAGATTCAGTTAACTAAATTTATATTTATCTATTGTTATGCCGTCAAACCACCTTCAGGACAACTACCGATTCAGCCTCTAGGAAGGAAAACAACAACTAAGCTAATCTGATCAATTACCATGAAAGTAATTTAGCCTGTGAGAATCATATAATAAGTTTGCCACAATTTAACTGGCCATTGCTTGATCAGCTGGTCAAAAAGGCTTCATAATTCAAGTTCCGCTTTGACAAAATCAGCAGTTTTATAGAGAGAAAACCCCACTTTAGCAGCTATCATCTGCATAGCGCGGTTATCCCTTAAAATTTCCCCTTCAATTCCCTCTAATCCTTCCTTTTTGCCAATAGTGACCAAACGCTGTAGTAACTCCGTACCAAGACCCTGACCTTGATAGTCATCCCTAACTAATAGGTCAAATTCCGCCAGATTAACGCCGTGCAGTTTATTTAAGCGTCCTATAGCGATAATTTCCGGCTCTTCCGTCTGATAGTTATTAATCTCTACCACTAAGCTCATTACTCGATCGTAGTCGATAAAACAAATGCGCGTAAGACGATCATAAGCGGTTTGGCGATCGAGATTGACAAGGTGAAAATAACGATAATAAATGCTTTCTTCCGAGAGATGATGGTGAAATTGTCGCACTAAAGGCTCATCAGCTGCCCGAATCGGACGAATTAGCACCTTTAAGCCTCTTTTCGTCGTCCAAGGCCCTATATAATGTTCGGGATAGGGACGAATCGCCGGATGAGATAACTTTTCTGGGGGTGTAGTTCGAGTATGAAGAAGGATAGAAGCGGAAAGAGCGATCAATTGCTCTGAATCGGCAAAAAAGGGATTAATATCGATAGTTTTAATGCGAGGTTGTTCACTGACCAAGTTACTAAATTTAACGATTATTTGCTCCAAATTCGCTAAATTAAGCGATTTAATCCCATTTAATCCCTGAAAAGCCCGATAAATCTTCGTTTTTTCTAAAAGTCGGCGAGCGAGATTAGTATTTAAAGGAGGTAGAGTGGTGGCGTAATCTTGAAAAATATCGACTAAACGCCCACCAGTGCCGAAAATTATCACCGGTCCGCACTGATAATCGTAATTAGAGCCGATAATTAACTCATATCCTCGATCGATCTCTAACATCGGTTGAATACTCACCCCGAGAAAATGCTCCCGACCCACTTGTGCGCTAATATTAGCTTCGATCGCCTGATATGCTTGCGCGACTGCTATAGGGGAAAAAAGCGGCAATTGTACCCCACCCACCGCGCTTTTATGGATAATCGTCTGGGAATGCAGTTTCATCACCACGGGATAACCGAGAGATTCAGCGAGATTAACTGCTTCTGCCGCACTTTCAGCAATTTTAGTGACAATAACAGGGATTCCATAAGCTTTCAGTATATCTAAAGACTCTGGCTCACTGAGAATTGTTCTATCCCCTGCTTGCTCGATAATCTGGCTCACTAAAACTCGATCGGAGCCATTTTCCTGAGAATTGGCTAAAATTGGCGTTTGATAAAGACCGCGGAGATTCTCTTCATATTTCCAGAGCAAATTAAACACCCGGGCCGCCGAATCGGGATAGCGATAGGTGGGTATACCCTGCTGATTTAATAACGCTACCCCCTCTGCAATGCCCTCTCCCCCCATCAAACTTGCTAAAATTGGTTTTTTGCTATTTTGAGCGATTGAGGCAATGCTAAGGGCAATTTCTCGCAGATCGGTGTTAAAGCGAGGCGAGAGAATCATCAACACCGCGTCGGTATGTGCATCCGCTAAAGCGATCTCTAGGGCGCGAGCGTAGCTATCGGGATCACTGCTGCGACGCAGATCGATGGGATTTTGGGGGACGATATCCGCCGGAAAAAGAGGCGCTAGTTTTCCGATCGTTGCGGGGGTAAGGGTTGCCAGTTGTCCATCTTCCGCCAGTAAAGCCGAGGCCGCTAAAAGAGCGGGAGCAAAACCATTGCTGATGATTGTCAAGCGTTTTCCCCGGGGAAATCGGGGAATTTTCCCTAAAACTTGCGTGATATTCAAGAGATCGGCCATTCTTTGTACTTCCACGATGCCACAGCGAGCAAAGGCAGCGGAGAGAGTTAGCTGATCGCTGGTCAATTTGCCAGCATGGGAAAGAGAAGTGGGGTCAAAGTCGGTACTGTGGCGACTAATGGCGATAATTGGTTTATTTAGGGCAACTTCTCGGGCCGAGGACAGAAAAGAGCGGGCATTATTCAGGGATTCCAAGTAGATAACGATGCTTTTGGTTTGGGGATCGTCTCCTAAATAATAGAGTAATTCGCCCCAATCCACATCTAAAAGAACTCCGAGGGAGATAAAGTGACTAAAACCGACATTTTCGCTTAAACTCCAATCAAGCACGGCAGCAGCGATCGCACCACTTTGACTAATCAGGGCAATTGAACCGGTTTTCGGCAGGATGGGGGAAAAGGTGGCGTTAAGATTTTGGCTGAGATTGCTGATTCCTGAGCTATGGGGACCGATGATGCGTAATTTTTGACCAGCGATCGCTTTAATTTCCCTGAGTAAATTTTCCCCCATCTGTCCAGTTTCCCGAAAACCAGTGGAGAGAATCAGGGCGCATTTAACCTTTTTTTCGACAGATTGGGCGATAATAGCGGGAATTTCGGGAGCAGGGGCGGTGATAATTACCAGATCGATCGCGGCTGGGATATCTGGTAAACTGCTATAGCTGGGAAGATCGAGCCGGTTTTCGGGGTGAGGATTAACTAGATAAAGGCGGTGCTGACCGGGATTATGATAGAGATTATTTAAAAGAGTGCGATCGAGTTGGGGATTTTGGCGATTAAATCCCACCACAGCAATAGTTTTTGGCTCAAAAAAGGCTCTTATGGTTTGATGTTCGCCACCACGAGTATCTAAGATGGGATTTAACATAAGTAAGCTAGGAGGCATGTGAACTGGGTATTGTTAAGTGAGCTAAAAAAGCAGCTAACCCTTACTGTTCCAGTGTTCCGATGTTCCCCGATCGACCTAGACCAATTCTAGCTGTTTAATCAGGGTTCGATCGGTGTAATTAATTTTGTCTAGGTAGCGATCGGGAATAAAACAGCCCCACCCGATTAACATTTTCCCCAAAAGACCTAGTAAACTATCCGATGCTGTAGATATTTAGAGACAGACGATGGAACTGGAATATCCCAGGGATTTGAGATAATTAGGCGGAATATCAGAAGTGTTGAATGTTAAGAGCTCTGATGATACCAAAAAGGACTGCTTATTGACTCCATTCTCAATAGTGAATCTAATTGAGCATCTGTAAAATACTGGTTTTGTGAAGTTTTATTGCAGGATTCAACACTTCTGCTTTTTGACCAATTTTTAAAAACTTGCGTTTTTTGGATCATCCCAGCACATAGGAAGGCGTAGTATGGGTTAGTGCAAATAAATTAACACCCTGTGCAACTATATTTTTAGTCTTGATTTAATTTACAAGGCTTTCAGCAATCAGCAGAGATAAAGTATCCTCTGGAACCCTGATTCTGTCGTTTTTAGTTGCACATCGCGTCCATTGGTGAATTGCTATGTTGACACCCCGCCTAAACGGTGTTAATCTGGCAGTGGTTGAGAAAAGAAAGTTAGGAGAGTGCTTGATGCCAGATATAGATTCCAAACCTTTTCATTTAGCTTTTCCCGTGGCAGATTTGAAAGAAACCCGTGATTTTTACTGTAATATAATCGGTTGCCAAGAGGGGCGAAGTACCGATTTATGGATTGATTTCAATCTTTACGGTAACTCGATTTCAGCCTATCTACATCCACAAGAAGCGACCCGCCATATTCCCGACAATCATGTTGATCGCGATCAAACACCCTTAAACATTCCTGTTCGGCATTTTGGTGTTATTTTAGAATGGGACGAATGGGAATCTCTTGTAGAAAGATTAAGAAATAAGGGAATTGAGTTCACTATTGGGCCTAGAGTTCGCTTTGTCGGTAAAATAGGAGAACAAGGAACCATTTACTTTAACGATCCTTGCGGTAATGTTTTGGAATTTAAGGCTTTTAAAAATAGAGACCAAATGTTTCAGCCTTTTACCGAGATCAAAGATTTTGAAGCAGTGGTAATGCAACAATAGGCTTCCATTTCTCTGCTACCAGAGAAAGACCATGAGGGTTACTTGCACTTTTAGGCAATTGAACGAACGAAACACCTAGAAAATCAACTTCTCCAAAATGAATCGAACGATAAATAAATTAGATCATCCTCTCGCTAATATTTTCATCGCCACTGATAATAATTTGGCGGTAGATTACTCCTATGGGGGAACAAGGATGGTTTCTCCTAGTATGAACGAATTGGAAGCGCAAGAAGTTTGCATCAGGCTGATGCAAGATGAAAGTGCCCTCAAAAATCATCTAATTAACATAGCCTTTCGTAAAAAGGTTCTGCAAAAGTACATGGATCGAATTCCCCAAGGCTTACTGGAAAGTCAGGTAGGAGGCGCTCGTTGTGTTATTAAGCCTAAAAATCACGAAACTTTTACTCTTTTAATCGATCCCGCTCATCCCAATTGGGAGCCAACAATTTTACCGATTTTCAATTGCATCGGAGAATATCTCAATCAACAGAGCGGTAAAATTAAACTGACCCCGGACTTCGGCAGATTTGCCGGATTAGCCGATATGCTCCATCAATTCACCCCTCACTCTTTGGGAATCCAATGCGAGAAAGGAGGCTGTGGTGGTAAATCCTCTTACTCGGCCACGGGGATTATTTCCGCCATCGAAACATTAGGTTTCCATCATCGTAAAGATATTCCCGTCACGCTGATCGGTTCGGCTGGAGCGATGGGAAGCGATGTGTTAAACTATTTTCTCAATCAAGGCTACAAAAATCTCGCAGTCTGCGATTTAGCCTACGATCAACCGAATCCGATTATTGCACCCCCTTCGGGAACTCTTCATATACATTCAAAACCGAACGCTTTTACCGACGAATGCTTGAAAAGAGGTGGCTTAATCGTGGCGACAACCGTAGGCCATGAATTAGAGAACTCTCCCTGGGAAGTTATGCCTAAAGGAACGACCCTACTCTTAGCGCATAATATGTCTATTCCAACAGGTGAAAGGGGTTTCGCTTTAATGCGCGATATTCAGAAGCAAGGTGTTTTCGCACTACCCGGTCAGATTTTAACCTTGGGCGGCGCTTTAACCTCTCGCGTCGAATGGTTTTGGCGACAATCGAATAAAGATGTTTTATTCGATAAAAAATTAGCTCATTTAATTGTCGCGGATGTTGTTGACTTGTTAGTTTCTCAAATTAAAGAGTCGTCTATCTCCTCTGAAATTACACCTTATGAAGCGATGTTACGCTACGCTTCGATGAAAGGTGACGTTATTATTGGCTCTTGAACTTACCACCGAGAAACATGAAAATTTTCGATCTGATTGGAATCGGATTCGGTCCGGCTAATCTAGCCCTAGCGGTTGCGATGCAGGAACAGGCGGAGACTATAACTTCTCCCCTGTTAAACCTTCTATTTTTGGAAGCTAAAACGGAATTCGCTTGGCATCCCGGAATGCTTTTAGAAAATATGTCGATTCAAGTGTCTTTTCTCAAAGATTTAGCGACCCTGCGGAATCCTCAAAGTCACTTTACTTTCCTGAACTATCTCAAGAGCAAGGGACGCTTAAACGAATTTATCAATCTCCGAACTTTTTACCCAACTCGCCGAGAAATTAACGATTATTTTCGTTGGGCAGCTAAACATTTTGAAAATCAGGTCTCTTACGAAAGGAAAGTGATCGATCTGCAACCAGTCAGCCTTAACCAAAAAGAAGAGGTGAATGCTATTCAAGTAATGGCCCGGAATCTTCATTCTGGACAAACAGAGAGTTATCTAGCTCGTAATTTAGTTATCGCCACGGGAGGAAAACCGAAAATACCGGACGGAGTAGAAGTTAATTGCCAAAAAAATAGTAATATATTTCATTCTTCCGAGTTTTTATATCGTTGTCAGAAATACGATAATTTTGCGTACCCGTATCGTTTTGTTGTTGTCGGTTCAGGACAAAGTGCAGCGGAAATTTTTGATTACTTAGGGACTCATTACCCCAACGCCCAGGTGATAGCGACCCTACGCAGTTTAGGCTATAAGCCGATGAATGATAGTAGTTTTGTTAACGAGATATTTTTCCCGAAAATGGTGGATTTATTTTATAATTGCCAACCAGAAAATCGTGAGAAAATCTTAGAAGACTATCATGATACGAATTATTCAGTTGTCGATCCAGACTTAATTCAGAATATTTACAAACTGATGTACGCCCAAAAAGTTCGAGGAGATGATCGCTTACAAATTCTTCCCTCCTTGCACCTCGACTCTGCTGTTGAAACCGAAGGAGTTGTCAGGGCTAATTTTACGAATACTAGAGAGGGAACGAAAACTTCTTTGCAAAGCGATGCGTTAATTTTGGCGACAGGATACGACCATAGTAACCGAGAGCGACTTTTACAACCTCTGTCAAATTACTTGCTATCGGCATCCGACGGGAGCTATGATATTAAGCGTAATTATTGTTTAAAAACCGTGTCCGAATTTACGCCCAAAATTTTTCTTCAGGGATTGTGTGAAAACAGTCACGGGTTGAGCGATACCTTACTCTCGCTTTTATCAATTCGCGCTTCCGAAATCTTAGAAGAGTTAAGGGAAACTCTGGTGAGAGACAATAGCCGAAATGGCAAATTATTAACGACAAATTCTTAAAAAACAATTACCGAGGCAATCATGGGTAAAATTAGATTGATGAATGCAAAGCTCCATCGAGTTCGTGTTACTGAAACAGAGCGGGATTATATGGGGAGTGTCACGATCGATAGCAATTTGATGGATCGGGTAGGAATTTTACCCCTACAAGAAGTACAAATTGTTAACGTTACGAATGGCAACCGGGTTACTACTTATCCTGTTCCTGGAAAACCCGATAGTGGTATTGTCTGTATCAACGGTGCAGCCGCTAACTTATTCACCCCTGGAGATATTGTCCTCATTTTTACTTTTGAAGAACGAGATCTCGCAGAAGTTCTGCAATACGGACATGAAGCGAAAGTGATTATCGCTGATGAGAACAATACCTGTCAAGAATTTTTAGTGCAGAGATTAATTCCCGAGCAAGGTACTGTAAAATTTCATTCTGCGACGCCTGTTAGCGCTCCCAGTAATTGGGTGAGCGCCGGTTTCCCAAAACTGAATGGGGTTGATAGTTGACGACTCTAACTCGGAATTGAAAGGAAGCGTTGTTTCCAGCCATAAGAACCAAATCTGACCATTCAATTGTAGGACGAAAAATAATGCTAATTCGCAAATTTAACATCGCAGACTTTGAGGACGAGTATAATACCTTATGTCAACATCTTTATCCTTGGACAGAGCGAGTAGATACCCCCTTCGGTTCTATGTTCTGCATTGTCGAACCCGAAAAAGTGACAAAGCGACATAATCATCATGAAGGGGAAACTTTTTTTATCATCCAGGGTAAAGGACTGATAATTACCGAGGGAGAAAGCGTTGAAGTCGGTTTTGGCGACATAGTTTATTTTCCTCCATTTACTAATCATCAAATTAAAAATATATCCGCAGATGAAAAATTATATTTGATCACGGTATATTGGGAAAACATGAAAGCGGTATCGGAAAGAGCCAAGACAAAAGCGGTAGAAGACGCTACGATATCTGCTCCCACTGTTTTTATTACTTCTCCCGCACCCTGTGCTAATGGTGATTTACATTTAGGTCATCTTTCTGGTCCCTATTTAGGGGCCGATATTTATAATCGTTATCAACGGATGAGAGGAAAGAAAACCTATCATCTTTGTGGTGCAGATGAGAATCAGAGTTACGTTCAATTAAAAGCAATAAAACTCGGTATAGATCCCTATAAACTTGCCAATCAATCAGCTACTGCTATTCAAAATACGTTAGCAAAAGCAAAAATATCGGTAGATTTATTTTTAAGACCGAATACCTTTTCAGATTATACAGAATTCGTTCAAAATTTCTTTTTAAAGCTTTATCATCAAGATAAAATAGTCCTCAAAGAAACTCCATCTTTGTACTGTGAGTCCTGCGAAAAATTTTTGTTTCAGGCATATATTGCTGGGAAATGTCCCCAGTGTGGTTCCAGTTCAGAAGCGAATAGCTGTGAAACTTGTGGTCGTTCTAATAACCCTAATGAGTTGATCGATCCAGTGTGTAATCTCTGTGGTAGTAAGCCAGTCGAGCGTCCACTGGCCAAATTTTATTTTCCGCTTAAGCAATACGAACAAAAGTTGCGGGAATATTACCAAAAAGTAAAAATGGATTCCCGTTTAACCGCAATCGCCGAGCAAAGTTTACAAGATGGTTTGCCGGACAGACCAATTACCCATATATCAGATTGGGGAATTCCCGTACCCGTTGCTGGTTTCGAGAATCAGCGATTAGACCCTTGGATAGAGTTCGCCGCGGGTGGACATATATTTGCCGCCGAAAAAATCAACCAGAATTTAAATTCATCTAAGGGTCAAGCCTGGAAAGATGAGAATACAGACATTGTACAATTTTTCGGTTGTGATAACGGCTATTTTTATATAGTATTTTTCCCCGCACTATTTTGGGCTTATGACTCGAATGTTATCTTGCCCAAAGTATTTGTTAATAACGAATTTTATCTTTTAGAAGGCGAGAAATTCTCGACCAGTCGGGGACACGCGGTTTGGGGAATAGATTTTCTGCAACAATTTTCTGCGGACGCTGCACGGTTTTATTTAGCTTATACTAGACCCGAAACTCAACAGACTAACTTTTCTCAGTCCGAGTTCGAGCAAACAATTCATGATAATTTAGAGGAACAGTGGAACTGCTGGCTTCAAGAGGCAAATTCAAGGCTGATTGATGAGTACGGAGGAATTATTCCCGAACCAGGTGCATGGACCGACAATCATCGCAATTTTTATCGAGAATTAACCAGGATAACCGAAGCAGTAACCTTCGCCTATGAAGCCGAAACTTTTTCTCCTCAAAAAGTGACCCGCACTTTGATTGAATTAGTTCGGATCGCTAGAGGATTCGGGCAAGCGGAAGCTTATTTGAGTGAATTTAGTACGAAAAAAGAGGAGAGACGGACAACGATCGCCCTAGAATCGGCTGCTGTAAAAACTCTGGCTCTACTGGTCGCTCCCATCATGCCCGACTTCGCCTCTCGTCTTTGGCAGTATCTCGGCTACGATACCCCTCTATTCGGAGGGACGTGGGAGGATATTCCTGGCTTCATTCCCAGTGGTCGTCGAGTCGGAGAGCTGCCCCTAATCTCGCTGTCCGCAACTAATGTTGAGCGGACGACTACCCCCTCGCTCTAAATCCTGAAAAATCTATATTTTTATGCAAGCGAGTCAATCTTTCTGGTTAACTGATATACCGGATCAGGATTTTCAGACTACCCCGGAGTTACCCTCACGGAGCGATGTTGTTGTGATTGGCGGTGGGATAGCTGGCGTTAGCGCCGCTTACTGGCTCAGTAAAGACGGTATTAGGGTAACGTTACTTGAACGACGCGGGATTTGCGGCGGTGCTACCGGACGCAATGGCGGTCATCTCAACCCGAGAACCACCAGTGACTTTAGCCTGGCTGTCAAAAATTATGGTGCTGAAACGGCACTGGCTATTCTACAATACGCACGCAAAAATACTGAGGCATTAAAAGCTTTCGTGCGCGATTATTCTGTAGAATGCGATCTATCTTTCTCTGGTCTTGTTTGGTTAGCCCTAGATAATCAAGAATTAAACCGAGTGCTGGAAACGGGATCGGCTCTAGCTAAGTACGGCGCGATCGGTGAATATTGGGATGCGTCGAAATGCGCTGAACGAACCCGTAGTCAAAGTTTTTTAGGGGGGATTTTTTACCCCGATGCTGGGCAACTTTGGCCGGCAAAATTAGTGATCCAGATGGCATTGGTTGCCGTTCGCCAAGGTGCGAATCTTCAGACGAGGACAGAAGTTTATCAAGTAGAAAATCAGGGAAACAGCTTGATTGTTAGAACTGAGCGCGGCGAGATTCAAGCCCAGCACGTTGTCTATGGGACGAATGGCTGGACTGGACATTTATTACCGTTTCTCAAAGACATTATCGTTCCGGTACGCGGACAGGCACTGATCACTGAACCGGCACCTTTTATGTGGGAGTTTAGTGGTTCTACTAACTTCGGCTATGAATACTTTTTACAGCGATCAGATCGACGGATTGTATTAGGGGGAATGCGCTGGCTGACACCGAATCTAGAGGTCGGTATTGATGACGATGGGGTAATCAATGCCGCCGTTAGTCAGGGATTGAAAGCCTTTTTGCCCGGACACTTTTCCGAACTTTCGTCTCTTGGGATAGAGAAACAGTGGACGGGAATTCTCGGTTTTAGCAAAGATAATCTTCCCTTGATCGGGCCGCTACCCCATCGCCCGGGCGAGTACATCGCCGCTGGTTTTTCCGGGCGCGGGATGCCGCTCACTTTTTTAGCGGGTAGAGACCTAGCTGACAGGATTGCGGGGCGATCATCTTCAGGGTTTGAGAAGGTTTTCGTTCCCTTACGGTTTTTTTCTTAATTAGAAAAGTAATTCCTGATGTCGTTGACCAGGGAATAAAGGGTTTACCGTTTAACCCGCTCCCTGCTTGACCATAAAATTGTTTACTAATCAACCCAGTCGAACGGGCAACTAAATGTACTTTCTTAGCTGAGAATTGGGTGATTCTCTTCCAGTCAAAGTTAGCGACATTCTAAGGGTTCGATTTCGGTTATCACCCAAGAAGCCATATTTTCTAAGAGATCTTCTACACTTTCCTCCATATTACACTGGACAATAACGTGTCCTAGCTCATATCCGTAGAACTGAACTGAAGGCAAAAACACCTGATCTCCGGGGTGGCGCAACTGAACGAATTCCCTTGTATTGGGGTGCAACCGTACTCGGTCGAGTCCTTGTATATCCAGAATTCGACCAGGGCCAGACGGTAAAAAGGTTCGCATACCCGCACGGTTCGTCGCATCAAATACATAGTTATCTTTGTTGAATGGATTAATTCCTTCAACAACCTTTAACAGCAGTTGATAGGGATTAATCATTGGCTTTGATAGGGGGATTAAATGTGAGTTGATACATTCTCCACCCAAACGTCCACCTATTTCTAAAATTTTTGGACCTTCAGAGGTAATCATGAAATCAATATGAAAACCACACCAATTAATGCCAGTTAACCTGACTGCGGATCGAGCCATTTGAATGATTTGATCTTGCGTTTCCCGGGGCAGAGATGAAGGGGTGATATTCTGATACTGAATCGGAATACTCAAATCAATCTGTTTATCCGTAATGGCAAAGACAACAATTTGTCCATTGACAACCATTCCTGAGACAGAATGCTCCGAGCCAGTTAGTATTTGTTCTAAAACGAATTCATGGTAAAAGTATGAATAAACATCGTCTCGCTGGGGATTGCAATATTCTTTAGCTTTTTGAAATATTGATAGCGCTTGATCATACTCGTAAATCTTAAATATTCCCCTACCTCCAGAAGAACCAGCAGGCTTGAGTAAACAAGGAACTCCAACAATATCTAAAGCTTTTTTAAAGCTTTCTTCATCTCGAACAACAGCATATCGAGGATTGACACCCTCTAACTGATCTAAAACTTTTCTTGTATTTGCCTTACTGCGGACATTATTAGCAGCTTCAGGTGTTGTTGCTGGTAAACCTAGATCTGCTCCTAACTGTGCAATTAGTTCCACTTGATGCTCTGACCAGGCAACAATTCCTTTGATGTTGACACCTGTTTCTTTAATATAGTCGAGGATAATGCGTCGAGCCTCTGCGTGTTTTGTAACGGGTGCTTCTAGGAAATGTTTGAGGTTATATTGCCGATAAGGTTCAGCAGAAGGTGCCGCCAGAATAATATCTAAACCAGCATCTTGAGCCGCCTGGATTTCTGCATCTCGCTCTAGAGGAACACCGCGTGTATTTAAGTAAAGTAAAAAGCTATTGTTTACCATAGTTAAGTCTTCTAGGTATGATTGGGTGACAATATAGCATTTGGCAATAATATGAGATACGAAAGAGAAACCTGGTTTCTAGCCGACTAGCGCACCTGATAGGCATGAAAAACGCTATAAATCTATTATAAATGATGATTGTTGTTTCCAATTACTAGAGATCAGATAAGCCGTTGACTATCTAGGGTTGGCTGAATATCAGTATAAGCTTGGCTAGAAAAGGGTTTTGGGCTTTTTTTAGCCAAAAAAGTGCAAGAAACAAACGTTGAGAAATCGAAATATTTTCAGCATACCCTATCTAAATTACTCGTTAAGCCTGCCCCCACGAAAAACTTTTTCAGCAAACCCTAGGTAGCGATCGCCAATAATACAGCCGCACCCGATCAACATTTTCCCCAAGAGATCTAGTAAACTAACTGATGCTGTAAATATTTAGAGACAGACGATGGAACTGGAATATCCCGAGGATTTGAGATACCTAGAAACCCACGAATACGTCAGACTCGAAGGTGAAATCGCTACCTTGGGAATTAGTGCTTTTGCCGTCGATCAATTGGGTGATATCGTGTTTCTAGAATTGCCCGAATTGGGAGAGGCGCTGGAAGTAGGTAGTAGTTTCGGCACGATTGAATCGGTAAAAGCGGTAGAAGATCTTTATCCTCCCGTCTCGGGAACCGTAGTCGATCGCAATCAAGCGATGATTGACTCCCCCGAATTAATTGCCGATGATCCCCACGGGGAGGGTTGGTTATTAAAAGTGCGGGTAGAAAATCCCGATACTGCCTTGGCTGATACCCTCTCCGCTAGTGAATACCGCGCCCAAGTAGCGGGGGAAAGTTAACTAATATTAACAACAGGGAGCCAGACCCTCACACTATCATAATCATAGACAGAATTGAAAATCCAGGAAGCGATCGAGTCTTCCTGATTTTTGTCTCTAAACCGTGCTGAGACGAAATTCTTGCCCGAATCGAGTCAGGTTTCACTATTTACCCAATCTATGCTAAATCCTAATCTCGCGGCGATCGAACTTTCCAAAGAGGAGGTTCAACGCTACTCTCGACACATTATTCTGCCCGAAGTGGGCTTAGAAGGTCAAAAAAAACTAAAAGCCGCCAGCGTTCTCTGCATCGGCACCGGGGGACTCGGTTCCCCGCTTTTACTCTATCTAGCGGCGGCTGGCATCGGTAGAATCGGTATTGTTGACTTCGATATCGTCGATAGTTCCAATCTGCAACGTCAAATTATTCACGGCACTTCTTGGGTAGGTAAACCAAAAATTGTTTCCGCTAAGGACAGAATTCTAGAAATTAACCCCTATTGTCAGGTGGATTTGTACGAAACCCGCATAAGTTCCGAAAATGCCCTTGACATTTTAGCCCCCTATGATGTAGTCATCGACGGGACCGATAATTTCCCCACCCGTTATCTGACTAATGATGCTTGTGTTCTTCTCGACAAACCCAACGTCTATGGCTCAATTTTCCGCTTTGAAGGACAAGCAACCGTTTTTAACTACCAAGGCGGTCCCAACTACCGCGATCTCTATCCCGAACCGCCACCACCGGGGATGGTTCCCTCCTGTGCGGAAGGCGGCGTTTTAGGGGTTTTACCAGGAGTAATCGGCACAATTCAAGCCACAGAAGCCATTAAAATTATCCTCGGCGCACCGGATACCCTCAGTGGTCGTTTACTGCTCTACAATGCTTGGGAAATGAAATTCCGCGAGTTAAAATTGCGTCCGAATCCTATCCGTCCCGTCATTGAAAAACTAATTGATTACGAACAATTCTGCGGTATTCCGCAAGCGCAAGCACAAGAAGCAGCAGAACAGCAAAAAATGACAGAAATAACCGTAGTAGAGTTAAAGGAACTACTTGACAGCAATGCCAATGATTACATTCTCATCGATGTGCGTAATCCCAACGAGTACCAAATCGCTAATATCCCCAACTCGGTATTAATTCCCCTACCCGATATCGAGAATGGTGCGGCAATTCCCAAAATTAAGGAATTAGTCAACGGTTATCGTCTTATCGCCCATTGTAAGATGGGGGGACGTTCCGCTAAAGCCCTCGCTATCCTCAAAGAGGCAGGTATCGAAGGAATTAACGTCAAAGGTGGTATCAGCGCCTGGAGTCGCGAAGTCGATTCTTCTGTACCAGAATACTAAACTTAGCAGTCAGCCTGATCAGTTATCGGTTATCAGTGATCAGTTATCAGATGTGAGTTTTTAGTTCACTGATTACTGATTACTGTTTACTGATAACTGAACAACCCCCATTGTCCTTGAATCTGTTAAGATCAGGGCGAGTTAGCCTTAAAATCTTGGGTGTGAGCAAACAATGAAAAACCATATTAAAAAAATTGCTAGTTGGAGCGCGATCGCTACTATTGCCCTTGGCTTAGTAGAAATGAACCGAACTGCGATCGCCTTTGGCAACAACAATCAATTTACTGCCTGTATCAGTCAGATTGTCGGCACGGGAGTGAGTTCCCAAGATGCCGCCAGTGCTTGTTCAGAAGCATTAATTCCCAAAGAATTATCCCGCTGTGTGGTGATGATTAAATCCAAAACCCCGATCGATGGTAATCTGGCTCTGCAAGCTTGTTTTCAAGTGCGTCGTCCTATCGATCTAGCTCATTGTGTGGTCGATATCCATCGCGCTGCCCCCTTATTTGCCGCTAATTCCCCCAAACAAACGGAAACGGAAACAGCCAAGGAACCCGATAAATTAGGGATTTCTAAACAGATTTTAGATTCCTGTCGTCAAAGTTTATTACCCGGTCGCTTTTCCGAGTGCGTTATCGCTGTCAGTCGTGGTGTGGACAAAAATGACCCCTCCCAAGCTTTACAAACCTGTTTAAGTGCCGAGGATTTCCCCAGGGATCTATTCCCCAGTTATCCCCAAAATCAAGACCAGAGACCTTAATCAAGATTATTTCCACGAATGTGCTAGATTCCCTACCCGGACTACTAGGGAAGTAGGGAAGGATAAACTTGACGCTGATTTGGTAGGAGCTAGAAACATTGCCCTCAGAGCCTTACTTATTCGGCAAACCGGGTCAATTGCCATAGAAGTTCTCATCTAAGATTTGCTCTTGGGAGAAAGGACAAATTTGAGGATAATCATTTTCTGGGGGAATCTGAACACCAAATTGAGCGAGTTTACCTTCCTTAATTGCCACTTGACGAGCATCTGGATAAGCTTCCTCGATGGCAGTTTTTAGATAGGATTTCAGAGAAGGAGTATTGCGTAAGTTTTTCTCAATTCGCTGGCGATGCTCAATAATAGAACAATACCAGCTATCCTTCATTGATGGCGGTGCGTCGTGCTGTACTTTTAATTTGAGCAAATGAGCCAAAAGAATCATCAAATTACTTTCTAAAGTTCTTTTTTCCGATTTTCCCAACTCGGTTAACTCCTCAATTAAGTTATCAGTATCCAGTGCGGCAAATTCCCGCTTCTGTAAGTGATTAATTGTTGTTGCGAGCCACAATTGAAAATCTTGTTCGTAGAGAGTTTTGAACATAGCGATAAGTTGTTCGTTCGAGTCAATAACTAGATTGGTAACTAAGCGAATACAATTCTCAAGGCGTTGCTAATTTCTAGCTTCCCTTGTAGTTTACCAAAAAATCACCTAAAATGGCAACTAAGTAGGTAGGCGTTAAAAATTATCAGATGCCCCCCTTATTAAGGGGGGACTAAGGGGGGATCGAACCTAAAATTTATCTTCAATTTAATTATAACCAGCTACTTATCTGTATCCCTTGCTGACTGCATCTGGCTCCCTACACCATTTCCTACCACCTTTGAGCAAACCGGCGAACGATAAGGAATTAAAACTATGCCTTTAAGTTGGAATGAAATTAAAAATCGCGCCATCGCTTTTCAAAAAGAGTGGCAAGGGGAGACTTCAGAAAAAGCAGAATCTCAATCTTTTTGGAATGACTTTTTTAATGTCTTTGGCATTTCGCGGCGTAGGGTTGCCAGTTTTGAGCAACCGATAAAAAAAGCAGATAATAAACAGGGTTTTATTGATTTACTCTGGAAAGGAACGATTTTAGTTGAGCATAAATCGAAGGGTAAAGATTTAGAAAAAGCCACACAACAGGCTAAGGATTATTTCCCCAATTTAAAGGAACATGAGTTACCGCGTTATATTTTAGTATCGGATTTTCAACGGTTTAAATTATATGATTTAGATTCGGGTAATCAATGGGAATTTGAATTAAGCAATTTTGTTGATAACATTCATTTATTTGATTTTATCGCCGGTTACGAAAAGCGAGTTTATCAAGACGAAGATCCCGTCAATCTTCAAGCAGCCGAGTTAATGGGAAAACTTCATGATTGCCTCAAAGAAATTGGTTATATGGGGCATGATTTAGAAGTTTATCTAGTGCGTTTATTATTTTGTTTATTTGCCGATGATACGGGTATTTTTAATAAGGGGATTTTCTGGGAATATATCGATTTACATACCAAAGAAGATGGCAGTGATTTGGCGATGCACATTGCTTCTATTTTTCAGGTTTTGAATACACCAGAAGAAAAAAGATTAAAAAATCTCGATGAGAATTTAACTCAATTTCCCTACATAAATGGCAAGTTATTTGAGGAGTCATTACCTTTAGCGTCTTTTGATAGCAAGATGCGAGTCATGTTATTAGAAGCTTGTGCTTTTGATTGGGGAAAAATTTCTCCTGCTATTTTTGGTTCTATGTTTCAAGCGGTAATGAATCCAAAAGAACGACGCAATTTAGGGGCGCATTATACCTCCGAGAAGAATATTCAAAAGGTGATTAAACCGTTATTTTTAGATGATTTATCCAGAGAATTTGAGAAGATTAAAGGCAATCGCCATAAATTACTAGAATTTCAGAAAAAGATTGCTAATTTATATTTTCTTGATCCTGCCTGTGGTTGCGGCAATTTTTTAATTATTACCTATCGGGAGTTAAGAGATTTAGAGATTTTGGTATTACAGGAATTAAATAAAACGGGACAGTTAGTAACAGATATTAGTGCTATTATTCAGGTAGATGTGAATCAGTTTGCGGGTATTGAATACGATGAGTTTGCGGTGAGGGTGGCAGAAGTGGCGATGTGGTTAATTGATCACCAGATGAATGTTAAAGTTAGTAATACTTTTGGTCAATATTTTGTGCGTTTACCATTAAAGAAAGCGGCAAAGATTGTT
>SFAQ01000167.1:0-9070 GCA_007096525.1 Microcystis wesenbergii Mw_QC_B_20070930_S4 | reverse complement strand
CAGGGGACTATTGACCGAGAAACGGCAATCTGGGCGAGATTTTATGACCCGGAAGGCAATTTAATCCCCTTGCCGGAAGAAGCGGCACAGGAGCAAGCGGCTGCGGCACAGGAGCAAGCAGCTGCAGCACAGGAGCAATTAAATGCTACTCAGCAAGCTCTGGAAGCGGAAAGACAGCGTTCTCAACAGTTGGCGGCTCGTTTGCGAGAAATGGGGATAGAGCTATAGTATAGCTGTATTTGTTTAGGTGAGGAGGTAAACTACTGGTGTTCCTCCTCCCTCAAAGTCGGTTAATTTCTCCTTTCACGGTTGAGGGAACCTGTAATCCCAGTGTATTTGAAATCTAGCTCGACACCTGTTTGCTGCTGTGATTACCTTTTGGCCGGTAGATAATTATTGATCGAAGTTTTCTTGGATTCTTCCTTAAACAGTAAACAGTGAACTGAAAACTCAAATCTGATAACTGATAACTGATAACTGATAACTGATAACTGATAACTGATAACTGTCTCAACTAGGAAATTTATTTGGCACGACTACTTATATGTCTAATCTATCTTTGGGCGCACAACCTCCTCTAGAATTTATACCCCCTGACCTTAATCCCTTGCTTTTAAAGGGATGTCAAATCTTTTTACCTCTCTGGTTACAAACTCAAACCAACTTAAGGGAAATTTCCGCCGCCAATCTAGAAACTTTAATCACATTTTATCAAAAAAGTCAAGAGAAAAAAGTCCGTTTACTGCTTGCTTTTCGTCATCCCAGTATTAACGATCCCTACTGTATGGCCTATCTTTTGTGGAAATTAGTACCCAAAAAAGCCCAAGAGTTAGGAATAAAATTACCAGCACCAATTCACGCTCATTTTATGTACGATCGAGGGATTCCTTTATGGGCGGGAGAAAGGGTAGGATGGTTATATTCTAAGTTAGGTGGCACACCAATTCAACGGGGAAAAGCCGATTTAATTGGATTGCGTTCGGCTCGTCGTTTATTATTAGAAGGAGATTATCCTTTAGCCGCCGCTCCGGAAGGGGCAACTAACGGACATAATGAGCTTGTCAGTGCGATTGAACCGGGTATTTCTCAATTGGCTTTTTGGGGGGTGGATGATGTCAGAAAAGCTAAACAACAGCAAGAAGTAATTATTTTAACTATTGGTATTCAGTATTTTTATCTAACTCCAGTGTGGCAAGAAATCGAGCAAATTTTAACTAATTTAGAAACCGATAGCGGTTTAGAATCAATCCCGAATTCATCCCTAGAAGAAAAGGTTTTATACGAGCGTCTTTTTCGTTTAGGAGAAAGATTATTATCCTTAATGGAGGATTTTTATCGAGATTTCTACTATCAATCTTTGCCTGTAGTACCTGCCAATGGTGATGATCCAAATGAAACCCTAGCCAAACGTTTAGCCAATTTATTAGATGTGGCCCTACAAACCGCAGAAAAGTATTTTAATCTTTCTCCTCATGGTAATGTAATCGATCGCTGTCGTCGTTTAGAACAAGCAGGATGGGAACGCATTTATCGGGAAGAATTAAAACCCACTCATTCTATTTCTCCCCTTGAATTAGGATTAGCTGATCGCCTAGCCGATGAAGCTAATTTAAAAATGTGGCACATGAGAATTGTCGAAAGTTTCGTCTCAGTAACCGGTTATTATGTCAAAGAAAAACCCACCGTAGAAAGATTTGCTGAGACAATTTTATTCATCTCACCTTTGTAACCCCTAAATCAGGTGTTTATGTCAAGCTATTTTGAAAGCCTTGCTAGAAACCAGTTTTATGGATAAGTATAATTACTCACTTGCATAAATGAGATGCTCCCAAGGAGGTAATCCCTTTTTACGTCCCCAAATTGGTCAACAAAAAGCTATAATAACTATTGGTAAACCTATTTCCGTATCCGATCGCTATGGCGATTATAAAAGCGATCGACGCTCGGCCGTAGCACAATTAACCCAAGATTTACAAACCAGTTTAGAAAGTTTAATTATTCATCAGTAGATAATAAATATCAAAATGTTTTAATTTTTTCTTCTATCTATGAGTAAATATAAAACTTTGCACCTCAAAGAATCTATCTCTCTTTTAAAAGTCTATCTCCTAGAAGCCGAAAAACCTCAGCCGATACAAGCACTGATTGACTTTAAAACATCTCAATCTGATAATATTAAACAGTTTGCTCAATTTTTAGCTTATAGCTATAGCACATTGCCAAAGTGGTTTAGGCGTTATCGTCAGCAAGGAATTAGAGACTTTATCAAAGTTAATCCTCTAGAATCAACCATTGGAGAAACATTGGTTTTTTACCGCCAATTCAGACTTGAATTAGCGATACATATACCAATTTGTTAGAACAAGTTAACCGATTACAAACTCAGTTTAATAATTTTGATGCTAGGTTAGAACAGTTATTAGCTGTTCTCCCCGCTCCCCACTTTCCTCGGAAAAACCTTTTCACCTAGCTCTAGTATAGGAGATAGTACGGAAATCTGGAAAAACTTAATACCGAAAACCCTACCCCAGTCAGAGAATCTTTTATCTATCCTAAAAGTGTAGAGATAAATCAACATCTCTAGCGTTAAGAAAACTGCGGAGGTGAATTATATGGCACTTATACGTTGGGAACCTTTCAGAGAAGTAGAAAGCCTACAGAAAGAAATGAATCGCTTGTTTGACCGTCTTGTGCCGACTGATGTAGGCAATGGCGAAAAAATGGGGTTATCCTTCATCCCGGCGGCGGAAATGACCGAAACGCCAGAGGCAGTTCAGCTTAAACTGGAAATACCTGGCATGGAAGCCAAAGACCTCAATGTGGAAGTAACAGCCGATAGTCTGACCATTAATGGTGAAAGAAAATCGGAAATTAAAACCGAAGAGGAAGGATTTACCCGCACTGAATTCCGTTATGGTAAATTCCATCGGGTTATTCCTCTACCAGTCCGGGTTGATAACAATAACGTGACGGCTGAATACAAAGATGGCATTCTCAATCTCACCCTCCCGAAAGCGGAAGAAGAAAAAAATAAAGTGGTGAAAGTGTCCATCAATCCTACCATTGCTCAATAGTGTAGCACTCAGTCTCTGGTCTTAAGCGAAAGAGTTAACTTAGTCTGATTAAACCGAAGCGGGAGTATCAAACCATACTTCCGCTTTTAGCTTCCTAACCCTTTAATTTAAAACCTCTAACACTGCTTGGGGCGATAATTTATCTTTAAACCAGATAACCTGAGCAGGTAGATTTTGCAATTTAACTCCGGCTTTTTCTAGATTTAACCGTTCCGATACGGCTAAAATTAGATTATTTGCTTGGGCCGATTTAACCTGTAAAAATTTCTTTTGTAGGTATTCTGGTCGCCAATAACCAACAATTTCGAGGAGAAAAACGCGACCATCGGGATGCACTAAACGGAAATCGGGAATCATCACTCCTCCGGGTAAAGGCACTAAATCCACTTCCCTTTCTAGTTGCCATTCAGTTTTTAACTGTAACCAACGTTTAGCGAAAGATTCCTCTAACATACTATCGTAGGGTTTACCGGGGGAATAGTGGGACACCAGACCACAGTTATCCTCTAAATTAAACTGTTGTTTTTTAATAGTTCCCGTATAGGAATCTTTATACTGTAATTGTGCCTTCAGATTCCAGTGAGTGACATGGAGTAAGGCAGGAATTAATTTAGCGATTTCAATGCCATAACGACTGTTAGCTTTAAATAAACTGGTGGGACCATCGATAGTAATAGTAAATCCCGTGTCGGCATCCCCTTCGATATAAGTCATTAAACGAAATAGTTTTAGATAGCGAAAGAGATATTTATATTCCCCCGGATCATTGCGGTGGACGTTGATAATTAAATAACTGGCCCGATAAAAAATCCCTTGAATTTGTGAGAGGTTAAAACGATGAATTAGGTTTTCGGGGCCGGGAGCATCAAATTGAGTGAGAATTTTATTCTCTGCTAAATCAGCATAGAGTCCTTTTTCTATATCTACTGGAAAAATTTCTTGATTTAATTCTTGGCTGAGTTGCTGGGCAATTGTCTGAAGAATTAGCGATCGATTTTGGGGAATAGGAACAAAGTTAGCCGCTTGTTCAAAAACTCTTTTTCTTAATTCCTGCGGTTCTAAGGGACTAATAATCTCAAAGGTGGCAAAATGATTGGTTAATAGGTGAGCAAATCCCCGTTTAATTTTATAATCGGGACTGTCTCCCTCCAAGATTAGGAGTTTTTGGCTTAATTCTCCCTTAGTTTCACCGATACTTTCCTGAAAACAGGTGATTTGTTCTTTAGCGATCGCCAAATAATCGATCGCGATCGGTAAGCGTTTGGGAATAATTGTCTCGCCATTTTGACGGGAAATCAATAAATCGGTCGGTAACATGGCAAGCTAGAGAATAATAGTCAGATGGGGAGAGGTGGGACGACAAGGAAAGGTCGAAACCCCAAAAATCCCCCGATTCTAACTATTTTGGTCGAGATAACGCTCTAAATCTTCGATCACACGGGTTAATTCTGCTTCTGTGGTTAAGCGTAGGCGATCATCACGAACCGTTAACAAAACTTTAGCCGAAAAAGGACTCGGATAAATATTGGGATTACAAAACACTTCTAGGAACACATCACCAGTGTGCTGATATTCCAGCGGTTTTTGGGGTTGGGGTTTACCCCCACTAGAGGCATTACTGGCGATCGCTTTCAGGCGATCGAGTAAAATGTTAATTTCCCTTTGCAAATCTAGGGCAGCACTGGGACTGAAACGAAAAGTAACGGAACCTTGCAAGAGATTAAGAGTTAAAGGAATCATCGAAAAATTTGGTCTGAAACCCCGCCGTTTTAGGTTGGCTTTACTATTAAATAGTAGCACATTGACACGATATATACTAGAAGGCGAGCAGGGCTTACCCAAATATCAGTCTAACACAGAACAAAATCCGCCTCATTTAAGAGGAAGCAAGTGTAGAGTTTTTAACTCAGATTTAAAGGTTAATATCCTTGATTAAACCTCTTGCATAATTAATTTTTGAGGGTTCAAAAACGGCAAAAATAAGGATTAAATTGCCTAAAATATGTCAAGAGACAATGTAATTAATTATTATTCATTCTTAATTCTCCTGACTACTGACTACTGGCTACTGACTCCTAACCCTAACAACAATTTTTGATTTTTACAAGAGGTCTATACTTTTAACTATTTTTCTAACTATCTCTGGTAATTAAATAATCATTGTTATCTCCCATTAACCTAAATAGCAATTATCTAAAATCCTTATTCATCCCCTAAATAAGCTTCAATCACCGCGGGATTCTCCCTGACGGTGGACGGATCTCCCAAAGCGATTAACTTACCGAAATCTAACACAGCAATGCGATCGCATAATCCCATCACTAAAGGCACATGATGTTCGATTAACAGGATAGTTAAAGCTAAATTATCACGAATTTGTCGAATTAGCTGACCTAATGACCCCTTTTCGCTGGGATTCATCCCGGCTGCCGGTTCATCGAGGAGTAATAACTGGGGTTGCAAAGCTAAAGCGCGGGCAATTTCCAAGCGTCTTTGATCACCATATGCTAAATTACAGGCTTTCCGATTGCTTTGGTCGGTTAATCCGACTAAATCTAATAATTCCTCTGCTCTTTTGTAGGTTTTTTCCTCCTCCCTTCTCGAAACTGGTAAACCCAAAATTCCTGTCCAGAGATTGGAGGTATTGTGAAGATGCCCAGCGATCGCCACATTTTCTAAAGCCGATAATTCACCAAATAAGCGTAAATTCTGGAAAGTACGGGCAATTCCTGCCTGAGCGATCTGGTGAGGACGATAATTCGCCACACTGTAGCCTTGATAAATTAAATCACCACTCGATAGGGGAATTAAACCGGTGATCAGATTAAATAAAGTCGTTTTTCCCGCCCCATTGGGTCCAATTAAGCCAAAAATCTCGTTTTTTTGTACCTGAAAGGAAACCCCATCGACAGCGACTAATCCCCCAAATCGACGGGTTGCCCCCCGCACTTCTAATAAATTTGCTTGCATTCTTGTTAATAGATTAAATTAGTCGATTTTACTCGATCAAGACGATTGGAAGTAAGCATTGCACCGACCAAAAAAAGATATTTGTCAGGAGAGTCACCCAGAAAGAATCAGTTTTAAAGATTTATTGGGCAATTATTCTGATTAGGCAAAACTTTACACAATCCCGACCAGATAAGCAAAACGGTTCACCACTGTAGCCAAATATTATGACGAAAAACTGCCATAATTGCAGCAATGTCCTCATCCAGCCAAAAGGCGATCGCTATTGATGAAAAATGACGCTAAAATTATCGATCTCGTCATCCGGCTGTTTTTTCTCGGCCTGTTGTTATTTGCCGGTTTTACCCTGCTGCGTCCCTTCGTAACCATGATCCTCTGGGGAGCAATTCTAGCGGTCGCTTGGTATCCGCTCTTTCTCTGGTTAAAAAAGTTACTCGCTGGCCGGGCGAAACTGGCCACAGTTCTCCTCACCCTACTTTGTCTAGGGATTATTATCGGTCCGGTGAGTGGCATTGCCGCGGTTCTGGCGGGTAATCTGCGAACGCTGGCCGAATATATCGATACTGGTGCAGCGGTGATTCCCCCTCCCCCCGCCGATGTGGCTACTTGGCCGCTGATCGGCGAAAGGATTGCCAGTCTCTGGCAGCAGGCATCAGATAACACTGGTCAATTTCTTCAACGCTTCGAGCCACAATTAAAAGAATTGGGGAAAATCTCCCTTTCCCTAGCTACCAGTACCGGTCTGACGGTGCTGAAATTTATCGCCTCGATTCTGATTGCGGCGGCACTCACCCTCTCGGCTAAAAATCTGACTCACCTGATGAACCGGTTAGCAGAAAAGATCGCCCCAGGTCGAGGAATCGCGCTGGCCAGTCTTACCGCCTCCACCGTCCGCAATGTTAGCCGCGGTATTATTGGCGTTGCCATTATCCAGAGTCTTTTGATCGGCATCGGTTTAGTGACGGTGGGAACCCCTGCGGCTGGTTTATTAACTTTCCTCGCCCTACTTTTGGGCATTCTCCAAATTGGCCCCGCTTTGATTGTCTTGGGGGCGATCATTCACGCTTGGCTAACACTACCTCATCCCACCGCCCTATTATTTACCATCTGGATGATTTCTGCCACCTTGGTTGATAATTTCCTCAAGCCGATCTTAATGGCGCGCGGTCTGCCTATTCCCATGGTGGTGATTCTAGTGGGGGTGTTCGGGGGAATGATCGCCTACGGGATTATCGGTTTATTCGTCGGACCGGTTCTCCTCGGTCTCTGCTACGAGTTAGTCAGGGCTTGGATTGGCGAGGATAGCCCCGAACCAGTGGCCAATAGTCATGATCAGTCAATCTAAGGGCGGATATATCTAAATTTTTACCTTAATCTTTCCAGGGAACTTAGGAAAAAAAGATTAATTTGGCCACGGTTCCGGTTAAGCAGATTGAGGTAAAAGTAGGCTCATCTAAAGGGAAGATTTCTTCGGTTAGTGACAGCAAGCAATCAAACCGCAGAAACCAGACTGAAGTGAGGAGAATGTTCAATTTAAGAAATAGGTAGTGACTCGAATATGGTCGTTGTAAGAAGATAAAGGTGTATATTGGGCTGATAATTCGCCAATTCATCAATCAGTCAAAAAAACATGAAAAAGCTTGCCATTTTTTGAACAAAAAACTATTTTTATCCCCAAATATTACCCATTTATCCTCTCTGATAAACCTGATATATTATTAGTGTTTATTATTTATACAAGTCTTGCTAGGCAAAGCTTTAAAGACCATACTTTAGAAAATTATTTCTATTCTTCTCCCTTGTACACAGAAACAATAAGAGGCGATTTATCCACTTAATTATCCTTTCTATAATTAGGCCACAGTTTTTGGAAAATAGTCTTAGTATTTTCTCTGTTGATTGATAAACCCTGACCGACGCATTTTAACCGCGTCTCAACCAGCAATTTAAATGCACGGGCAGCTTAGTACCTCTAGGTTTTTTAATTATCAATAATACTGTTCTTATTGCGGTGACTAATCAGGCTCTTGGATAAATTAATTTAAGAAAAATTTTATTTTTTTTTAAATTTGTCTATTTATAATCATAAGTAGATGAGAAATTTAGCCCTAAGGCAGAAAGGTTGGGCTTGTCTTTTTCCCCAACCATAAACAGAAAGACTTCAACAAACTTAAGTAATTGACCGATTAATTTTCGGACAATTAGGGAGGCCGAATCATGAACACAACACAAGCAAGTTCCAACTCATTGAGTATGGATGTGCCGTCCCTGCCGAATGCTTTGGGTTTTGAGCAATCCTTCCCGAGCACGGCTGATTTAACAGTTTCTGACTATTCAAGTGCACTGATTGAAACCCTTCCCCCCGCCTTAGGAGTCCTGAACTCCAACCCCTCCCCATCTACAGTATCCTCTGAGGCTCCTACGACCATCCCAAGTGTTTCAGTCTCCCCTGCTGCTACGAGTCAAGTGGTGTTTCCCGCTTCTCTCAGTATTAACTCTTCTAGTTATTCCACCAGTCCAGCGTCGGGTCTTGCCTCTGTACCCACTGCTGCCCCCGTCACCTCAGAGCCAGAACTGGCAGCAACTAGCACCCTTGCTCCTTATGTTCCCAATCAACTCATTCTCAAGTTTCAGCAAGGGATCACCAGCGCCGAAGTTGCTCAGTTTCAGTCCCTCTTTGGTGCTGTCAGCACCCAGACGATTCAACTAACGGGGGCAGAGATTTGGAAGTTATCCGGGTCCCTCTCTGTGGAGAAGATTCTGGCACAATATGGCTCCAATCCGATTTTTAAATACATTGAACCCGACTATATTCGGACGGTGGGTGCATTTACTCCCCAGGCCACGTTCCCCAATGACCCCAGTTTTAATCAACTTTGGGGACTGCATAACACCGGACAAAGTGGCGGTACTCCCGATGCCGATATTGATGCCCCTGAAGCCTGGGATATTCAAACCGGCGATCCTAATTTAGTGATTGGGGTTATTGATACGGGGGTTGACTACAATCACCAAGACCTAGTTGG
>SFAQ01000166.1:0-22213 GCA_007096525.1 Microcystis wesenbergii Mw_QC_B_20070930_S4 | reverse complement strand
TTATTCAACTCCTCAGTCACCTGCTACTTTACGCCTACTGGAAGCATCCTTACTACCTACCCCACTGGACAGACGAGATAGATAATTTCAGATTGGAATTGAGCTTGCTGTTTCGCTCTCAGGTAATCTACAATCATGCCTTAGAACGATTTGGTTATTGTTATCAAAAAGCTCGGCGAAAAGCGAGCCGCAAAAGTGGCTTAACTTTACCAGTTGACTGTCCTTGGACAATTGAGAAAATTCTTGATGAAGATTGGTTCCCTGGTTAATAAATACTGAAAAATAATGCTGTTTTTGAAAGGATTAATATCGCTGAATAGACCAGAGTTTTGCTTGGTTAAAGTTGGGATTTTTAGTGACTGAATGATGGGGTGCCGACAAAAAACCCCCGCTAAAGGCGGGGGATATGGCATAGTTCTACTGTGATGCCTAGCTGAGACTTACAATCCGTAAACGAAGTCAGCATTAGTCATGCCAGCTGCGACACCAGCCCCAACATTGGCAATTAGGTAACTACCGGCGGCGTTGGCATCGTTATACCAGATGTTGCCGTCGGCAGTATTGACGTAGATGCCGGAGGCGTTTCCTAATAGTCGCCCGTCTAACCCCGCTCCCTTGAAGAACCAGAGAGGGTCAAGGACATTCCCGGCCAAATTACCACCAACAAAGCTCAGACCCTTGATCCCCGGACTAATGAGACCGGCCAAGGTGCTGTCAAGACTGTTCGCCAGAATGATTGTGTCATTAGGTACGGAGAAATCAGTGATCAGATCACGGCTCTGGGGATTAATTGGGTTGGGGGATGGAAGTGATATCAACGACGACACTTCCGTGAGCCGGAAGAAATCGTTTCCAGTGCCACCGGTAAGGGTATCCTGACCCAAGCCACCCTCGAGGGTGTCGTTGCCAGCACCGCCGTTAATCAGGTTGGCGGAGGCATTACCCGTTACCGAGTCGTTACCGGCACCCATATTGGCGTTTTCAAAGTTGATGAAGCTTTCACCGACAAAGTTAGTTAAACCAGTGGTCATATTGAACACGTAGTTACCAGCGAAGGCGGTGTGGTCGATGGTATCGGTGCCAGCGCCACCGTCCATAGTTTCGGAGCCAATTCCCGAAAAGAGGGTGTCGTTACCTGCATCGCCTCGATAGGTCCCGCCGTCGCCATCGGAGGTGATCACATCATTGCCGTCACCGCCGTTCAGGGTATCTATCCCTGCGCCTCCCACTAAGGTGTCATTGCCCGCACCGCCGTTAATCAGGTTGGCGGAGGCATTACCTGTCACCGAGTCGTTACCGGCACCCATATTGGCGTTTTCAAAGTTGATATAGCTTTCACCGCCAAAGTTGGTTAACCCAGTGGCCATATTGAACACGTAGTTACCAGCGAAGGCGGTGTGGTCGATGGTATCGATGCCAGCGCCACCGTCCATAGTTTCGGAGCCAAGTCCCGAAAAGAGGGTGTCGTTACCCCCATCGCCTCGATAGGTTCCGCCGTCGCCATCGGAGGTGATCACATCATTGCCGTCACCGCCGTTCAGGGTATCTATCCCTGCGCCTCCCACTAGGGTGTCATTGCCCCCATTACCATAGATTAAATCATTACCAGCACCACCGTCAGAACTGTCACTACCGTTATCAAGAACGATAAGATCATCGGAGCCAAGACCGTTAGTTGTGTTATTGTCTAAGAGATTGCCGTCAAATATATCGGAAAAAATCGGGTTCATTGTCTTTCTTGTGTCCTAAATACAAATAGACTGATCTACTCGCTTGGATTGGGCGAGCCAACTGTATTTCAGTGGAACGAAAGCTAGGGAACAATAAAAAAATCAAAGTGGCTCAAGGTCACTTTACCTTAATTTTGGGAGTGATTGAAGGCGAAGAATCTCCACCCAACCCCAGAGAGGGAAACATCTAGATTATGACAAGGAACAACTCATGCAACAAGCAAGAGTGGAGGGAACCTTCGTCTATTAGAAGGCAGTTCCGCCACTATACAGCAAAGAATAGCCAAAAAGTAGTTAGCAAAATAAATCTTAACATTACCTGGGTTCGGGTTAAGCAGATTATCGCCAAGTCCCAAAATTCTGATTTAGGAATTTGCCTTATTTCTCAACTTCCCCCATATAAATATAGTAGCTATGGCTAAAAGTCTTACAGAGCTTGAGTTAAAGCAATGTAATACCAATAAACTACTCTAGATACAGTCAACACTTCTGCCATACTTCCCACTTCCGACTCATAGTGACAGAAGAGGGCTATAATTAATCTTAATAGACAGTCGATCGAGAGAAACAATATGTTAAATGCAGTGGAATTTAAAGCCAAAATCAAACAAGGTATTATCGAAATTCCCGAAGAATACCAACAGGACTTGAGGGAAGACAGCGAAGTGCAAGTTATTGTGATCAAACAAACGACAAATATAACGAAGTCAGAACTTAAAAATGAGAGAGTTATCGATGATTTAACTGAAAATCCTGTCAAAGTCTCTGGATTCCTATCTCGTGATGAAATTTATAATCGCCAATCGTAATTAAAAATGGTAACCAGCTTTATTGATACTAATATTTGGCTTTATCGGCTCTTTGAAGATCAACGGATGGAAGTTTTAGAAAGAGAGAGAAAGCGTATTCTTGCCACTTCTATTACTGAAGAGTCGGGCTTAATTGTTAGCACTCAAGTTATTAATGAAATTTCCATTAATTTGCTTAGAAAAGCTAAGTTTCAGGAAGAGAGAATTAGCTCTATCAATCGAGAACTTTACAATCGTTGTCGAGTGGTAGAATTTAACTTAAAAATTCTTGAATCTGCTTCTAATCTTCGTACTCAATACAGTTTTTCTTTTTGGGATAGTTTAATTGTAGCTAGTGCCTTAGCAGCCGAGGCTAATATTCTTTACTCTGAAGATATGCAGGATGGATTAATAATATCCAATCAACTAACTTTGATTAATCCCTTTCCCTTGAGTTGATTATCAGTATGATATTATTGAATTAGTTATTTAATCAATAGTGATGAATAGGCAACAAAAGCGAGTTTTATCCCTATTTTCTGGCTGCGGGGGAATGGACTTAGGATTAGAGGGAGATTTTTGGGTACATCAAGACTGCATTAATGAAAATATCCATCAGGATTGGGTAGTAGAAAGACGAGAACCTTGGCTAAAACTGCAGCACACTACTTTTGAAACTGTCTTTGCCAATGATATAACTAAAGCGGCTCATAATGCTTGGATTCCCTACTTTGAAAAAAGAGGTAAAAAAGATGTTTTTCACTTGGGGAGTATTGTCGATTTAGTTAAACAAGTGGAAAAAAGAGAATTTCAATTTCCCAGTAATATCGATGTGGTAACAGGAGGTTTTCCCTGTCAAGATTTTAGTGTTTCAGGAAAAAGAAAGGGGTTTAATTCTCACAAAAGTCATACGGGTAAACTACTAGACGAGAGTGAAGATAGTTTTCAGGATAATCGCGGGAAACTCTATCATTGGATGAAAAGAGTGATTGAATTAACCTTACCTAAAGTTTTTATTGCTGAAAATGTCAAAGGTTTAATCTCTTTGGCTAATGTTAAAGAGATTATAGAACAGGATTTTAGAAATATCGGTAAAGATGGATATATAGTTATCCCTAAACTTCTCTTTGCTCCCGATTACGGAATTCCCCAAACTAGGGAAAGAATTATCTTTATCGGTTTAAATAAAACCTATTTAAAAGCGACAGCGATAGCACATCTAGAAAATAATGATATTTTTCCCCGTCCAACCCATGAAGTTAAAACTTACAGTACAGTGGGCCAAATATTATCAGGTTTAGCAGAACCGGAAGATGAGTTATTTGACCTCTCACAAAAAAGCTATTCAAAAGCTAAATATTATGGTAAAACTCAGGGACAAATCGAGGTTAATTTACAGGGTTTAAGTCCGACTATTCGCTCGGAACATCACGGTAATATTGAATTTAGGAGATTATCTTTAGAATTAGGGGGCAAGATAGTTAATGAGTTAGAAGCAGGGTTAAAAATGAGACGTTTAACCGTGCGGGAATGTGCGAGAATACAAACTTTTCCCGATGATTTTCAATTTGTGCGTCAACAAAACAAGGGAGATGAAAAATATTCACTTTCGGCTACGGATGGTTACAAATTAATTGGTAATGCTGTCCCACCTTTGCTTGCTTACCATATTGCTAAACATTTAGAAAATCAATGGGATTATTTGTTTGAAGATATTTATTCAGCTACCCAAAATTTATGTGTAGCATTGCCTTAATAATTTCTGCTAATTATGAATTATGAAGTGTGGAGAATAAATAAAAATAATCTCCTGACGACCGACTCCTCAAAATCCCAACTTTACACCTCACCCTTAAGATAACTGCTATAGTCTGATACTAAATCCGGTTATTAAAAACTGATTATTTATTCACCCTTTTGCCTGTCCTTATAAGTAGGGTTTGCTGAATAAATCTAAAAACCTTGTTGGATAATATTTTTAGGCTTTTTTGAAATCAAAAAGTGCCAGCCATTGGAGTGTTCGGGGGGGAAATTTAGGCACTTTTTCCCTGAAAATTAGGTAATTGACCCCCTGAAAATGGGTAAAACCCCACACCCCACACCCCACACCCCACACCTCACCCTTAAGATAACTATTTATAACCTGAGTTCGGAATCAGGGAAAACTGCCAAATTTCCCTAACCCGAACTAACCTTGATTACAAAACCTTATGGGTGTGAGAATGTTGTTTGACGTTATCCTCCGTCCGCACCACATGAACAGCATTTAAGATGCGTTTTTTCTCTAGGGAAAAGTTTAAATTATCTTTTTGGCTGCCCAAGGGGATTAACCCTTGCAGGTGGGGTTGATTTTTGTAGGTGCGAGTGGCCGCAATCGCCCTTTCAACAAAATTCTCGCATAATTGGGCATTATCGGGGAAATTACTGGGTATTTGAGGATTATCGTCCTGAAAAACCTCTCCTAAACTCATAGCGCGGGCAAATTCGTAGGAAGTGGGAACTCCTTTGACAATTGCCTCTAGGGCCGCCGAGGGAATCGGTTCTAACACCGCCACTTTTTCTAATTCTCCCTCCTGTTTGAGAAAACAAATCGCTAAACCGAATACACAATAATCATCTTTTGTCAAGTCAGAAATGTTTAAGAATTGTGTCGCTGTGGCCATTATTTTTATCCTGAGTCGCTCTTTATTTAATCTTGCGGGTGATCAGCGATCGAATCAAGGTTTTTCTTAAGAGATATGAAGGAGAAAAATTTAGCTGGGTTAGGCCGCGCTAACCCACCCCCAGACGGAAAAAACTGATAGCTGTTAGACTAGAAACCAGCAGATTAACTGATAAACGAGCTTTATGTCACCCACTCTACTCATCTCCAAAGAACTCCCCACCCTGAAATATAATCCTAGTCTGGAGCGCTTTGATAGCTCTTGGGCGGCCCCTTTATCTACCCTTCTGGGACTGGGACGGGCTGCCGGGGCGACTTTTATCGAATTTTTCCTCGAAAGAGTCAACTATATCAGTTGTTTAGCCGAAGATGACACCATCACCAGTCTCTCACCGAAACTATCTACAGGGGCAGGAATCCGCCTTTTTCGCGGTAAAGCTGATTGTTATGTCAGTACCAACGATTTAAGCTTCCAAGGCTTAAAAAATGCCCTAGAAAAAGGTTTATCGATTCTGGGTTTAAACCTACCCGGTCCTAACGCATATATTCCCGAAATCAATCTGGAAATGTTCCGGGATTATGCCACGGTCAAAAATAAAGATATTTGGCTGAATAATTGCAGTTCTTTGCGAGAAATGGGTGATATTCTCCTAACTGCTAACGTTCAACTCAATCAGAAAGCCTCTCACGTCCAATCTCGTCGCGCCGCTTATTTTCGCGATTGGCAAGAAATTTTAGTTGCCGCTAGTGATGGCACTTTTGCCCGGGATATTCGCCTCACCCAATCCGTGGGCTATAATCTCCTCTGTGCCGATGGAACTAATCGTTCTAGCATTGGTAAACGGGTGGGTAGTACCAGTAATCCCGATTTTCTGCGGACGTGGAATGCCGAGGAATCGGCGGCAGAAGTGGCCGAATCGGCGGGTAAAATGCTTTACGCTGACTATGTAGAATCTGGCAGTTATCCCATCGTCATGGCCAATGAATTTGGCGGTGTTATCTTCCACGAAGCTTGTGGCCATTTGCTAGAAACTACCCAAATCGAACAAAAAACCACGCCCTTTCTCGATAAAAAAGGCGAAAAAATCGCCCACGAAAACCTGACGGCTTGGGACGAAGGATTATCCGATAAAGCTTTCGGTACTATCGATATGGATGATGAGGGAATGCCGGCCCAGCGTACTCTCCTAATTGAAAATGGTATCCTAAAAAACTTCATTGCCGATCGCACTGGTTCAATGAAAACCGGTCATCCGCGCACAGGTAGCGGTCGCCGTCAAAACTACACCTATGCGGCCGCTAGTCGGATGCGGAATACCTACATCGCTACCGGGGAATATACCCTCGATAATCTCTTTAATTCCATCGATAAAGGCATTTATTGCAAAAAAATGGGCGGTGGTAGTGTGGGGGCCACGGGGGAATTTAATTTCGCTGTCGAGGAAGCTTATCTTATCGAAAACGGCAACCTGACTAAACCCCTGAAAGGCGCGACTTTAATCGGTTCAGCTAAGGAGATTATGAATAAAATCTCTATGTGTTCCCAAGATTTAGGTCTAGCGGCGGGTTTTTGCGGTTCCGTCAGTGGTAGCGTTTATGTCACCGTTGGTCAACCCCATTTAAAAGTCGATTCTATTACCGTTGGCGGTCGTTAATCATGGCCTTAGTGATTCTCTACTATTTCCTCATCGCCATCATGATAGTGGGGATAATTGGCGAACTGCTGCCCGCTGTCCCCGGCATGAGTTTGATTTTAATCGCCATGCTGGTGTGGGGTTTTGTGACCAAATTTGCGGGGATGGGGGTCGCTTTAACCGTGGCCTTTGTTATCCTTCTCCTCAGTCTGGGGGTGGAATTCCTCGCTAGTTATCTCGGCGCGCAAAAAGTTGGGGCCAGCAATTGGAGTCAAATCGGGCTAGTAGTGGGTTTATTAGCGGGAATATTCGGGCTTTTACCCGCTTTACCCATTGGCGGCCCAATTATCGGCTTATTTGTCGGTCCGGTGGTGGGGGCTTTTGTGGGAGAATACGCCTATCGTCGCGATTTAGAATTAACCCCCCGTTTGCAACAATCCCTAAAAGTCTGTGTCGGTATCGTCGTCGGTACAGTTATCGGTCACGTTGCCAAAGCTATGCTGGCCACGGCTGCCGTTATCGTCTTTATTGTCACCACCTGGCCCAATTTAGCCAATTTAGGCTAAGTATAGCTATCAGCCGTCAGTAGACAGGATTCAGCTTTTATTTATTCTCCCCATCACCCCAACCCCCAACCCCTAACCCCCCCATAAATCTATGCCAAAAGTCGAAGATATCGCCCAAATCGCTAATTCTAGCGCCCAAGCTTTAGGAATTGCTAAATACGACATCTATGGTTCCTCTGTGGATGAAACCGATGTGGATGTGTTCCAAGGAGAACCGAAACAGGTACAAGCTTCCAATCGTTCCAGCGTTATCGTTCGCGTCTGGAATCGGGATAATCAAGTCGGTATCACCTCGACCACCGATGTGGACCCGGTGGGACTGCAATTAGCCCTGAAAACCGCCCAAGAAGCCAGCTTTTTTGGGGTTAAGGAAAATGTCCCCGATTTTAGTCCCGCTGCCACCGCACCTACCACAGAAGTGGCCAGCGAAATGTCTAATCAAGCACCTGTATCCACTCTCATCGATAAGTTATTGGCCGCCGAAAAATCCTTGCTAGCGGCCCATCCGGCTATTGCCAGTGTTCCCTATAACGGTTTGGGACAACAGCAGGTCAGACGTTTTTATCTCAATAGCGACGGGGCAATGCGTCAGGAAGCGCGTAGTTATGCCAGTGTGTATTTATACACCAAAACCGAACAGGAAGGCAAAAAACCCCGCAGCGCCGGCGCTTTTCGGGTCAGTCCGGGCCTGGAAAAATTAGATATCGATGGTTGCATCGAGGAGGCAATTACCAAAACTGTTAGCCATCTGGACTATCAACCGATTACCACGGGTAAATATTTGGTGGTTTTTGCCCCTCGCGCCTTTTTGAGTCTAATCGGAGCATTTTCTAATCTGTTTAATGCCCAAAATGTCCTTGATAAACAGAGTCTTTCTACTCCTGAATCTTTGGGAACACAAATCGCTGCTACTGCCTTAAATTTGTGCGATGATGCCCTCCATCCGGCTAATGTTGCCGCAGAAACTTTTGATAGTGAAGGCACTCCCACCCATCGTGTGGAATTAATTAAAGAGGGGATTTTGAGTAATTTTCTCCATAGCACGATTACCGCTAAACGGATGAATACGGAACCGACTGGCAACGGTAACATTGGGGCAAAAGTAACGGTTAGTCCCCATTTTTATCACGTTTTTGCTAGTGCTAATCAACCAAAGAGCTATTCTTTGGAAACAGCAGAAAATGTGGTTTTAATTGATAGTTTACGGGCGCTTCATGCGGGAGTTAATTCTCTGCAAGGTTCCTTTTCTTTGCCCTTTGACGGTTGGTTAGTTAACAAAAATGAGCGCATTAGCATCGATTCCGCTACCGTAGCCGGAGATATTTTAACACTGCTGAAATCGATTGTTTATCTGGAACCAGAAGCAGTTATTACTCCCAGTGGTGTTTGTCCCTACGTTTGGGTAGAAGGTTTATCAATCACAGGAGAAGCTTAACACTATACCAACCCCTAATAGTAGGTTGATTCATGAATCAACCTACTTAATTTTCCCATCAAAATTAGGCTCGTCCTTTCCACTATCATAGCCTTTTTTTCAGGCACAGCAAACCCGAACCCATAACGAGGATAGCCATTGTCAGGGATGGTTCAGGAATGGCAGGGTTATCGATACTGAGAGTATTAATACCAATGGCGCGGTTATTAAAATCACTACTAAATTCAATGCGACTAATCTCGGCCAACGCACTTTTTACCCCTAGAAAAATGGCAGAATTATCCAGTGCTGTAGAAGATGTACCATTGACACTAAAACTATCCAAAAGATTGTCATTAATATCAAATGCTTTGATAGTACCAATAAAATTCTGCTCATCATCCACAGCGATTTGCGCTCCAGCAGCCCTAACCGGTTGCGCGAAGCTAATCGAAATCGGGCCGGGGTTGCCCGGGGCAGGAAATAGACCAAACTGCAGCCCCGTAAACAAGAGAAAATCACCGTTAGCAAAGTTAGTCGGGATGCCTTGAGGAATAGGAGCCGTTTTAAAGACAAAAGGCGGTGTAATCGGCGGATTAATCGGATTAATATCTACATCTAAGCCCAATCCTCTGGCGGAAGTACCGGAAAAGGAAAAACCGAGAAAATCAGCGAAATTAGGGTTAAAAGGGTTTAAAACCTTACCAAAACTCGACCAATCGATGGAATCATTACCCTTGAGGTCGGCACGATTAGTTACCAAGCTAACGGCAAAGCTGGGGCTGATAAGAGCTAGAGAGAGAGAAACCGCAATAGTGGTAGATGTTAAGATTCTCATCGAGAAAATATCCTTTATTTGACTGCCTGATATTATATTTCCCTTTTTTTACCCTAAAATTTAAGTTTTAATAAGTATGAGGGTAAGGCCATCAGTTTTTATAATTAAGAACTATTTTTCAGCCGGGGGAAACCAATTATCATCTAATGTTTGTTCGAGGGATATATGAGCGTCTGAATTGAGGGAAAAAAGCTGAGAAACCGATTTAATCGCCACTGGATAAACCTTATCATACATAGCCGCTAATTCTGGCCGTAAGCTGGGACTGTCTTCTAAACGATGCTGAATTTGTGCGCGAAAATTGACTATTTCTGCCGCCCAATGATTACCTGACCGTTTTTTTTCTTCTTGCCAATAAGCCAGCTTTAAAAGATGTTCGATAAGACGGGTTAACAGACTCATTAAAGCTCGTCTATCACTTTTTCCCATACTCTCGATTTCTTCAATTAAATTATCCCAATCCACCTGCTCAAAATTACGCTCTCGTAACTGTTTTACCGTCTCTTTTAGCCATTGATTATAATCAGTTTCGTAGGCAGTTGAGGACATAAGACCTCTTGTAAAAATCAAAAATTGTTGTTGGGGTTAGGAGTCAGTAGCCAGTAGTCTCCGAGTCAGGAGAATTAAGAATGAATAATAATTAATTAAATGGTCTATTTACAGATTTTATGCAATTTAATCCTTATTTTTGCCGTTTTTGAACCCTGAAAAATTAATTATGCAAGAGGTTTATAATTTAACTCTCCATATAAAATTACTTAGGACTGGCTGCATAAATCTACTTTTGTTGGAGAGGAGAATTACGGTCAGTAAATTCTAGCAAATATCCTCCATCCCCGTCTATTAAGAAATATTACAATAAACATGAGTAGATTAAGAAAGGTTAATGAGTTTATCCATTGACGGATAAGAGTTTTCGGGCATTACAGTACATATGTATAGTAAAAGTTCAGACATATAGAAAAACTGGCGATTACGATTCACGACGGTTGTAGTAATGTATAATGTAATGTATATACTTAAACTGGCTATGGTCACCAAAATCCGCAAGCAAATTTATATCGAAGCCGAGCAGAATAATTTACTAAAAGAGAAAGCCCGACAGACGGGACTGAGCGAGGCCGAGATCATCCGACAGGCGATCGACCGACACATAATTTCCGTCAAATCTATCACCCCGAACTTGAGCGCTTGGGAGCGAGAAAAGGCCTTTATCGCCAGTCTAGAAAACCGCCCATCACAACCGGGTAAAAGGGATTGGCAACGAGAGGACCTCTATGAGCGATAGAGTCCTGCTCGATACCAATATTCTGGTCTATCTCTACGATATCGCCGAGAAAAGCAAACGGGAGCGGGCATTAACCGTTGTCGATGACCTGATCCGCACCACCCGCGCCGTCATCAGCCCGCAGGTGATGGGAGAATTCTTTCACGCCGTCACCCGCAGCCGTCGCCCCCTGCTAACCCACGAAGAAGCTCTGGCCCGCATCCGTCAATATCTAATAGCCTGTGAGGTAGTTCCGATCACCGAGTTGATCGTTCTGGAAGCCACCCGTGGAGTAGAAAGTTACCAGTTTTCCTACTGGGATGCCCAGATCTGGGCGACCGCTCGCTTAAATCAAATCACCACGGTCTATAGCGAGGATTTTAATTCCGGGGCTACCATTGAGGGAATTCATTTCGTCAACCCCCTGAACGATAATTTTCTGCTGCCGTGATCGAACGGCGGCGACAAAAAACTTTTTGCCGCAAGCCCTATCTAGGAGAAGCCGAATTTTGTTCAAAAGTTAACTCCTCTAATACTTCCGTAACCAACTTGCCGTTGGCTAAACGCTTTAAACTTCTAATCTGAATATTTACTTGGGGAGTTTCTTCTAACTGTTGGATCAAAAAATCTGCATATTTGATTATCGCCTCACGCACCGCACTTTTTTTAGTCCAAACTTGCGCCATTTCTAACATATTAGTAACTCCGATAAACTCCTCTCCTTCCCCATCTAAACTATTATTAGCCGCATAGGCATTAGCAGTAGGACACAACAATAAAACATAGCCTAAATGCCCTTTTGTTGCAGTGCCAAATCCTTTAGCCATAAAAAATTACCCTCAAGATAACAAATCGAGCGCGATTGTCGATGATAGGTGAGATTCTATCACTTGATGACCGAGATTAACCGGTCGAGCATTTCCCTGTACCGGGGCGCAATAACGGGGAATTGGGCTAGAAACGAGGCTAATATGACGGTCACTCACCGCTAATCCATGGGTAGGATCATAGCCTTTCCAGCCGCCCCCCGGCAAATACACCTCCACCCAAGCGTGTAAATGTCTTTCTTCTTGGTCTAAATCTCCTTCTTGATAGCCACTGACAAAACGGGAAGCTAATCCCACACAGCGACACACATCCATAAATAAAACCACAAAATCGCGACAGGAACCCTGCTTATTTTTCCAAGTGTTTCCGGGTAGATAAGGTTCCCCAGTAAGACGAATAATTTGCTGACAATTTTGGTAAATTTTGTCATTAAGATTAAACAGGAAAGATAGCACCTGTCCCTCGGTTTCCTGCATAACTTCCTGGGCTAATGCTGCCACATCAGGGTCATTAGCTAACCCATAAAATTGTCTGTAGGGTTGTAATTGACTATGGAGAGAAATGGGATAATCAAAGGGTAAACAGGTCGCCCAAGGTTCCAACAAATACTGAAAAGGATTAACCCCATGGGTTTCCACTTCACTGACCACATCAATCAATAATTCTTCTGTCGGTTGATTAAACCAAATTTGTAAACAAGAATTGCCATCGAGGTCGATAATATTAGTTATCGTTAAAGGTTCTGGGTTAATTTTGAGGGTAAACTCTCGCAAAGTTTGCCCACCATCGGATTTTGGTCGCAAGCGCAGCAGATGGGGGGATAAAATCACGGGTTGATTATAGAAATAGTTAGTTTGATGCCGAATGTGATAACGCATTAAGTTGTTAATTGGGATTGATATTGAAAGTTATTTACTGGCAGAGGTGAGGCAAGTTCGGGATTAAAAACAAAGAAAGTTTCTGTCATTTTTATTCCCACATCATTAACTCTTTTTTGAATATGGTCGAGAAATTCATGCAATCCCATTTCAATAATATCCTCGATAGTTAGATAACTCATTTCGGCACAAAGTCGCCCTAAACTTCTTTCTACCGAGTTCCCCCAAGTTCCTACAGGAGTCCCAGTAACTTGATGCAAACAGTGGTCTAATTCCCGCAGACAAAAGTGAATTGAACGAGGAAACTCTCGATTAAGAATTAAAAATTCAGCCACATCACTAGGAGTAATCCGTCGTTGACATTTACGATACATTTCGTAGGCACTCACGGACCGCAGTAAAGCAATCCATTGAATTTGGTCTAGAGAAGTTCCTACCCATTGGGCGGAAGGCAAGAGATAATAGTATTTAACATCAAGAATTCGGGCGGTTTTATCGGCGCGTTCCTGTAATCTTCCCATAACGCCAAAATGCCAACCTTCATTATGAGTCATGGTTGCATCCATTACCCCCGCAAAACGGTGACTAGCCAATTTAACTTGGGTAAAAAAGTTCGGTAAAGTAGTTTGAGGATGGTAAGAGGAAGCATCTTTTACCATTAAGAAAAAACCATTAACCTGTTCCCACATTTCCGAAGAAATAATCTCGCGAACTGACCGAGCATTTTCTCGCGCCCAGCGCAAACAAGAGATAATTGAGTTACTATATTCCGTGTCAAATGTCAAGAAATTGATCACATTTTCTGCGGTGGCTGTGCCGTAACGTTTCTTGAATTGTTCTAAATCTCCTGTGGTTAAAACCAACGGTTCCCACTGTTGCAAAACACTGGTAGGTACATCTAACATTAAATTAAGGTTAACATCCATAAACCGGGCCACATTTTCTGCCCGTTCAATATAGCGATTTAACCAATAAATTGAATCGGCAACTCTACTAAGCATAATTAACTGGGAAAAAGTGAAAAGGGTAGGGTGGGTTAGGCAACAATAATTTATGCAGTAACCCACCAAAATTTTGATTATTGTCCTGATTACTTGGTTAAAACCCAAGTGTCTTTACTGCCACCACCTTGAGAAGAATTAACCACTAAAGAACCCTTTTTCAAAGCCACGCGAGTTAAACCACCAGGATGCACATAAATTTCATCGCCACGATGGAGAATATAGGGGCGTAAATCCACATGACGACCTTCAACTTCTGTGTCAATTAAAGTTGGAACCCTAGAAAGACTTAACACCGGTTGAGCGATATAATTGCGGGGATTAGCAGCAATGCGTGGGGCGAATTCTTCTCGTTCTTTGGGGGTAGCTTGAGAACCGACTAACATTCCATAACCTCCCGATTCATTAGCGGCTTTCACAACTAATTTATCGAGATTATTTAAGACATAATCTAAGTCCTTTTCTCGCCAACAAAGATAGGTAGGAACGTTATTTAAAATCGCTTCTTCTCCCAGATAATAACGAATCATATCGGGAACAAAAGCATAAATAACCTTATCATCGGCCACTCCCGTACCCGGGGCATTAGCTAAAGCGACGCGGCCTTCCTGAAAAACTTTTAATAACCCTGGTACACCTAACATTGAATCGGGACGAAAAACCGCCGGATCTAAAAAGTCATCATCGAGGCGACGATATACCACATCTACCCGTCTTAATCCCTTGGTGGTTTTCATTTGTAGATAACCATCAAAGACGACTAAATCACGCCCTTCCACTAATTCTACCCCCATTTGTTGGGCGATAAAAGAATGTTCAAAGTAGGCAGAATTATAGGTTCCGGGGGTTAAAACCACCACGGTGGGATTAGGTAATTGGGGTGGGGCTAAATTAAGGAGAGTTTCCAACAGATGGGAAGGATAATCATCCACCGGTTTAACATTCATTGTCTGGAAAATATCGGGGAAGGTGCTTTTCATTACCCGACGATTTTCGAGGACATAAGAAATACCGGAAGGAACCCGCAAATTATCCTCTAAAACGTACCATTGACCATCTTTATCGCGGACTAAATCGGTTCCCGTGATGTGACACCAGATACCTCCGGCGGGTTTCAGTCCCAGACAGGGTTTCAGAAATCCCGTCGCCGAGGCGATTAATTCGGGGGGAATAATGCCATCTTTAATGATTAATTGATCATTGTAGATATCGGAGAGAAAAAGATTGAGAGCTTTGATGCGTTGTTTCAGTCCTCTTTCTAAATAATCCCAGTCCTCAGCCGCGACAATTCGGGGAATAATATCAAAAGGAAAGATTTTTTCCACCCCTTGATTGTCGCTATAGACATTGAAAGTAACCCCCAATTCAAACAGGGCCGACTGAGCGGTTTCCCGGTGTTGTTGAAGTTCTCGGGGGGGCAGATTCTGCAACCATTTGATTAAAGGGGACGCATGGGGACGAGGTTGACCATCATCTAAGAATAGTTCGTCGTAGAAGCCTTCGGGATCGTAGGTATTTAATAGCACGCTGACCTCATTTCATACCTTACCAAAATTTTGGGTTAAAGCACCGTCCTTTTAGGAGGGCTTGATGTTAAAATAAAACTGGTTTGAATCCCCTGAGTGGGCGGTAGTGAATGGCTCGATTGAGTTGAACCCTTGAACTCGAAAGTCTGCATAAGAGACAAAAAGAGAGGGTAGCGAAAACCTCGTCAAACATAGCGCAGTAGCCGCTCAACAACGGTGAATGAAAAACCAGTAAAAATCTTTGTCGTAAGACAGATAGGGTAGGGCATACCCAAATCTTGGTTGAAAGACCAAAACGCTTGGAGAGTGAACCATAAAAAGGATAACTAGATAGCAAGTGATATTCTAGTAGGTTCGGTTCGGACATAATCGTGTAAGACCTAAGTAAGGGAAACCAGAAAGGGCTGTGATGATCTCAAGAATCCTCACGCCTTTAGGCTGAGGAGTGTCAACTATTCCCAGTGTCGGACAATTGGCCTGATTTTTTGTAGTCTAGGAGACATTTTAAGGGAAATTTTAGGAAGTTAGCGGTTTTTCGTCTCTAGCGATCGCCAATCGATCCCCACCGGTGGAGAAACCTGACCGGAGCGAGAATTAGCCCTGAAAACTGTGTTACATTTTTTAAAGGTCACACCTTAAATCTTTCATTTTTCTTACTGGTTACGCGATGTTTACCAAACAAGTAACGGATTCTAAAGCCTATCAATGGTTTGAGGAACGCTTAGAAATTCAAGGGATCGCTGATGATATCAGCACCAAATACGTTCCCCCCCACGTCAATATCTTCTACTGTCTGGGTGGTATCACCCTTGTGTGCTTCGTGATCCAGTTTGCCACTGGTTTCGCCATGACCTTCTACTACAAACCCACTGTAGCAGAGGCCCTCTCCTCCGTACAGTACATCATGAACGAAGTTAACTTTGGTTGGTTAATTCGTTCTATCCATCGCTGGTCCGCCAGTATGATGGTATTAATGATGATCCTGCACGTTTTCCGCGTCTATCTGACCGGTGGATTCAAAAAACCTCGCGAATTAACCTGGGTAACTGGGGTTGTCCTGGCCGTGATCACCGTTAGCTTCGGTGTCACCGGTTACTCCTTACCCTGGGATCAGGTGGGTTACTGGGCGGTTAAAATTGTTTCCGGTGTACCTGCTGCTATTCCCGTCGTCGGTGATCAACTCGTCACCCTGATGCGCGGTAGCGAAAGCGTCGGTCAAGCAACTTTAACCCGTTTCTACAGCTTACATACTTTTGTACTACCTTGGTCGATCGCGGTCTTCATGTTGCTACATTTCTTGATGATCCGTAAACAAGGCATTTCTGGGCCTCTATAATTCAGAAAAGTATCTCTGTCGATCCGAAATCATTTTTAGGAGACATTATCCATGTCCACATTAAAAAAGCCCGATCTCAGCGATCCCGCTCTGCGCGCTAAGTTGGCTAAAGGTATGGGTCACAACTACTACGGTGAACCCGCTTGGCCCAACGATCTGCTCTATGTCTTCCCGGTGGTTATCTTCGGTACGATCGGACTCTGCACCGGTTTAGCGATTATGGATCCCACCATGATCGGTGAACCTGCCGATCCTTTCGCTACTCCCCTAGAAATTCTGCCAGAGTGGTATCTTTATCCCGTTTTCCAAATTCTCCGTATTCTTCCTAACAAACTCTTAGGTATCGCTTGCATGGCCGGCGTTCCCCTAGGCTTGATGTTAGTTCCTTTTATTGAAAGCGTCAATAAATTCCAAAATCCTTTCCGTCGTCCCGTCGCTACCGCTATCTTCCTATTTGGTACTGTGGTCACGATTTGGTTAGGTATTGGTGCCACTTTCCCCATCGATATATCTTTAACTCTCGGTTTGTTCTAAGTTACTGAACGCCGCCAGTTTTTTGCCCACGCTTGTGATTCCTGACTTTGGAAGAGCGATCGTGGGCAATTTTAGTTTTGATTTCCTCTATCGGGTAATTTGTTGTACCAAAGCGATAACATCACTGCGGCTGAGTTTTTCCTTACCTAAAGCTAGGACTTCGAGAGTGCCATGGGCTAAAGCGAGGGGAATCTTACAAAAATCGAGTGCTGGCCCTTTCGGGAGCGATTGAGTGTAATAATCCGCTAATTTCAGATTACGACGGGCATAATTATGAATATCACTCATTGTCCAACCGTGGGGCAGAAAACTTACCCCCCGGCGCCGATCCTCCCCGTGGTTGCGGGCAATATTAACCGCTTGTAAACCCCGACCAAAACCGATGGCATAACTGCGATTAGTTTCGGTGCCATCGTACCAATTCCAGAGGTCAGACAGCAATAAACCCACGGCACCGGCCACACTAAAGGTATATTGATCTAATTGCACTTCTGTGCGAATATCCCAGTTATTGCTGGCCCAGTAGGCCATGCGATCGGCCATGGCCGCCGTGGCATCCCAAACCCGGGGGGCGATCGAATCCGGTGCTAACATTGCCCATTCGCCAATTCTCAGGGTTACTTCTGGCAAAATCTCCCGATGGACTAAGCCAAAAGTAAAATCCTCTTTGGTAGAATTTTCAGTACCTGCTTGTAAATTCAGGCTAATTTGTCTTAATATCTGAGATTTACTGAAGTTATCTAGGTCGGGATGGTCTTCTACTTCATCGATCGCCCTCATACAGAGATAAGCTGAGGCTACTGCCTCGAGCAGACGATCTGGTAAACGACTTATGGGAATATAAAAAGTTCGACTCGTTTCTTGCAGAATCGTTAAAGCATTATCGCGCAAATTCATTCAGTCCTCTCCTCACGCCAACTTAGGTAACTACGAGTTAAACCAATCAGACAGATCGGTTTAGGTGATTCCGATGTTCCTAAGACAAAGTTGCTGTCTATTGTAGTATTATTATCCAAAATTTCGAGATTATTCTCGAAAAAATCAACCTCTAGGGTATTCTTGACAATTTTTCTTTCTGGGATAGCTGAGGGACAATTACGGCAATTTTTCGAGATTACAGGCTTAAAAAACCGATTTTACCCTTTTTTAAGCAGTATTTTTTGGCTTCATGGCAGGGATTGAAAGGAGATCACTTGTAAAACCGGCCCGATCATGGCCAGAGTCATCACATCTGAGCGAATTTGACCTATAACTGTCACTTTTGCCTTTGTTTGGATTAATTCGGCGGGAGGTTCCATTAATTCGTAGGTTTGACCGTTATCAGCAATTAATGCCCAAGTTCCCGTGCCTATTTCGATTCTTTTCACCTGACCGGTTACACTAATACTCATGCTTTAATTTCCCTCATCGAGGCGATCGCAATTGGCACCACTGTTACAAGCATTCTATCGATATCTTTCCTAGTCATTGATTGCCAATTTTGCCAGACTTTAACCTCATAAATCAGTTTTTTTTATCTAAAAAGCGATCGCTACTTCCGCCACCACTGCCAAGAGGGATGCCACAGCCGCTAAAATTATTATTTCTCGATCGGATTGTCTCATAACTATCTGAGTATAAATTACTAATCCTAGTCTATACCACATCTAACCTAGAGTTAAATTGCTATAAATTATTTTATTCATAGATAAAAAGCTATAAAAGTCATCGGCAAAAACAGCGACATCTTTGTCTGGATTGCCCTGTATTATCTGTTCAAGAAGCCCCAATTAAGCCTAACTGTTAATAGGGTGAATTAGATTCCATAGGTGTCAACCACTGGGAGATAGTTTCTAGTTTTTGACGGATTTGATCGAGATGATCCTGCACGGGTTGCAGGAAAGTTTCGTACTGTTGTACCTGAGTTTTTAAGCGCAATAATGCCAGATTAGCATCGTGCCATTGTCGCTCCTGTTCCTCAAATTCACGAGTTTTTTGCTCTAAATCCGACCATTGACCGTCAATACTATCTCTGGTTTTTTGTAAATCCTCTTGTAGTCGCTTGATTTCTGCTGCTAAGCGTTGACTTTCTTCGAGATTATTTTGATAATCATCAGCCAACAGAATTAACACTGGTTCAAAACTACATTTTTGGGCATCTTCTGGGGATAAAATTCCCTGTCTCCGTTGCATAATTTTCAGGTGTTGAGAGCGAATAGCTTGCCTTTCCCGAAGATTACGTCTTTGTCCAACTAAAGTTTCCGTCAGCATTCCTTTTCTTTCCTGTTCCTCGGCTAATTCTTCCGCGAAATTGGCTCGCTCAGATTCATCTATTCTGGCCATTCTTGCTTCTAATTCTTCCACGGTTTGGGATTGGAGAGTTAATTCTTCCTCTTGGTCGTTGACAAAAATTTCCAAGCGATCGAGGTCTGTTTGTAAATTGTTAACTAAGCTCTCCAATTCTTCTAAAGGCATTTTTTCAAGAGCTTCTAGATCGATTTTACCATCAAAATCTAGGTCTTGCCCTTGGGCGAGACGAAGAAGCATTTGTCGGTTAGAATCAGTGGTTTGTAGGGTGAGGTTAAGGTGCTCGAATAATTCCTGTTTTTGACTCAGAATAGTTTCTTGTATTTGCAATTGTACTTTAGCTGTTTCCAAAGCACTGCGACTCATCTGTAATTCCCTAGAGCTTTGTTCGAGATGATTGAGCATTTGTTCGTTGGCGACCTGACGATCTTCTATCGCTTTTTTCTGCTCCTCTAAACTCTGCCAACAACTATTTAAAATTGTCTGTTGTCCCTGCACGGATTCAAGAGTGGAATGGAGAATTGGTGAGGGAGAATTGCCCTGGTCGTGATTATTAGCTAAACGTTCCGCTAGGGAGCGAATAAATTGTTCTTGTTCTGGGGAAAGATTGGGGGAGGAGTTGAAATTTATTTGTCCTTCTTCCAGGTTTCGCTGTTGCTCCTTTAATTGTTGTTTTAGCGTTTCCAGTTCTTGTCTTTGGTGATCTAAATACTGGAATTCTGCCTCTATTTGCTCAATTTGCTCAATTCTTGCCTCCATTTCCATTTTCTGGCGGTTGAGAATCTCGCTTTGATAGGTGAGGGATTGTTTCCACTGCTCGATTTTCTCTTGATCTTCCTTGCTGCGCTCCATCAAACGGGAAATCTTTTGCAGTTGCCGCACCATCTCCGCTCCCGCTAATTCTGGGTTTCCTTGCAGTTGACGATTATTGCTCAAATTCACCAAGAGAAGCGCGCCTTCACCCCTGGAGTTAGTTTCATCGTAGGTTAGGGTATCGTTCCCCGGTATGGCACTCCACGTCTGATCGTTATGCTGACAAGCCAATAGTTTCAATTCGATTTTGTAACCGCCGATAAAACCTTTAGTCTGTTTTTTTACTTCTGCAAGGTATAGCACGAGTAGTAGTCCTCTATCATAAAAGTTTTTGTAATTGGTTTTAGAGAGACTTGGCGCTCAAGACTAGGAGCAGCCCCTCCATGGTTTTAGTCTACCCATCTGATCCCTAAAAATTTTTAGTTTCTGTCATTTGAGATAGTTTCTCTTTTTGATACATACATTTGTTCTCAATTTTCCCTTTTACCCAGAAGAAATTTTTTGAAGATTTTTCAGGGCAAACTTACTGTCCTAGTCTCAAAAAAATCGCCAGTCAAGCTCATCAATCGGCTCGTGTTTTCTGCCTCTTTTCTCCTCTGGCTGAAGTTTGAATCAGCTGACCACCCATCTAAATGATCGGTTAAGACACCATGAAAGCCAGAAGCAAGGCGAAGAAGCTAGGAATTTTGTCCTGAAAATTGCCCAGTACAGTTTGAATGCAGTCAAGCTTACTGAAAAATATGTTATGGCGCTTTTCACGTTACTGAGGTATCGACAAGTTTTGCTAACAAAGGGTTTAAGCCCCTTGCCTATGCCTCATTCTGATGAAAACTGCTATAGTGCTTTTCACGTTACTGAGGTATCGACAAGTTTTGCTAACAAAGGGTTTAAGCCCCTTGCCCATGCCTCATTCTGATGAAAACTGCTATACAATTAGCTTATCATATCCATTGTTAGTGACAAGAGGAGGGAATAAGTTCTCCTGGACTAAAAGAAATAGCGTCTGGTGGGGGAGATTCCGAGAAATTATGCAAGGAAGCTTAAATGAGATTGACACTCGCAGTATCTTACCATTGATTGAATTAGGACAAAGAACAGGAGAACTATTAATTGAAGCCTCCGCCCTTGCCTGTGCAGGGAGAGGATGGTTCTTGTTTTTTGTCAACGGTCAAATTGCCAACGGGAGCGAGTCCGGCACTCTTCCCCTCACCTGTTGGCAAGATTATTTACATCCCGACAGAATCAAAGTTAGAGAAGAACTAGGGGACGATAACCGGAGATAAATCATCAATATCCCTGAATACGCCTGTCTATGGCAATTAATAGCCAAGAATAGCTTAACTCCCCAGGTAGGTCGAGAAATTTTGACGGCGATGATTCTCGAAACCCTTTTCGATTTGTTTAGGTTACCAAAAGGTGACTTTAGCTTTAGTTGGGGGACGGCGAGCGCTCTTCCTCTCCTAACCCGAGAAATCAGCCCCTTAATTCCCCAAATTGCCAGACAAAGGCAACAGTGGCCACAATTTTATCCCCAGAGCCAACACCTCAACCAGTTGATCACTCTCAGCCAGCCGGAAGAATTAGAATTGGTTTTGCCGGGCCGAAAGTAATCTCAGTCAATGGGCTAAACGCCGCCTCACCCTAGGGCAACTATCGCGCTATTTAAAGCGAGAACCGATAACAATTGCCCGCAATCTTTATCCCTACGCCCAAAGGGGCTGGTTGCGTCTGGTGGATAACCTGAGAACTTCTGGGGGAGATAGCCAGGGAAAACTAATCCCCTCACCTCGGATTCTGTTCATCGATGACGATCCCAGCATTCGTGAAAAAGTCGGGATTATTTGCGAAAATTATAACTATTCCTGTAGTATTTTGGGTGATCCCCTAGAAGCTCTCGGTCAATCTGTAGCACTCAAACCCGCTCTCATTCTTGGCGCTATCGCCCTGCCCAAACTAGACGGTTATCAACTCTGTCATCTCTGGCGACAAACCAACAGCAATTCTCATTTTAAAAAGTAACAAGTGATACAGACAGAAACAAAGCTTTAAGGAAGCTACAAAATGCGCTCCCGCGAGTGCGACTGCATCGCAGAGAAGTGAGTATATAGAGTA
>SFAQ01000165.1:0-17081 GCA_007096525.1 Microcystis wesenbergii Mw_QC_B_20070930_S4 | reverse complement strand
TAATTTATAATTAAGCCTTAGTCTCACTGTTGTTCATGAAAATTAATGAGGAAATAGCTCATGGGTAAAGGTTTTGCCCCCGTTCTCCCCACCGAAAATAAAGCTCAACTAAAACCTGAGCTTCCTTTAACATCAATCAATGAAATTCAAGCTAGTTTATTGACTTATCTTCAAGATATTCCTGACCCGAGATTGTCCCGAACCCAAAAACATTTATTAACCGATATTTTAGTCATTGCTATTTTAGCAGTTATAGCAGGAGCCGAAGGTTGGGAAGACAGGGAAAATTATGGACTCAGTAAGCAGTCTTGGTTATCTGAGTTTTTAGAATTACCTAATGGCATTCCTTCTGATGATACTTTTCGGCGGGTTTTTGAACGGATTAACCCGTTCGCTTTGGCCAAAGTTTTGTCTCAATGGCTGCCCCATTTAATCGGTTCTCTTTCGGGGGAAATAGTTCCCATAGACGGGAAAAGTCTCAGAGGTTCTTACGACCGTAATCAAGGAATTAAAGCCTGGCATTTAGTGACGGCTTGGGCGGGGGAGCAGAAATTAGTTTTAGGACAAGTCAAGGTGGAAGATAAATCCAATGAGATTACCGCTATTCCCGCTTTACTAGAACTGTTAGACCTTCAAGGGGCAATTATCACCCTAGATGCTATGGGAACTCAAACGGCGATTATTAATCATATTCAAGCCAAAAAAGCTGACTACGTTGTCGCCCTTAAAGCTAATCATCCGACTCTTTATACTCAGGTCAAAAACTGGTTTGAGCAAGCTCAAGCACATCAATTTGATGGTATTCAATTTAGTTATGATTACCGCCGGTCAAAGGGTCATCATCGCCTCGAAAAACGTTGGTGTTGGGCTGTACCTTTAGAAGCTTTCGGCGGTCTTTATCAACAGGCTCAATGGCAAGGACTTCAAAGTATTATCATGGTTAAACGAGTTCGTCATCCTGGTCATAAAACCACTTGTGAAGTCCAATTTTATCTCAGTTCTCTCCCCGCTGATGCTCAAAAAATAGGTAATGCTATTCGTAAACATTGGGGCATTGAAAATCAGGCTCATTGGATTTTAGATGTTACTTTTAATGAGGATCAATGTCGGATTCGCTCTGGTCACAGCCCTCGTAATGGGAGCCTTCTTGAGACGAGTAGCACTTAACGCTCTTAACCAGGAATCCACTTACCGACGTAGTCTGGCACAAAAAAGTAAACGGGCGGCCATGGATAATAACTATATTATGGCTGTGCTGAAAGCCTTTTGTCAAGCCTAATTGAGATGCTCTTACCCTGGTTGATTCTGGCAAGAGCATTTGTTCGCTTGACTCGCTGAGCATCTCATTTATGCAAGTGAGCAATTATACTTATCCATAAAACTGGTTTCTAGCAAGGCTTTCAAAATAGCTTGACATAAACACCTGATTTAGGGGTTACAAAGGTGAGATGCTCCCATAACAGATAACAGTCCTTGGGCTATCAATTTTTCGAGATACCCAACTATGTAAACAAATATATTATGAATCAAGGCATTGACTATTTTAATCGTGGACATTGGTTAACAGGGATTCAAGAACGCTTAAGTGTAGAAGCTCGCCGTAAGATGTTTGATTTAGCTATGAACAAACTCGATTTGCGGACAGGAGAAAGTATTATTGATATTGGTTCTACTCCAGATGTGGAGAGGATAGACAGTAACTGTATGATTCCCTGGTTTCATGAAGCAGGGTTAACTGTCGCCCTCTCTTCCCCAGAAGACATTTCTTCCCTGAGCCAAGTGTTTCCTTTTGCCAAAATTTTAAGCCCCAATGGATTTCATCGCCCAATTCTTGCTAAGGAGTGTGAGTTTGATGTAGCCACCTCTAGCGCAGTTTTAGAACATTGTGGTTCGACTCATTTACAGGTTGAACATATTCGAGAGTGTGCCAGAGTTGCTAGTAAAATATTCTTAACTACACCCAATCGTTGGCATTGGCTAGAATTTCATACTAAATTTCCCCTAATCCATTGGTTACCAAAATCTTGGCATCGGTTTCTATTAAATATAGTCGGGTTATCCTTCTGGGCTAAGGAAGATAATTTAAACCTACTGGGTAGAGCCGAATTATTAAACTTAGCTAAACAAGCTTTAGGAGACAATTTCAGTATTAGAGTCGAAACCATCTGGGCGCTGGGAATGCCTTCTAATTTAGTATTGTTAGCTAGACGTATTAATGACTAATACAGCTGACAGGGGGACAAGCGAGCTAGAAGCTTTGCTCACACAGGCTTCGAGCTTCTCTCGCTAGAAATAGATTTAGCGATTCTAGGCAAAAAGCTAACGAAAGAATTAGGGATAGGAGCGAGCTTACTAGGAATTATTATTAATAAGTGAGATCTGGTGCAGGGAACTTTTTCGAGCTAAAACCATGAAAAGCTTATGATATATGGATTTCAGCCTTCTTGTCCCCCTGTCAGGATATAACAACAATCAGTATTATATGTAAAATACTTGTATCAAATGTCAAGGTAGTTATGCATAAAATTAACCAGTCTAATCAAGTAACAAGCAATAGAGTTTTAAACTTTATGGGTGGCAATGATAAATATTTTTTCTTGAGCTTGATATTAATCATTGCTCTAAAATTTTTTCTGATTAGAAATAGTGAAGTTTTAGGCAGTCCAAAAGATTCTTGGAGCTATATCCTAATGGCAAATCAAAAAATTTGGTTTCCTACAAATAATGGAGAGTTAAATGCATCATTAGGACATAGCCAAGGCTACTCTATATTTATACTTTTTTCCAGTCTACTTAATTTTCCTTTGCGAATTAGCCACGAGATTTTTTATAGCTTCTCTAATATTTTATTGGTTTATAGCATTCGTCTTCTGAAAATACCTCGACTGATATGTATAGCTATTTTTGCAATTTTAACTTTTCATATAACAACTTTTCTGTGGTTCAATACCATTTTAACTGAAACAATAGCCATTAGTTTATATCATATTCTTTTGGAGTTACCTAGTTGTTTTTGTTATTCTTGTATTAAGGAATAGAATGAATATAGCAAGAGCTATTCGAGAAGCTTTGCCGATTTGTATTATTCCCATTGCTATAAGTTTATTAATTACTATGTTTTTCACTCTCTTGAATGGTTTTTTTCTGGGATTACCCGCACTCTCTCTACCTAGTTCTGAAGCTGTTCTGGGAACTTTTGTGAAAATTAGGAGTATAGATGATGGTAAGAATCGAGATAATTTTAAGTTGATCACTATCAATCGACAACAATTACTAATAGCTTATGAAGTTAGTCCTACATTGAGTAAACTAAAACCATTAATTGAAAAAAAATTAGCAACCAGAATTACTAGCAGGGGTGGAAAAGATACTGGTGTAGAATTACCTATTGATTGGGTTCAATGGTCAATAATAGCAGCTGCTAATCAAATAACAGATACCAATAACAGACGCACTTACCAACTTTTTGAAAAGATAAATTATGAGCTTGAAACAGCATTTCAAAAACAGCATTTAAAACGTAAGGCTTTTTCTGTTAATGAAATAGACCTAGGTTATTGGCTTCCTAGATTTAAACAATCATTAACTACAACTACGGGATATTTAGTCTTTCCTCGAGTTAGCGAAAGATTTTTACAAAATACAGATGACAAACGGGTGACTCCTGAAATGGAATCAGTATTTAATCGAGTAGCCCATCGTAGAACCCACCTAATCAACCAGAAGAATTTAAACAAAAATCTTATTGCCTATTTAAAACGCTTAACTCCCTTAATTCATCTAATCAATATTCTAGGTATTATTTCTTTCATAGCATTATTTGTGTATTATTTGGCTACCCCTATTCACTCCTCGCTACTTAATCAGTATATCCTCATTATTTCCTTTGCGTTATCAATGATAATACTGCGTCTATTTTTATATACTGTAGTTGACACGGCATTTTTTCCCGCTCCCTCACGTTATCTATTTCCCAGTAATTCATTGTTATCGGCTTTATCGCTTCTAAACTTATATGTTACCGTTCAACTTTTATACTCAAAAATACCAAGAAATAGACAATCATCCTAGTTCTTATGGTATCCGTATTAAATGTAAAATACTTGGATAAAACGTAAAGGTAGTTATGCAGACAAAGAACTCGTATTTTTTAGATTTAACTCCTCTAAGAGAATTGATGCTTTCCAGAACCTTCTGGTTCAGTCTCAGCATCGTATTCTCTATTTTGTACAGTATCTTATTCTTACAAATCGCTTTCGGTAGCGAGTACAGCATTCAGAATGACGCACGCTTTAGTGTCGTTGAATTCCAGGAAAGAATAGGGCTGACTGGCTAAGGTAAAATTAGGGTTTCGGCTGATCCCGAACTTAGGTTAGTATGGAGAAGGATTAAATACATTATCAGGACATCAACTGCCTAAATATGGTTTTACAGGAGTAGATAAAAAATGAACAACTCATCAAAAAGGAACATCATAAAAATTAGTTTAATAACATTTTTATGGCTGGCGGTGATTAACACTGGTCTCATCATCAGTGGAGATACTTTAGCCCGCTTAAGTATAACCCATGCTATCTGGACGGGAGAGCCTGAAATTCAACTAGATACTAACTATAAGCCTGACAGTCGTCTGGAAAATAGCATTGGACATCTAGGTAGAGATGGTAAACGTTATTATGCCTATGAAGTAGGTCAATCTTTATTAATGTTACCGGGGGATTGGCTAGGGACTACGGTACATCAACTTATTCCCAGAATTCCCGAAGAATTGAGCCGAAGATTTGTTGTTAACTGGTTAATTTTTGTCCCCATTAACATAGCAGTGGTGATTTCAGCTTACTATTTTTTAATTAAGCTAGAATTTAGCGAAAAAATAGCTACAATTTCTAGCATAACTTGGTTGCTCACTACCACGGTTTTAAATTATGCTCAAAATAATCAACAAAATAATCAAGTTCTATTATTTGTTATTTTGGCTTATATTGCTATCTTTAATTATCTCAAAAATAACAAGATTATCAATATTTATTTAAGTGGAGTTGCTTTGGGCTGTGCTTTTTTAGTCAGAACCACCAGTATTATTCATATAGCAACTACTCTATTATTTTTGTTTGGTATTTTACTATACAAAAGAAAAAGTTGGCTGACTATATTACAGTCTCTTGCTATTTCGATATTAGGTGCTATTCCTATTATGTTAATCAACCAATATTTTAACTTACAAAGATTTGGAAAATTTTGGACGTTGAGAGTAATGGATATTGATGCTATGAATACCGATCCTTTTTTGGAGGGGTTACCAAAACTGCCAGATAATTATCCAATGATTAATCACCCTTCGGTCGGAATATTAGGAGTATTATTTTCTCCAGCTAAAAGCATTTTCATATATGATCCACTGCTTCTACCTTGTTTAATGTTGACAGTTTATGTATGGAAAACATTATCTCCCTATCTTCGTGGCTATATATTGACAGCTTTATTGAATCTTATTCTCTTTACCTTAGCTACTAGCCGTCTTGATTTTTGGCATGGAGACTCTGCATGGGGAGCGCGCTACCAAGTCACTTCTATTCATCTATTATTGATTCCCCTAATCACTCTCTTAATTCAGTATTTGTTATCCAATTTTCATTGGAGACGTTGGTTAATTATTACGCTTCTTATTATTGCTTTTATTATTCAAATAGCCTCCGTTAGTTTATACCCTAGTACAGAACGAGGTGGAATTTTCTTTGCTACTCCCAAAACCCATCAAGAATTTCGACTAGGTAGTCGTTTTCGTAACATTACTTGTTTACTCACCTCCTCTTGGTGTACGGAGAGAGCAATTTCTCTGAATCGACCATTAATTCAAAGAGTCAATTTCTTTCCCTTTTTCTTTACTGGTAAACGCAATTTAATTTTAGTTATTTGGCTAGTTTTAGTAATTTTTACCCTAGTTATGCAATGGCAATTCTACAAAACCGCCTAATTTGATAGCTTTTTACCATCCTCTGCGGCTGCTTCTTCTAGAATCTGCACTGGAGTCTCTCCCGTCAAAATATTGGGAATATCACTTAAACTAGCAGTTTGATAAACCTGTTCATTTCTAGCAAATAAATTGCTCATATCTTGAGAATAATTAGAAGCGATCGATAATAAAGCTCCAGCAAAAATATAGATAGGTAAAGGCAAAATAAACCCCTTAGCCCATTGATAAAATTCCACCAACAAAAATAACAAAACACAACCCACAACCCATACTTTCATCACAGTTTTTTCTCCTATTTTTACGAGAAAAGGTGAGCAAAAAGCCCACCTTTCATTTAACTAATTCCAGTGAGAATTTATTCCATCACGGGAGCGATTAACTCGCGTCTTTCACCGGAAATTACTTTCACCTTACCTTCCTCATCGATATCGACCATGGCCGTATCACCATCACCCACGCGTCCTGAGAGAATTTCCTCAGCCAGAACATCTTCCAAGAGACGCATAATCGCACGACGCAAGGGACGAGCGCCGTAGGCCGGATTATAACCTTCCTCGATCAAGCGTTCTTTAAACTTATCAGTAACAGACAAAGTAATATTTTGTTCTGTCAGACGTTTAAACACATCCTTGAGCAGGATTTCGGCGATTTCCTTGACTTCTTCCTTATTCAGTTGACGGAAGACAATAATCTCATCGAGACGGTTGAGGAATTCCGGACGGAAATATTGTTTTAATTCCTCATTAACCAGCGATCGAATGCGATTATACTGGGCTTCAGCTTGATTATCAGCAAACTCGAAACCTAAACCACCGCCACCCTTCTCGATCACTTTAGAACCGATGTTCGAGGTCATGATCAACAGGGTATTTTTAAAGTCCACCGTGCGACCTTTAGCATCGGTTAAACGTCCATCTTCAAGGATTTGCAGAAGCATATTGAAGACATCGGGGTGAGCTTTTTCGATTTCGTCGAATAGCACCACCGTGTAGGGACGACGACGCACCGCTTCCGTTAATTGTCCCCCTTCGTTGTAACCAACGTAACCCGGAGGTGAACCAATTAACTTAGAAACCGTGTGCCGTTCCATGTATTCCGACATATCGAGACGGATCATCGCATCTTCGGAACCAAAGAAATAAGCGGCCAGAGCTTTAGTTAACTCGGTTTTACCTACCCCCGTCGGACCGGAGAAGATAAAGGAAGCAATGGGACGGTTGGGATTTTTCAGACCGACGCGAGCGCGACGAATGGCACGAGACACCGCTTTAACTGCGTCCTCTTGACCGATGAGACGCTGATGTAGGGTATCTTCCATGTGCAGCAGTTTCTCGGATTCGGTTTCGGTCAGTTTATTAACGGGAACCCCAGTCCAAGAAGCAACGATGTGAGCGATTTCCTCGGCATCCACAAAGGGTTCTTCGTGGCCATCATCGCCTTTTTTGGTGGAAGCAAGATTACGGATTTGGGTTTTGATTTCCATTTCCCGATCGCGCAGTTCCCCAGCTTTCTCGAAGTCCTGTCCGCGCACCGCATCATCTTTTTGCTTGAGAATTTGTCGCAGTTCTTTATCTAATTCCTTAGCTGCTGGGGGCAATTGGGAATTAATTAAGCGCACTCTTGATCCCGCTTCATCGATTAAATCGATCGCTTTGTCCGGTAGGAAGCGATCGCTAATGTAGCGATCGGACAATTTCGCCGCCGCTTCTAGGGCCTCATCTAAGATTTTTAATTTGTGGTGCTGTTCGTAGCGTTCCCGGAGACCGTAGAGAATTTCGATCGTTTCTTCTACGGAGGGTTCACCGACCATAACCGGTTGAAAACGTCTTTCTAGAGCCGCATCCCGTTCGATATGTTTGCGATACTCATCCAAGGTCGTCGCCCCGATACATTGCAGTTCTCCCCGGGCCAAAGCCGGTTTGAGAATATTGGCCGCATCGATCGCCCCTTCGGCTGCCCCAGCACCAATGAGAGTATGAACTTCATCGATCACAAGGATGACGTTACCCGCTTGGCGAATTTCGTCCATGATTTTTTTGAGGCGTTCCTCAAATTCGCCGCGATATTTGGTTCCCGCCACTAACAAGCCGATATCGAGGGTGACAACCCGTTTTTCTTCGAGAATGTCGGGAATATCCTTGTTAGCGATGCGTTGGGCCAATCCTTCTGCGATCGCTGTTTTACCGACCCCCGGTTCCCCGATTAGGACTGGGTTATTTTTGGTACGACGACCGAGAATTTGGATGACGCGCTCGATTTCCTTTTGTCGGCCGACCACGGGATCAAGTTTACCCTCGCCGGCCATTTGGGTTAGATTGGAACCGAATTCATCAAGAGTGGGGGTTTTAGTGCGACCTTGGGAAGATGAACCGGCGGCCACTTCGGCGGTTTCCCCTAACATTCTGATCACTTGGGTGCGAACTTTCGAGAGATCCACACCGAGATTTTCCAGAACCCTAGCGGCCACACCTTCCCCTTCGCGAATTAGTCCTAAAAGGAGGTGTTCTGTGCCAATATAGTTATGGCCCAGTTGACGGGCCTCTTCGAGGGAGAGTTCTAAAACTCGTTTGGCTCTGGGGGTGAAGGGAATTTCCACGGCTACGAATCCGGAACCGCGACCGATGATTTTCTCCACCTCCACGCGCGCATCTTTGAGATTGACACCCATGGACTTGAGGACTTTGGCGGCAACTCCCGTTCCCTCTCCAATTAGTCCTAGTAAAATCTGCTCTGTTCCCACGAAGTTATGGCCGAGGCGGCGAGCTTCTTCTTGGGCGAGCATGATTACTTTAATGGCTTTTTCCGTAAATCTTTCAAACATAGCCTATCCATCACCTACACAAGCGACCCTAGATATGCTGATTTTAGCACGCCTTTTTAGTTTAGCCGTCTTTCAGTGATCAGTTATTGGCGAGCGGCCTGGAAACCTGCCGATAAGTTGTTCACCCTTGCATAATCCCCTAGGCTCGTGGTTATACCCATCCCTCGATCGCTTGACTATTGATCGCCCATTTTCAGACCAAAACTCGAAGTATAAGCAGATTAAATATTACTACCTATTGACAAATTAGTATATATGTTGTATGTCGGTGTAACATACAGAAAGTTGACCCATATCGTTACTCTGGAGACTGTTATGCAGAAAGTTGACCCATATCGTTGCTGCTGAAACTCTCGAATCTAATAATATTAAGAGTAAATTCAAGAAAAAGTTTTAGAGGAATAAAAAGATGGATAGTAGTTCAAAAAAAACGGCTGACAATGATCGGCAAGGCTTAGAAATGGCTCGAGACGAGAGAATTCTCGAATTAGAGAAGGAAATTTCCGATCTCCAAAAAGAAAACCAAGAGTTAATCCAGAAGTTATTGATCGAAAATGTGACTTCTGAAGGGATCAAAAAAATCAACTCTCATCTTAATGAAATTATCAGCATTGCACAAAAAATAGGGACAACGTTATTAGTGATTACCGGCTTAGCTGGACTGGGTGGATTCTGGGGAATCTATAGTGCAGCGTCGGATGCAGCGAAGAAAACAGCAGAAGAGACTGTAGAAAGTTACCTGAAAGAAAATGACAATCAGGCAATGAAGAAGATGATCGATGAAGACATTGTTCCTAAAGTGGTAGATTCTATCAATAAAGATCCCAAAAAAGTTGGAGAAATAACTCAGAAAATTGCTGAAATTCTACCGAGCAAAGAAGAATTTAAAAACAATTTAATTGCACAACCAAAATTTATAAATAATTTACTTGGTAGTCAACAATTTCAAGCTGTAATTCAAACATTAATAATGTCTACCAATACTTCACTATCACCAGAAACAAAATATTATGTAGTCACTGGATCGAGTTTTACAAAAAATATAGTAGAATCAGATAAAGAAATAGCAAGAAACGTCAAGTTAAGTTCTAAAATTTGTACCTCAAAAAATTCGCAGCCGCCTGCTTATCTAATGGTTGTTGCACCGCAAGAAAATCAAGACTTTCAATTAGATTTAAATACAGCGAAAAAGACTTTAGAACTGGCTAATACAGTTCCCTTGTTTAAACAAAATGGAGCTTACTTCATCGCCATCAAGGATGACCTTTTCTTTAAATGTCCTTAAGTGCGATGCCAAAGGCACTGCGTAGCAGAGCGCAATCTTGTAGGGTGCGTTCCCTAAAACAACTTCTACCGCTTCAGCGATCGATTTTAAGGAACGCACCATGCACAACTATCCCCCAATAGCGATCGCTAAATAACTGGACTTCCCTCGTATAAACATACTAGCTATGGCTAAAAGTCTTACAGAGCCTGAGTTAAAGCAATAAAATACTAATGAACTACTGAACACAAAATCCTGAAGTTCTTACGCAGATAGGGTTTGAGGCAAAAATTTTCAAATTTGACCTTTAGACCATTATAGCTTGTTTCGGGGCAGAAAACCAGCAAAAACATGGCTACAGAGGGAATCCCTTACTCTAGAGATTAATGACACTATCTGTTAAAATCAGGTTAGCGATAACTATACAGCCAACTCTAGGTCATCGCTCTACTCCAGATACAGTCAACGGTACAGCCATTTTCAAGTAAAAAATGTACCCAGTAGCCTCTTTTCAATTTTTTCTTAGAAGCGACCTGCAGTAAGGGTTTTGTTAATTTTTTAGTATTTATGTATGGGGGGAGTCCAGATATGAAACGTGCTGTCAAGCGGATCGGTAGGATTCTTGGAGTCCTAGTTATCGTAGTATTTTCGGCGTTTATCTGGTTTATGAAACGTGCTGTCAAGTGGATCTGTAGGATTCTTGGAGTCCTAGTTATCGTAGTATTTTCGGCGTTTATCTGGTTCGTCTACAGCTTCTATAAGGCACTTGAGCCCATTGAGTCCATTGATAAGTATCAGGAAGTATTGGCTGTTTGGAGGGGTAGCGGACTAGTTGATCACTTCCCCAGTTCTGTGCCAGCGTCCGCTCGCAACGTGAAGTTCTCTTCGTTTCCTGGACACTTGCAGGGAGGAGGCTATGTTCAGATAAGAATGGAACTTCCCAAAGCAGAGGTGAAGAAGCTGTTCGAGCACGCAACAAACACTGCCAAACAATATTATAAAGATGGTGGGAACTTCAAGGATAGATTGCCCAGCACCAGTCCACACACGCTTGGCAAAGATGACGGGACGCATCCAAATTCCCAGACGACTACAGGATTTTCATCTTTCATGCGGAACCCTACAAGAAGGGATCAGGCCATGACTGGAACCATGGGGAGAGCAAGGGCATGGTAGTGAGCCTCCAACGAAACGAAGTCCTCTACTATGCCGAGAGCTGGTAACAAACAAAAGAGGCGAACAAGACGCTCCATCCAACGGCGGGCAACGTCCCTCTTTGAATTCGGGCTTCCATCTCCGCCGTGGATGAACTAGCCGTTAGCCGTAGGGTGCGTTCCCTGATGTGACGCCTACTGCTCCAGTGATCGATTTTAAGGAACGCGCCATGCACATTCTATCCCCAAATAGCGATCGCTAAATAAATCCCACAGCCGTAGGCTGGGTTGACGGCAGGAAACCCAGCATTACTTTTCTCTATCAACACTGACCAAAAGCGCGATCTCACCCAAAACACCTCGACCTATCGACCCTGATTAGTTCCTGGTAGTATGTACAGGTGTGCATACTATAATTGAGATGGCTTACCAATGGAATAGAGCTAAGGCAGCAGCCAATCTTCGCAAGCATGGTATTGACTTTGCTGATGCAGTATCCGTTTTCTCCGACGATCTGGCAATTACGATTCCAGACGAACGGTTTGATGAAGAACGGTTTGTCACAATCGGTGTTGATGTGTTTGGTAGAGTTTTGGTGGTTGTCTATACGATGCGAGGCGATGAGATCCGGTTTATCTCTGCCCGCAAAGCAACTCGTCAAGAACGGCAGCAGTATGAAGAGGGATAATCATGGACGCAGAATATGATTTTAGTCAGGGTAAACGAGGGGCGATCGAGCCAACGCCACATGGAAAAAGTCGCATTACAATTCGGTTGGATGATGAGGTTTTAGCTTGGTTTCGGGAACAAGTTCATATTGCAGGCGGAGGGAACTACCAAACCTTGATCAATGAAGCTTTGCGCCAGTATATTCAGCAAAGTCGTGAGCCTTTAGAGGAAACTTTACGCAGAGTTGTTCGTGAAGAGCTTGAGCGTATCGAGCGATGAGGTGATTGTTGATGACTAACAAGTTGCTGCACCGGAACGCAGAAAGTTAGTCGGTGAGTTGCAAAGGTTATCTGCGTTCGGTGAGCTTGGTCGTTGGCTGGATTTCATCAATGATCGGCGATCGCAAATTCGTCGTAAATTAGAGGATAGTCCCAGTTTACGCAGTTATCCCGCAGAAATTTTGGTCAAGGAATATACCAGAGCGCATCGAGAAGCGGCCAGACAAACAGGTTTATTCCTTAGCGTTTTTCCAGAGTTTTGTCCCTATACTATCGCGCAGGTGATCGAAGATTGGTGGCCCCAGTGATAGCCTTGATTAAAGGTTAAATAATATCAGCCAGACTGGGAAACTATCTGATCAAATTAGTTCCCCCAGAGAACCCCCTTGAGCCACATAGCACACTTTTCTTTTTTTGTCAAATTTTATGTTAAGAAAGATGTAACTAATGGATAGGGGGATGATCAAGAATTAACCGTCTTCGTATTCGGGGATTCTTTCCTTTTTCTTCTCGGTGATATTGATGCGGGGGGGATTGTAATCTGGTTCCACGTCATCATCCCACATATCATCCTCGGCCTTATCTTCGTAATCGTCGTACTGAGGACGAGAAAAGCTTTCTGCGCGTTCTGAGCGAGCTTCTCCCCAGTTATCTTCTTCTTCCTCGTATTCTTCCTCATAATAACGAGCTTCGGCCCGTTTTTGCGGTGGGGGATTGGCCCGCAGGGGTTCTTTTTCCCATTCGTCTTCACTCCAGCGTTCTTCCACGGGTTTAGCAGCCTCCACGGGAGTGCGGAGGGGAATACCCGTACCTAACTGATTTTCCGGGCGAGCAGCGGGGGTATAATAAGCTTCTTCTTCTTCTCTTTCCCAGGGGGGACGACCAATACCCAAACGTTCCAAAACTCCCACACTAACTTGGGTGAGACGTTCCTCGGCCCCTTCAAAGACGATTAAGCGATTCGGACCGCTGCTAACCACTTCTTCAATGGCAATTTCGTAGGTACTGATCAATTGTTCGGGGATAAGAGGCAATCCCAGGGAAGCGATGATAATAGAATGTAATTGACCACTAAGGGGATCAAATTGATAATCGCGGACTTTGCCTAAAGGTTCGCCGGTTTCCGTGATCACTTCACTACCGATTAAGGGAGTATAAGCATCGATATCGACGGATTCTAGGACGTTATCATCTTCAACGAGAACCACGTCTCCTGTCTGACTAATGCTCGATAAATACATATATTGAGGCATTCCCGACAGGGAGAGGATATTATCGCGGAGTCCCAGGGCAACTACTTCTCGTTGATCGATATCTACTAGGATATCTTTAACAACGCCGAGTTTTTTGCCTGTATTGCGAGTGATAACCTGTGTATTTAAAAATTCTGAACGTAAGCGACTATTCTCTGTGATCATTTTTTCCTATGGGTAGGCGTTAGGGCGTGGGAATACGAATTAGTGTAGGCTTAATATATAGGGCGAGATTGAGTGTTAATTTACCGATATTAGCTTAAATCTTAAAGTTCCCTGAGATTAACACTTTTTTTGGCCTTGTTTGGGCGATAGTTTCGGGTGATAGATAAGGTTAAACCTATTTTAGCTAATTCTTTACATTTTTTTAGTAACAACAAAGCAGGAGCTAGAGAGAAACTCCCTTGGCTCCTGCTGTCTAGATTCTGATTACATAGTTAAAGACTGCACCTCAGTTTCGATCAGTTTAGCTAAGTCTTGCAGGAAGGAGGCTGCATCGGCCCCGTAGATGACTCGGTGGTCACTGGTGAGATTAACCGTCATCTGTTTTTGCACTCCGAATAAACCATTATTGTGGACGACGATTTGGGGACGGGAAGCGCCCACGGCCAGGATCGCGCCTTGGTTGGGAGGTAAGATAGCGGTAAAGCGATCGACTCCGAACATTCCCAGATTAGAAATGGTAAAAGTACCGCTATTGTATTCTTCTGGTTGCAGTTGTTTACTGCGGGCGCGATCGACTAAATCCTTCCAACTGCGGGAGAGGGAATAGATATCCATCTGGTTAGCAGAGCGCAAAACTGGCGTAATTAAGCCACCATCGGGCATAGCCACGGCTACAGCCACGTTAATCGCCCCGTGGTATTGGATTCCTGCGTCGCTATAGCTGGCATTAACGATAGGATGTTTAGCGAGGGTGTTGGCTACCGCTTTTGCTAACAGGGCCGTCATGGTGACACCCTTGGATTTTAGCTGTTGATAGAGTTGATCCAGTGGGTCGGTGGTGATAGTGTAGCCTACTTGGAAGGTGGGAACCTGTAGGCTAACCGACATATTCTGAGCGACGGCTTTTTGCAGAGTGGTGAGGGGAACAGTGCGACCGACCGGGGCGCTGGCTGGAATCGGGGCTTTAGGAGCCGCTACAGGCACGCTGACGGGTTGCGGGGGAGTAATGACGGGAGCGGGGGCGGTGCTGACTTTTCCTGTCGCTTTTTCTACGTCTTCGGCGGTAATTCGTCCGTGGGGACCGCTACCTACTAGGGTTTTCAGATCCACCTTTAATTCTTTAGCCAGTTTTTTGGCCCTGGGAGAGGCGACTAAACGGCCATTATCTTTAACGGCGGCGACGGGGATCGAAACGGGAGGCGGAGCGATTTCTGGGGTCTCTACGGGCTTGCTAGGGGCGGCTGCGGCGGTTTTTCCCTGAGCTTTGGCTAGTTCAATTTCCGCTTCAGTTTCGGCAATATAGGCGATCGCTTCCCCCACGGGTGCTTCCTGGCCAGCTTCGACTAAAATTACAGCGAGATAGCCATCATAAAACGATTCTACGTCCATGTCGGCTTTGTCGGATTCGACCACTAACACCGTTTCCCCTTTGCTGACTTTTTCCCCGGGGGACTTCACCCAAGAAACTATTTTTCCTTCGGTCATGGTGGAACTGAGCGCGGGCATGAAGATATCTCGAATCATGGTGGAGTGCTTCTATCTCTAATGTTTTGAGCCATAGCGCATTTTACCACAGTTGATGGGGATGGGGCTTTTCAGTTATCAGTAATCAGTGGGAAAAAAAGAAGGGAAAACAGCCCCTTCTCCGTCGTATCTAGACAAAAATTGTTCTAGTTGCCAATAGGGACCGGTTGTGCTTGCAGAGATTCGACTAAACCGCGCACGGCTGCCACCATAGCCACTTCATTATCCAATTGATTGATCGCCGAACCAACACCGATACCGGCCGCTCCAGCAGCGATCGCCATAGGAGCGGTGACAATGGATAAACCGGAAGCGCAGAGGACGGGAACCTTAACTGCATGGGAAATAGCGTGGGCTGCCGCTAAAGTCGGGGCGGCTTTTTCAATCAGTCCCAAAATACCGGCGTGACGGGGTTGACTGCTAGTGCCGCCTTCGGTTTGAATAATGTCAGCACCTTGACTAACTAGAGCTTCTGCTAGTCTCACCTGTTGATCGAGGGGTAGGAGATGGGGAACTGTCACAGACAGGGTTATTTCGGGCAGTAGGTCGCGAGTTTGACGGGTTAGGGCTAAAACTTCCGCCGCCTCAAAAATGCGTCCTTGGGCATAAAAACTATCGAAATTACCGATCTCAATTAAATCGGCTCCCGCGTCCACTGCCATCACCAACAATTCTGGTTCAACGGCCGATACACATACAGGTAAATTTGTCAAGGCTTTTACAGCCCGAATTAGGTCAGCATTAGCGGCAATATCGACAAAAGTTGCTCCTCCGGCGGTAGCTGCTTTAACTACTGAGAGAACCTGCGAGCGATCGAAATTATTTAACCCACTGATCACTTTCAGGGCATGACGACGGGCGAAGGCTTGCTGTAAGGTAAAATTGATCATCGAAAATTTTGGGTCTGAAACCCCGTCGTTTCACGACGGCTTTACCGTTAAATACTAGCGCATTTACCAAATATATGCTAAAATGTGAGACATGGAAAAAGCCTACTCGTTTCGATTTTACCCCACACCCGAACAAGAGTCGCTATTGCGGCGCACCTTGGGCTGTGTAAGATTAGTTTACAACAAAGCTCTCCACGAACGAACACAAGCATGGTACGAAAGACAAGAAAGAGTAGGATATGCTCAAACTTCTTCAATGCTAACCGATTGGAAAAAACAAGAAGAATTAGACTTTTTAAACGAAGTTAGTTGTGTACCTTTACAACAAGGGTTAAGACACCTACAAACAGCTTTTACCAATTTCTTTGCTGGTCGTACTAAGTATCCCAACTTTAGGAAAAAACATCAAGGAGGAAGTGCCGAATTTACCAAGTCAGCCTTTAAATTTAAAGACAAACAAATCTATTTAGCCAAATGCACAGAACCTTTACCTATTCGATGGTCAAGACAAATCCCAGAAAGCTGTGAACCAAGTACAGTAACAGTCAGATTACATTCTTCTGGACGTTGGCATATCTCAATTAGATTTGATGACCCAACGATTAAGCCTTTACCCCCAACCGATAAAGCCATCGGAATTGACTTAGGAATTAGTAGCCTCGTGATTACCAGCGATGGCGATAAAGTATCTAATCCCAAGCATTTTAAAAAGCATTATCAGAGACTGCGAAAGGCACAAAAAAGCCTTTCTAGAAAACAGAAAGGGTCAAAGAATCGGGAAAAAGCGAGAATCAAAGTAGCCAAAATTCACGCTCAAATCACCGATAGTAGAAAAGACCATTTACACAAGCTAACCACTCAATTAGTTCGTGAAAACCAAACGATTGTGGTTGAGAATTTAGCCGTCAAGAATCTGGTCAAAAACCCGAAATTATCTCAGGCAATATCTGATGTAAGCTGGGGAGAAATAACTCGACAATTAGCCTATAAATGCCGTTGGTATGGGAGAAATTACATCGAAATAGATAGATGGTTTCCTAGTTCTAAGCGGTGTAGTAATTGTGGGTATATTGCCCTTGAAAATGCCGT
>SFAQ01000164.1:0-6536 GCA_007096525.1 Microcystis wesenbergii Mw_QC_B_20070930_S4 | reverse complement strand
CGCCCAAAATCTATGTCCTTTCTTGATAATGTGTCTTTCGGCTACTAACATTATTATCCGTTGTCTTTTAACTCAGCGTCGGGTTTTGAATGGTTGTCATCCGTTATGATAATTGTACCGGAAGGCAATTGATAGTCTGTTAAATTCCCTTGTTTCCACCACCTCCAAGCCGTTCGATAACTTATTCTTGTTTTTTTTGCCTAGTCTGATAGTTTCCTGTCTATATATTACCCGGCATGGCTATATATGACTATATTTGTATTGAAACTTTACAATACAATTAATTACACATATCTAACTACTTCTTCCATGAGTGCCTGAGTGCCTATCCTAACCAAGAAGTTAAGTGGGTGGGTGGAATTAAATATAAGATGAACTCCGGTTGGGTTGAAGCATGAAACCCAACGCCCGATTATGTTACGCTACCGCTAACCCATCCTACAAATAATTGTGCCTCCCTACTTAATTTTATCCTATTACTTATCAAATACAGCGTTTCTCGTCAAGAGGAAGCATAACCTAATTTGGTATCGACGACCGGCTCTCCAAAAGGAGAACTTCCTACCCCACCATTAGGATAACTGCTTTAATTAGCCAATTATTATGTGTTATTTTCAGCGATCACTGTTCACTGATTACTGATTACTGATCACTGAATTTAGGCTTCTTGGTTGACAAAAGGCAATAAAGCCATTAAACGGGCCCGTTTTACTGCTTCCGTTAAATCTCGCTGTTGTTTAGAAGTTAAACCGGTGATGCGTCTAGGTAGGAGTTTGCCGCGTTCGGTGATGAATTTGCGGAGGAGTTCGGTGTCTTTGTAGTCAATCGGTTGACTGGGGGAGATGGGGGAGAGACGTTTACGATAGTAGCTCATAGATTTGTAAAGATTGCTTGACTTTTTAACTAAAGTGTGCTTACTTAATTTCCTTGTGGACGGTGTGCTTATTGCAGTGGGGACAGTATTTCTTGATTTCCAGTCTGCCGGTGGTATTGCGACGGTTTTTGCTGGTGGTGTAGCGAGAAACGCCGGGGGTACGCTTATCGGGATTACTGCGGCATTCCGTGCATTCTACAGTGATGATGAGGCGAACGCCTTTTTTACTAGCCATAACAACAGGGGATCGGGTAAATTTACACGCAATCGATCATTATGACATATCTGGGGCCTTTTAGGCAAGAGCGGCCGGGACACCTGCGGGGAATTGTCGGCTAAAAAGTTTGGCTTGGGATGAAATCCAGCACAAAAAAGCTAGAATAATCACAGCAGTTGGCGAGGATGAGGAAAAATGACGGTAAGATTGGGTAAACCGATTTTAGTGACGGGGATAGGCATTACCATCGCTTTCACCCTGGGGGAAACTCTCAATAGCAGACTGAGCGAAATCGGTTCCTGGGGTATTTTCGGTGCGATTGCTATTGGTGCCGGTATCTGGTTGTGGCAAAAACCCAACTCGAAAATCGATTTTTCCCCTCCCACTCCCCTGAGTCTAGAAAAGGTTAAACAAGCGATTACCAAAGCTGAGAAGATAATTAATTATCTGGCCAAAGAAGACCCCAATCAAGACTTAACCCCACTCAAAACCAGTTTAACCCAATTAAATCAAGAATTTAGTCGCCAAGACCTGAAAATTGCCATTACCGGTGCTAGAAAAACTGGTAAAACTGCCTTAAAAAAACTACTAGAAAGCGGCAATTTTGGGGAATCTATCGCTTTTCTGGAAACGGAACCCCTGCTGACTCTCGACTCCACCGCTAACCATAAAAAGTCCCTAGCAGCCGACTTAGTTTTATATCTTATCAATGGGGATTTAACCGATTCCGAATGGCAAATACTCCAGCAATTCGATCGAATGCACCAGCGTGTTATCCTGTTACTGAATAAACAGGATCGTTTACCCGCCGAAACCAGAGAAGAAATACTCCTTTCCCTGAAACAAAGACTGAAAGAAACTATTCCCGCTCATCATATTTTAGCCATAGCCGCTGCCCCTGAACCCCTAAAAGTTCGTCAACATCAAAGCAATGGAGAAATCAAGGAATGGACGGAACCCCAAGCTATTGTTATTGATAATCTAGATAATCACCTCCGACAAATTATCAGACAAGAAAAGTCCGAATTAGTTCTTGGAACTATCTGGAGACAAGCGCTCGAATTGGCAAAGGAAACCAAACAATTACTCAATCAATCCCGACGCAAAAAGGCTTTACCTGTTATCGAACAATACCAATGGATAGCCGCTACTGCCACTTTTGCTAATCCTCTCGCGGCCCTAGATTTAGTTTTAGCGGCAGCCACTAACGCTCAAATGTTAGTGGATTTAGGGGCAATTTATCAACAAAAAATGTCCCTTGAACAAGCAAAAACAGCCATGACTACCCTGTGGAAAATGATGGTACAATTGGGCATGGTAGAGGTGACAACTCAGGCATTGGGAACAATTCTCAAGGGAAATGCGATTACTTATATCGCCGGTGGTACAGTGCAGGGAATTGGAGCAGCCTATCTAACTCGTTTAGCTGGTTTAAGTTTAATTGAATATTTCCAAGAACAGGAAATTAACGAGCAACTGAACGATAATTGGAATTGGACGAGTTTGCAGAATAAAGTTAAACAGGTCTGGGAACAAAATCAACGCCTAGCATTTTTACAGGATTTTGTCAAGCAAACGAGCGCTCGTTGGTCGGCATTTTCTGGTTAAAAAATCTAAGTAGTCGTGCAAAATTAATTTCCTAGTGAAGATAGGCAAGAGACAAAAGGCAAGAGGCAAGAGCGGGGTTAGATATGTGTAATTAATTTTGCTTAGGTACTTAGTTAAGAACCGGGAAAAGCTAAATGCTGACGTAGCACATCCCAGCGCGAACAATCCCAATAATCGATATGAGAAATAATCAGATTATTGTCATCGAGAGTTAATTGGCTGCGTCCAGAAATAGCGATGCGGGGCCGCCAAGGTAAAGGAGTTGTCCAGTGCAATGTCCAACGGGTATTAATAATATTTCCCTGCTGTTCAATTGCGTGGACATCCATCTTGATAGCTTGGAACCATTGACTCATAAAACCAATCATTTCCCGATAGCGTTTAATCCCCCGAAATTGATTGAGAGGGTCTTGAAAATAAACGTTATCAGCATAAATGTCATAGGTTTGATCGAGGGGAAATCTTTGATAATCTTGCTGCAAAATAGCGATAATATCCATAAAATACCCAATTATTCCCGATAGCTATTGTCTTTTTTCACTACTTAAAATATCACTCCCGTCAAACTAAAGGGACGGACTTCGGTAATTTTAACCTTAACCAATTTGCTGCGCAATTCCTCAATATTTCCCGTAAAGAAAGTTAAGCGATTGCCTCTAGTTCTTCCCATAACTTGACTAGCATCTTTAGGGTTCACTTCTTCCACTAAAATTTCCTCAATTCTGCCTAAATATCTTTGGGAACGTTCAGCAGCTTTTGTGGCCACTAAATGATTTAATCTTTGTAAGCGATCGCTTTTTACCTGCTCACTTAATTGATTATCCCAAATAGCGGCCGGAGTACCGGGACGGGGAGAATAGGCAGCCGTATTTAATTGATCAAAACCAATCTCATCGACTAATTTTAAAGTATTCTCGAACTGTGCCTCTGTTTCTCCGGGGAATCCAACAATCGCATCGGCACTAATGGCAGCATCCGGCATTAAATCGCGAATATTAGCAATAATCTGTCGGTATTTTTCCTGAGTATAGCCCCGTTTCATGGCCTTGAGGATATCATTATCCCCCGATTGAAAAGGGATATGAAAATGTTCACAAACTTTAGGTAATTCCTGACAAGCTTTAATCAAACGTTCGGTAAAATAGCGGGGGTGACTGGTGGCAAAACGGAGACGTTCAATGCCGGCCACATCGTGAATGTAGTAGAGTAAATCGGTGAAATTGTGCAAATGTCGGCCGCTTGCGGTCACTCCGGGTAAATCCCGTCCGTAGGCATCGATATTTTGACCTAAAAGGGTGATTTCTCGATAACCCTGTTGTCCTAATTGTTCCATTTCTGCTCGAATTGCCGCAGGAGTGCGAGATTGTTCCACCCCGCGCACCCCCGGAACCACACAATAGGTACAGCGTTCATTACAACCATAGATGACGTTCACCCAAGCGGTAATATTGCTATCCCGGCGCGGTTTGGTGATATCTTCCATGATGTGGATGGGTTCGGTGGCCACCACCTGGGAACCGTCAAAAACTTGTTGTAATAAGTCTCCCAAGCGGTTTGCGTGTTGGGGACCGATAATTAAATCCACTTCGGGAACCCGTCTTAATAATTGTTCCCCTTCCTGTTGAGCCACGCAGCCAGCGACAATTAAAGTAAGATCGGGTTGAGTTTGTTTGCGTTTAGCCTGTCTGCCGAGATAGGAATACACCTTCTGTTCGGCATTATCGCGAATTGTACAGGTATTGTAGAGGATTAAATCGGCTTCGTTGGCATCCTCAGACCATTGAAACCCCAAATCTTCTAAAATACCCGCCATGCGTTCGGAGTCAGCTTTATTCATCTGACAACCAAAGGTGGTGATATGGTAACGACGTGGGGACTTATTCATGATGCTGGCTACAGAAACAAGAGTGCAGGTTTCTATTTTAGGCTATTTATCCTCTGACTTGAAAGAGGCGGTCGGCTCCGAGGCTGCGCGGCTGCTTTGTTCTCCCCACACCCCACACCCCACTTCCCCACTTCCCCACGTCCCCACACCCCACACCCCACTTCCCAGAAAAAGCATACTCAGCCATACAAGCAAAGAAAAACGAAACTTTTGCTTTGAGGATATCTCCTGACTGGTAGGATAAAAATAAACCATACTAGGCAGTTTAGCCTCGATGCCGCCGAGGCCACACCTTTAATCATCAAAGGAAAAGTATTTATATGTCTAAAAATCAAGTGTTCGACTTCTTCGCCTTAGCCGCTAAAAACGAAGAATTGGGTCAAAAAATGCGCTCAACCCAAGATCCTCAGCAATTACTAGAGATAGCTCGCTCCCAAGGCTTCGATTTCTCCCTTCCTGAATTAGAAGCGGCACTCAAATCCTTGCACGAGAGTCCCGACTTTTTCCAAAAGTTAGCTCATGCAGTGTTAGAAGTTTTCAGTCCTAACCACGATAATTATCCCTCGATCGGTGTCCAACCCTACGAAGGCGAGATCGATCGCTAGAATCGGTTATCGGTTTTTGAGCCGTCGGTCGTCAGGAGTCAGGAGATTATTTTTATTTATTCTCCCCTCTCCGCGCCTGACAGGTGTAGGTATGTTGTCAAATTTCCTCCCAAGTTCCTTCTATAGTTTGTTGTTCCATAGCATGGTGTTTTGAGTTACGTTTTAATCTTGGTGTAGCAAGGAAAGTAGGCAAAACACTAAACCCCATCAACTGATGGAATAAGTATCCAAAAATGCTAATGCAGTGATGATTTTAATGTTTCTAAATGGGTTCAGGACTAACAAGTCTTCATCCCCGGTAATAAGAGATTCAGCCAAAAAAGTAGCAGATTATGACACAGGCAATCCTTACTCAAATCTTGAATCAGCTTGAGACTCTTGAGTTAAAAGAACTTCAGCAGCTTAATCAGAAGATTCAACAGTATCTTATGGATAAAGAAGAAGCTGACAAACAAGCGGTATTTCATCAATCTCTTCTTGATGCCGGATTAGTGAAGCAGATTAAGCGTCCTTCATCTCAACCGATAACTGAGCGACGATTGATTGAAATCGAGGGCAAACCTATTTCAGAAACGATTATTGAGGAACGACGTTAAATGGCACTTTATTTCTTAGATAGTAGTGCCTTGGTCAAGCGTTATATCAGCGAAACTGGTTCAGTGTGGGTATTGGGATTATTTGCTGCTGCTTTCAATAATGAAATATTTATTGCCGCAATCGCCAAGGTAGAAATTGTGGCTGCTATTACGCGACGATCCCGCACTGGAAGTATTAGCGTTACGGATGCAACAGCAATAGTTCATCAGTTGAGAAAGGATTCGCTTAAAGATTATCAAGTCATCGAAATTACCGAAAGTATAATTAATTCAGGAATGGTATTAGCGGAAACTTATGGTTTAAGAGGTTATGACGCAATCCAGTTAGCAGCAGGTCGTGCTGTTAATATACTTTGTCTAGCCAGTGGTTTACCCCCTATAACTTTTGTTTCGGCAGATAATGAGTTGAATGTCGCTGTGATCAGTGAGGGATTGCTGATGGAAAATCCTAATAATCATCCATCTTAAATAAGCGATAAGCTGTGAAATCAGAAATTTTTATAGTTTAGGAAGAGAGCAAAAAATAATCGCCTTCAAGGGAGTAAATGAAGGAGGTTATGATATTATTCCAATAGGAAGGGATAGATAGGGTTATAGCCATGAGTATTGATATCTCCGATGAAATTCTCAGCGCCACACGCATGACTGAAGCTGAGATGAGGCAGGAAATTGCGGTCATGCTCTTTCAAAAAGAGAAGCTCACCCTTGCTCAAGCGAGTCGATTTGCCCGAATGAATCGTATTGCTTTTCA
>SFAQ01000163.1:0-20851 GCA_007096525.1 Microcystis wesenbergii Mw_QC_B_20070930_S4 | reverse complement strand
TAGTGATTGGGGTTATTGATACGGGGGTTGACTACAATCACCAAGACCTAGTTGGCAATATCTGGACAAACCCAGGGGAGATTGCCAACGACGGCATTGACAACGATGGCAATGGCTACATTGATGACATTCGCGGTTGGGACTTTGCCTACAACGACAATAACCCCAGTGATGTTGATGGTCACGGAACCCATGTTTCGGGAACCATTGCTGGCAAAGGTAACAATGGGGTCGGTGTGACGGGGGTGGCTTGGAATGCCAAAATCATGCCGCTGAAGTTTTTGAATGATCAAGGATCAGGCTCTACCTCCAATGCTATTTTGGCAATTAACTATGCCACAGCCAAAGGAGTTAAGCTCACCAATAATTCCTGGGGGGGCGGCGGTTATAGTCAAGCGCTCTATGATGCGATTAATGCGGCGGGTCAGGCGGGGGCTTTATTTATTGTAGCGGCAGGCAATGAATCTAATAATAATGATGCTAAGCCTTCCTATCCTGCCAGTTACAACCTCGCCAACATCATCAGTGTTGCTTCCACCACCCGCACTGATGCCCTCTCTTCCTTTTCCAACTATGGCTTAACCAGTGTTGATTTAGGTGCGCCTGGTTCAGACATTTACAGCACCACTCCCAACAATACCTATGCCACCTATTCTGGGACATCCATGGCCAGTCCCCATGTAACTGGGGCGGCGGCTTTGTTGTGGTCACAAAATCCTACCTGGACAGCCCAACAGGTGAAAGATGCCTTAATGAATACGGGGGATTCTATTGCCGCCTTAGCAGGGAAAACCGTTTCTGGGAAACGTCTCAATATCAATAATGCGCTTACTGCGACTGAATTACCGTCCGTAACCGTCAGTGTCAGTCCCAGCAGTGTGCAGGAAGACGGTGCGACTAACTTGGTTTATACCTTTACTCGCACCAACTTAAACCTGAGTTCTCCCCTGACCGTTAACTTCGGAGCGAGTGGCATAGCAAACGCCGCCCCGGTGGGAACCGACCCAGCCGATTACAACGTATTAACCAATAGCAGTGTCACCTTTGACCCGACGACGAAATTGGGAACCGTCACTTTTGCCCCCGGTGCGACAACGGCAACGGTCGAGGTTGATCCCATTGCTGACACCATTGCCGAAATCACCAGCGAAACAGTGGCTCTCGCGGTTAATAGTGGAACTGGTTATATTGGCGGTTCACCCGGAACAGCCACCGGAACGATTATTTCTGAAGAAACCCTACCGATTTTTAGTAATCCTAACCCAATCACTATACCCAGTAGTGGTTCGAGTACCCCCTATCCTTCGACGATCAATGTTTCAGGCTTAAGTGACAATATCAATAGTCTAAAGGTAACGCTGACAAACCTGAGCCATACTTTTCCTGACGATATTGATGTATTACTGGTCGGTCCGACGGGGGCCAAAGCCTTATTAATGTCCGATGTGGGTGGCTCAGGTGATGTCAATAACGTCACTCTCACCTTTGATCCGACGGCCGCCTCCTTCTTGCCCGATTCGGGGCCAATTACCAGTGGCAGTTATAAGGCCACAGACTTTGTAACTGGTGATGTCTTTAACTCGCCCGCTCCGGGTGGCCCCTACGGAACAGATTTCTCGGTCTTTAACAACACCAACCCCAATGGAACCTGGAGCCTCTATGTCATGGATGACGAGGGGGGAGATGCGGGAACTATTGCCGGTGGTTGGTCTCTAGATATTGGCACGGGAGCAGCGACAAAATTAATCTCGATCGCCAAGACCACCGATGGTAACGAAGCCGGTTCAGCGAGCAGTGTCTTTACAGTGACTCGAACCGGCGACCTCTCCAGCCCCTTAACAGTTAACTACACCTTGGCGGGGACAGCGACTCCAGGTGTTGACTACACAGGCACTACCCCTAGCAGCGTCACCTTTGCGGCGGGTTCCCCCAATGCTACCATCACTCTGCCCACCATAGATGACCTCTTGAGTGACCCCAGCGAAACCATCATCACCACAATTACCGCCCCCGCCAGCTACACTATCAGTGGACCTAACACAGCTACGGCCACCATTCTTGACAATGATGGTGACGCGGCCAATAACAACTTGGTCGGGACAAGCTTTGCCGATGCCCTGGCTGGAGTGGGAGGTAATGACACCATCGATGGCGGCTTGGGTGTGGATACTCTTACTGGTGGTGCTGGAAACGATTTCTTCAGGTTCGACAACGTAGCGAACCGTGATCTGATCACCGACTTCTCCGTAGCCGATGACACGATCATTCTGGCGAACAGTCTTGACAGCACTTTAACCAGCCCCATTAATCCGGGGATCAAGGGTCTGAGCTTTATTAGTGGTAACGTGAACGGAAATGTCCTTAACGCTTTCTGGTTCTTCAAGGGAGCGGGGTTCACTGGGGGAGCATCGGGAAACCTCTCCGGCATCTACGTCAACACTAGCAACGGCGACATCTGGTATAACAATTCCAGCCTCTTCGGTAGTTACCTAATTGCCAATGTTGGGACTGTGGCCGCAGCTGACATGACTAATGCTGACTTCGTTTACGGGGTGTAAGTCTTAGCTAGGCATCACAGGAAAACTATGCCATATCCCCCGCCGTTAGCGGGGGTTTTTTGTCGGCATCCTCAGACTAAATCCTGTTTAAAAGGTATAGGATGGTGGGAAGTGGGAAGTGGGGGGGAAACAATTCGTAACTGGGTTTTTAAAGTTGGATTGGGGGTTAATCATACTATTAAAAATAGATTTGGTATCAGGAGCTAAAACTAAGTAGAAAATCTCTAGGTAATAAGAGTTGCAATTTTTTTCTTGGAATAAGTTGATATTTGAGAGACAAAAATATAGAAGCAGCTGATTATTTACTAATCTACTTTTTTTAATTTTTAACGGGTTAGGACTGAGATATACTGAAATTGTTGCTTATAGATCACTACTATGGGACGTTTAGCGCTGATCAGCGTGACTGACAAAACTGGAATAGTTGACTTTACCCGTCAGCTAACAGAAGAATTTGATTTTGAAATTATTAGCAGTGGAGGAACCGCCAAAACACTGCAATCGGCGGGAATTCCCGTGATTAAAGTGGGAGAATACACAGGCTCTCCTGAAATCTTGGGCGGAAGGGTGAAAACTCTCCATCCTCGCATCCATGGCGGTATTTTGGCTAGAAGGGATTGCCAGTCAGATTTAGCGGAAATGGAGGCTAATCAAATTCGTCCTTTTGATTTGGTGGTGGTTAATCTCTATCCCTTTCAACAGACGATCGCTAATCCTGAGGTTACCACTGCTCAGGCGAGCGAACAAATCGATATCGGTGGTCCGGCGATGTTACGCGCCTCGGCTAAAAATTTCGCCCATTTGACTGTCATCAGTAACCCGAAGTATTACGAGCAGTATTTAAGCCAATTACGGCAAAATAACGGCGAAATCTCCCTGGAATTCCGTCAAAAAATGGCGGGGGAAACCTTCGCTTTAACCAATGCCTACGATGGTGCGATCGCATCCTATTTCGCCAGCTTAAACGGGGAAACGACGCGCTTTAATTTGGCGGGAAATGCCCTGCAAACCCTGCGTTACGGCGAAAATCCCCACCAAAGTGCCACTTGGTATGGTAGCGGTACAATGGCTCACGGTTGGGGAAAAGCGACCTTATTACAGGGAAAAGAACTAAGTTATAACAATTTAGTCGATTTAGAAGCAGCCCGCCGTTTAATCGCCGAATTCGGCAGGGAAGAACCAGCCGCTGCTATCCTGAAACACACTAATCCCTGTGGGGTGGCGATCGGTGGTAGTTTAGTGGAAGCTTATACTAAAGCTTTTCATGCCGATGCTACCTCCGCTTTTGGGGGTATTGTTGCCCTAAATCAAGCCATAGATGAAGCAACCGCTAAAGAATTAACGAAAACCTTCCTAGAATGCGTGGTAGCCCCCGATTGTAGCCCCGAAGCCCGGGATATCCTCGCTAAAAAGTCAAAAGTGCGGATTTTATTGCTGCCGGATTTAACCACGGGAGAAAAACAAACAGTAAAAGTTATCGCTGGCGGTTTTCTAGTACAAGCGGCCGATGATCTGGTAGAAACTCCGGATGATTGGCGCGTAGTGACAGAAAAACAACCCACCCCCGCACAATTAGCGGAATTACTGTTTGCTTGGAAAGTATCTAAGCACGTTAAATCTAACGCTATTGTGGTGACAAAAAATCAAACTACTTTAGGCGTTGGTGCGGGGCAAATGAATCGCGTTGGTTCGGTGAAAATTGCCCTTGAACAAGCAGGGGAAGCGGCTAAAGGTGGCTATTTAGCTAGTGATGGTTTTTTCCCTTTTGATGATTCTGTTCGCACGGCGGCCCAGTTTGGTATCGAGGCAATTGTTCAACCCGGAGGTTCTTTAAAAGATCAGGATTCGATTAATGCTGCTAATGAGTTAGGTTTAATTATGGTCTTAACAGGCATTCGTCATTTCTTGCATTAATATAAAGTTAGGGTGTGTTATTGCTTAAATTAACGCACCCCAACCAGTTATTAATTATTGGTTAATTTCCCCTATTCAATAGTCTTAAATTTGCCAAAAGTGCGAGGATAGCTTACTTTTGGGGAACAAAGAAAATAGCGCTATGTCTAGCTATTTATTCAGGTCATTTCCTGAAATGCTTTGGACAAAAATTGACCAGACTTGGCGATCAATGTTTCCTCTCCAACTATTAAGAGTGTCAAAATAATAGTGAAGTTTTGTGACAAAGTGCAGTCAGATCTAAGAGTCTTTGCTAGAATCCTAGAAAGCTTCTGTGATCAGTCTCCTTAAAGTAGATTGTTTGCAGTAAACTAATCTGGCTAACACGCTTTTGGGCGTAATATAGGGAAAGTTTCTTGCGATTGCTCCATTTGAGAGTAATAGGCGGAAAGATTTTTTTTTAACAAATGTGTATTCGGCGTGATATATGGAAACTTTCCGTCTAACATATAGTGATGTTTTCAAGAGAAGAGAAGAAATGTTATCAACACTTCTAAGTAAAGCTGTACAAAAAGCTCAAGAACTACCAGAAGCAATTCAATTGGAAGGCTGCCTCGACGCAATAATTGCCGGTAAGCCGGTTCATTTTCTGGATGGTCGCCTCCGATGATTGCTGCTCTCGATGTCCATTACACCGACACTGCGGCACAAGCTGCCGCAATTGTGTTCAAAGAATGGCAATCTGAGGAACCAATTGCCAGCCGCACGGCGACCGAAGAACCTGTGGCGGCATACGAACCCGGAAAGTTCTACAGGCGGGAATTGTCGCCGCTGCTGAGGGTGATCACGCAGATCGGGTTCGACGTACACACCTATGTGATTGATGGCTATTGCCATCTCTCTCGTGACCTTACGCCAGGTTTGGGTGCGTATCTGCACCGTTCGCTGACGCAACCCGCCGTCATCGTCGGCGTTGCCAAGAACCGTTATCGTGATTCGGAACACGCGGTCGAAGTGTTCCGCGCAAACAGCAAGCGGCCTCTCTTTGTCACAGCAATCGGCATCGAATACAACGTAGCTGCCCAACACATTCAATCAATGGCTGGGCAATTCCGAATACCCAAGATGCTCAAGGCCGCTGATGGTCTTGCACGGGGACTGAAATAGTGCGATGCCTTCGGCACTGCATAGTGCGATGCCGAAGGCACTGCGTAGCAGTACGCCGATCTTGTAGGGTGCGTTCCCTAATCTGGATCCTACTGCTCCACCGATCGATTTTGGGGAACGCACCCTGCACATTCATTGAAGCTGTGAGTTTAGTTGCGATGCCGAAAGCACTGGTTGGTCTATCGGCGCGTTACGAGGGCAAGCCTAATCGTAATCAAATTCAGAATGGTACAGTCACACGAAGGTGGCATTGGAACAGTGGAAGAATGCAAACTAAAACCTGGGCTTGGAGCGCAAATTGGTGAAACTATCTTCATTACAGTCCCATTAAAATTCTCAGTCTGTCTTCAACCAATGCCAGGGTTTCTGAGGATACAGTTCCCCATCGCTTCTCAAGTCGTTCTACTGAGATTGATCTTACGTCCTCGCACTTGATAAAACTTGGCATTTTCACTCCTCCCTCTGGAGGTTCCACTTTTAGGTGAAAAGGGATTCCTTTGTCTTTAGAAGTTACTGGCAAAACAACAACTAAGCCAGATGCACCCTGATTAAACAGGTCTACTGAAATCACTAAACATGGACGCTTACCAGCCTGTTCATGCCCCCTTACTGGATTAAGGTCTGCTAGCCATATTTCTCCTCTGGTAATTTCTGCCACTACCCTTCTACTCCATCAGCGAGAGTTTGCTCCCATGTCTGCCTTTCAGAAATTTCCTCTTGCCATAAAGTCTCATTCTTCCTTAAGGCGGCGAAGGCTTCATTCGCTTGAACTAGAAAAACATATCTGCGATAATTTTCGATGGCTTTGTCTAATACTGTTGGGAGCGTATCCCCAGAGGAGTCAACAAGTGCTAACAGCGTTTTGTGGGCAGCCTCACTAATGCTAATTTTTAATTCAGGCATACTTTTCTCTCGTAGCTTGTGTAGGGCTATTGTAGCCAATTGTGTAAGGACTAACAACCTGGTTGGAACTGATTATTTATTCTCCCTTTTGCCTTTTTCCTCTCCTGATATGTAGCCTATACTAAACGGATTTAGTATTAGATAACACCTGTGAATAACGGAGTCGGAGAAGAATTTTTTTTGCCCAATGTTGAAACACTTTTAACTGATGGCGTTGGCTGGGTAAACGCAGAATATAGACAAAGCGACGCATTATATCAGCCAATCTACCAGTAATATTAATGCCAAAACTGGAGACAAGGGCTGATTGTTTACCCAGGGTTAACATATCACCTAAATGGAGATAATAATAGGGTTGGGGCGATTTTTTTCCGATCACTGCCGAGATATTTTTGGCTACTACACTGGCTGCTTGATAAGCTGCCTGTGCTGTGGCAGGAATTACCTGTTTACTAGGATAAATTTCGGCTAGATCCCCAAGGGCAAAAACTTCGGGATAGTCGATTAATTGTAAACTGGAACGGGTTAATAATTTGCCTTGTGCTGTTTTCTGACAATCTAAATTATTGATCCAATCCTGTGCTTGGGTTCCTGCTGTCCACAATAATAAATCAATGGGGATAACCTCATTTGTATTATCTTTAAATACGGTCATGGAATTAGCGGTAACTTCCTTTAATCCCGTGTTTAAATAGAGACTAACATTCTTGGCTAAAAGGGAACGGTAGGACGCAACACGCACCGATTTAGGGAAGTTTTGCAGTATTTCCTCGTTCCTTTCCACTAGGTGAACTTGGCCCTTTTTTCCTAAACGATCAGCCAGCTTACAGGCTAATTCTACCCCATTGGGACCGCCGCCAATAATTGCTAAATTAATTGAGGATTTTCCTTGAGTTTCTAAGTCATGAATTGCTGTTTGTAATTTTTCTACATCCTCTAAACTACGAAAAGTTAGACCATAATCGGCTAACCCTGGTATAGCCGGCCAACGATTGCGAACTCCCACAGCTAAAACGAGGTAATCATAATCTAAAATTTCCTCATTTTCTAAATATACTTGGTGATTGTTTAAGTCAATATTACTAGCTTTTTGAGTTTTTAGATTAACCTGAGTTCCTGTTAATAATTGACGGTAGGAGGGCGCAATTTCCCAGCGTTGCAATTCTCCTGTAATTAGTTCATAGAGAAGGGGAGTAAAGAGAAAATGGTCTTTTGGTTCGACTAAAGTTATTTGCCATTGACCTGATTTTACGGCTGTTAATCGACTCAGATCTAGTGCCGTGTATAAACCACCAAAACCACCGCCGAGAATGCAAATCTTAGTTATAGGTTTATTCATGGATTTTTCTTCTCAGTTGTGTTTAAGAGGGGTTTCAGTTCCGAAACTAATTGTTCTGAACGAATAATTCTCACTGGAGGCAAAAGATGATAATGGGTATCAGCAAAGATAGTAGAATCGGTCTTAATATTCAAGTCTTTTGGGTCGTAAATTGTTGGCACAACCCGACTTAGTTCTTCGGCAGATTTGCGAATATTAGCAACGGTTTTAGCCTCATTTTTGGCATAAACCCAGGGCAAAGAAACCACTAAAGTCGCCCCTTTTGCTTCTAAATCTTTCTTGAGTTTTTCAATCAATTTAATTGAGTGAGGAGAAGCAGCAGTATCAAAGGTCATTTGCCACCATTTCCCTGTTCTTTCCTTAACTATAGTCGGATCACCTGTATTAGTAATCGGATCGGAAAGATAACCCGTCATTCTGCCTTTAGTGAATAAATCAACCGTGGATTTAGTGACTGCACGCATCCCTGGAATACCTAATAACCAAGTATCCTCGATCATGGTTTTTAAAGGTATCCCACCTAACCCTGGTTTGCCAATAGCGACGCTAAAAGGTGCGGACCCCCAAAGTCCTTCGCCGCGATTAAAACCGTCCTCATCCATGAGCATGAGATATTCAGGAATCAGCAGAATGACATCCCCTTGGCGTGCTTTTTCGAGAATCATAGCAGCAATGACATTTAACCCGATATCACCCTGTAAACCGAAGTTAACCACGGGCATTCCCAATTCTTTGGCCATTACTTCCGAATTTATGCTATAATGCGCCCCCGATCCCGCCGTGACGATTAAACGCCGCGGTCCTTCGAGCCTAGCAGCGATCGCTGATTTTTCTTCGTACATCATCCGCAACCAGCTTAATTCGCCGCCGTGGATGACATTGTAAACAAAGCCGAGGGACCAAGCGACTCCCAGAGAAGCTAACCAGGGGAAAATGTTAAAGGATTTAGTATTCATCAGAATTCAAAGTAAATAAAGTCACCAGTATTAGTGGAAGCTAGGAGAATAGTTAAACCTAGCAATATTTTAGACAGCCAAGGCGATAACAACAGTTCATATTCAAACTTTTTCTGGGCAATAGCCAGATGTTCGAGGATTAAAACAATGATACCAAGAACTAAAGCAACGCTTAAAACTGCTCCTTGATTAAGACTATAGGAACTAAAAATTTCCCCGATATTAGCTAAGGAATAATTGAAAGGATTGGCAATAACCAGCATTTTGCCGATTAATCTTCTGGTGTTAATCTCCATGAAAAAGAGACAGCCAAAAATGACAGCCAATTGCGTTAGGGACCAGGAGACAATTTGCGGCTGAGAAACGTATTTCCCGACGAAAGCATAGAAAGGTCGGCCTAGATAACGCAGTAATAATAATAATGCCCCGTGGTAAGCACCCCAAAAGATGAAATTCCAAGCTGCACCGTGCCAGAAACCAGAGAGAGTAAAGGTAATGAATAGATAAAAAGGCGCCCAATTTTTATTGGAACCCATCAGGGGTAAAAACACATAATCCCGAAACCAGGTGCTAAGGGTAATATGCCAACGTCGCCAAAATTCGTTAATACTTTGGGATGTGTAGGGAGCTAAAAAGTTTAATTCCAATCTAACGCCGACAAAATAGGCTAAACCAACAGCAATAAAGCTATAACCGCCGAAGTCAAAATAGATTCTCAGGGTGAATAAAAATGCCTCAAACCAGATATACCAAGCATTATCGATCATCTTATCTAATTCGATGTAGGGAGCAAGGTTATCGGCGAGGACAAATTTCATAAATAAACCGAGGGAAAGCCAACGCAAACCCTTCTCGAAGTTTTCTCCTGTAAATTTGAGTTGAAATCCCTCCATTTGTGGTAATAAATCCCGGCGACGCTCGATCGGACCTGCGACAATTTGCGGGAAAAAGGAGATAAAATTGACATAATCGAGGACGGCTAGGGGTTTCTTTTTCTTTTCCCGCAGGGAGTCCACCACGAAAGCCACCATCTGGAAGGTATAGAAGGATACCCCCGGTGGGATTTGGCTAGGCACGGGAATCGGAGAAAGTTCCTTCCAGTTAGGGGGGAGGGAAACGAATAATCCGATGATTTCCTGGACAAAAAAGCCGAAATACTTGAAGTAGGCGAGGACAAGAATATCGATGACGATAACGATAGTAGCTAGGAGATTCGCCTTCCAGCCGCTCATTTTCAGCACTAGCCAGACCATAATGTAGTTAAAGGCTAGGGAGACGATGAAAACGAGGAAACTGGTGCGACTGGCGTAATAAAACAGGATTAGGGACAGCGCCGCTAATCCCACCCCATCAAAAACACCTCGCCAGAGATTGAAGGACTTCGCTATATAGCGTGCCGTTAGGAAAGGAACGCTAAAAAGGATTAATATCCACCAAAATATAAAATCAGAGTAATTCAAGGCGTGTTAACTCCTGATGGTCTGTGTTACCTTGTTTGAGACGGGTTTCCTGGCTTCTGATGCTCAGAGACGAGGGATTTTCTTGACAAGCCTATCAAACTTTGTCAAACTTGTCCATAAAATTACCTTCATCCATCCTAAAAAATCGAGGCTAGACAAGCAATGCTTTACCAAAAACTGTTAGATGCACATAAACGCTATCGGCAATTTAAGACTTATCCCCATATTGCCGATCAATACTGGTCTAGTCAGTTGGCAGAGCATAATATTAGTCCTAATTATGTGGAATATGATGCTAAATCTGGTCAACTTTTTTATAAACCTTTAGGGATCAGTTTAAGCAAAAATAAGCAAGATTTCCTTTTGGCTAGTAAAGTTTTTAACAAAGCTAACGCCTTAAAAGCTCTGGCTGGTTGTAAATTTTATATCGATGAGCAACAGGAATTAATTATCGAGATCGATGGAGTTAAGCTAATTATCGAGACGGGACAGGATTTGGATATCGCCCATGAAGTTTTCCTTTTAGGTGTATATAATTTCCTCTATGATAAGCCCTGTGTAGCGATCGATATTGGTATGAATACGGGTTTTGCTAGTCTCTTTTTTGCCAATCGAGCTAATGTGAAAGCTGTCTATAGTTACGAACCTTTTAAGGCTACCTACGACCAAGCTTTCAGAAATTTTGCCCTCAATCCTAATCTAGCGGAGAAGATTAAAGCTTTTGATTATGGAGTCGGCGCTCGGGATGAAATTATTCAAGTCGAATACGATTACACCGTGAAAGGTAGTGTTGGTATTTCTGGTATTGACAACCAATTAAAACCTTTTGCCTCGAAACAAACCGCTACAGCCGATTTAATTCTTAAACCTTTCACCGATGTGTTTAAAGGTATTACCTCTGACTATCCCGATACCGATATTGTTGCCAAGATTGATTGTGAAGGTTCCGAATACGAAATCCTCGATTCTTTAGCGGCAACTGGTCAATTAGGACAGATTAAAATTATCATGATGGAATGGCATAAAAAAGGTCCCGATGCTTTAGTTAAACATCTGCAAGACTTCGGTTTTATCATCTTCTCCCGGATGCCTCGCAGTAAAAATGTCGGCACTTTGTACGCAATTAAACCCTAATCCGTAGGGTGCGTTACGCTATCGCTAACGCACCACAATATAGGCAATTAGACCTTATATTTTTGGGGTAAAAAGTCAAGATTCAGTAACCCACCACAATATAGGCAATTAGACCTTATATTTTTGGGGTAAAAAGTCAAGATTCAGTAACGCACCACAATAGCTGTGCTAATAGTGCCTTACTGTGCTTGACAATAGGTATTAAAAGCTTCGCCAGTTTCTTTTTCTAATTGGCCGGCTTTTCTTACCTTTTCCTGTGCTAATTTTGCCCCGTTTTTATTGCGAGTTTCGATCACTTGAATTATTTCACGAGTGGCAGTGGCATAATCTTCGTAAACTTGAGCGAAGGCGATTTTATATTTCTCTAGTTCAGGATCCTTCATGGCTAATTTTTTCATATTTTCTGCGGCCTGTTCGATTTTATCGGCAGCTAATAGCCAACTTTTTTGGTCAATTTCTGTCCCTTGACCGTTGGTTAAGGATTTGGTTTCTTGGGCCACTTCGTTGGCAATCCGATAGATTTTTTGACATTGAAACTGTTTACTATCAGCACAACTTGCTAAAAAAGTCAAGCCTATAAATATTAAGATTATTTTGTTATTCATAGCATTGTATTTGAGAGAATTCTGGAGAAGCTTATAGCGGTAAACTATTAGCCTCTAGTAGTTTTTTACTGTTATCGACTGATAAGTAGGTGGGTGTTCAAAATTGTTAGATACCCCCCTTATCAAGGGGGGATTAAGGGGGGATCGGCACCCCCTTATCAAGGGGGGATCAAAGACAAAATCTATCTTCAATTTAATTGAAACCACTTACTTAGAACTGTTCGATATTATAACCTTAAAGTTTAGCACTCGATCGCTGTTAAGCGTGTCTTTTTTGATGCCAATTCCAAGCGTGTTCAACTATTACCTTGAGATCGGCATATTGGGGATGCCAACCGAGAACCTGTTTAGCTTTATCACTACTGCCGATTAAAATAGGGGCATCGCCTGCCCTTCTGGGACTTTCGATGACGGGAATATCTAAACCAGTTACCGCTCGCGCTGTTTCAATCACTTCACGCACGGAAAAACCGTTACCATTGCCCAAATTAAACACATTGCTTTCGCCACCATTTAAGAGATATTCTAAGCCTAAAACGTGAGCCTGTGCTAAATCATTAACATGGATATAATCGCGAACAGCAGTACCATCGGGAGTATCATAATCCGTGCCGAAAATTGACAGGGAATCCCGTTTTTTCAGGGCAGTTAATAAAGCCAGGGGAATTAAATGGGTTTCCGGTTGGTGATCTTCCCCTAATAAACCACTGGGATCGGCTCCTGAAGCATTAAAATAACGGAAAGCAACCGATTTAAAACCATATGCTGGATCAAAATCCCTAAGAATTTGTTCCACCATTTCCTTACTGGCAGCGTAGGGACTAAGGGGATGATGGGGATGACTTTCCGTCATCGGAATTTCTTTCGGCATTCCATAAATGGCACAGGTGGAAGAAAAAACAAATTTCTTCACATCGGCGGCGATCATCGCTTGCAAAAGAGTCAGACTACCACTAACATTATTTTGATAGTAAATAGCTGGTTCTTGGACCGATTCCCCCACGGCAATAAAAGCGGCAAAGTGCATGACGGCGGCGATATCACGACTAGCAAATAAATTATCCAGCAGCGATCGATCCCTGGTATCACCGACAATTAACTCAACTTTTAATATATCCTTAATAATTTCGGCGTGACCGTAGGATAAGTTATCGAGTACGATGACGGAATAACCGGCATTTTTGAGCGCTAGAACTGCATGGGAACCAATATAACCCGCACCGCCAGTAACGAGAATGGTAGGTTTAACTTGAGACACGCGATCATACCTATTTGAAATTGACTTGTCTATAACTTTATACCCTAATTTTGCTTTTATTTGACCATCATGTTAAGTCCTCTCGATCTATCTCTTTCCCTTGACAAGGAAACTTATCAATCACAAATTAAAGATTTAATGCAACAACTGCGATCGCTACAGAAGTCCTGTTGGGAATGTAAATTACCCGTAGTGGTGGTTTTGGAAGGTTGGGCGGCGGCAGGGAAGGGAACTTTAGTCAAAAAAATGGTTAACTATATGGATCCTCGCGGTTTTACCGTCCATCCAATTTTAACCCCTTCCCCCCAAGAGGAAAGTTACCCGTTTTTGTGGCGATTTTGGCAAAAACTGCCAGCAAAAGGCAGTATCGGCATTTTTTATCACAGTTGGTACACCCATCTACTAGAGGATCGACTCTTAAACAAATTGCCCTCCTCCCAGATTCCCCTAGTCATGCGCGATATCAACACCTTTGAGCGACAATTATCTGATGATCGGGTTGCGATCGCTAAATTCTGGATTCATATCAGTCAAAAGGAATTAAAGACACGCATCAAAGAATACGCCGAAAATGAGCTAGAATCTTGGCGCGTGCGTCCGGAAGATTGGCAACAGGCCAAACGTTATGATGAGTATGCCAGTTTAGCCGAGGAAATGATTACCTACACTAGCACGGGGGCCGCCCCTTGGATATTGGTGGAGGGCAACTGTCAACGTTGGGCCCGGGTAAAAGTTCTCTCCCAATTAGTCGGTACGATCGCTCAAGCTTTGGATCAGCGTCAATTACCGATCGAACCTCCTGTCAATCTACCACCCCAAGCCCAATTACTGCCCACAGAACCCGATTATCTGGCGAAAGTAGATTTAAGTGCCAAATTGGAAAAAGAAGACTATAAAATCCGTTTGCGTCAGGCACAGGTAGAATTAAGAAAGCTGCAATTAGAGATTTTTCAGGCAAATATTCCCGTTTTAGTCCTCTTTGAAGGGTGGGATGCCGCCGGCAAGGGAGGGGCGATCAAACGCTTAACCGATACCCTCGATCCTCGCAGTTATCAAGTGATTGCCTTTGCTGCCCCGACGGAGGAAGAACACCGCTATCATTACCTCTGGCGCTTCTGGCGGAAATTGCCCGCAGCCAAAACTATCGGGATATTCGATCGCAGTTGGTATGGACGGATTTTGGTGGAGAGAGTGGAAGGATTCGCTAAAGATATGGAGTGGCGACGGGCATATCAAGAAATTAACGAATTTGAAGCACAATTAACCCATTCAGGCTGTGTTTTAGTCAAATTCTGGTTACATATCAGCCCCGAAGAACAGTTAAATCGTTTCGAGGAACGCCAAAATAACCCCTATCGCCAACATAAACTCACCGATGAAGATTGGCGTAATCGGGAAAAACAGCCCCTCTACCATGTGGCAGTTAATCACATGGTAGCCCGTACTAGCACCCCCGTCGCCCCTTGGACGATCGTGGCGGCAAATGATAAGTATTTCGCCCGCGTTAAAGTCATAGAAACAGTAATTGCCGCTATTGAAACCGGATTGAAACAACGGGGATAGGATCAGTAATCAGTGATCAGTAAACAGTAAACAGTAAACAGTAAACAGTAAACAGTAAACAGTGATCGGTGATCAGTAAATGGGGATCAAGATGAAAATAACTAACTAATTAACTTAAAACTTAAATCTGATAACTGATAACTTAAATCTGATAACTGATAACTGATAACTGATAACTGATAACTGATAACTGATAACTGATAACTGAATTTATGAGTTTTTCCCCAAGTTTAATTTCTCCCGATCTCAGTTTGGCCGATATTCCCCTAGAGGAAACCCTCTCTTTAGGAGTGATGGCTTCTGGTAGTGGTTCCAATTTTGCTGTTTTGGCAGAAGCGATCGCTAAAAAACAGCTAAATGCCCAGATTTCTGTCCTCATCTACAATAATCCCGATGCCAAGGTAAAAGAAAAAGCCGCTCACTACAATATCCCTGCGGTTTTCCTCGATCATCGTCAATTTAAACCCAGAGAAGAACTCGATCGAGCTATAGTCAAAACTTTCCAAGAATACGGGGTAAAATGGGTAATTATGGCGGGCTGGATGCGAATTGTCACCCCGGTTTTACTAGATGCTTTTCCCGATCGCGTGATCAATATCCATCCTAGTTTACTACCCAGTTTTAAAGGTGTGCGTGCCGTGGAACAAGCTTTAGCTGCGGGGGTAAAAGTGACCGGATGTACTGTGCATATCGCTCGCGCAGAGGTAGATAGCGGCCCAATTTTAATGCAAGCAGTGGTTCCCATTCTCCCGGATGATACCGCAGCCAGTCTCCACGAACGCATTCAAGTGCAAGAACATCGCATTTTCCCGGTAGCGATCGCTTTAGCGGCGAAATTAGGCCTGTAGAGACAGATTTCTGGACTTCCTTGCCGAGAATACTGGCACAAAAACGAAAATTCAAGGCAAATCGTTAAATATCACTCCTTGATAAATTTCCTGAAAACTGAGATCAAAATTGACAGAAGTTAAAGATAAACTGGCATTTTCGCCCTCGTATTCCGTTAATAACCATTTATTTTCTTCAGTTTTGTTATACTGCATGACATAGGGGCGACTTTGACTAATGAGAATATATTCTTGAAATTCCGGCAGCGAACGATAATAGAGAAATTTATCACCCTGGTCATAATTTTGTGTTGATTTTGAGAGGACTTCTACTATTAATCTGGGATTGGTGACAGTTGTTTTGCCAGTTTCATAATAAATCGGTTCACCCTCAATTAGCATCACATCGGGATAGGTTGCCTGACGATATTGCGCTATCCATAATTTCACATCACCGATAAATATTTTATAGTTAGACTGTGGTAACTTTAGGCGTAAATAAAAGTAAAAATTACCTGCAATTTTATTATGATCGGTAGTGCCTCCTGTCATCGGTACGATTTCCCCATCTTGATACTCATTTTTATAGGCTGCCGTTTCCTCTAGTTGTAAATATTCGGCAAAGCTATAGGTACTTTTATCGGTGGCTATAGTCATAATTTATTGATTCTTTGGTTAACTTAAGCTGATTAAAACAACTGGTTTAATCATTGATTATATTAAAAGTAACCCCTTCATAAATTTCCTGAAAACTGAGATCGAAATTGACAGAAGTTAAAGATAAACTGGCATTTTCGCCCTCGTATTCCGTTAATAACCATTTATTTTCTTCAGTTTTGTTATACTGCATGACATAGGGACGACTTTGACTGATCAGAATATATTCTTGAAATTCCGGCAGCGAACGATAATAGAGAAATTTATCACCCTGGTCATAATTTTGAGTCGATTTTGAGAGGACTTCTACTATTAATCTGGGATTGGTAACAGTTGTCTTACCAGTTTCATAATAAATCGGTTCACCCTCAATTAGCATCACATCGGGATAGGTTGCTTGACGATATTGCCCTATCCATAATTTAACATCACCGATAAAAATATTATATTTCTGTCCTTTGAGGGCAAATTTTAAATAAGCGGCAAAATTGAGAGCAATTTTATTATGATCGGTAGTGCCTCCTGTCATCGGTACTATTTCCCCATCTTGATACTCATGTTTATAGGCTGCCGTTTCCTCTAATTCTAAATATTCGGCAAAGCTATAGATACTTTTATCCGTTGCTATGGTCATAATTGATTGATTGGCTCACTCAATTGATTATAGCAATTATTATACTGGTGAGAGACATTAGCCATATTTACCCCAGCAAAAGATAACAGCTATCTTAATAAGACTCTTGAAAATTTTTAGCCGGCAACTAAATAGGAATTTGATCTCTCCCAAATGTGGGACAATTGACAAAGAACTAAGAATTGTAGAATCCCCCCCATCATGACCTCGGAACTATCGAAGCAATACGATCCCAAGATCACAGAAACAAAATGGCAGCAATATTGGGAAAATCAAGAAATATTTAAGGCAAACCCCGAAAAAGGCGGCGAAACCTACTGTATAGTCATCCCCCCTCCCAATGTTACCGGTAGTCTCCACATGGGTCACGCTTTCGAGAGTTCCTTGATTGATACACTTGTTCGCTACAAGCGCATGACCGGCAAAAATACCCTCTGGCTGCCCGGTACGGATCACGCGAGTATTGCAGTACAAGCTATACTCGATCGCCAATTAAAAGCCGAAAAAACCGACCGTTATCAACTAGGAAGGGAAAAATTCCTCGAACGCGCTTGGCAATGGAAAGAGGAGTCTGGTAGTACCATTGTTAATCAACTGCGACGCTTGGGGGTATCCGTCGATTGGACGCGGGAACGTTTCACCATGGATGAGGGACTTTCCCATGCTGTTCGTACTGCTTTTATCAAACTTTATGAGGACGGATTAATCTATCGCGGTCAATACTTAGTTAACTGGTGTCCCGAATCTCGATCGGCCGTTTCCGATTTAGAGGTGGAAAACAAGGACATTGAGGGAAATCTCTGGTATTTTCGCTATCCTCTTAGCGATGGTAGCGGTTATCTTCAATTAGCCACCACAAGACCCGAAACCATGCTCGGTGATACTGGTGTCGCTGTCAACCCGCAAGATCCCCGTTATCGCCATTTAATCGGCAAAACCGTCACTTTACCGATAATGGGGCGAGAAATCCCCATTATTGCCGATGAATTAGTGGATCTGGAATTCGGTACTGGTTGCGTCAAAGTTACGCCGGCCCACGATCCCAAGGATTTTGAGATGGGTAAACGCCATAATTTACCCTTTATTAATATCATGAATTTAGACGGCAGTTTAAACGAAAATGCCGGAATATTCGCGGGTCAAGATCGTTTTGTTGCCCGCAAAAATGTCGTTAAAAAACTCGATGAAGACGGTTTTTTAGTTAAGATTGAAGCCTATCGCCATAGCGTTCCCTATAGCGATCGAGGTAAAGTTCCCGTGGAACCCCTTTTATCTACCCAATGGTTCGTTAAAATTGAACCTTTAGCCACAAAAGCTTTAACCTGTTTAGATCAGGAAAACTCGCCCCGTTTTGTGCCAGAAAGATGGACAAAAGTTTATCGTGATTGGTTAGTTAAACTAAAAGATTGGTGTATTTCTCGACAACTGTGGTGGGGTCATCAAATTCCCGCTTGGTATATTATCAGTGAAACTAATAACGAAATTACTAACCATACTCCCTTCGTCGTTGCCCCAGATGAAACCTCCGCTTTAGCCAAGGCCAAACAGGAGTATGGAGAGGATATAATTATTCAACAGGACCCCGATGTTTTAGATACTTGGTTTTCCTCGGGATTGTGGCCATTTTCGACTATGGGATGGCCAGAAAAAACCCTTGATCTAGACACCTATTATCCCACCACAACCCTCGTCACTGGTTTTGATATTATCTTTTTCTGGGTGGCAAGAATGACGATGATGGCGGGCTATTTTACGGGAGAAATGCCCTTTAAAGATGTCTATATTCACGGTTTAGTTAGGGATGAAAACGGCAAAAAGATGTCTAAATCTGCTAATAACGGCATCGATCCCCTAATTTTAATTGATAAATATGGAACCGATGCTTTACGATATACCTTAATTCGAGAAGTGGCAGGAGCAGGACAGGATATCAGTCTGCAATACAACCGTAAAACCGATGAATCGGAATCCGTAGAAGCGGCCCGAAATTTTGCCAATAAAATTTGGAATGCTTCCCGTTTTGTGATGATGAATCTGGAGGGAAAAACCCCAGAAGAATTGGGAGAACCAGCTTTAGAAAATTTAGAATTAGCCGATTGCTGGATTTTATCTCGTTATCATCAAACAGTGCAAAAAACTAGAGATTATCTAGAAAATTATGGCATGGGGGAAGCGGCAAAAGGTCTATACGAATTTATCTGGCGCGATTTCTGTGATTGGTATATCGAGTTAGTGAAAACTCGTTTATGGAAGGATAAAGAATCGGTTTCCTGTGCCACAGCTAGGCAAACTTTGGCTTTTATCTTGGCAGGGACATTAAAACTATTACATCCCTTTATGCCCCATATTACCGAAGAAATTTGGCATCATTTAACCCAAGAAAATCAGCAGGTTTTAGCTTTAGAAACCTATCCAGTAGCTGATAGTTCTCTGATCGATCTAGATTTAGAAAATACTTTTGAGTTATTAATTGAAAGTATTCGGGTGTTGCGTAATTTGCGGGCCGAAGCGGGGATTAAACCGGGAGCAACGATCACGGCAATTTTACAGACAGAAAACAGCCAAGAATTAGCTATTTTGCAACGCGGACAAGTGTACTTAAAAGACTTGGCCAAGATCGAAAACTTAATTTTGACTGCCAAATTAACCGAGGAAGTCAATCAAGCGATCGCCGGTGTTGTCGCTACGGTAGAAATCCTCATCCCCCTGTCCGGATTGGTTGATATATCGGTATTGGCTGGGAAATTAGCGAAAAATTTAGCTAAAGTGGAAGGGGAAATCAAGAGTTTGAGCGATCGCTTGAATAAACCTAGCTTTGTCGAAAAAGCTCCAGAAGCTTTAATCCAAAAAACGAAGCAAGCTTTAGCAGAGTCTGAAAAACAAGCCCAAATTCTCCAAGAACGCTTAAAACGTCTGCAATAATATTTTTGTACTAACCAAGTCCAGTGGGCTAGAGCAAAGCTACTGCGATCGAGATTATCCCTTAATCCATTGATTGACCTAGTTGCTCAAGCAATTGCCTAAGCATAAACCTCCTTAAATTCATTTTTGAGAACCCCAGAAATTAGGAGCAAAAAATGATTACTACCTCCCGCCAAATTCCACTAGCGCTGGTTTTTAACTATCTTTTTCAATTTTCTAATGCTGCCAATTTTGAGGAGGTTTTCTCGACAGTCTTTGACGAGAATTACGATGTAGCTAAGGCCACCACCCTACGGAATCAGTGGCGAGAGGGAGATTTCGGCAATTTTCCCAGTATTGAGGTAGTGGGTAGCGAGGTTTTGGGGACGGCTAATGGTGCTTATGCAGCCAGCAATAATAAGATTTACCTATCTGAAGGCTTTTTGGCGACTGCGAGTGAAGCGGCGCTGGTATGGGTGTTGTTGGAGGAATATGGACATTTTATTGATGCTCAGATTAATTCGACAGATGCGGCGGGAGATGAGGGGGCGATTTTTGCCGCTTTGGTGATGGGGGAAAGTCTGTCGGGTGCTGAGTTGGCGCTGTTACAAGCAGAGGATGATCACGGATTTATTAGGATTAATGGAGTGAATATTGAGATAGAGATGGCTAATTTTACAGGAACGAATGGGAATGATACGATTATCGGGACAAACGATAATGATTCAATTGATGGTTTAGGCGGCAATGATAGCCTAAGCGGATTGGGAGGAGATGATATTTTAAATGGTGGGGATGGTAATGATACTTTGAATGGTGGGGATGGTAATGATACTCTAAATCCTGGGTTGGGAATTGATACGGTTGATGGTAATACAGGAACCGATACTTTAATTGTTGATTATACTAACGCAACTAATTTAACTTCAGGGATTGACAATACTGCTTCTACTACTTATATTCGTAATCGCAACAATGGAAACTATCTTATTTATT
>SFAQ01000162.1:0-15948 GCA_007096525.1 Microcystis wesenbergii Mw_QC_B_20070930_S4 | reverse complement strand
TTAGTTACGGAAAGTGAGAGTCAAGCTGTTAATTCTGCTAAGATTTTAATTAAACAGGCTCAAAGAGAAGTGAGCGATCGCTTAGTGCAGAGAAATGTCATTGATTTAATCGAAACGATCATAATTTATAAGTTACCCCAAAAAAGTCGAGAGGAAATTGAAGCTATGTTGGAACTACAAGACCTAAAACAAACTCGTTTCTATCAAGAAGCTTTTGGAGATGGAATTGAACAGGGAATTGAACAGGGAATAAACTTGCAAAAATTGAAAACAATTCCTCTACTGCAAGACCTCGGTTTAACCCCGCAACAAATCTCGGAGCGTTTAGACTTGACTCTGGAAACAGTGCTTAACTATTTGGCACAACAGCAACAATAATCAAACCTGTTTCAACAGTCTAGAAAAGCAGCGATTACTAAGTAGTGGACAAATGGATAGTAGCGAATCAGTGACCTTTAACCTATCAGTGATAACTCGATGAATAACGACTTATTGACTTTTATCTTTGGTGTTACCCTTCTCATTCTCTATCTAGTTTTTTCAGCTTTAACCGAGATGGGAACAAAATGGCCTTGGACAAAAAAATAGAAATACTTATAGAGGCTAATAAACATAAAATCGGGTCAGGGATTCGGTCATTGGAAAAATTCTAGAGATTTGCTATCTAAACAATTAACTCTATCGCTCTACTGATAAAATATGAAACTAATTGGTGATATATCCCTGAGCTTGGATTTATTCTTGTTACTTTTTTTCTGGCATTGTCTCATCGGTGGCATTGCTACAGTCATCGCTATCAATAAAGGCTATCCAAGATTAAATTGGCTAATCTTCGGCCTTCTGGGAGGAACCTTTACCTTTTTTATCGCTCTTTTCTTGAAAAAAAGCCCAAAATTTAAGGGATGATATTGCTTGATTATGCTTTAATAGTTCCCATCAACACCTCTAAATCTTCTGCGTCTAACTCCTCTGGGATACCATTGCGAATCAATTCCGAAAAATCCTCATTGGGAACCATAAAACATAGTGCATAAAGTCTTCCGTCCCCCACATTTCTAATCTCGTGAATACCCGTGGGACGGACTAATAAACTATCCCCCGGACCCAGGGGAATCGGTTTACCATCACAGATAGCCATTCCTTCCCCTTTGAGGATAAAAAACATTTCTACAGCAAAATTATGACGATGGGTAGGGGTGCGACCGTGGGGATCGAAAATTTCCACACAGACGGTCAAGGAATCCCCCGCTACGGTAGAATCGAAGACGATCGCTAAACGATTCGTATCCCCAGCGCTAATGCGAAAAACTTGATAATCTCGGGGAGATCGAATCACGGGTAGCATACAATAATCGCTGGTCAGTTGGCTATTCATCGCTAATTTCGATCGAACTGTGGATGATTCTAAGACTAGCAAAAATTTTCAACTTCGCTCGATTGCGTCCACCACTTTACTCACATCTACGATCGCAGCCACATCATGGACGCGCAGGATATCGGCCCCCTTAGCGATCGCTATAGCACAGGCCGCCGCTGTTCCGAAAACTCGTTCTTTTGGGTCATTTTTGCCTGTAATCTCGCCGATAAAGCGTTTTCTCGATAATCCAATTAAAATAGGTAAACCTAAATCCCGAAATTGCCCTAATTCTCGCAATAACTCAAGATTTTGTGTCCCAGTTTTGGCAAAACCAATCCCGGGATCGATGATAATATTTTCCCTAGCAATGCCCCACTGTAAAGCTTCCTTAACGCGATTCTGTAAAAATTCTTTAATTTCCTTGACTAAATTATCATAATGTGTTAGGGATTGCATGGTTTGCGGATTACCCCGCAGGTGCATGAGGATGATGGGAACAGCTAATTTAGCCACCGTGGGCAATAATAGGCGATCGAAGGTTCCCCCAGAAATATCATTGATCAAATCGGCCCCAGCGGCGATACCTTGGGCTGCCACGACCGCCCTAGTGGTATCAAGAGAGATAGGAATAGAACTTTGTTGTCGAATAGCGGTGATTACGGGGATAACTCGCGATAATTCTGCTTCTAGGCTAATTTCTTCGGCTCCCGGACGGCTGGATTGACCACCGATATCGATTATATCAGCCCCGGCCTCGATCATTTTCATCGCCTGTAGCAGGGCATTTTCAACATTGTCAAATTCTCCCCCATCACTAAAACTATCGGGAGTAACGTTTAAAACACCCATGATATAGGTGCGTTTTCCCCAAGCAAAAATATGTTCACGAATTACCGTTAAACTAGACATAATAATAGACCTCTTGTAAAAATCAAAAATTGTTGTTAGGGTTAGGAGTCAGTAGTCAGTAGTCAGGAGAATTAAGAATGAATAATAATCAATTAAATGGTCTATTTACATATTTTATGCAATTTAATCCTTACTTTTGCCGTTTTTGAACCTTCACAAATTAATTATGCAAGAGGTTTAATAAATCCTGTAACTGATAACTGATAACTGATAACTGATAACCGATAACCGATAACTGATAACTGATTACTGATTACTGATTACTGATTACTGATAACCATAGTTAATTTTTAGGTAGGGAAGAATCTTTTAATTCAAAATAAGCTTGTACTTCTTCTTTCCAGAGTTGATATTTTTCTTGAATTAGTTGATATTGACTGGCAAAATCGAGGGGACAATCAACGAGATTGCTATCGATATCGGATTGCACTAATTCCCATTCGATCAGGGTTTCTCGGATAAATTTTAAACATTCTTGTCTCAAAGTTTCCGCTTGATCAATAATTAGCTGGACTTGATTAATTGCTCGATCATATAATGGAGCTTGTGAATGAAAAATTTCGGAAGATGCGGCTAGATTTCGCAGTCTATGTAATTGATTTTTCTTTTCTACTAAACTGGCAATTTTGGGGTTAATTTCAAAAAGTAAGGTTTTCACCAGAGGAGCCAAGCGGCGAGTATTAGTATAATCGTAGTTATTAAGATCGGATTTAATCAGGTGTACCTGTTGTAAATCGACGGTAATATCGTGGAATTGTATCTCGGTTTCGGTGATGGTGGGATGAATCGTTTTAACTTTCCAAGTAGTAATAGAAGTCAACTGCTGGCGATCACTATTAACCATTTGCTGCTCCATTTTCAGCACATCGAGGGGAATGCTATAAAGTTTTTTCTCAGGAATATAGACGACATCGCTACCGAGAATGCGATCGATTTTAGGACGACGATATAAATAATGATACAGGAATCGATAAAAGCTTTTACTGCCTTCAAATATCTGGACAAATAACCAAATTTTCCAGCTGAATAACCCGCTAAGAAAGCGTCCGCATAGATGGTAATTCGAGGAGGGGTTATTCATGAAATTCCGTTATCAGTTATCGGTGAGGAATTGGAGGTTTGGTTCTTTTCGGCAACCCCTAAACAGTAAACAGTAATCAGGGATAAAGATGAAGATAACTAACTAACTAATTAACTGAAAACTTACATCTGATAACTGATAACTGATCACTGATCACTGATCACTGATTAAGGACGTTCTCCGGGTAAATTTTTTGACGATGTTGGTTTCGATCTTACCTGTTGACGACCGTTGCGGATAACTTGTAACATTTGCCCTAATTGTTGATCGAGATGTTCTAAAACCGCTTCAGCATAGTCGTCAGCACCTTTTTGAATTTCATGACATTCAGCTTGGGTTTTTTGTCGTAACTGTTGCACTTCCTGTAGGGCGCTGTGACGCATCTGTTCGATTTCATCTAGGGTTTGTTGTTGCACGGATTCGCACTCCTGCTGAACCTGTTGACGAATTTGGGCTGCTTGCCGTTCTGCTTGTTGAATAATACCGGACTGATCGAGAATTTGGGCTGCCCTTTGTTGAGCGGAACGAAGGACTTGTTGAGCGTATTCTTCCGCTTTAGTAATAATTTCCTCTTCTTCCTGCAAAATTGCTAAAGCTTTCTGTACTGCTGGTGGCACGGTTTCATAGATGATCTCGATCTGTTCGGATATCTGTCCCTCATCGATCATTGTCCAACGGGTGAGAGGGATATGGAAACTCTCAAAAATCATCTCTTGCAGACGCGCCAAATCCTGATAGATATCGAAATCGACGGGTGGACTGGGAACCCCACTATTAGAAGTGTTAGGTACTGCTTTTCTGCGATCATTAGGTTCTCGGCGCGCCATAGGTTCAGATCGTCCTCATTCCTGTATTCTAGTATGTTAACTATAGTATGAGTAAATATCTCTAGAAACGTTTTCTGGGACTAGATGGCTGACGGAGCCACCGAATTGAGCGATTTCTTTAACCACGCTACTGCTTAAAAAACTATATTCTTTCGTGGTGGCCAAAAAAACCGTTTCAATCCCTTCCCAGAGAGTTTTATTGGTATGTGCCATTTGCAGTTCTTTTTCAAAGTCTGAGAGAACCCGCAACCCCCGCAACAGCACCTTAGCACCTTTCAATCTGGCATATTCAACTGTTAATCCTGAAAAACTGTCTATCTCAACGTTTTTCAGGTGTTTTGTACAGTAACTGATCTGTTCTATGCGTTTTTCGACGGTAAATAAGGGGTTTTTATGGGGATTGCAGAGAACTGCCACGATTACTCGCTCGAATAGTGGCACACTGCGTTCGATAATATCTAAATGACCGAGTGTAACTGGATCGAAGCTGCCGGGGTAGATGGCGATCATTTCTCAACCTGCACACCTCGCCAAAAAGCGATATATCCTTTAATATTTTGGGCTTTTGGTTTAGGATCGGGATAATACCAAGCGGCATCTTTATTGTCCTGTCCATCTACCCTGAGAGTATAATAACTAGCCTCTCCTTTCCAAGAACAAATGGTATGGGTGTTACTGGGTTGGAAATATTCAGCTTTGATGGTATCGGGGGGAAAATAGTAGTTTCCCTCGACAATTTCGCAGTTATCGCTTTCCGCTACCACTGCACCATTCCAAATCGCCTTTGCCATGACACTAACTCCTAGTTCTAGTTCAAAATCATCTTACAACAGAGTTTGTAAATGTTGAACCAGTTGGTTAACCTGCACCACTCCCTCAATTCGATCGATCGGTTGACCATTTTTAAAGACTACTAAAGTCGGTAAAGCTTGAATACCGTACTTACTGGCTAAATTGGGATATTTGTCTGTATCAATTTTGACAATTTGTAGGCGATTTTTGAAATACATTCCCGTTTGTTCTAGAATCGGAGCCATCATTTGACAAGGACCACACCAAGTGGCATAGAAATCCACTAACACGGGGAGATTAGTGGTTTGCAACAGTTCCTGAAAACTGGAAAACTCTTTTTTGACTGCCATAAATTGTCACCTCGCCGGAAAAATAGCCTTTTTCCTACTATAGCTTTTCTAAATGTTCCTTGATTTCTCCAGAGCAGTCATCGATCGCCGGGAAAATGCTAAGTTAAGTAAAGACTCGACAGCCAAATCTCCATGAACATCCTAACCAAGCTGCTTTTTCCCGAAACTAAAACCCCAGAGCAAGTAGGTTCACCGCGAGTACAGAAAAGCCGCCGGGGAATCGAGACCAAATCCCCCGCAGAAATCGTTATTATGCGACAAGCGGGTAAAATTGCCGCCACTGTCCTCAAGGAAATTGCCCAGATCGCTCAACCCGGGATGACAACGGCGGATCTGGATGTCTATGCGGAAAAACGTATGCGCGCAATGGGTGCTACTCCCAGTTTTAAAGGTTATTATGGCTTTCCGGCCTCGATTTGTGCCTCTGTCGATAACGAAGTCGTTCACGGTATCCCTAGCCCGAAAAAACGCCTCAAAGCCGGTTCTGTGTTAAAGGTAGATACGGGGGCCTACTACCAAGGTTATCATGGGGATTCCTGTATCACGATCGCTATCGGTTCCGTCTCTCCCAAAGCCGAAAAATTAATCCGCGTGGCGGAAGAAGCCTTATATAAAGGCATAAATCAGGTAAAAGCTGGCAATTATCTGCTCGATATCGCAGGAGCGATCGAAGATCACGTTCAAGCTAACGGTTTCCAAGTGGTAGAAGATTTTACCGGTCATGGAGTCGGCAGAAATCTCCACGAAGAACCCTCGGTATTTAATTTTCGCACTAATCAGTTACCCAATGTCAAACTCCGCGCCGGGATGACTCTGGCAATTGAACCAATTGTCAATGCGGGATCCAAACATACCAGAACTTTACGCGATCGTTGGACGGTGGTGACAATGGATAATGCTCTCTCTGCTCAGTTTGAGCATACTGTCTTAGTAACCGCCACGGGGTACGAAATCTTAACCGAGCGCAATAACCTATAAAATTGTCTATAGATTTTTTGCTCCGGAATCTTAATTGGAAATTTATTTAGCGACAGGATTTAGTCAAAATGTTTAAAAATATCGTTGTTGCCTTAGATTGTGGGGAATTATCGGATCGAGTCCTTCATTCCTTGAATTCCCTTTCTCTAACGGCAAATTCTTGCATCATCCTCACCCATATTCTCGGCAAGGAGGGAGATGAATCGCCAGTGGATCGCCCTCACCCCTCCCGTGAGATCATTGAAGATCAATTGCGCTGCTATCAATCCCAAATTGCTGCCCCCAGTGAAATCGAGGTCATCTTTGGTGATCCAGCGGAGGAAATTATTCGTTTAGCTAATATCTATCATGCTGATCTGATCGTGATCGGCAGCCGGGGATTAACGGGAGTTCAACGGGTGATCGAAGATTCTGTTAGTAGTCTCGTGGTGGCAGAAGCTACCTGTTCCGTATTGGTGGTAAAAGCATAGCAGCCAGCATTCAGAGTCGAGATTCCCAGACTTGTGAGATAGCTATCAGGGATCGGATTTGAGCAGCACTGCTGACTAAAATTTGCAAATCTTATTTTTCCCCGATGTTTTCCCCCATACATTCCCCAGTCTTTCCCCACTCACTCCCAAGTTTTCCACAGTTTACCCAGACTTTTCCACAGGCAACAGCGATATAATCGGCACTTGCTTCCAGAAAAAATTAATCTTGATTGTCAAAATCTCACTCGCTAGATACTGAGTTACTGTTAAGTTGAGTAAATAAAATCTAGCTCTAACCCTGATTCCCTCGTAAATATTAAGTTTTTCTAAAGCATTCCTTTACATCTGGTAATATTGCAACTCCCCCCAACTTGGCTCACAATAGTCCTTACTGTCCACTGCACCAGTCAGGGATTTCCCCACTTCCGATCAGAGGTAAACGATATGAATACACCAGTCAGTATCTTGGCAGAAATCCCCGAAATCCTCCACCAATCCCTACAACAATACCTAGAAACTCACCCCGGTTGGGATCAAGATGGTGTGTTTACGGCGGCGCTATCATTTTTTCTACTTAATTGTCAATCCCCCGAAAGGATGAATTTTGAGGAGCAAAATAGCTGTGCCAAGGTTTATCTAGAAACTTTGTTCCAGCGCTCGGAGTGCTAATTGGGTGATAATAAGAGTCGGGTCTTGGTTAAAAGCCCGATTTCTCCCTATGAATTCCGATAAAACCCCTAATTTAATCATTCCTCAGCTAATTATCGGTTTGGGTAATCCCGAACCCAAATATGATCGCACCCGTCATAATATCGGTTTTGAAGCTGTGGACTCATTAGCGCGGGATTGGGGGCTATCTTGGCAGGAAAATAAGCGATTTCAAGGTTTTATCGCCGAAGGTGACAGTCCTCTCCCGGGCAAAATTCGTCTCTTGAAACCCCAAACCTATATGAATCGCTCCGGGCAATCGGTGCGAGCGGTGCTGGACTGGTATAAACTAGCTCCAGAGTCGATTTTAGTCATTTACGATGATATGGATCTGCCCCTAGGCCGGTTGAGAATCCGTCTATCGGGATCGGCGGGCGGACACAACGGTATTAAATCGATGATTGCCCACGTTGGCACGGAAAAATTCGCTCGTTTACGCATAGGAATCGGTAAATCAAGCGAAAAAGCGACTATTTCCCACGTTTTAGGCCGATTCACTCCCCAAGAAAACGAAGTGATCTTGAAAGTGTTAGACTTGTCCAGAAAAGCGATCGAACTTGGTCTCAAACAAGGGTTACAAAAGGCAATGAGTCTCTACAACAATCAAAGTGTAGAGATTGGTTCTAATCTATGCTGATAGCAAATAAGCCTGATTTTAGTAATGGTTATAATCGCCGTTTTCGTCTATACTCTTACAGAACCCTTGCTTAAATTTTGATCGCCCTTTGCTAGATTAGGTCAATTTTTATTCTCGATATTAGCAGTTTAAGTATGATTAATCGCCAAAGTTTGCTGAGATTCGCCCACAAGTTGCATCTCATTTTATTGATAATCGCTACAGTTTTTTGTCTTTGGAGTAATCCTGCTTTTGCCCATCGTCCCCATGATGTGATTAGTCAAGTGGAAGTTTCTCCTGATTTCCAGACAGATAATACAGTATATATCTTGGTGCGAAATAACTTTTATAAGTCTAGCGATGGAGGTAACAACTGGACAAGATTAATTCAAGGTTTAGATTATACGGGGGAATTAAGTTCTCTATCCCTATCTCCCCTCAATAAAAATATTCTCTATTTAGCTTCAAGATCCAATGGTATTTATAAAAGTGAAGATGCGGGGGAATCTTGGCAGAAAGTTAATCAGGGTTTAGCAACTGATTTTATTAACTTTGTCCAAATTGCCCCTTCCGATCCCAATATAGCAGCAGCAGTGGGATTAGAAAAAGGGGTTTATTTAACCGAAGATGGTGGTAAAAATTGGTCAAATATTTTCCCCACCAAGACACTAATAACCTTTCTCGCTATTACTCCCAACAATCCAGGGCGAATTTTTTTCGGGGATGAACAGGGTAAATTATACACTTCCTCCGATGGGGGGAAAACTTGGCAGAATCTCCCCTTACCTACCAATGTGGGGGCAGTAGATACAATTGCTTTTTCTCCTAATTTAGACAGGGATAAAACCTTTTTTGTCGGCACAGAAGAAGCAGGTATTTTAAAAACCGTTGATGATGGTAAAACCTTCCAAGCCGTTAACGAAGGAATTAAAGATAAAATCATCGAAGACATCGTTATTTCTCCCGACTATGCCCAAAACTCCACCCTTTATGCCATTACTTGGTATGACGGAATGTATGTTTCGCAAGATGGGGGCAAAAGTTGGAAAAAGATGAGCGAGGGTTTAACGAAAGATAAACAGGCTGATGATTATAAAGTTCCCCACTTTATGGATTTAAAAGTCGTTGAAGATACGATGTTTTTAGGGGGATTTAATGGCTTATTTAAAACCACAGATAGCGGCAAACAATGGCAGGAAATAGAAACTTTAGACCGGGGAACAGTTATCGCTATGGCGGTTTCTCCTAATTATGCCCAGGATGGTACTGTCGTCATTGCTAATTATGTAGGCAATATCTTCATCAGTCGGGATAAAGGGGAAACTTGGACACCAATTAATCGCGGTTTAGAGGTTTATCGACTTGGTAAAGATCCCGAAGAATCAGGACAAGATCCCCGGCGTTTCTTTGACATTGCCTTTTCTCCTAACTATGGAAAAGATAGAACTATTTTTGCGGGGTTTTTACGCAATAGATTTGCCAAATCCGATAACGGTGGTGATTTATGGAAAATTATCGAAATTGATGAAGGAGTACGCGGTCCGAGAATAGTTCCTTCTCCAGATTTTGCCAAGGATAAAACTCTTTTTCTCACCAATCAGCAGGGTAGAATATTTCGTTCTACCGATGGAGGAAATACGGTTAAAAATATCAGTGAAGTGGGCAGAATTTCCGGTAATTATGCCCCTGCTATGGTAGCTTCCCCTGATTTTGCTAAGGATAAAACTTTGTTTGTCACGGGAACAGAGGGTATTTATCAAAGTGTTGATGGTGGACTAACTTGGAAAAATGTCAGCCAAGGAACCCCCCTATCACAAGCTTCTAATGTGCAGTTGGCAATATCTCCCAATTATCCCAGTGATGGAACTATTTTTGCGGGGACAATTTTTTCTGGTTTGTATGTCAGCAAAGATGGGGCTAAAAGTTGGACAAAATTAGAGAAACCGGGGTTTAATCCTCAAGCATCAGTAGAAACCATTGCTATCTCTCCTGATTATGCTAATGATCGCACGGTAATAGTTAGTTTACAGGGAGATGGTTTGTTTAAATCTACCGATGGAGGAGAAACTTTTAAATCAATTGGTGATCCTAAAATACCCCTAGTGAAAATTCATAGTATCCCTTCCGCTGGTATCTCAGTCCGGTTTTCTCCTAATTACGCTCAAGATAAAACTTTATTCGGTTTTGGTGGCGCTAAAACTACAGTTTTTCGTTCCACCGATGGGGGAGAAACTTGGACAAGTGCAACTATTCCTCCTCACGCGGAAGAAAATACACCCCGCTATAAAATCGGTGAGTTTTTCTCTGGTCCCCTTGGCACAATCCTACGCTTAGTTATCCCGATTCTCCTCGCAATCGTCGCTTATTTTCTGGTGGGTTTCTTGAAACTGGAGAAAATTATTAATCTTCCTAAACCATTCTTCCGCATGGCAGGGGCATTTATGATTTTTCTGTTTGTTTTCTTCGCTATCATCACCCAAGTTTAGGAGAAATTTTGACCGGCGGGGCTTGACAAATCCCGCCGCTTGCCTTATACTTATATATATAATGGGAATCCGTGCCTGCCTGCGACCTCATGATTTTTACAGCAGTTATCCCCTCAGACAATTAACCATCAGCAACGTAGGGATTAACCATTTTAGCGGGGTCAACAATGCGATCAAAATCCTCTTCCTCGATGTATCCTAGTTGCAAGGCTGCCACTTTCAGGGTTAAATCCTTTTCTAGGGCATAATGAGCGACGTAGGCAGCCTTTTGGTAACCAATCACGGGACTTAATGCAGTCACCAGCATCAAGGATTGATTTAAAAAAGTCTCAATTTGTTTTTGATTAGCAGTCATCCCCTGAACCAAAAATTGACAGAAATTACCGCAACCATCACTAAGCAAACGGATAGACTGCATGAGATTATGAATCAACAGCGGTTTATAGACATTCATCTCCAGATGTCCCCCAGCACCTCCCATCGTCACCGCTAAATCATTAGCCATCACCTGCACTGCTATCATCGATAAAGCTTCGCATTGGGTGGGATTAACTTTCCCCGGCATAATTGAAGAACCCGGTTCATTTTCCGGCAGCTGTAATTCTCCTAATCCACAACGGGGACCACAGCTAAGTAAACGGATATCATTAGCAATTTTATAGAGGGAACTAGCAATAGTTTTCAATCCCCCACTCAAGAAAACTAGAGCATCGTGGGAACCTTGCACGGTAAACTTATTAGGAGCGGTAATAAAGGGTAATTTGGTCAGATTAGCGATTTCGGCAGCCACATCTTCAGCAAAACCGAGAGGAGCATTAATCCCCGTACCCACTGCTGTTCCTCCCAAGGATAAACGATAGACTTTTTCTAGACATTTTTCTAGCCAATCGATGCCATCATCTAATAAACCCACATAACCGGAGAATTCTTGTCCGAGGGTTAAAGGGGTGGCATCCTGTAGGTGAGTGCGACCAATTTTAACTATATTTGCCCATAATTGCGCCTTTTCATCGAGACTATTCCGTAATAGTTGCAGACTGGGAATTAATTTTTCCTTGACTGCCAAGGCAACGGCAATATACATGGCCGAGGGAAAGGAATCATTAGTCGATTGGGACATATTAACATGATCGTTGGGATCCACGGGAGTTTTGCTACCCAAAGGATTCCCCGTCAGTTGACTGCAACGATTGGAGATGACTTCGTTGATGTTCATGTTAAATTGGGTGCCACTTCCCGTCATCCAAACGTAGAGGGGAAAGTTATCTGCGTGTTGTCCGGCTAAAATTTCATCGCAGACTTGACAGATAAGGTTTTTTCTCTCCTGACTGAGACGATTTTTTTGCTGATTGACAATTGCACAGGCTTTTTTGAGAATGGCATAGGACCGGATCATCTCCCGGGGCATGAGATTATCACCGATACTAAAGTATTGTAGGGATCTTTGGGTCTGCGCTCCCCAAAGTTTATCGGCAGGTACGGGAATTTCTCCCATGCTGTCTTTCTCGATGCGAAATTCTGTCATCTTTAAGTTACTTCTGCATCTGGCCTGAAAAGAGAGGGGTTGCAGGGCGACACAGATTCCCATTATAAAAATAATTATAAGTCAAGTCTAGCTAGTTTGTCAAGCCTTATTGAGGATTTTTTCCGATGTTAGGGACCAAAAAGAGCGCAGTTGATCGAGTCGGTTTGATGGGGGCAAATTTATTTCCTTGATTATCGGTAACGTCAATGCTAATCGTGAGGCAATTATTCAGCGATCGCTGATCTGGACAATAATTGCTGGCTACCGTTGGACGTTGTGAAAACTTTCTCAATTGCTGAGGAGCGATCGCCTAATGCTGGATTAACTTATTCCCTGGGATCAAGTTACAGCTTTGTAAAGATTGGTTACAGACTGAGCCAAGAGAGAAAACTAGGGGTAAAATGACAGTAATCTTGCCGATCACCCTTGGAAGACGACAATAGTTAGTGCTGTTTACAGTACGCTAATCTGGCTAACACGCTTTTGGGCGTGATATACGGAAACTTCTCGCGATCACTCCATTTGAGAGTAATATACGGAAAGATTCTTTTAAAAGTGCGTATTTAGCGTAGTATAAGGAAAGTTTCCGTATATTATATAGTTATGTAGCAGAGGGAGAGACACTGTGCTATTTCGCTGTTAATAAATTAGGCATCAGCCACTGATTTTTTTGGTTAACCTCATTGAGGAAATAAACAATGGTTCAAGTAACAAATGCACGTTTGAGTAGCGAAAAGATTAATAGCTTGAGTATTTCAGAAGAAGTTTCGAGAAAAATTGACGATGTCAATAATTACGACTTCTCATTTCTGACCAATGAGTTTAATGACAACCAGATTCGGGCTGGTAGACCCTTTTCGGTTGAACAGGTATATCCCATCATGCATAGATTTGGGAAAGCAGACTTTGAAATTGCCCGTATTCTTGAAGAAGAGTTTAAAAAATTTGTAATATTAACACTCATTGAGCCTGGAATAGCTCATGCGCCACCCGGTGCTGTTGATATGTACTGGCACTTTTTCATACTTCATACTGAGCAGTACATTCAGTTTTCAGAAAGTATATGGGGAAACTTTCAGGGGGATCCAAAATATAGACAACACTACCCAGCAAAAGATGACACGAGACCTGGTCAGTTTCGGGCATATGTTGCAACTCGTGAGTTGTATTTGAGAGTATATGGACAACCACCTGTTTACGAGAGAGCGGGGGCAATTCCGGTTCCAGTTTGGAATGATCCTATTGGTAATGCAGTTGGTTCTGAGCGAGAATTAACATCTGGTGATTCTTATTCGGGTATTGTTGAGCCAGAAATAGACAAACTTGCTGACTAACAATCGGTTTTAACATAACAAACGCGCTGCACCGGAACGTATCAACATGGTCGGTTATGTTGCAAAGTTTATCTGCGTCCGGTGAGCGCGAACGTTAGACTGCAAGACTGCAAGACCCCTAAAGAACAAGTCTGTGTTGAGAAAAATATTTATGAAAGTTAAATTCCTCCGTAAAATAATTTCTTTTGGTTCATGCATTATTTTTACGGTTGCTTTTGGTGAGCCGACACAAGCAGCTCCTAGTAAAGCTGAAATTGACAATCATGCAAGAGAAAATGGTTTCCCTCGGTCTGATTATCCCTACTATGAACCTGTCAATCAATGTGGAGGGGAAGGAGCAACTTCAGCAGTACCAGATAAATATGAAGTGGCTAGTAACGTTGCTGCCCCAACTCTACAAGATCCCTTTCGTACGAGAAGAGTAGTTATATTCCGCGCAGACTTTAACAATGCTTGTAATACTCATGATAGGTGCTACATGACGGCTGGGAAAGCACGGGAAGATTGCGACGCTCAATTTAACAGGGATTTGCTGAGTGCTTGTCGCAATCCTGTTATACCGGAGCCAACAAGTGTAGCTACTTGTGTTGCCTTAGCACAAACTTACGCAAACACAGTTTATGCAGCAGGCGCTGCGTTTTATCCTAATGCTCAAGCCCAAGCCCGAAGGTACAACTCTTTAGTTAACAATTTTATTGCTCAATCTCAAACTACCCCGGGATCATCAGGCATTGCGTTGCGGAATCAATGGAGTGGGAAATGCTTACAAACGATGGGACAAGCTAAAGATAATGGTAGTCCTGTTAATATATGGGACTGTTCTAATACCTCAAACCAATTTTGGACGTTGACTAATCGGGGCGAACTCCGCAATAACTGGAGTGGGAAATGCTTACAAACGATGGGACAAGCTAAAGACAATGGTAGTCCTGTTAATATATGGGACTGTTCTAATACTTCAAACCAATTTTGGCGTTGACAGTTACTAGAGTCTAACAAGCGGCTGCACTCGGAACGGAAATTTCCGTTCTGGTTCTGATGCAAAGTTTATCTCCGTCCGGTGAGCCACAGACCGTTAGACAGAATTTTGGAAGTAAACCAACGAGATTATGTTAAGCAGAGTGTCACAATTAATGGCGATTAGTTTACTGTTATTAGTAAGCTGTTCGGCAGAATCTAGCATTAAGAGTAATTCTGATTTGCCTAGCAGTGCGATCGCCGATCTTGTAGGGTGCGTTAATGAAATGTAACGCACCTTACCTAATGTTCAAAATTCGTGCGTTACTGACGCTAACACACCCTACATTTGTTGTTTTCAGTGCGATCGCCGATCTTGTAGGGTGTGTTAATGAAATGTAACCCACCTTACCTAATGTTCAAAATTCGTGCGTTACGCTGACGCTAACACAGGCTACATCATATCGATCTTGAAGATTAAGTGATTGCCAAAGCGATCGGGCATAACACAACGTTGCACCTGACTTGATAAAGCGATCAATGATAAACTAAAATCATGGTAAGCAGTCTGGGTTGAGGATTAAGGATTTTGTGAATCATTCGTTGGGGGGCGTTTGCGCCCCTTGCTTTTTTTGTGCGCTACTATGGAACTAAATGGTTAAAAGCTAAGACTGCTATGGCACTGGCATCGAATGGACAAACAGCTATAATCCGCACAGAGCGAGGGCTTACAATTGCGGATACTCGTATTACTCTGTATGACGTAATGGATTATCTCAAAGCTCAGTATCCACCCAAGTTTATTCGTGATGCCTTCAATTTTACAGATGCTCAGATTCATGCTGCCCTTTCCTACATTGAAACACATCGAACAGAAGTGGAAGCGGAGTATCAGGAGGTTTTAAAGACTGCCGCAGAAACTAAACAATTTTGGGAAGAGAGGAATCGCGAACGTTTTGCTCGGATCGCTGCTACTCCTCCTCGTCCAGGCTATGAAGCGGTTAGAGCTATACTTCAAGAACGGAGAGCAAAGCGGGAAGCGAAGAAGCAATGATTGTTCTGGCTGATTACAACTTGAATCGGCAGGCAATTCTGATCTCTGGAAGTCTTGTTGTTAGCGGGTTATTAGATCTCGCTCTAATTCGGTTGAGGACATTTGAAGACGTTGGCTTACCCGCAGACAGCAATGATCGAGTAGTTTGGAGATTTGCCCAAACCAACGGGATGCTCTTACTTACGGCAAACCGGAATGCGAAGGGTGAAGACTCGTTGGAACAAGTAATGCGTGAAGAAAATCAACCGACTTCATTTCCGATCATTACGATTGGCGATCCGGATAGGGTCAATGAATCTGACTATCGAGAACGCTGCGTTGAAAGGCTTGTAGAAATTGTGATCGATATCCAAGACTATATGGGGGCTGGTCGGTTGTTTATTCCTTGACATCCTCGCCGCCGTAAAACGGACGGCGATTCCTCACCACGCCACTTTTTTAGGGTGGTCGCTGAACGGGGTTGACGCTTCACCGAAAAACGCTTAATTGCTTAAGTCTGACACT
>SFAQ01000161.1:0-14847 GCA_007096525.1 Microcystis wesenbergii Mw_QC_B_20070930_S4 | reverse complement strand
TACTCTATATACTCACTTCTCTGCGATGCAGTCGCACTCGCGGGAGCGCATTTTGTAGCTTCCTTAAAGCTTTGTTTCTGTCTGTATCACTTGTTACTTTTTAAAATGAGAATTGCTGCACGAAAAGAAACCGAAAGCTTTTATCCTAGAAAATGTCCAGGGTTTAGTCCATCATGATCGAGGTAAAACTTTAAAAACTATTTTAGATAGGGTTTGCTGAAAAAGTCGCTCAAAGAATTATGCTATTGAGTGCCAATAATTTGTCGCCCAAGTGATAAGTTTTACTTGAGTAAAATCACTTTTAACATAATTTTTATTAAAGCGTTGCCGACATCTTAGTTCTTTTGTTCGCCCAGAAATCAAGAAAGACAAAAAAAGCCCAAAAAACTGCCGAAGCAGTCGGGAAAGATTGACAACCAAAAAGGTAATAGCAATGGACGTTTCTGAAGTTTCAGGTAGTTTTGTCATGCACAGATTTAAACCAAATCTTCTCTTAGCTTGTCCGAATTTCCCTTCTATTGCCGCCGCGAAAACTCTCGTCCTCTTGTGCTTGTTTTTTTAGTCCAGCGCTTCGATTCTTCGGTGGTCTTCCCAAGGGTAATCCACTTAATCTTATCCCTCTTTCCTTGCACCATGCCAAGTTTTCTCTGGTTCGATAAATTTTATCGACATGAACGGATTCGGGATAACAACCATAAGTCTCTTTAAAGTTTTCTACTTGCGCTTTCAAATCTTGAGATTCATTAAAGTTTTCCCAAGACAAACGGTGTAAAAATACATAATTATCTACACAAGACACCGAGAGCTTTGCCCCAAATTCCGTCGGTTTTCCGGCTTTGCCTCTCACAATAGGACGTACATGAGGTTGACTTAAACTGACAATTCTCTGGTCAACCCTTGTTTTTTTCTCTGACCACATCTCCCGTTGTTGACGAGAGACTTCTTCAATGACTAATAGCATTTTATATTGTCTTTTACTTAAACAAGTTAAGGAGGCTCCTAATTCAATTAGTTGGTCTATATAACCTAAGTTTCTTTGAATATACCCCAGTTGTTGACCAATGGCTTTCCGTCTTTCTTTTTGAGAGGGACGACGTTTTTTAGCGACTTTTAAATAGTTTTTTCTCGCTATTTTTCGGGAAGTTCTTGGTTTCTTAGTTAACTTGTCTTTGACTTCCCTGTAGAGACAATCTAGGATTTTTTCCGTTCCTTGACGAGCTTGATTTAATAGGTCTAAATCTGTGGGATACTTAATATCAGCGGGCGCACAAGTCGCATCTAATATTAATTTTCCTGCATTGGGCCGCTCACTTTCTTCTCCTCGCTCTTCTGTTCTGGCATCAGATTCTTTGTCTTTTTCACCATTTCTTGGTTAATTTTGTTGAGGAGATTTAACTTAATTCTTTTCCGAAAATATACCATCATTGAGGCATCAAATGGAGCTTCTGTTTGATAGTTTGTTAGCCCAATAAAGTATTGTAGGTAAGGGTTTTATCTAATTTGTTCGACGGTTTCTCTATCACTTATTCCTCATCTTTCTTGAATAATTAATGCGGACATTGCTACCCTAAATGGTAAGGCGGGCGCACCCTTGTTTTCGCAGAAGCTTTTTGCGTACTCTTCTTCAAATTTTTCCCAGGGAATTAAGTTGGCCATAATAACCCAACGGTTTTCATCTGATAGTTTTCCGCCAAAGGGCAGTTCAAATGATTCGGGTTCTGATGGAGTTGCGGTCGAGATACGATACATATGTACTGAATAAAAAAAAGTGCTTGGCTTTTAGTGTATTTTACCTTTTTTTGGGCCTTTTTTCTCGACTTTATTGAGTCGAAACCTTTTTCCTATCGGCATTTCAGGCTTTTTCAGCCAGCCCTAGATATACTAGAAAAGGATTTGCATTATTTTGTCCCTAGTCCCCAGATTTTAAATGCCAGATATTTTGGGGTTCCTCAAAACCGTCCCCGAATTTTTATCGTCGGTTTTCGAGAGGATTTAAATATTTACCATTTTTCCTATCCCCAACCAACCCATCAAGAAACTTGTCTCAAAGATATTCTAGAAGAAAAGGAAGTCAGCGTTAAATATTATCTCTCTAATCAGTATTTAGAAACTTTGTTTAAACACAAGGATAGACACCAAAATAAAGGTAATGGTTTTGGTTATGAGATTATTTCTCCCGATGGTATCGCTAATGCTATTGTGGTGGGAGGTATGGGAAAAGAAAGAAATTTAGTTATCGATCAAAGACTGACTAATTTTACTCCCGTTACTCGTATTAAGGGAGAGGTAAATAAGTTATTCGTCCGCAGAATGACTCCCAGAGAATGGGCAAGATTACAGGGATTTCCCGATAGTTTTCAAATTGTTGTTAGCGATGTCCAAGCTTATAAACAGTTCGGTAATTCTGTGGCTATTACCGTGGTAAAAGCGGTGGCAAAAGAGGTGATTAAAGCTTTAGATTTGTCCAGAAATTCTCAAGAAAATATCAGAATTAAAGACCTACAGGGAAAACAATTAGAACTATTGTCAATCTGAGGAACAATAACAATTTTTTCTATGGGTTTGGGTATATGACAGCGTTTCTTATCAAGATGAAGTATAACCTAATTTGCTATGGACGACCGACGACCGACTCCCCAAAACCAAAACTTCCTATCTCACCCTTAAGATAACTGCTATAATAATAGTTAATTGTTTTAAGTAGTCGGACATAAATTCTGTTGTCTATCTTAAGAAATGTAAATTGCCGCAATTCTTACTGATGACCGACTCCTGACGACCGACTCCTTACCCCACAGTTAACTTTACTTTTGTCCAACTACTTATCAATGCGATTGCTGTTTATGCTGAAGTCTGACTGGATTAAATTAATCAATGCTATTCGTCTCCGAAAAATTGATTATCAGGGTAAAGATGGTGAATTTAGTTATCGATGCTTTTACCAACAAATATCAGATTCTAGAAGACATTTAGAAGACGAGAAAAATATCACTTTCACTATAGAAGAATCTGGACTGGAGTTTTCTGGCAAAAATAATATAGCGGTTTTCAGATGAATGAGGTAAGTACTGGTGACTGGGAAGTGTCAAAATCCTGTAATAAAACTTTACATTGACAAGCATAATACCCCTATAACATCAAATTTTAAGTTGAATAGACAATCCTCCGGAACCAGTGTACATAGCTAATATGTTGACACATGAAACTCGGTAAATAGCGCAGTTTGTCTAATAAGCTTTTCCCAAATCCTTCTTCAATATCTATTAGCTGTAGAATCAGATAAGCGATAATGCAGCAATGCAGCAATGCAGCGGGAGCAATCTCACCTTTGTAACCCCTAAATCAGGTGTTTATGTCAAGCTATTTTGAAAGCCTTGCTAGAAACCAGTTTTATGGATAAGTATAATTACTCACTTGCATAAATGAGATGCTCCCAATGCAGTAATGCACTTGGGAAAAACGCAGAAATGAAAATTCTGCTCCTGTAGATTGGCGATTTACCACTGAAGATGCCCGAATTAAATTAAAAAGATTGTATCCGTCAATAACATCTTGACAGACCACTAGGTCTGGTTCGATTGGGGGGCATAAATCGATTAAATCCTTATCTGGCAAGAGACTTAATTGATTAGTTCGTTCTAGAGCGAAAACAATTGACAAAATCAGGGTTTCATCTCTTATAACCCCGTCTATTACCTAACACAAACCGAAGAACCTCACTGATACTGATTACTGTTTACTGATCACTGAAAAGCTCCCAGCCGCCGCCATTGAGAATGAGAATCTCGGCCAAAATTTGGTACACTTTCTGCTAAACCTGTTCAAGCTGCACGATATGAAGGAGAGGAACTTTCTGTTACTAACTATATTAGCGAGCGCCACTATACTAATTAGTCTAGTTTTAGGAATTGTATTTGACAAAAAAGCGGCCTTGTTAGGGATTTTTGCAGTTCCCGCCATGGTCGCTTCTTTTATCTATCCCCGTATGGGATTATTAGCCCTGATCATCTATCTTCCCCTGAATAGTACCTTCGCTTTGGCCGTGGCGAGAGTTTTTCAGCTAAAGGGCAACCTAATTGACGCAGATACATCCTATGCTCTCTACAAAATCGCCAAAGATGCCTTTTATTACGGTGCTTTAGCGGCAATTTTAATTAAAACCAAAACTTTTAAGCAATTATACCCCCAAATCAAACCTTTTCTCATCGCCGCTTTGATTTTACTTGCCAGCAGCTTGATAACTTTTCTTTTTGTCAATCTGCCCCAAGGAGAAATTGCTGTGGGAATTGTGGGATTAAAAACCCTCCTCAGTTATATTCCCCTAGTTCTCTGTGGCTACTATCTAATCGAGCAAAAAAGGGATTTGTTTGCGGTTAATCGGCTTTTAATCGTGATGATCTTAATCTGTTGCGTTTTAGCTCTAATTCAATACTTCTTACTCCTACAAGGTATCTGTCCCGATAGTGAATCCCTCAATCAACTGGAAGTTATTGCCCCGAAATCAGACACCCAATCTTATCCGAATATTAGCGAAAAAGCCAGCCTGAGAGCTCAATGTTTTGTCGGGGGTTCGGTATTGTATAATCCCGATCGAGGCTTAATTCGTCTCCCCGGCACACTTTCTGATCCTTGGCAATGGGCTTGGTTTTTAGTATCTAGTAGCGCCATCAGTTACGCAGCCAGTTTTAGTGATCCGCAAAAAAGATGGCGCATCGCTGGTTGGGTAGCAATGGTTTTAGTCTTCCTTGCGACTCTGGTTTCTGGACAAAGAGTACCTTTCTTGCTAGTACCTTTGTTTTACTTGGTTCTTTTTATTGCTACTAGCAAAAAGAAACGAAAGTTACCATTAAAATTGGGAATCTTGGGGCTGCTTTCCCTGCTTGCGGTGACGTTAATTCCCTTTATTCGGGAAAGAGGGCTAAATTTTATCGTTCGCTGGCTATATTCGTCTCCAATTGACTTTGTAGTCAATCAAATGCAGTGGATATTCAAATATGTACAGCTTTTTGGTTTTGGTTTAGGCAAAGCCACCAGTGGCGCTCGTCATGTAGCGGGAGAAGAAGGGATAAGACTAATTGAAACCTACTATGCTAAACTCCTCTACGAAGGCGGTATCGTCGGTTTTATCGCTTTTATGGTACTGGTGACAATTCTCTGTATTCTCACCTTTAAAGCCTATTTAAAAGTAAAAAATCCTGCTTTAAAGCATTGGGGTCTCTGCATCTGGATTTTCCTACTTTTTATTAGCTATAATCCCTACTATTATCCTCTCTCCGTCGAGCCTGTTTCTGTTTACTATTGGTTATTCACCGGACTATTGCTAAAACTGCCAGAAATCAGTGAGAAATTGGAAGATGAGGAGAGATTTCTCTTGACATACCCCACGCCGTAAACGGACGTGGATTCTTCTAGCATCACTGCTGAGAATTTCGGGCTTCGACGATGTGGACTTGAATTAGATTCCTGGCGAAATCCCACCTCTGGGTGGTTCTCTCCTCAGACTTTCGCGACCTTACAGAAGCCTGTTCTCCTATGCCCTACGATACAGTTCCAAACCTCTAAAATAATTGGTTTCTTTGGTACTTGACCCTTAGAGCTTTTACCTAGAGGAGCATTCCCCTATAGAACCCCATAACTCTAGTTTTCCAGGCTTCAGCCGTGAGCTTTTGCCGAACGGTGCGTTCATCCGGCGATGACTGGGTTTTTTAAGCGGTTGCTTACCCTGCCCGCTATTCTTAATATCATACATCCTATAAAGTCGCCCTAAAAGGGCGAGGCTTTCAACCCAATTTTTCGGTAACCGTTCAGGGGGGGATGTCAAGCAGCCAGTGTCATTGACTCAGTGGAAGAACTCTCCAGGGGCAGCACAGAGGGAGAAGCACTGCCCCTCCTAGAGGCGCTCCTGGTTCCTCAGTCATGAATTCCAAGACATTGCGGTTTTGAGAACGCCGACTCGTCACCACTGTCAGCATCCGCGCCACAAACACAGTACCTGCCTCGCTTTGAGAGCCAAAGCTAGTGCGCCGCCACAGCACCGCCGGACGAATTGCTCTTTCAGCCGCATTGTTGGTCGGTTCTAACCCTGACCCGGTGACAAACAACCACAGGGCTGGCTCCACTTTCAGCAGTTGCCGACAAGTACGGACTGTTTTGGCCAAAGGGGTTTTTTCCCTGGAGCCAATCTGATAGGCCGCTCCTGGCTATTCGTAAATGCTTCACCCGCACTTGAATCGGTGACACTAATGACTGAAACTCACTACGGCCCAGAGTTCCACAAAGCACTCGCTGCCAGAGGCGAAACAACTTTTTCGCTCGAAGCCCGCAAGTCTCGTCCCAGTTGACGAGATACGCCCTGGCGCTCTGGGATTTTGGTAAATTCTCGTTTGAGATGCGCCCAACACAGTTGTCTTTGGGCTACATCAAGCCAATTATATGCTTTATAGCGGTCGCTGTTGAGAATCCCGCTGAAATTCTCCCCCAATCAAGATTGAGCCGCAGCAGTAGAGCGCGACAGCATGACTGGAAAGAAGCTGACCAACGGGGTGACGGCTACCCACAGCCCAGCTCTCTTCTGCTGGCAATTTTGCCCATCGGTATTTCCTTGCCCGAACCCCGTCTCGTCGGCTCCCACTATCGGCGCGGATTGGATGTAGGCTTTGGCTTCCTCTACTGGTTCTGATACCGCCTCACTTCCTTCCCTTCTCAGACGATTTACTGTCCCCAGTGACATCTCTTCACCCCAAATAAGTCGGACATAGCTGAAACTACCATCCGGTGGGAATGGCGATACATTCCACTCAAGAACGAGACGATAGCTACTACACGAGTGCCCTAGCCAAACTCTTCTACTGTTTCGGGTAGGGCGGCTCTGGTTTTCTCGCCGCAGTGAAGGCAGGTTAGTTGCTGTCGGCGATGCTCTTCGATGTGCAGTTGAATCGGGGGAATTTCCACCACTTGATGGCGGTAAGGGTTAGGGTCAAATCCTTTCAGTTCTTCTCCACAACAGGCGCAGGTTTGGGGATAGTGGTCGCTTACGCTGTCACACTCTTCTACTGGATACAGGGGACGGCTATGACTAGTGGTCTGTCAAGATGTTATTGACGGATACAATCTTTTTAATTTAATTCGGGCATCTTCAGTGGTAAATCGCCAATCTACAGGAGCAGAATTTTCATTTCTGCGTTTTTCCCAAGCTGCTACTTCTTCTGTTAAGATTTCCTTGTCTTCAATACGCCGATCAAGGCACTGTCGGCTTAAAACACTCAACTCAATTTCAGCCATATTTAACCAACTTCCATGTTTAGGAGTATAATGAAACTCCAATTTATCCAGAATGCGTCTTGCTTCGACTGGGGTAAAAGCTTTATAAAGAGATGCTTTGACATGAGTATTCAGATTATCTTGAACTACTTTAATTTTCTTGGCTTGAGGATGACGTTGATCAACTAAATACTTCATTTGTTGGGCATAGTCAACAATCCTACGTTGGTCAGTGACTTCCACATGTCTCCAACCCGTGAACGGCTCAAAAAACATGAATAAATTAGAAACTCCCTCTCGCTGATATTCATAATCAAAACGTTCGGACTTACCCGGTTCGGCAGCAATTGGCGAATTGATTTCTGAAATCAGTTGTTTTGAGGTCTCATCAAAACAAACTAAGGGATAATCTGGGTCATAGTTGCTGGTGTAAAGTTGTAACCCGTATTCCATTTGACAGACAAATTCGGCATTGGCTTGAGGTGGAATTACCCAAGATTCTTTTAACCAAGGTTTTAGCTCGTTTTTTTTAAGACCTGTCGCACTGTTTCATAAGAAATGCTTTCTATGTATTCTAAAGTTACCATTTCCTCTCCCAGTAGTCGTAATGTCCAACGGTTATAACCTTGAGGCACTTGTGAGCAAGCCAGTGCGATTAAATGGGCTTCTGCTTCTCCGTCTATCTTTTTGAGCTTTAATGACTTTTTCGGACGAGGGCCAAGGGCATTTTCTCGGCTTTCTTCCACAAATCTTTGTCTGACTCTCTCAATGCTTCTGGTACTGATATTCAAGGCTTCACTGATTTGTTTATCTGTACAACCTCCATCGGGTTGATTGATATCTGCTTTTTTGTAAAATTCGAGCATGATTAATTTTTCTAGCGGAAGCTTTACCTGTTGTGGTTAGTTTGTTGAGACTCTTGCGTTCATCTTCAGTTAAGCAGACAATGTATTGTTTGGCTGGCATTGTTTTTCGGGGTTAGCTTATTTACATTCCTAGGATCCGACATAATTGCTTTGACAGACCACTAGTAACGAAGAACCCATCTGATACTGATCAGAGTTTCCTTTTGCTTCTTAGCTCTTGCTATACTTATGTAAAATTTTATTTATCTCAATCTTGACCCCGTGGCCGAAAATCCTTCTTTTCAAGACCTTTATCAAGCTGGAATCAGTGCTTTTGAGCGTGGACAATATCGTCTTAGTATCCAGCAATTAAATGCGGCTTTAGCCTTAATTTCCCTAGGCTCCCGAGCAGGGGGTGAGATCCAAATTTGGTTAATTTCTGCCCATCAGGGGTTAGGAGAGGGGGAGAAAGCGAGTGAAATCTGTAGGCAACTGATTACCCATCCTATCTATCAAATTCGCGAACAGGCCAAGCGTCTGCTTTATATTATCGAAGCTCCCCGTCTCAAACGCCCAGATGAGTGGATGACGAAGATTCCCGATTTAGATAAACTTCCCGATAGCACAGCGCAATTTAAAAAGGGGACAAATAAACAGAAAAAAGAAGAACCCCCCCCACCCATGCAGTTAGAGCAGCATAAAAATACTGTTTTTAGCGGACTGGCGATCGCTATTGTTCTATTGATGCTCTGGTTTTCTGCTAAAAATAGCTAAATTACTTGACAATAAGCTTCTAATATGCTAATGCAGTTGGCTATGGCTCCTAAATGGGCTATTTCATAACCGTGGGTGTTTTGGGTGGGAAAACCTAAGCAAGCGGCCTTAGCTATATGACCGAATTTCATGGCAATGGAGGCATCGCTACCAAAACCACTAATAATAGCTAATTGCAGAGGTATTCCCGCCTTTTCGGCCGCTATTCTTAATTCTTGATTTAATTGCTCATCATAGATACCGTAACCATCCTGAGACAATAACACAGGACTGCTGCCATCCTGAATCGGATATTCAGGAGCGAGGGGACAGATTTCTAGGGCAATTAAAGCATCTAAGCGGTTATTTGCGGTGAAAAATAAGGCTCCTAAGGCTCCCACCTCCTCCTTTGCTGAGGCAACCAGATATATATCCACCGCAGGGTTAATGATTCTGGCCGCTAATGCCAAAAGAATCGCCACGGAAGCTTTATTATCAAGGGTATAACTGGCAATGTAGTCTTTTAGTCGAAAGGGTTGTTTTCGGTGTTTTCCCACCACGACTCGACTACCGACGCGCACCCCGCAAGCGTCTAATTCTTCCGGAGTCAATTTCGTCTCTATCCATGCGGATTCCCAGGTGACGGGAGTGTTTTCCTGCTGGACTTTTTGCGGGGATTCATGGGAAATATGACGGGAACCAAAGGAGAGAATCCCCGATCTGGTTTCTTGATCACCGATAATATCTACCACTCCCTCTCCGTAAATCCAAGGAAAAGCTCCCCCGAGTCGGCGAATTCGCAGAGTACCATCGGGATTAATTGCCTTGATAATAGCACCAATTTCGTCTTTATGGCCGGTAATAGCAATTTTTTTAGTCGAATCCTGTCCTTTAATCTTGCCGATGACATTTCCCGCTTGATCTTGCCATGTTTCTAATCCTAACTCTTGAAAGCGTTCTATTAAAAAGCGATCAATTTCCGTTTCCATCCCACTAGGAGAATGATGGAGGACAAGAGTGGCAATAGTGTCAAAGAGGTGATCAAAATTCATATTTGTCTTGATTTGTGGGTGGAAAGAGAATTATTATCGAAACAGGAAATCGAAAAGGTTTTACAGGAACAATATTGGTGCAGCCATGGCCCTTGGGTGATTGCCAGTTAGCATTTAAGTACCTAAGCAAAATTAATTACACATATCTAACCACCTCTTGCAAGAGCGCCTCTTGCCTATCTTCACTAGGAAATTAATTTTGCACGACTACTTAATGATTAATCAGAGGTGCAGAATTAGCCTGAAAACCGGCAACTTTCAGAGACTCTACCACTGAATTGTCATCCTCTACCCAATAGTTTTGTCCTAAACGCACAAATTGACGCTGAGTTCCCGCACCAATAGTGGCAATAACGGGAACTTTTGCCTTTTGTTTGTCTCCCGATTGCAGAATACTTTTAAGAAGATTTTGACGATTTTGGTTGACGACATCTTGCAGCGATAAATTAACCATCACCATTTTAATTGTTTCGATCGGTTCCGCATCTTCGACAATTAATTGTACCCGATCATCTCGGCGATCCACTTTTCCCCACACCATTAAAGTTGCTTCCTCCACTAATAATTTTTGCAGACGTTCGTAGGTATCGGAAAAAATCACCGCTTCCGACTGTCCCGAGGCATCTTCTAGGGTTAAAAAGGCCATGGGAGTCCCTTTTTTGGTCATAATTTTCTTAACAGCATTTAATAGGACAATCGCACTGACTTTTTTTCTGGTTTTGTGTTCTTCTAAGTCAGCTAAATTGATAGGAGATAGGACTTGAGCGGCTCTTTGTAAAGCTTTTAAAGGATGTTCGGAAACATAAAAACCCAAATGTTCTTTTTCCAGTTTTAACTTTTCCTGTAGGGAAAAATCTGCTACTGCGGTGGCACTGGGAGACTGTTCAAACTCGGACTCTTGTTTATTTTCTGCGCTACCTCCTAGCATATCAAAAATATTCATTTGACCACTTTCTTTCTCTTTGGTGCGTTTTTGCGCCCAAGCAACTACTAATTCTAAATCTTCAATTAATTGATGGCGATTAGGTTGAATTTTATCAAAAGCACCACAATAAATTAGCGTTTCTAAAGCTCTTTTGTTGACTACTCGTAAATCAACACGCTCACAAAAATCTCCTAGGGAAGTAAACTTTCCTCCCGCAGCTTCCCGGGCTTTTAAAATAGCCTCAATCGCATTTTCGCCCAGATTTCTAACTGCGGACAAACCAAAGAGAATTTTGCGTCCAATCGGGGTAAAATGTTTTTGCGATCGATTGATGTCGGGAGGTTCGACATCGATATTCATTTTCTGACAGTTTTCTCGATACTTTTCCACCTTATCCTGATTATCGCTACTAGCAGTTAGTAACGCTGTCATATATTCCACAGGATAATTAGCTTTTAAATAAGCGGTTTGATAGGTGACGTAAGCGTAAGCGGTAGAGTGAGATTTATTAAAACAATTGGCGGCAATTAACCCGTTGCCCAGCAAAAAATTATGATCTTTTTCCACACCAATATCGTAAACGGGTTGCCTTCCCAAAAATTGACGACTGATAATTTTAACCATATTATTAACCCAACTCTCCAGAGATTTTTGCAACGGTAGCCATAGGAAGATAAAGCATAGCCATCAGATGATCATGAGGAAGAATTTTAATCACTTCAAAGTAATTGAGAATGCCTTCAGTCATTGACAGTTTTGCCCCTTTGAGAGCCAGTTTCAGAATACATGACTACCATTTTAGCCAATAGAGAGAATTATTGTCTATTAATAAATATTACAATCAACATGGTTACATTCAGAAAAATCAATGGGTTTATCCATTGATGGATAAAGGTTTTTGCTTTTTTGTAGAACATATATACTGTAAAAGTTCAAGTATAATTTTTAGAAATTCCACAGCACAGGATTATCATCCAAAAAATCAGTTACCTGTTTACCGATATTATCAATTAATTTTAGGTCTTCTGGGGTTAAATTAATTGTCATTGCTTGGGCGTTATTAACTGCTTGAGCGGCATTTCTTACCCCAGCAATTGCATTAGTTTGAGGTTGCTTAATTAACCAAGCAAGAGATAATTGAGCTAGGGAACAATTATAGCGTTTAGCAATCGGTTCTAATTGATTTAAAGCCGCTTGTACTCTCTGAAAGTTTTCGCCATGAAAGAGTTTATTTTTAATTCTATGATCCTCCGCTGCCAACTGATAACCGTTTCTAAATTTTCCTGTTAATAAACCTTGGGCAAGGGGAGAATAGGCCAGAATAGAAATATTATTTTCTATACAATAGGGCATAATTTTCTTTTCTACCGAGCGCCAAAAGAGAGAATAGGGAGGTTGAATACTCTCAATTCTGCCGTATTGACCAGCTTCTTCCAGTTGAGAGCGGGAGAAATTGGAAACCCCTATAGCTCGAATTTTTCCCTGTGCTTTCAGATAATTAAGAGCGGCCATAGTTTCAGAAATAGGCACTATTTCCGTGTTCCATGAGCCACTAGGCCAATGAATTTGATAAAGATCGATATAATCAGTTTGGAGGTTTTTTAAAGAGCGATGGCAAGCTGCGATAACTTCCTCGTATTTGAGGTGATTAGCAAAAACTTTGGTGGCATAAATTACCTGTTCTCGCACATCGGCTAAAGCTTGAGCGACAATCAATTCTGAGTGACCTTCCCCGTAGATTTCGGCTGTATCTACAGTGGTAATTCCTGCCTCAAAAGCGGCACGAATAGCCTTAATACTTTCCTCATCTTCAATACCTGCCCACATCTTTTTTCCTGCTTGCCAAGTACCGACGAGAAGGGGAGTAATTTCTATATTAGTCTGACCGAGATAGCGTTTTTGCATAACAGTTTTTTTGATGGGTTAAGTATGCTTAGGGTTTTAGTTGAGTTTAGGGTTGAAAATCTCAGCTAAAGAGGACTAAAGTGACAAGGATAAAAACCTTTACCAGTAGGGGTGTAAAGAACAAACTTAATAAGCCACAAAAAAGACCCAATAAGCGGGTACTGAGGCTAATTATTTCGCCGTGAACATTGTAGCTAATCGACAGGGAGATTAGGGCTAGAGTAAGGAGAAAAATCATAGTTTTCTTTCCTGAGTCTATCGAGCAGAAAAGCCGTGACCGCTCACGACTTTTCGCCGTTTCTATATCTATTATTAGCTCGATTACTTAGCTAATGACATCGGGTCAAAGTAAACTTTTTTAACGGAAAAGATTAAAAAATCCGTTGAAGAGGCCTGTCAGACCGGTAAAGGGACTTAAAACCGTGCCGAGGGTGTCGGTAGCCGATGCCAGACCACTACGATGAACCACAACCACATCATTATTGCGGAGAATCGGGTTAGTTTTCTCGTTGATACCCTGGGAAAAATCGATGTTAATTGAGGTTTTGGTGACGGTCCCGTTAGGATTGAGACGAATTAATTCCACTGTGGACTGATTAGCGCGACGCTTATCAAAGTCTCCTGCGGTTAAAATTGCCTGATTGAGAGGGGTATTGGGAGGAACTTCAATTATCCCCGGTTTTTTCACCTCCCCGACCACTTTCACGTTAATGGTTTTAGGGGCAAAACTGGCCGATGCTAGGGTTTCCGATTCCTTGGCCGAGATTTCAGTCGCGGTGGGGATAATCACCGTATCCCCTTCTTGAAGAAAGATATCGCCGGTCATATCACCTTTATCGAGCAAACTCCAGAGATCTACGGGGATTTTCTGCTGGGAACCGTCACGAGTATAACGCAGCACTTGTACCTGTCGGATATCGGCGAGAGGTTTGATGCCTCCCGCTTGTTGGATAGCTTGGGTTAGTCGGGCCGGTTTCCTGGTGCCGCCGCGATCTAGGTCATTATTATTATTATTAATATTATTGGGAGTGGGGACAATACGATGGGACCCCGGACGATAAACTTCTCCCACCACAGTAACATTAATTTCTCGATCGCTATCTAGTCCAAAATTGGCATCGGCTAATTGATTGACTTCCCCGACACTAAGGGTCGTTTTAGTGGGAATAACGATGCTATCGCCATCTCTAAGGCTAATATCTTGGGTTGTATCGCCTTTTTGGATTAATTGCCAGAGATTGGCTTGAATCAGCTGTTCTTGTCCCTTGAGGTTGCGTCGGATTTGAACTTGACCAATATCGGCCACCGTAGTCACTCCCCCTGCTTGCCGGATTATTTCGGTCAATAGGGGCGTTTTTTGGCTTTGTTCGGGGTTAATTGTGTAAGTACCCGGGCGATTGACTTCCCCCGCGATGGCGATTTGCAGAGGCCGGGGGGTGAGAATGCTAACAGTAACCACCGGACGTTTGAGATAGGTGGTGTAACGTTTGGCGAGGGTTTGGCCGGCTTCGGTGACGGTCATTCCTTCCACTTTGACGCTACCAATCAGAGGTAAAGTCAGGGTTCCATCGGGTAGGACAAGGAAATCGCCGCTTAAATCCGCGACTTGGTAAACGGTGACGCGCACTTTATCCCCTTCTCCTAGGGTGTACTCTTTGCTTTCTGCGGGGATAGGGGCAATCGCTTCTTTAGGGGGTGCAGTGCTACTAGGAGGAGTAGCTTGGACTGAGCGAGCTTCTAAGGAAGTTAGAGGGGCAATAGTGCCGATAATTAATAGATAACGTAGTGATTTACTGATTAAATCCTGTAATTGGCTGCTATTTAACATTATCAATAGGATTAATTTTATCGTTAACATTGGCGATCAGTGTAGCACAAATAGTCGATCGCCTATGGAAACCCCCTGTAATATCGCATCTATCGAGAGTTACCGCTAACTGTAAGATAGTTTTAATGATTGCCTGTATGTAAAGGGGTATATTAATTTTTTGACATCCTCACCGCCGTAAAACGGACGGTGATTCCCAAACCTCACGATTTAGGTTTCTGCTTCTTTCCCTTGCGGGGTTCCGCACCTGCCTGAACAGATTTACTCTGTTCTGGTCTT
>SFAQ01000160.1:0-16054 GCA_007096525.1 Microcystis wesenbergii Mw_QC_B_20070930_S4 | reverse complement strand
TTCGAGGGACTGGTAAAATTAATGGTGGATGCAGATTTAGCGGCTTTGGGGATTAATCTTAATAACGGTGGTGATAGCGAACAGTTATTAAAAGATTTGGCGTATCTTCGCAATCGTTCCTTAATTGCCGTCGATTAAAAAGTCGGGTGGGTTAGGGAAAGGCAACCCACCCTCGTCTTGAGCCATGGCCATTTTTATCTGACTTTTAAGAATAAATTGGGTCTTTTTCCAGCAACCCTAGCAGTTTTTGCATTTTAATCCAAGCCCTTCTCATTTGCCAGAATTTACTTTTTTCCATGGCGGCTATTTTACTCTCAGCTTTTTGCAATTCCTCGTCTCTTTCTCGATAATCAAATTGGTTCTTTTGCAAGTCTTGTTGCAATTCTTGTTCATGAATTTCTAATTGTTTAATTCGTTCTCTAGCCTGTTCCAACTGAGCGAATATATCAACTTTTAATGTGACTAAAGCAGCAAAAATGGCTTGGATATTTTGGGAGTAAAGTTGGGGATGATTATCAAAAAGTTGGGTGTAGGAATAAATATAGTGTTCTGCGGTCATTGAGCGACTCATAGAATCAGCTTTTTGTCGATAGAAAAATAACACTTCCGGGATACGATAGACTTCTCGACCTAATTCGATCAGAGATAACCAAAAATCGTGATCTTCCCAACCATAAATTAAATTAGTATTATAGCCGCCCACAGTTTCCCAGTCAGATTTCCGAAACAAACCAGAGCAAAATATCATATTATCTACTAATATATCGGGAAATTTATACTCAGGCAGCGGCCAAGTTCCTTGTCTATCCCCAAAATACTCCGCTTCGCAATAAACTATACCTAATTGCTCATTACCTTCTAGCAAAGTAACCGCTTTTTCTAGATAGGAATCGGCAATTTTATCATCGGCATCAAGAGGAAGAATATAGGTTCCTTGCGCTTGGGCAATTCCTAGATTTCTGGCTGTGGCAACCCCTTGATTTTCTGTGCGGATGATCCTAGTTTTTGGCTGTTGATAATTTTGTAAAACCTCGATGGTTTCTGGTTCTATGGAGCCATCATCAATGACGAGGATTTCAAAGTTTTGGTATGTTTGCAATAAAACAGATGCGATCGCATCATCAAGATAGCGACCTTGATTATAGCAAGGAATAATCACGGAAACTTGAGGATCATGACTCATTGGGGGCAATTCTCTCTTACTCGGGCAAAAACTAGGTTATCAATAGCTTATCCCAAAAGTTCCCTTTTCTCGTTTTTCTACTTAAAGGAAGTGTTGATATCCCCACTAGCAATTTCGGGATAGTAGGACATATTCTGGATAAATTCTGAAATTATTGCGATTGGTGGACAAAATCACCCAATTGGGTGATCCCCGTGAGGGAAGCATCTCTTTTTAATAGAGGATAAGTTATTCAATAATCCGATTATCATTACCAATGATCCTTAATCATGGAAGCTCATCAACAAAAACAACTCCGCACTTTCCTCTTGGAAAAATTAGCCATTTCCCCCCGTTCCTTCGATATGGCTGTGCGTCTCTGTGAAGCATCGGTGGGTTCTTTGCCGATGGTTTTATGGCAGTACGGTTTAATCGATTTGTCGCAATTGAATCAAGTTTTTGACTGGATGGAAACTGTATAATTATTTTCCAAGAATAGGCTCATTAATTATCATTTTTATTAAGAGAGCAGCAAGTTACTGCAATTTATTTAATTTATACCCCCAGATTAAGTCCCGTTAACGTTTACCATAGTAGAAAACCTACCCTTTACTGCTACTAATTAAACCAGCTATCATCCGCTATTCCCCCCGGTTTAATTCGAGATTTATCTGGTCTAAAATACTAATACCAAATCCGTTTTTAATAGTGTGATTAACTCCCAAGTTATGAATTGTTTCTCCCTGCTCCCCGCTCCCCAGTCTCCTATACCTTTTAAACAGGATTTAGTATTACTTGTCATGACAGTAAGGTAGAAAGAAACTTAATTAATCTGGCATAATTTCTTGAGTTAGGCATCGACTATATGGAACTCTTGGAGGGCAGGATAAAAGTTGAGATTTTCGTGACTGGGACGACTGAGTTTAATCAGGGCAAACCGTTGGGATGGCTCTAGTTTTTGCCATTGTTCTAAACTAATTTTAATCTGGAATTCTTCGGCTTTTTCTAGGACTGTATCGGGAATCTGGCTATCATCTAGCCAAGCGGGATGGGAATCTATTGCTAGTTCTGCCGGGGGACTACCAGTTTTTTCAGTGATTAATTTTTGCAGAAAATCTCGATAGATTTTGGCTTCTGCTGCCGTCGTACAAGCCATATTAACTAATACCATTCTTTCTGGTTGAGTTAACTGCATCCAATGGGATAATTTTAATTTAACTCCACAGGTATCTAGTTTCATTCTCACGGTCATGGGGATACAACGTAAGGAGTCAACAAATTCGGATTCAAAGTCAAAAAAGGTGTTCATATTATTGCATTGGTTGACTGAGGATAAATATATAATACAGCACTGGGGTATAATTGCTGGGCAAAATGTTATTTTAATTGAATAAAATTGGCTCGATATTGATGACTAGAGACGAGAATTTCCTCTAGTTCCTGCCATTTTTCTTCTGCAATATATTCAATAATTTGATCAAGATTTTGCCGATAATTCGCCAAGGATATCAATAAAGCTTGACGATTGTATTTAGCCATCATTAAACCTAATTGGGGATTGCCAGCACCGACGCGACTGGTATCGCGAAAACCAGAACTAGCTAAATTTTCCGCTAATTGGCGAATATTCAGATCTTGTTCTTTCGCACAAGCTTGGATTAAACTGGTACTAATCATTACTGGCAGATGGGAAATCCATGCCACGGCTTGATCGTGTTCTTCGGGAGAAGAATAATAAATTTGACAGCCTAATTTTTGTACTATTTCGGTTAAGATTTCCACGGCAAAATTAGGAGTAGATTCAAGGGTAGTAATCAGATATGGGGCATTGACAAATAAACCAAATTGTGCTGCATTAATTCCCTGTTCGGCTGTCCCAGCCATAGGATGACTACCGACAAAATTCGGCCATAATCGACTACAATTGGCTACAATTGCCTCTTTAACCGATCCCACATCGGTGACAATTGCCTGTTTTTTTAAATAGGGAGTTAATTTTTCCAAAGTTGGCACAATTAAATGTATGGGAGTACAAATAAAGATTAAATCGGCAGTGGCTAATAATTCTAAATTGGTACTAGATTCATCTACCACCCTTTTTTGTACAGCGATATCACAGGTGGATTGTTGACGGGAAACTCCCAAAACCTTATAACCTTGCGCTCGAAAATCTAACCCCAAGGAACCACCGATTAAACCCAGTCCAATAATGCCAATATTCATTATTTTTACTCAAAGATAATTTCGTCTTCCACTCGCCAAGCAGGATCGACAATACACAAGAAAACTAAGGGTTCCTCCCCACAATTATGAATATATTGTTTAGCGAGAGGAGGTATATAAATGGCAGCACCGACAGTCACTAATTGTACTTCCTCATCGATGTGCATTTCCCCTTGTCCTTGCAGAATATAATAAACTTCCGCAGTTTTTAAAGCGTGGGGAGTAGAAGTTTCCCCCACATCTACCCATGCGTGGGCTAAACTATAACGTAGATTTAACGGCTGTTTATTGGGATGCAATAACTCACGCAATCGGGTATGATCACCGGCGATGAATTCCTCACATTCGAGCAGTTTTCTGATTAACATAGTAAAATTAAACCTGGAAGATTGTTTTTATTTTATCATTGAGTGAAAAGCTAAAGACTAATAGCCGTTATCATAGAAATATTCAGCATCGCCAGAATTAACGAATGACTTGGTTAGAACATAGTGTACAGGTAGAAGTGGACGCGCCGATCGATCTGGTTTGGGAGCTCTGGTCAGATTTAGAACAAATGCCCCAGTGGATGAAATGGATCGAATCGGTGAAAATTCTCGAGGAGGAGCCAGAGCTTTCCCGTTGGAAGTTAGCCAGTGGTGGTCTAGAATTTACTTGGTTGTCACGGATAATGAAAATTGTCCCCCATCAGATGATTCAATGGGAATCCGTGGACGGGTTGCCTAACCGCGGGGCGATTCGTTTTTATGACCGTCATGGTAGGAGTATTGTGCGACTGACAGCAGCCTATGCTATACCCGGTTGGTTAGGAAAATTGATGGATAATCTTTTCCTTGGTCGAGTGGTGGAATCAACCCTGCAAGCTGATCTAGAGCGTTTTCGCCTCTATGCGCTCAATATTGTCAATAATAGGCCGCCCAGGTGAGGTAATCACCGGTAATAAGCTTTTGACTAGCTAAATTGCTCGTTAAGACTGTCTATGAGCAGGGAGAGTTGGTCTGATCATTTGTACTAAAATTTTCCATACCCAGTTCAAATGCAGTACAGCTTATTGCTGACGACCGACTCCCCAAAAGGAAAACTTCGTAAGAATATCCCGATCCAATTCCGCTATCACGGTTGAGGTATTTCTACTCGATTTTATAGAGATAGGCTTCCGGGGTTTCCAGAAGGGAAGTCATCGGGCGATCGAGAGGAGAAGTTTTGGCGAGGGTAAAAATTGGAAATAAATCGTTCATTTGGATAGCCATTTTAAATTTTGGCTGTATGTAATAACTACCCGATGGGCAGGCATTGGTGATCATTAGCTCTCTTTTGGTCATAAAGGTATCGATATAATCATACTGACCATGCTCTTTTCTTTTGCCTTTCTTGGCTGGATCACAAAGGGTTGAACCAACCGGAATCTGATTGATAATTTCCACTGTATCGGCCACGGATAGGAGTCTTTCGGAACCGTATTTACTAGCAAGATAACGTTGATCGAAATAGAGATTAGTTGCGATCGAATAGCCGATGATAATTATTAGAACTAGACCGAGGATCCTGTCGAAAGTCTTAGTCAAGTTTAGATAGGCCAGACTAGCGATCGCCAAGAGGATGGGAGCAAACCAGAGTAAGATTTTACGATGGGAATAAAAATGCTCATCAGGATAATTAGAGGAAGCGTAGAGAAAAATTATCCAAGTGATCGCCAAAAAGCCAATCAGTGTTTTATTGCCTCGATATTTTTTGATGACTATGTATAGAGAAATGCCGAAAAAAATAGCCGAAACTACGACATTAAAAATCGATATATTGTCATTCAAAAAAAACACTTGATTGCCCAGATAAACCGTTTCCCAAATCGCTTTAAATAGACGAGTGAACAGATTGCTCGATGGTTCGGCGCTCGCTCCCTTTTCCGTCAGCGCTCTCACCAGTCCTTTCGTATTGGCGAAATTCCGAACTATCTCACTGTGCCAATACATAAATAAGGCGAGATTTGCAGAGAGAATCGATAGAAAAGGCAAAAGACATTTAAGAGTATTTTTGCGATTTCGATAAACAAACCAGAGAGAGGCGATAACAGAAGTCACAGGGATAATTAACATCGTGGTGGTGTGTAAACTCACCAATATAGCGACGGTAATCCCGAAGAATATCCAAGCTATAGCCTGATAGAGCAGCGGCTGACTCGTTTCCATCTGGAACCGATAGAGTAAAGCAAAAACGAGCATAAAAAAGGGTATTGGGCTAGGGGCCCAGGAAAAATTATTAATAAAATAGTCCGCATAAATCGTGCTATACCAAAATCCTGCCAAACTGGACAGGAGAAGACGTTTATCTTGTTCTACATTTTCTAAAAGTTGATAAACAAAGTAGATTAAGAGGGGAATCGATAGAAAAGAAAATAGTCCATTGGTAAGGACTTGAAATTCGGGATCGGCACCGAAAATTGTCAGAGGAAACCCTAAATAAAAATAGAGGGGGGGAATTGTGAATCCATATTTTCCACCCCCCCCTGGTGGTCCCAATTGAGGAAAGTTTCCCTTCCACATATCCATCCAAAGATAAGCACCGCTAATCTGATCGGGATCGGGTCCGATATCGAAGGTAACGTATTCAAAAATACTGACAATCCTGGTGAAAAAGGCGAAGGCGATCGCTAGAATCCCTAAAATCAGTGCCGTTCCTCGGACTTTATTGATTGATTTCCCCATAATTGTCGGTATTTTTATCCTAAAATTGTCTGGCAGCTTCGTGACCGTATCCCCGAATATTTATCGTCGCACGGTAGCGCAAATTTCTAGTCCTACTCGGTCAGAATTATAGCGTTAAAGATGAAGTATAACCTGATTTGGCATCGCCGGCCGACGACCGACTCCCCAAAAGGAAAACCTCGTACCTCACCATTAAGATAACTGCTAGAAGATTTAAGAGCCTGTTTAGCAATAAACTAGGTAAGGAACCTGCGTAAAAATAAGATGCCAGCTAGGAGGGTAGAACCGTCACATCCCATTTGGGCAAAGTTTCAGAACGCTGCGTTGAAAGGTGGCAATTGTTCTAATTCTTTAGCCAAAACCTTCACCCCCTTTTCATAAGTTCCTTCTACCAAATTTACTAGAGGCTTTATGCCCTTCCAAGTCATGTTAGAAGCCCAATTAAGAGCCGCATCAATTGAACCTAAAATTGCCCCATTCCAATAGTTCTCTAAGACTGCCCAACACCGTTCAATGGGATGATATTTACTATGGCATTTGCGGGTAGTAGATGAGCCGTATTTGCCACTGCGTTTTTCGGGCAAAGTCTACCATTCTTTTGATAAATTGGGTGCGGTTGCTGCGAGTGACGGCTCCTGGTGTCTAAATCAATGACTAATTCTTCTAACCCTTGATAGATTGCTTGATTTTCTTGCCACCACCACTCTAAACAATCTACTACAAAATCTGAAGTTTCAGCCGATTGACCGAAATAAATTGACAGGCGTTCTCCACTCACATCTAGAATTCCTAAAGGGACTAAAACAGCCATCCATTCCCTATCATGATCATCAGCTTTTAATGGCTCGAGATAGCGGGCTTTACCCTCACGAGACAAATTTACTATCTTAACTTTAGCTTTGCTATCCAAGGAAATTCTCAAAGATTTAGTCTGGTTGTCAGCGGCTTGATTGGCTTGAGCTACGTTGGCAAAAATTGCCTCGGTTTCTGGGATTTTTTTGAGCGGTTTTATTTTTTGTGTTTTTTTTAAACTATAGCCCATTCGATTCAAAATATCTCCAATGGTTTGACGAGAGGGCAATTGTCATCTCGATAGCCTTTTTCTTCTTTTAATGCCTCTCTTACCACTCTGGCACTGATTTTAGTAAAGGCAAAAGTTGATTGGAATTTAGGGTCTGCTTGCGAGTACATCTCCACTAAACTTTTGATGTCTGCCTCTAAGTTTGGTAGCAGTTCCTCCGTTTTTTTTCTCCCCCTAGCACGATAATTATCAACACAAATAATTCCAGTTTCTAGCTCTTTCAATCCCGTTGCTATTGCCTGCCTAGACCATCCCAATTCTGTTTCGGCCTGGCGCGGCGAAGAGTTAAAATAGTCTATAGTTACGTGCGCCATAAAAGCCCTTTTCTTAAAACCTGTCAGCTTTTTTGCCGCATCTTTCAAGCTTGATTTGATTTTTTCAGTCAGTTCAGTTACCATAGTTGAGAGTGGGAGTAATAAGTTGCTTCTCTAGTCTAGATGATAATTTATTAATACGCAAGTCCCTAACGGTCTTTCAGGACTCTAGGAGAGATAGAATTAAGATATATAGCCTGAAATCGAGAGGTGGTCTATGGTTAAGCCACGCCCAGCCCAACCAACGGTTAAATTCATTGATGACTACTGCGAAAACTATAGAGACTTATTTCCAGAAGTTAGAACATTTGAATATTTTAAGTATATACATCTGGGAATAATTTCAGATATAAAAAGGAAAACTTTACTAGCGATAGCGAAGGTAGTAGGGTTAGAAGATGCCGAGGGATTAGATCACTTTTTAACCGAGGCACCTTGGTCAGTAGAAGAATTGAGAAATAGAAGATTAAAATCAATTCTGAATTTGGTAAATGGGGAAGAAATAATGGTCATTATCGACGAAACAGGGGATAAAAAGAAAGGAAAAACCACCGATTATGTGAAGAGACAATAGATTGGTAATCTGGGAAAGATTGAGAATAAAATTGTAGCAGTAAAGGCTTATAAGTTATTTAGAGTAATGACATTTACTCTAATAGCTGAAGTCTATAAACCAAGAGAGAGATTAAAAGAAGGATACGATTACAAAAGCAAGCCACAAATAGGAATAAAAATTATTAAAAAACTGAGAGAAATGGGCTTAAATATTAAGCTAGTATTAGCGGATAGCGAATAGGGGAAAAGCGAGGAGAATTTTGTTAGCATCTTAAATCAAGAAAAGCTAAACTTTGTCCTCGCAATTCGCAGCAATCACTTGGTATGGCTACCATCGGGGCAAAGAGTAAGATATAATAAATGGCGAGAATTTGAGAGAGTATTCTCCACAGGAAAGACAGAAAAAAGGTATGTAAGGGAGATTATCTTTGGCAAAAAAAGAGAAATAAGGTATTGGCAAGTTACCGATAACAAAGAAACCTTACCAGAGAACTAAACTTGGTACATTATGACAAAAGTAACAGGGATAAAGTATAAAGAGGTAGGGAACTTGTCTGGGCTAAGAAACTGGGTAGAGTACGGGTTAAAACAGAGTAAAAATGAATTGGGTTGGACCGACTTTCGAGTAACTGACTATAGCCGAATTGAAAGATGGTGGGAAATGGTCATGAGTGCTTACTTAATGGTAAGCCTACAGTCAGAACAACTAAGAGGGTATTTATAAAGTAAATATAAAGATGAGCGGGGGGAGATTCCAAAATCGTTAACCTCAAAATAGAGAGTTGTTCTGAGGTCTAAATGATGAAAAAGAAGTCGTATCCGAGTGATTTAACCGTAAGTCGATCCTTGTACAGCAACATTTTTGAAGATTATCAACTACTAATAAATAATTAACTGAAAGTCCCTCCCATTATTGTTTCTATCGTTTGTTTTCGGATTTATGCAAGAGGTCTATTACTCGCCCCACTAATCCCACCGCCGAAAACTGGCGGTCATCCCCGCACAACGGATATGAGAGGGGTATGTGATGCGATCTATTATCAGTTGAAGACGGGATGCCAATGGGGGTATTTGCCAGGGGACTTTCCTCCCCCATCAACAGTATACAGTTACTACCGAAAGTGGATGAAAAACGGAATTTGGCAGGCTCTCAATCATACCAGGCGAGACCGCTGTCGTGAACAAGTCGGAAATCTGAATATTGAAAAAATCTGGTTTCTCTGCCTAAAGGAGCAATTAATATCTTGATGGTGAGTCTAATTTATGACAAGAGAGCCATCCCAATCTATGGGGAGATATTAGATAAAAAAGGAAGTAGTAATCTCGAAGAACAGCAGCGAGTATTGGGAAAAATATTGATTTCTCCTCCTTTTTCCCCCATTTTTTGGTTAATTTTGTTAAGGAGGTTTAACTTAATTTTTTTTCTAAAAATATACGATCATTGAGGCATCAAATCGGGCTTCTATTTGATATTTTTTTAACCTAATAAAGTATTGTAGGTAAGGTTTTTTCCTAATTTGTTCGACGGTTTCTCTATCACTTATTCCTAATCTTTCTTGAATAATTAATGCTGCCAATGCCACCCTCAATGGTAAGGCGGGCGCCCCCTTGTTTTCGCAGAAGCATGCGCGCGTATTCTTCTTCAAATTTTTGCCAGGGAATTAAGTTGGTCATAATAACCCAACGGTTTTCATCTGATAGTTTTCCGCCAAAGGGGAGTTGAAATGATTCGGGTTCTGATGGAGTTGCGGTGGCTATTCGATACTTATGTACTAAAAAGTGCTAGGCTTTTAGGGTATTTTACCTTTTTTGCTGCCTTTTTTCTCGACTTTATTGAGTCGAAACCTTTTTCCTATCGGCATTTCAGACTTTTTCGGCAAACCCTAGGTACTTACAAAAGTTTTACCCTTGCCTAGATACTATCCAGAGTCTGGGACAGGGGAAATCTTAAAAAAGATACGGGAAAAAAAGCTGTTCTTGAGGGCAATAGTCCAGAATGGCAGGTAAGACCAGGTAAAAAGGATAACCTTTGATTACGTTTTCCTTTTCGGGAGCCGGTCGTCGGTCGTCAATACCAAATTAGGTTATACTTCATCCTTATGAGAAGGGCTGTCAGTTGATATTAATGCAATCTCTAGGCAAAAAATCAGCGCATAATTAACAAAAACTAGATTTAAGGTGAAAACTATGTGTTTAGGCATACCGGGACAAATTACGGCAATTATTGATGAAAACCATAATCTCGCTCTCGTCGATGTGGGAGGTGTAAAAAGAGAAGTAAATATCGCTTGTATTGTTGACGAAGACCATCCCGCTAATACTTGTGTAGGGGATTGGGTATTAGTTCATGTGGGTTTTGCCATGAATCGAATCGATGAAGATGAGGCGCAAGAAACCTTAAATTTATTAACACAATTAGTGGAATTAGAGGCAGAATTTAATCATAATTAACGTTCTTAATTAGTTAGCAATAAATTAATTATATTGTCTATCTCTAAGAAATGTAAGTTACGGCAGTTATTTATTACTGACGACCGACAGCTAAAAATTATAATTAAAGGAGATAAACTATGAAATACGTTGATGAATTTCGTGATCCAGTTAAAGCGGCAGGATTAATTCAACAAATTGAACAATTATCGATAATAATCTCTGAAAAGCGGCAAAAAGTTACTAAAATTATGGAGGTTTGTGGAGGTCATACCCACTCAATTTTTAGATACGGTATCGAGGCAATACTTCCGGAAACTATCGAATTAATTCATGGTCCTGGATGTCCCGTTTGTGTGATGCCGCGAGGTCGTTTAGATGATGCCATTTTTCTCGCACAACAACCGAACGTAATTCTGACAACTTTTGGCGATACTATGCGTGTCCCCGGTTCCCATTTGAGTCTGCTACAAGCACGAGCAAAAGGTGATGATATTCGCATGGTTTATTCTCCTCGCGATGCCTTAAAAATTGCCAGAGAAAATCTCGATAAAGAAGTAATATTTTTAGCATTAGGGTTTGAAACAACCGTTCCTAGCACAGCTTTAACTGTTTTAGAAGCGCAAAGAGATGGCATCACTAATTTTAGTTTATTTTCTAATCATGTGGTGATTATTCCCGCTCTGAAAGCTTTGTTAGATAACCCAGATTTACAGTTAGACGGTTTTGTTGGTCCTGGTCATGTTAGCATGGTAATTGGCACAGAACCCTATCAAGTTATTGCCCAAGAATATCATAAACCTGTGGTAGTTTCTGGGTTTGAACCCTTGGATATTCTCCAATCAATTTGGATGGTATTAAAACAATTAGATGAGCAAAGATGTGAGATCGAAAATCAGTACGATCGAGTGGTACAAAATCAAGGAAATAGAGTCGCTTTATCGGCAATCAAGCAAGTTTTTGAACTGCGGGATCAGTTTGAATGGCGAGGTTTAGGAGAAATTGCCCAAGGAGGTTTAAAACTGCGAGATGAATACAGTAATTTTGACGCGGAGAAGAAATTTACCCTACCCAATCAGCGCATTAAAGATCACAAAGCTTGTCAGTGTGGCGAAATTCTTAAAGGTGTTTTAAAACCCTGGGAATGTAAAGTATTTGGTACTGCTTGTACTCCCGAACATCCCATCGGTACTTGTATGGTTTCTAGTGAAGGTGCTTGTGCCGCTTATTATAAGTATGGCAGACATCGGTAAATTTTTTTACTGATTAGTTTCTTTTCCCGCGAGGAAACGCTAGAATTTTGACGGGAAAAATTTAACAATCTCTCGGTAATAAAAAAGATGAAAATCAAAAATAATCTGGGTTTATTTGGCTTAACCACCTCTCTACTGCTAGTTATCGCTTCGGAAATCGTTCTTGCTTCCCAAGAACAAACCCTAGAACTGCAACCAAGTCAACCCCCCAGCGCCGATTTTTTCAAACCCGTCACCAATCTAATTAAAGATTTAAACCATCAGGGAGTAACTATCACCGATCCTAATGATCCCATGGCGGTGCGCTACCGAGTCAATACCCCCTGTCGCGGTTGTTCGGTTTATCTAGGCACGGGAGTTGCCAATCCTCGCACCCAGACTAATAATAATGGCATGGGAATCAATTTTGGTCTTGGTTTCACCATGCCTTTTTCACCCTAAATACCGATGACATATTTACGCCATTCGTGATTGTGATTCCCCCTGGTGTGCTTTAATAGCTCAAAGTGGAGACTGCTGTAGGGACGACGCGGCTGGGCGCGCAGGGACATATTGGCCTCTTTTGGTGTACGATTGCCCTTATGCACATTACAACGCACACAAGCCGCCACTAGATTCTCCCAAGTGTCACCCCCTCCGCGAGAACGGGGAATCACATGATCGATGGTTAATTGTTCACCTCGGTAGAGACAGTATTGACAGGTGTGATGATCTCGTTCAAGAATATTACGACGGGTTAAGGGAATTTCCTTGTAGGGAACACGGACGTATTGCCTAAGACGGATAACAGAGGGTAGGGGTAAGTCACGACAAACCACTTTTCCGTTATGTTCTAGGGATTCAGCTTTTCCTTTCAACAATAAAACGATCGCACGCCGCCAACTGGTAATATTTAGCGGTTCGTAGGAGGCATTCAACACGAGAACCTTGCTCATAGGTGTCTGGAGATCGCTTGAATTTACCCCGAATGGTAACACAGATCACTGGGATTGGAACCTATTATACTCAATCCGTTAAGTATAGATCTGGTAGGGCGCGTGTTTGCGGTTACTAATTCTGATGAAAAACTAAAATTAATAATCCGCGCCCCACGCCCAAATTTATCATCAAATTGGTGCGTTACGTTGTCAAATATCATCTTCAGTTAATCCTGAATCTTTGAGAATACTTTTTAATGTTCCTATCGGTAAATCTCGATTTCCATGTATTGGTATAACAATAATTGCAGAAACATTTTCTTTGGTATAGATATAATGACTTCCTTTAATTCTTGCCAATTTCCAGCCAAATCTTTCAACGACTTTACATAATTTTTTACCTGAGATTGACTTCATACAGAAATCTCCACTAATTGCTGATTCTCTTTTCGATCAAGTAATTTTTTTTCATGAGAAACTTCTAACCAGCCTTCTATTGCCTCTTTAACCATGACCATCAAATCATCATAATTTTCTGCCCAAGTATGACAACCAGACAAAGCTGGTACAGTTGCACACCAAACATCATCTTCTTGCCAGACAACCACTTTGATATTCATAATAAATATTTTTTATTGACTGAGATTTATTTTAATAATAACATAAATTGTTTTTTTGTGTAAGCCTGATCTTGTAGGGTGCGTGTTTGTGGCGATTATCTCTGACAAAAAAACAAGTTATACTAAATCTGGTTATTAAAGACTGATTATTTATTCCCCTTTTTGCCTGAGTGCATGAGCAGAAAACGGGTTTCTCCGAGAAACCCGTTTTCTGTGCGTTACTCAACGGATTTAGTATTAATAATCCGCACCCCACGCACCAACTTAATTATTAAATTGGTGCGTTACGCTTTGGCTAACGCACCCTAAGATTTATGTTTCTGTTTGTGGCGATTATCTCTGAAAAAAAACCTAAATTAACAATCGGCTGTAACAGAGCAACTTTATTATTAAATTGGTGGGCTAATTCTTTGTACTAATCCCATCACACAAATGCCTATCCTCCTCCCTGACATTAATATTATTCTGCAAATAAACCCGCACCCAATCGCAACTACGCTCCATTAAATCACTTAAGCCCCAGTCTGTCCCAAGATTCCAGAGTTTGATAGTCTTGTCAGCACTACCGCTCACCAAAGTCTTGCCGTCGGGACTAAAATTAACAGTCATCATGTCCCTGGACAGGCTCTCCCCGGTTTGGTGGGTAAAATGTATTCTAAGATACAGTCTTGCTGGCGAGGGAGTGGGACGAACCACAGAGACACAAAGGACACAAAGATCGATCAATCCTATGTAAGTTAAACTTATCACACAGAACCTAGAAGAGCCCTGGACAGTCTTCATACCCCTGGAGGGTGCGGATTACATTTCCTGTTTCTACATTCCAGAGTTTGATAGTGTGGTAACTGCTAAAGCTCACCAAAGTCTTGCCGTCGGGACTAAAATTAACGCTTGTGACATAGTCATCTGTGACATTGTCATCATGCCCCTTGAGGGTGCGGATTTCTTGGCCTGTTTCTACATTCCAGAGTTTGATAGTATTGTCATCACTACCGCTCACCAATGTCTTGCCGTCGGGACTAAAATTAACGCTTGTGACAGAGTTATCATGCCCCTGGAGGGTGCGGATTACATTTCCTGTTTCTACATTCCAGAGTTTGATAGTATTGTCACTGCTAAAGCTCACCAATGTCTTGCCGTCGGGACTAAAATTAACGTCCTCGACAACGCTATCATGCCCCTGGAGGGTGCGGATTTCTTGGCCTGTTTCTACATTCCAGAGTTTGATGGTTCCGTCCCGGCTACCGCTCACCAAAGTCTTGCCGTCGGGACTAAAATTAACGCTCCAGACAGGGCCATCATACCCCTGGAGGGTGCGGACTCCTTGGCCTGTTTCTACATTCCAGAGTTTGATAGGCCCGTCACCATCACCAAAGCTCACCAAAGTCTTGCCGTCGGGACTAAAATTAACGCTATGGACCTCGCCATCATGGCCCTTGAGGGTGCGGATTTCTTGGCCTGTTTCTACATTCCAGAGTTTGATGGTTCCGTCCCGGCTACCGCTCACCAAAGTCTTGCCGTCGGGACTAAAATTAACGCTACTGACATAGCTATCATGCCCCTTGAGGGTGCGGATTTCCTTGCCTGTTTCTACATTCCAGAGTTTGATAGTATTGTCAACAATACCGCTCACCAATGTCTTGCCGTCGGGACTAAAATTAAGGATTGAGACAGGGCTATCATGGCCCTTGAGGGTGCGGATTTCCTTGCCTGTTTCTACATTCCAGAGTTCGATGGTTCCGTCCCCACTACCGCTCACCAACGTCTTGCCGTCGGGACTAAAATTAACGCGGCAGAAAAGGCCTTCTTGTTGTGTTTGTTTCCAAGCCATCAAACCCGATCCCGTACTAACCACCAGCGCCACCAAGGAACCCGCAGCAATGCCCCAAGCAGTCTTAATTTCCCGCCGCCTGGGGGCTGCTTCGGCTTGTTTTATTCGTTCTCGTTCCTCAAGACTCCGCTTAATAAAATCCTGTTCACTTTGGCTAATATCTTCTGGGCGTTTCTTCAGTTGTTCTTCTGCCTCCGCCAACGCCGCCCCCCGCAACAATGAGCCTTCATCCCCCTGCGTCTGCTGCCATTGCCCCATCGCCCCCCGCAAACGCTCCTGCCAAGCGCGAAAAATCCTGTCTGTGTCCAGACTAATATTTTGGGTGATAACTTGTTGTCCACCGGGCTGTTCTTGGAGCTTGTCTAGTAAATCTTGGGCTAATTTAGTGATTTCATGATCTTTATCAACCCCCGCTTCGACAATTTTATCTTTTAACAAACCTTCATCTTTCTTGATATCCTCTGGTTTTGCCTCTACCATTGCCTGTGCCAAAGCATCATTAGTAAACTTACGCTTAATCAACGTTTTCAAACCCTCATAGGCATCTTGCAGCAACCGCACCGGCAGTCAAGGCGGTGACAATCAGAGAAATTGGTTCCATTGTTTGATACTCCCAATAAAATATTGCTGATTCAATCTTAGATCAAATCAGTTTTTAATAGTAAGCTTGCCGCTCTTGTAGGGTGGGTTAGGCGGCGATAATCTTTGATAAAAAACTCAAATTAACAATCCGCCGTAACACATCAACTTTATCATTAAACTGGTGCGTTACACTATCGAAGAGCGCACCCTAGGATTTATGTTTTTGTTTGAGCGCAATCGTTTATAATCAAAATATCATTATTTGGGAGTAAAAGAAAAATGCGTAAACAGACCATTCAATATACATCATCTTTAGATGCTTTGATTGCTGTTGCCAAGCGACTTAGCGTCTATGAGAACCAACATAAAATGGATTCCGAAGAT
>SFAQ01000016.1:0-17875 GCA_007096525.1 Microcystis wesenbergii Mw_QC_B_20070930_S4 | reverse complement strand
GGCGGCAAAATAATCTTCTCGCTCGCGCCACCACCATTCTAAACACTGAATTAATAAAATAATTTGTTGTAGATGTAGGTTACTTTCCAAAGGGGGTTCATCACTCCAAAATTGGCCTTCTGGGAAGATTATCTCAGGGTTTACATGAGACTCGACTAGGGGTAAGCTTTCAGCGATAGTCATGGTTTTCCAACAGAGATAGGTTGATAATTAATTATAAACTAAATTTGTTACAACAGTTAGCAATCAGTCCTCAGCCTTTAGCTATTTCACTGTAGATTTATCGATGTTTTAACCTTGCAAATCAGTGCTATCTTTGGGAAGTTGTTGATATTTTTTGTATTCGATTTGACTAAACTAGACCTACCTTTTCTCTAAGATTAGTAAATATTCGGATTTCATGCCATCAGGATTTTTATTCTTGCGAGATTTGAATAATTGTCTGGTTTTAATTCTATCCTCAAAGACGGTATTAAAAATAAAGCCATTTTCCTGAAAATATTCTCTTAATATTCGCCAAGTTTCTACTTCCACTCCATCCACTTTTGGATTACCCACAAAAATGCAAGCTTTCCCAGCTTGTTTTAATTTTATGGTGGCATTTTCTAAAGCGTTGATAGTATGACAAAAGTAGGAATCGAGTATTTTATGTAAATTCTCTTTCTCTAAACTCGCTCTCACTTGATTTAAGGTTTCGGTTTCGATTAATCTGGTAGCCTGTCGGTAGGGAATTTCTAGCTTAGAGATTTTTTGCACTTCTTTTTCTGTATATCCTAACCAATATAAATCTAGTTTTGCTGTTCTGATATATTCCTGTGCTTGCAGATAGGGAGGTGAACTAATTAAACAATCTAACTCTAGATTTTGCTCGATCTCAAAAGTGGCACTATCTACTCCCCCATAAAAAAGCACTTGATTATAATTATGCCAAGTTACGGTAATATATTGATTGACGCTGGTTAAAGTTTCAAAACTCATCTCTTTAATCGTTCGTTTTAATTCCTCTTGCCAATTTCTTTGTAATAGTTCCTGTATATCTGATTTTTTGTATTTCGATTGAAATAATTTAGGTTTGGTATGTTCTGCATAGGAAAACTGTTTACTAACTTTCACTAAAACCGCTTGAATTATCTGGGAATACAAATCAGGTTCTAGACTTTTTTGACCTGCCCAAAGTTTCTGTAAAACTGCTAAAATCTCCTCTGGATACCAATAGTTTAAATTTGACCACTGAGGGATAAATTTATCCTTGCTGGCAAAAACTTCTAAGATTTTTTTATCTAACTCTGAGTAACTCAATAGTTCTTGGTGTTCTGTGATCTTAATCGGTATAATATGGTTTAAAAGATAATTCAGGTCAGTTAAAACCGCATTTCTTTGACAAAGTTTCGCCTCTAAACCCACCGTCCCCGAACCAGCAAAAGGATCGATAATCCAATCATCCTTTTTAGTGTAATTATCAAGACAGAATCTCACCACTTGGGGAATAAATTTGGCAGGATAATAATAGATGCCATGGGTTAGATAACTGGTGCTGGTGATTTCTGGCACTAAATCTCGAAAGGAAACTAATCGCGGGGTTCCCCGATTAAATTCTTCGAGATGATTAAAAGTAAAAAGTTCTAGCTGCATGATTCGGCTATCAATTCTCCCTAGGGTAGGCCAGCCAATTAAAATAAAGATTAAAACCGTAGTTGATCAATATTCTAACTTATCGTCCCCTAACCTAACCGACAACTCAGCTTTTTTACTTTTTACTTAACGTGATATACTGCCAAAGGAAAAAATGACGTTTTAATTAGTCTGCGTGAATAGCCAATCCTCGACAATTATAGAACAGGTTAGAGTCCTTGACCCCCTGACACAAACCGATCGCATTGCCGATGTCTGGATTGAGGAGGGGGTAATTAAAGCGATCGAATCTCAGCTTCCCCCGAGAGAAAATAGTAACTATATTTCTGGTCAAAACTGTATTTTTGCTCCCGGATTAGTCGATCTCTACAGTCATTCTGGGGAACCCGGCCACGAGGACAGAGAAACCCTCGCATCTTTGCTTAAAGCGGCCACGGCCGGAGGCTGCACCCGGGTGGCAATTCTCCCCAATACTCTCCCCCCTCTCGATCACCCTGCACTTATTAGCACATTACAGCAAAAAAGTCAAGGGTTTTTTGACTCAAAATCGACTCGTCTGCATTTTTGGGCAAGTCTCACCCTGGGAAGGCAAGGGCAAAAAATGACCGAATTAGCTGATTTAATGCCTGTAGCGGTGGGTTTTACCGATAATCGCGGTCTGGAAGATTTGGGACTGTTGCGGCACTTATTGGAATACCTAAAACCCTTCGGTCAAAATATCGCCCTTTCCCCGGTAAATCAGCAATTAAAGGGTAATGGAGTCATGCGCGAGGGAGAAACCTCGATTCGCTTCGGTTTACCCGGGGATCCTGCTATTTCCGAAACCACTGCTTTGGCCACAATTTTAGAAATCGTCGCCGAAATTAATACACCTGTTCACCTAATGCGAATTTCTACCCGTCGAGGAGTGGAATTAATTCGGGAGGCAAAAATGCGGGGATTGCCGATAACCGCTAGTGTGACGTGGTTGCATCTCCTCTTAAATACAGGATCGATCGCCAGCTATCATCCCAGTTTACACCTCGCTCCCCCCTTGGGCAACGAAAGCGATCGCAAGGCGTTAATTGCGGCAATTAAGGAGGGAATTATCGATGCAATCGCGATCGATCATCGTCCCTATACCTACGAAGAAAAAACCGTCTCTTTTGCAGAAGCACCCCCCGGCGCGATCGGGTTAGAATTAGCTTTACCGCTACTCTGGGAAAAATTAGTAATAACCGGGCAATTATCAGCTTTACAATTATGGCAAGCGCTTAGTCTCAATCCCTGTCATTGTTTACAACAAAAACCGGCATCTCTCAACCCCGGCAATCCTGCGGAAGCAATTCTTTTCCATCCCCAAGCAAGCTGGAAAGTAACGGCAAATAATCTTCACTCCCTCAGTCATAATACTTTCTGGTTAAATCAAACAATTACGGGAAAAGTGTTAGAAATGTGGAATTTTTAAAGGTTTAGGAAAGGGGGCAGTGGGTTTTTAAAGTTGGTATAATTTCTTTTTATTCGATCAATCAATGATCGAGGTAAACACCATGACAGCCGGTAAAAGTCACGCTTATTTTACCCCAAAAGACTATCTAGAAATAGAGAAAATTAGTCCCATTAAACATGAATATATACAAGGGCAAATCTTGGCGATGGCCGGGGCCAGTAAAGCCCATGTTATCATCACAGGTAATCTTTCGGCCCAATTAATTAATCATTTACGGGGTAGTGGTTGTCTTGCCTTCGCTACCGATATGAAAGTGCGTCTCCCTAGCTTAAATATCTTCTATTATCCCGATTTTGCCATTACTTGTGACCAACTCGATCGAGTTTCTCAGGAAGATTTTATCCTGCATCCGCGAGTGATTATCGAAGTTTTATCCGACGACCCGGCAGCCTTTGATAGAGGCGATAAATTTGCCGATTATCAAACTATCCCCGAATTAGAGGAATATCTATTGATTGAGCAAAAACAAGTCCTAATCGAACAATATCAACGTCAGTCTAATAACCTCTGGATTCCCCATATTTATCAAGCGGGAGATTTAATCACTATTAACTGTATTAACTTTTCTTGTCCGATAGAAATTCTTTATCAAAACCTAGAAATTCTTAGCTAGAATTTTGACCGTAAAAATAGTCAAATGGGTTCAGGTGTTAGGAAGAATTTGCCCTATTTCCTAAACCCCTAACAACTTAAGATAATTAACCCCTTTGTCGAGTATTAATCACCTCACCGGCTGCATTAACTAACTCTAGCTGTAGCGGCATTTGTCCCATAGCGTGAGTGGAACAACTTAAACAGGGATCATAGCAACGAATACCCGCTTCCACCCGGTTTAACATCGCTTCAGGAATTTCACCACCATGGATATAATGTTGGGCGATTTGTTTCACCGTTTGATTCATGGCTAAATTATTATTACCCGTGGCAATAATTAAATTCACCGTTTCAATCAAACCATTCTCATCCACTTTATAATCATGGAATAAAGTACCCCGGGGCGCTTCACTAACTCCCACCCCTTGCAGATTATTAATTCCTGCTTCGGCGCGACAGCGTGGAGAAACTATATCAGGATCGTCGATTAAAAGTTCGATACGCTCTAAACAGCCCAAAATCTCCACTAAACGAGCATAATGATAGTAAAAAGAAGAGGTGGCTACACCACCGACCCGATGGCGATATTCCCGTAACTCGATATCCGCCCCCTCCGTGCCAAAATGGGAACAAACATTTAAGCGGGCCAACGGACCAACTCGATAGATACCGTTGGGATAACCGAGGGGTTTATAGTAGGGAAACTTCAAATAAGACCATTTTTCTACTGATTCGCCGATATAATCGCGATAATTGTCTTCGCTGAGGTTATCGGCCACGATATTGCCTTGACTATCAGTAAAACGAATATGACCACCGTAGTGTTCCCACTCGTCCCGTTTACCGACCAATCCCATAAACAGGGAAGGGAAATTACCAAAAGCGGCGATTTCTATGGTTAAATCGTCCAGAAGTCTTTTAAACAGGTTTAAAGCCGTGTAAAGAGTCGCTTTAGACTCCGGCAGTCGTTCTTTAATCCATTGTCGCCCTTCTTCGCTCAAAGGGGAACGCACACCTCCCGGGACGGACCAAGCGGGGTGAATTTTTTTTGCTCCCAAAAGTTCAATAACTTTCTGTCCAAATTGACGTAAACGGATACCCGCTCGCGCTAGGTCGGGATCGGCGGCGATTAAACCGAAAATATTCCGTTTAGCGGGGTCACTTTCCCAACCAAGCAGAAAATCGGGACTGCTAAGATGGAAAAAGCTTAAAGCATGGGATTGGGTTAATTGTCCCAAATTCATCAAGCGCCGCAGTTTTTCACCCGCGGGGGGGATTTGCACCGCTAGAATTTTATCGCCGGTTTTGGCGGCACAAAGTAGGTGACTAACGGGACAAATGCCGCAAATTCGGGCAGTAATTCCCGCCATCTCCCACATCGGCCGTCCCTCGCAGAATTTCTCAAAACCACGATACTCGACCACATGAAAACGCACGTCATCCACTTCCCCCCCATCGTCAAGGAAAATCGAGATCTTGGCGTGGCCTTCGATCCGGGTGACGGGATCGATAACGACGGTTTTAGTCATAGTAAGTCCTCATTGTTCAGGAGTTCCACAGAACGGCATTGTGGAGAGTGCGATCGAGCTTGGTTTCAAAGATAATTTATCTCGATCTCCGCCCTGCTGTTTCTATGATAGTTATTACCCTCCTAGCAATCCTAATTTTTATAACAATTTTTTCCGATTGAGAATCGGAAAAAATTTTAAATTTTGTAGCAAATACTACAGAAAATAGTTCGGGAATCCGCAATAATTACATCTCCCTTTGCTGGTGTTGATCGGTCATTATATATATAGAAGTCGGTTCTCGGCTGTCAGTTTCCCTCTCAAGGCTGAGGGCGAAAGGGTCGGAAGTCAGCTAGATTGTTGACAGCTAATCGGGAAAATCACCTTTTTGTCTTGTAATCTTACCTAACAGTATCAGCGGCACTGCCGAGGATTCAGGAAAAGGCGACCCAAAAACAAGCAATTGTAGTTGATAGTTCTAGGCTGTAATACTTTTGTTCTAGATGTTGAAAAAAAAGGATAAACTTAACATCATACCAAAGAATGAATTAGCTTTGAACCTTTAGGGGATTGCCTGCGTCTAAAAGCGCAGGATACAATCAAAGAAATTCCGAATCAAACTCATACCGACTTCAGATAAGCCAGACTCACCCGCGAGTCGGAATAGTAACAGACTTTTTCTGTGTCAAGGAGTCACCACCAAACCAATGCCCACCGCAAAAACCAACCAAACTCAACCACAGCCCACCCTCAATGCCGATATGGTGCGTACCTATCTGCACGAAATTGGGCGAGTTCCCCTCCTAACCCACGAACAAGAAATTATTTACGGCAAACAAGTCCAACGGATGATGAGCCTGTTGGAAGCGAAAGAAGCACTATCGAAACAATTAGGACGGGAACCACAGCGCTTGGAGTGGGCGGATTCGGTGAATTTAAGCGAAAATGAACTGGATCGCGCCTTGAAAACTGGCGATCGAGCTAAACGGAAAATGATTGAAGCTAACCTCCGCTTGGTGGTTGCGATCGCCAAGAAATATCAAAAGCGGAACATGGAATTCCTAGATCTAATTCAAGAGGGTAGTCTGGGATTAGAAAGAGGTGTAGAGAAATTTGATCCCACCAAAGGTTATAAATTTTCTACCTATGCTTACTGGTGGATTCGACAAGCGATTACCCGTGCGATCGCTCAACAAGCCCGCACCATTCGTTTACCCATCCATATCACCGAAAAACTGAATAAAATCAAAAGAACCCAGCGCGAACTCGCCCAAAAACTGGGCAGAAGTGCCACCCCTGCCGAGATTGCCCTGGAATTAGAGCTAGAACCCGCTCAAATCCGCGAATATCTCAGTATGGCTCGTCAACCCATCTCCCTTGATGTGCGCGTCGGCGATAACCAAGATACGGAATTGTCGGAACTATTAGAAGATAGCGGAGTTTCTCCCGATACCTTCATCACCCAAGAGTTATTACGGCAAGACTTAGCCAATCTCCTGGCCGAATTAACCCCCCAACAACGGGAAGTGATTTCCCTCCGTTTCGGTTTAACCGATGGCAAGGAGTTATCCCTAGCCAAAATCGGTCAGAGAATGAACATCAGTCGGGAACGAGTGCGACAATTAGAACACCAGGCCCTGGCCCATTTACGCCGTCGCCGGGCTAACGTCAAGGAATATATTGTCGCTAGTTAGTAAAATTAGCAAATAACCAAAAAGGAGAGCTTGCGCTCTCTTTTTTTTTGGGTTTATTACTGAACTTCCCCCGTATGAATATACTAGCTATGGCTAAAAGTCTTACAGAGCCTGAGTTAAAACTATGTAATACCAATGGACTACTGGGTACAAACTCCTGAAATCTTTACGCAGATTAGGGTTTGAAGCCAAATTTTTTCAATTTGACCATTATAGCTTGTTTCGGGGCAGAAAACCATCAAAAACATGGCTACAGAGGGAATCGCTTACTCTAGAGATTAATGACATCATACTAAATCCGGTTATTAAAAACTGATTATTTATTTCCCCAACCCTACCCCTACCCCCCCTGCCCCCCCCGACTGTGATCATCAGGTTAGCGATCACTATACAGCCAACTCTAGGTCATCGCTCTACTCTAGATACAGTCAACGGTACAGCGGCTCGACTGAGCATCGCCGAACGTCCAAACGTCGATTTTCAAGGGGAAAATGTCCCCAGTGGCGGCTTGTCAATTTTTTCTGAGAAGCTCCAGGCAGTAAGGATTTTGTCAATTTTTTAGTATTTCTGTGTGGGGGAAGTTCAGTTATTGCTAAAGTTTTGTAACCCACTTTCCGCACTTCTTAACATTCAATTGATAATTTTTACTAATATATTGCTGACAACCCATTGCCAGTAAGGACTATAGCTACAATGATGGATTTTTATCAAGGTGAAGAATTGTAAACTTTTTTTTAGAAAAAATCAATTATTGAAAATGTTCTTAATAGTAGTTTATACAATGAAAGTTTTCGTCAAAACATCTTGGGTAATGTAAAAATATATAAAAGTATATGAAGATGTGCGAAATGTTGTTTGGAACTAATCTTAACAAAAAAGGGGAGATTTTCTGCGTTTCCTTGACGACAAGATTGAGAAGATATTCTGTTGACTATCTAAATTATTTTTTAAGATTGTCTATGAGTGCCGGATCAGGGAGAGGCAGTTTGAGTACTTGTGCTAAAATTTTCAATTTTCAGCCATTTTCAGCCATTTTCAGCCACTTTTTTTGATCAAATCTCCCCAAAAAAAGATTTAACCTTCAACAAAAAAACACATAAAACGGCTTGACTTTTAAAATTGCAGTGTCTAGACTTAGGGTTAGGTCAAGAATTATTTTGTAGGGCAGAACAAGTCCTCAAATATTTTTCTTTAACCGTTGAAATAAATTGAATTTGAACTTGGTAAGTTATGAAGAATTCAAGCCCAATAAAGAAATTGTCACTAATCGCTTCTGGAGTGGCTCTTTCCACCTGTGTTTTAGCCGTTGATAGAGCTAATGCCCAGACAATCCTTCTTGATTTTGAGGGGCTGAAAGATACAGAGCAAATTCTTAACTTTTACAACGGTGGTACGGGGAGCCTCGGTTCTTCCGGTATTAACTACGGTGTCAGCTTCAGTCCTAATTCTTTAGCAATTGTTCAAGGCGCTCCTGGTAGTAATATTGGAGGTTTACCTACCCCAGTGACGGGTGCCTTTTTCCTGAGTGGCTCCGCAAATACCATGAATGTTGCGAATGGGTTTAGTACCGGGCTTTCTTTTTCCTACTCTGCCCCCTTCCAACCCGGTGTTGTGAGAATATATGATGGACTGAATGCTACAGGAAACCTGCTGGGTTCAATTAATTTACCCAAGACTCCTAATGGTGCGTCGGTGCCCGGCTGTAACGGTAAGAATTTTTGTCCTTTCCAACCTATAGGGTTGGCATTTAATGGAATTGCTAAATCCGTTGACTTTAGTGGTACTGTCAATCAAATTGTCTTCGATGACATTAAATTTACCCTAGCTCCCCAAACTACGGTTCCCGAACCCACGTCTGTAATCGGTTTACTCGCCATTAGTGCTTTGGGTGCAGGTTCAGTTTTGCAACGCAAATTATTAAAGTAGGAATCTGACTGAGAAATTCGCTACTTAAAAATCGATAATTAAAAGCGGTCGTACTGTAATTAAGTGCGATCTTTTTGAACGTCAGTCCTCAGCCTTTTCGGTTATCAGTGACCACTTCCTTGCCTTCGCCCTCTTTGAATAACTTCTGCTGCTCACCATAAGTGAAATAGTCCTAAAAGTCTTGCCCCATAAGCACTTCAGGATTCCATAAGCAAAAATTCTCACACAAAGTCGAGAAGATCCTGGCTGCCGATCGAGTGGTAATAAACTGTTGACTGTCTAAATCATACTAAATCCGTTGAGTATGGGCTATTTATGAGGACAGGCACTCATGCAAGGGGCAAAAGGGGCAATAGATAATCAGTCTAAATTACTCGTTGAGACTGCACCGGAGTTGGGAGCAGGGAGCAGGGAGAGGAAGTTTGAGCATTTGTACTAAAATTTCCAATATGCAGTTTAAATTCAGTACAGCTTATCACTCCTGAAGACTGCACTGGAGTTGGGAGAAAGGAGCCTCTTGCCGTGATCGCATCAGTGATCAGTTATCACTGATAACTGATCACTGATAACTGATCACTGATCTGGGTTTACTCAAGCAATTTCTTCAGTAGGGCATCCACTTCCTGGAGGCCGGATTGATTATTTTTTAGGACATAAACCGCTCGCGCTTGCTTAAAAGCCTCCTCCGCCTCTCTTTTTCGTCCGCGGCCCGCGTAGGCGCGACCGAGATTAAGATAGACATCGGCGTTATTGGGGGCGATTTCGGCCAAATCTTGATAGGCGATAATTGCTGCAAGATAATCTTTTCTGGCCAGATGGATGCGACCGATTCCCGCTTGTGCTTCCAAAGATTGGGGTTGCAGGAAAACAGCCCGACGATAAAAGGGGAGAGCCTCGTCAAAACGCTCTTGTTTTTCAAGTAAAATCCCTATTTTTAGCTGAATTAAAAAATTTCCTGCACTTTGTCGCTCTATTTCTTTTAAAATTTGGGTTCCGCCATTTAAATCGCCCTGTTTAAGCAAAAGGCTGGCCAGTTGCAATCTTAATTCACTATTGTTAGGGAATCTTTGCAGGGATTTTTGGAGAAAATCGAGGGCTTCGCTGCTTTTATTCTGTTCAATCAAGGCTTTGCCCATGATTTCGTGGGCTTGCTGATTATTGGGGTCGAGAGCTAAAACCCATTGGTAAACTTCGCCCGCTTTTGCATAGTTTTTTTGCCGTAATAATACCACCCCTAAACCGAGGTAGTGTTGGACGTTTTTCGGTTCTATTTGGATAGCGTAGTAGTAAGCGGTGGCTGCATTGTCATAATCGCCGATATTAGCCAAACTATAACCGAGAGCATGGAAAAAGTCGGGATTACTCGGATCGAGACTTAAAGCTTTTTGGTATGCTTGGGCGGCGGCGTTATAATCCCCTTGCAGCGTTTGTAAAAAGCCAATCCCGGAGAAAATTTTGGCATTATTGCCATCAAGGGCGGCAGCCTGCTCGTAAACGGCTATAGCTTCCCCATAATTGCCATTTTTGACCAATTGCCGCGCTTGACGCAGTAGTTCGTTAACCTGTGAATCCTTGCTCACGATTGCCCCCGCCGGATTATCAGCGATCGCAATTGAGGGAGAGAAACAGCCCCCCGCGAGAAGACCGATGAGCAAGATTAAACGGGTAAATTGTTTCATCGCTTTACCTTTGTTAACGATTCTTAATTAAAGTTTATTGTAAATAGTATTGACAAAAATCAACTATTCTGCATCACCCTTGAACGAGATTATTGCGGGCCTCTTGGGCGACTTGGGCGCTTTTGTCGTTGGTTAACTGGGTCAAAACAGCGATCGCATCCTGTCCCCCTAAGCGGCCTAAAGCTTGAGCGAGACGATAGCGCAGTTGCCAGTCATCATCATTAGCCAAGGGAACGAGTAAAGAGACGGCGCGAGGGTCGCCTAGTTCCCCAAAAGCACTAACGGCGGCCGTTTTGACCAATTCATTATCGGAGTTAAGGGCGATTTCCAGCAGTTCAAAGCCCCGGGGTTCCCCCAATTCGCCCAAAGCTGCCACAATGCTAAATTGAATTAACCAGTCGCTGGATTGTTGATAGACAGCCACCAGATCATCGTAGGCTGCCGTTAATTTTAAGCCCCCGATCGCATCGGCCGCGGCTGCTTTCACGTCTCCTTCCGGATCATTCAACAAGCGATCGCGCAGAATAGTTAAGGTCAGATCAAGATTCTGACGACCGAGGATATCTAACTGACTTACCGCCGAATAACGCACCCTAGCGTTACTATCGTTAATTAAAGGCTGTAACATCTCGAAGGCGATTTCTGGGTCTAAATAACGCAGTTGATTAACTCCCGATAAGCGATGGCCATAATCATCGGAATCGAGCAGCCGTTGCACGGATTCGGGGGAATAATTCATAATTTGATGACACCCTTAACAATTGGACTGGTATTAATTGTCCCATGAATAGTTATCGAATCCTGACTATCTTGAGCATCTTTAGTTCCCCGGTTTTTTGGGGCTGTAGTCCCCCCTCTCCTATTAAAAAAGAACCGACGGCTAAGATAATCATTTCTCCTTCTCCCAGTCCGATTATTTCCGCATCAGACATTAAGGCCGCTAATCGTTATCGTCAATTGGGATTACAGTATCGTCAACAGGGAGATTTTGTCAAAAGTATTGAAGCTTTTAAAAAATCGGTACAGTTAAACCCCAATCATCTAGACGGGAGAGTAATTTTAGGCTGGACACAACACCTAGCTAAACAACCTTTAGCGGCACAAACAACTCTCGAAGAAACGATTAAAATTGCTCCCGATCATGTGGCTGCTTATAATGCTTTGGGTATTGTTTATCTAGTGGCGGGTCATCTTGAAAAAGCCGTAGTCACTCATACTAAAGCCGCTAATTTAAAACCCGATAATGAAATTGCTTACTATAATTTATCCCTCGCCTATCATCGCCTAAAAGATTTTGATTCAGCTATTACTAACGCTGAAAAAGCAGTTAAATTAGAGCCAAATAATCCCCATCCTCTTGTGGCTTTGGCAATGATTTATTTAGAGCAAGGTGATAGTAAAAAAGCTCATGATACCTATAGAAAGGCTGTGGATTTAGACGGTCGTTATCGACAAAAATGGTTTCTGGCACATCTGAAGGAAGCTGGTTTTAGTCAGGAGCAAATTAAATTAGTAGAAAAGTTACTATCTAGTTAGATTGAAAGCTATTATTTCCCCTTAAGATGCCTGTCGATGTCCCAGTTTTAGGAAAATAGTTTCTAAATCTTCGCGGCAAGTATAAAACTCGCTTAAGGTCAGGCCAGAAACGACTAAAGATTTCAACAATTCGGCACTATCTTCTAGGGTTCCCGTAAATTTAACCCGGAGAGTATTAGTATTAATAATTCTTTGCCAACTTTCCACAAAAACACATTGTTTAAGAGCCGTTTCCAAGGCTTCTAAATTGCCTAGAGTCGTAATCTGCAAGTATTGGCCAGCTAGACGTTGATTTAATTCCTCTAAAGAGGTACTTTCCACTAGATAACCTAATTCCATGATGCCCACAGAACTACAAAGTTCGGCTAAATCACTAAGGACATGGGAGGAAATTAAAATAGTCATACCTGCCGATTGTAAGACTTTAATAATCTCACGAAATTGTAAACGAGCGATCGGGTCTAATCCAGAAACCGGTTCATCGAGAAGTAAAATTAAAGGTTCATGGATAATTGTTCGGGCTAAACTTAAACGTTGTTTCATCCCCCGGGATAAAGTAGCGATAAAACTATGGCTTTTACCGGTTAATTGTACCAGTTCTAGAACCTCATAAATGCGGCGATGACGTTGGGAGCGAGGGATATGATAAAGACGGGCAAAATAATCCAGATAATTCCAGACATTTAGGTCATCATAGAGGGGAAAATTATCGGGTAGATAACCTAAATTTCTTTTCAGACGGGGATTACTCTCATCTCTTAAAAGACGTTCTCCGTGCAGATATATTTCTCCCGTTGTCGGTTCTTCCGCTGCCGCTAACATCCTAATTAAAGTGGTTTTTCCCGCTCCATTTGGACCGATTAACCCGTAAACTTCCCCCGCTTCAATCTGTAAATCCACTTGATTAACGGCCCCATGGCGGTCAAATTGTTTGGTTAAACCAACGGTAGCAATGGCTAATTCGGGTGTGTTCATAAAGTTTTTTAGTTAGGTTCTCACGGTGACTCGCTAACCAGGAATACAGGGTTTATCTCCCATGACTTCCGCTGGTTGTTGTTAAATTGTTTGAGCCTTCATATCTTCTTAGTATATTATTACCTAATAATTTTTGGTGAAAACACCTAAAAATAAATTTTTTCTGCCGGGGGTGATAGTTTTGCCGGTCGCTTGGGTATCTTAGGGGTGTAGACTAATAACATGGTAGTATTTTCCCTGAGATCATGACGGATACAATCATCGAGGTGGAAAATTTAGGTAAGCGCTATGTTCTCGACCATCAACAGGTTGGGTTGAAGTATGAAACCCAACGCCCGCTCATGTTACGAAGTGCGCTAACCCATCCTACAGATAATTGTGCCTCCCTACTTATCAATGATCGATTATACCTGAGTAATATTGCTGAATTGACAGAATCGAGTCTTATACTTCCTCTGGCTATGAATCATTATCTATAGTCAATTTTTTGATTTGATCGGAAGAATTCTAACTTTAGAGCGATTGACATCGATAGTTATTAAAGCTCCTAGATTTAATTGGGGTTCAAATTTTTGCAACACCTCAACTACTAATTTTTCTAAATTAGCAGGTAATAAATCCTGGGTGCGAAATTGAATAACACTAGGAGAATTAGCGGCAGTAACTGCTAGTATGGTTCCAAAGTCAAGATCATTAGTAAAAACAATATAATCGTTGATTTTTGCCCATTCCATTATGTCATGATCTGGAGCGCGAGGATCGCCTACCATTGACCAATGAACTGCTTGAATATCGTATTTTGCCAACACCGTTACCCACTCAGGGGTGAGATTCATATCAATGATAATTTTCATGGCAAAGATAGGGGAATTTCCACTTCTTCTACTCGCCAAGCAGCATAGGTAAGCGCTTCATCAATATCAGCTAATTCTAGATAGGGATAAGCGTTAATAATGTCTTCTTTGGAGTAACCAGCAGCGATTAATCCCACTAGGGTTCCCACGGTGACTCGCAAACCACGAATACAGGGTTTACCTCCCATGACTTCCGGATTAAAAGTGATACGCGTCAGAGTTTTCATGATTGTTGTTAAATTGTTTGAGCCTTCATATCTTCTCAGTATATTCTTATATAATAATTTTTGGTGAAAACACCTAAAAATAATTCTTTTCTGCCGGGGGTGATAGTTTTGCCGGTCGCTTGGGTATCTTAAGGGTGTAGACTAATAACATGGTAGTATTTTCCCTGAGATCATGACGGATACAATCATCGAGGTGGAAAATTTAGGTAAGCGCTATGTTCTCGACCATCAACAGGAACGAGAAAAGTACACTGCTTTACGCGATGTGATTGCCCAGGGGGTAAAATCGGCGTTAAAGGGTTTCGGTGGCAAAAAAACCGAGACTAAGGAGGAATTTTGGGCGCTGAAGGATGTCTCTTTTGAAGTCAAGCGCGGCGAAGTGGTGGGAATTATCGGCCGCAATGGTGCGGGAAAATCGACTCTTTTAAAGATTCTCAGCCGGATTACGGAACCAACCACCGGACGAGTCCGCTTAAAGGGACGGGTAGCGAGTTTGTTGGAGGTGGGGACGGGTTTTCATCCGGAGTTAACCGGTCGAGAAAATATCTATCTCAATGGTGCAGTTTTGGGGATGATGCGGCAAGAAATCGATCGCAAGTTCGATGAGATAGTGGCGTTTGCCGAGGTGGAAAAGTTCCTCGATACTCCCGTTAAGCGCTATTCTTCGGGGATGTATGTGCGTTTGGCTTTTGCGGTGGCGGCACACCTAGAACCGGAGATTTTAGTAGTAGATGAAGTCTTAGCGGTGGGGGATGCGGCTTTTCAAAAAAAGTGTTTAGGCAAGATGGGTGATGTGGCCAGTAAGGAGGGGCGAACGGTTTTATTTGTTAGTCATAATATGACTACTATTGCATCTCTCTGTAAGGGAGGATACTTGCTACATCAAGGCCAACTTATTGAACAAGGAAACGCACAATTAGTTATCAATAAATACCTTGAATCTACTTTAGATATTGCTTCCGTTCCTTTGAAAGATAGACGAGATAGACAAGGTGATGGCAGTGCTAAGTTTACATCAATACAAATTACAAGCACTGATCCTAGTGGCATTATTTTTTGTGATAGTAATTTAGAAATTATTCTTGAATACAAAAGTGATCGACCTCTAAAAAATGCTACATTTGCTCTTGGTATTTTCGACATATCTAATGTAGAAATCTATTTTATAGATAGTGATTCTACTCGTGAACTTCCCGATATTTTACCAGCCGAAGGTGCGGTGAAATGCTTGGTTAATTCCCTTAATTTAACCCCCGGACAATGTTATGTTAATGTCGCTTTAATTAAAGGAGGTATTCTAGAGGGAGGGGCAATGATTGATTATATTCAAAATGCCCTTAATTTTACCGTAGAAGCTAGTAATTTTTATCCATCAGGTAAATTACCTCCCAGAAGCTGGTCTATGTGCCTTATTAATTATCAATGGAACTTAAATTAGAATCCGTTATAACTGATATAACTGACCAATTTTTCACTAATTTACTAAAAAGTACAAATCATGAATAATTACCAACAACAACAAAAAGACTTACATAACTATGATGGATATTATAAGTATAAGCAACAGGTGGCAACTACCTATGAAGAATCAAGACAAATTGAAATACATTGGCAACGAGAAGATAAATTTATTGAACAATATGTTCAAAAACGCGAGATTAGCAAAATTTTGGACTTGCCAGTGGGAACAGGACGTTTTTTAAATCATTATGATGGAGTAGGTGAAATTATTGGGGTAGATATTTCGGAGGATATGTTAACGGAAGCTAATAAAAAAGTTGAAACTTTATCATTTAAAGACAACGTTTCTCTTGAAAAAGGTGATGTATTAAATCTCCATTTTAATGATCATAAATTTGATTGTGTGATAGTTTTTCGTTTATTTCATTTAATGCCCGAAGAATCTATAGCAAAAGCAATTAAAGAACTATGTCGAGTATCTAGTCAAGATGTTGTAGTACAAAGCTATGTGACTCTTGGTAAATTTCGCCGTTTGTTAGGGAAAATAACTAATAAATTCACTGGAACAAAAATAGTACCACAAAATACTAATAATTCAACTCCATGGTCTCATATTCAAGCCTATCAACATAGTCAAAAATTTATTGTTTCGGAATTTGCTAAACATAATTATTTCCCTACCCTATCTCAGCTACTAGATATATATGAAAACTCTGAAGTTAGAGCCACAGTATTCTCTAAAAAAGATTAGAAACTTTTTCAATACAGCTTGCTTGAAGTCAAGTAAACAGATTATTTCTATTCCTATCAATCAATGTCGGCATTACTGCGGATTTAGATATGGTTGTAATTCTTTGAATCCTTATGAACAGTATATTATTGGATTACATCAAAAGCAATCTCTGGAAACAATTAGAAAAAGATTTGAAGAATTTTTATTATATTATCGTCCTCAAAATTTTGGAGAAGTTTTTGGAATTGAACTATCTAAGCATATTCCTCTTTGGATTTATCCTTGGCATGAAGGAGATAATTTCAATATCAATAACGGATGGTTAGAAAATGCTGATGATATTATTGATATCATCACACATTTCTCGCATCAAGGAGTTAAACGTTCTCAAATTAATCAAGAATACAAGTGGTTAGAAGGTGCATATCATTCAATATCCAGTATTGGTTATCAACCACAAAAATACGATTACATAGAGGTTTGGAAATTGGCTAGACAAGATAGTCAAAGTGTTTTTATTGTCAAAGAGGGAAATCATAGATTAAGTTCATTAGTCGCTCTTGGACATAGTGATGTCGTAGTCAGATGCTATTTATTCGAGACAATTAAAGAACAAAATTGTCATCAGTGGAAACAAGTACAGTTAGGAAACTATAGTGAAGAAGATGCACTTAAAATTTTTAACGTCTATTTTGCAGGAGTTGATAATTTTAGAAAAACTCAAAAACCAGCAATAATTATAGAAAAATAATCCTTAACTATATTGTAAAAACTGTATGATTAAATCATGAAAAAATTAGTTATTTATAAAATATTCTCGACAATAGACTTCAATATAAACATCATTTATCTTGATAATCATGTAATAGTAACTTTCAATTATATTGACAGAAAACAACCCTAACTCAAAAACTCATGCTAACTACTGTTACCATTGAAATCGACCCTTCCCTAATGCGAAAAGCAGAAGCATGGGCAAAAAATCATCAGCTTTCTTTATCTGCTGCTATTTCCCATCTATTGCAACAATTACCAGAACTAGATTCTGAAAATCAAAATCTAGTTAGTACCATCTCGCAGGAATCTGGACGACGCAGTATTTTGGAGTTAGATGGATTAGGGCAAGAAATTTGGCAAGGAATTGACAATCAAATGTATATCAATGAGGAGCGAGATTCATGGAATGGTTAAACTTGCTCAAAAATCAGGTAGTAAGGTGAGATACTGTAATCAGAAAACCTACAAATTTTAACGCTGAATTCTTTAAGATACAATTACTTACCCCATTCACTACCGATCAACCCTATGAACATAAAATCCTTCATCAAAGAATTCATTCCCCCTATCTTCTGGAAAGTTTACAAAAATAATCCATCAGAATACGGATTTTTTGGCAACTATCCTAACTGGGAAGCCGCCATGAAAGACGCAGAGGGGTATGATAAAGATAGGGAGCATCTCACTTGTGCAATGAGTATTAATGCTTATAGCAGTCAAAAACTAGAAAATCTTGAACCTGATCACAAAGAGAAATGAGATTATAATAGTTATAACTTACGATTCAGAA
>SFAQ01000159.1:0-9713 GCA_007096525.1 Microcystis wesenbergii Mw_QC_B_20070930_S4 | reverse complement strand
CCCCAATCGATATACTCCTCATCACTCCAAGCGATACCCTCACTAATTCCCGCATTAACCATTAAAGTATAACTATTTCTCGATGACCATTGTTGACCAACTTTTGTAACCAAAGGAATCCCCATCCACAGCACATCTAAAGTCGTCATTCCTCCCGTGAAAGGATAGGTATCTAAAACCACATCAGCTATTCTTAAATTTGCCCGATAAATTCCTGTGGGATAAAGGGGTAAGATTTTTAATCTCTCATAATTAATTCCTTCTTCCTCGGCAACTTTGAAAAATAATTTTTCCACTGATTTAGCATCACTTAACCCTTGAATACTCAAATAACTATTAGGAACTGCTTTTAAAACTTGTAGCTGAAGTCGAATAGTTTCAGGGTTACGTTTTACCCCCGTTTGTACGGTTAAGTAATTAATTGCATCCTCGGGAATCCCTAAATCATTCCTTCGGAGAGAAGGGTAAGCAACCTCGACACCATCCACGGAAATATAGGAATTAGGTAAGCGCCAAATTTTTTCTCGGTAATATTCCTGTGCATCTGCTGGTAAAACGTAATTATCAGCAAGATAGTAATCAATTGCGGGAATTCCTGACGCATCAAAACCTAACCAAGTCACTTGTATTGGTGCGGGTTTTAGTGCCATGACTTGACAAGTTGTATTATCAGTGATGCTGTCTAAATCTACCAAAATATCGATGTTATCTTGACTAATTTTTTCAGCAATTAATAGAGGATTTTTTTGTAAATTATAGCAAGCATTTACCTTATTTTTAAAATCATTTTCAGTGATAATATCTTCTTTTTGAGATACTAGGTATAAAGAGACATGAAATTTATTATAGTCATGATACTTCATTAACCACCTAGAGATTAATCCGATAGAATGATTATATAAGGTATGGGCAATATAGCCAATTTTAAGAACTTTATTGGTATCTTTAATAGTCGATTTTTGATAGTAATTATAGTTAGAGTTATTGCGAACATATTCCTGAAAAAGTTGACCAATACAATTATTAATGTAACGGTTTTTTTGGGGTTTATCTTCTAGGTAAACTAGAGCAGATAAAATTGTTAGGGATGGTTTATCCAAAAATCTGGGACATTCTCGATTAGCGATACTTTTTTGCAAGGATTCTGTATATTCTTCAATATCTGTCTTAATATCGATCCAATTACCACTGAATAATTTGACATAAAGAGCAATATAATCAGCGACAGCTTGAGAAGGCAACCCTTGACAACTTGTTTTTAATTGATTAGCGACTTGGATAGCAGCGGGAAAATCTCGATTATCAAAATAACATTGATACAGTTCAGCTAACAGATAAATTTGCCCTGGTTCTACTGCCAAACAAGTATTAATAATATCAATAGCCAATGGTTTATTATTCATCGCTAGAGAATTTACTTTAGCTTCTACTACTTTGATGAAAGTTGGTCGCTGACAGTTAGATTGAAATATTGCTTCTAAGTAAGGGACGGTTTCTGGTATCTGATAATCGAGAAATTTTCCGAAAACTTCTGCCAATAAACTTAAATCTAGATTATGGCAATTATTTGTTTTTAATACATCAACAAATAACCAAGATTGTAACTGCTCTTGCTCGAAATAATTCAAATCAATTGCTAATAAGATAAACCGCAGTAAATTATCAATATTATTGGGACTAATCTCGCGAATATGTCCTCGAATTAACCAACTGGTTTCTAAATTGCCTAAGTCTAATTGTCTTCGCGCTTCCCCATCTAAAATATTGACTAAATCTGCTGTCCACGCAGTCACTTCCTGTTCATCCCCTTGACTGAGGACGAATAACCATATCGTTTGTGCTTCTTCTTCCCTAGCTTCCAAAAGATAGGCTAATCCTAAATACCAATAATGACTAATTTCTAAGGGTTCCTTTTCTATTAATTCTTGATAAAATTGGCTAACTTGCCAGAAATCACCTTGGATAATTGCCGGTTCAACTTGGGAATGCCAAGACATAAGTATTTATCGTTAAGTGTCTCTACTAACGTACCCAAACAGAAGCAAAATTTTTCTATATAAGTAAAATTTATCAGTCGGTCAGGGGTTGGGTTTTGGGGTTTTAGGGTTTTAGGGTTTTGGGGTTTTAGTTGAAATTCCCCACTCCCCCACTTCCCCACTTCCCCACTTCCCCATTCCCTCACCTCTCCATTCCCCACCTGTCACTCTCCACCCAGTTTCAACGCGTCCCAGCTTACCATCAATCTCAGCCAAGAGTCAGTCCCGATGAAAAAGTTTTCACCACCAGAGATGAAAGAGGTTTCCTTCCCTACACCCCATACCCCACACCCTACACCCTACACCCTCTTTCAAGTCAGTTTTTTGAAAGATTTTCTAAATAAACTAATAAATCGGCCATAGCTTGAGTATCGGGCTGAAATTTGGGCATTGGCGGGGTTTTACCGCTAATTACCTGTTCAATCAGACTAATTCTCGATTTGCGATGGGAAACGTCCTCTAAACTTGGTCCGACGATGCCATCAGCAAACTGACCGTGACAAGCAGCACAGTTAATTTGAAAGATTTCGTAACCGCGACTGACATTACCTTGTCGGGATAACACCTCTTTAATGTAGGGATCCGACATCTTAGCCAGATGAAAAGCGATTAAAAAGGTGCTAATCAGCAACAAACCCACGATTATAACCATTAAGAGTCGATAAAGCCCGAATTTTGGTTTAACTAACTGACTATTCACGAAGGCCGCCGAAGGAAAGATGAGTTTCTCTTTACATTTTGCAACTTTTTGCCCGAAAATTCCACCGCCCCTGCTAGAGATAGGCAAATGGAGAATAATATAAGACAAAACTGCATCTTTTTCTAACCCTCTAGCAATGAACCTATTAACCAGACTGGAAGATTGGCCCTATATTATCTTACCTATCACCATCATCCTCAGTTTCCTGCTGTTGGGATGGCTCGTAGAAAAGCGCGTTGTCAGTCAACTTTTATCGATTGCCAGAGAAAAAAACCTGCGTTTCTCGGAAGGGGTTTTACGTTCCCTTCGTGGATTAAGCATACTTTGGTTCGGACTTTTGGGGTTAAATATTGCCCTCTCCCTTCCCAATCTTCCCCTCTTTCCCTCCCTGATTCTCCTGAGCAAAACATTTCTGCTAGTGGCTTTTTTAGCTTCGGCTACTTGGGTTGTTGCTCAATTATCCGTGGAAATATTACGAGTTTATACCACGGGAGATGATGGCATTTCTTCCCTAACTTCCCTATTTGAATTTCTCGCCAAAGTTCTGATTTTTAGCTGCGGTTTTTTGCTGATTTTAAGCTCGATTGGCATTTCGATAACTCCCCTGCTTACTGCCTTTGGTATTGGGGGTGTTTCCCTCGGTTTAGCTCTCCAAAATACCCTAGCTAATTTAATGTCAGGGATTAATATTATCACTTCTAAAAAAGTTAGACCGGGAGATTATATTGAACTGAGAACAGGAGAAGCTGGTTATGTGCGAGATGTGGATTTAAGATGCACAGTCATCGAAGAAATTACCAATAATCTTTTGGTCATTCCCAATGCTCAGATCATTTCTTCTAGTTTCCGTAACTATAGTTTACCAGATCACTCCCTACTGGTTCCCGTGGAAGTGGGCATTAGTTACGATAGTGACTTAGAAAAAGTCGAAAAAGTTACCCTAGAAGTTATGCAAGAAATCGCCCAGTTATTGCAACCTCACCTCGGTAACTATAAACCCTTGATTCTTTATGGTAAACTCGATTACTATAGCATTGTGCTAACAGTTTATCTCAAGGTGGTAGAAGAAGAATTTTTTCAACATCTCACCATTAAACACGAATTTATTAAACTCCTACACCGACGCTATCAGCAAGAAGGAATTAAACTTCCCTATCCAATTCTTTTTCCCTATCCCCCCAGTAATCCCCCTAGTTAACCTCAATTTGCTATCGCAACCAACAATTGAAATGCGCGGACAACTTACAATTGATAATTCTCCTCAAAAAACTTACGAGTCATCGGTTGGACAACTTCAATACCGTGGCCTTCTCCTAGTAATTCTAGGGGTTTTCCTTCCACTTGAATCCAGACTTTGGCATTGGGATCCTCGGTAGTAGTAGTATAGATGATTTGTGCCAAACGACCGATCAACATATCAGGACCATCATCATTGCCAAACTCGCGCGAGAGATTAACCTTAATTCCCGTTTTATCTACTTTTAAATCCAGTAATTTAGTCCCGGGGGGAATAGTAGTCATATCCTGAGGATTACTTGGACCGGTTAATAGAGTTTGCAATACTGCTGTTAACTCTTCCTCACGGCTATCGGCCTTTTGAACGGTAATTTCTTGGGTGACTAATTGATTACCCGTATCGGTCACTTTTAACCAATAAACCTGTCGAGTTTCCCTAACAGGAATAGCTGCAGGAGTTGCTGTCGGACTTGTCTTCACTGGACCGGGAGGAAGCAGTTCAACAATTGGCGATTCAATTATCGGCACTGGACTGGGAGATTCAATCGGGTTTTCGCTGGTTTTCTGGGGGGAAGATAGGTGATGGACGGCAAACCAAGCAGTGGCCCCACCAGCAGTAAATAAAGCGAGGCCGATACCAATTATCCAAGGCAAAGAGATTTTATCACTAGAGCGAGAACTAGGCATAATTCAGTTATCAGTTATCAGTTATCAGTTATCAGTTATTAGTTATCAGTTATCAGTTATCAGTTATCAGATTTGAGTTTTAAGTGAGCAGTATTAAATAGCAGTTTTCTTTTCACTGATTACTGAACACTGAAATATCTCCTCTTTTCTGACCGTTAAATTTAATTGGGGTTCCCCGATCGAGGTTCAATTCTGCCAAAGGCGGCTATACTCAGCTTATCATCGTCAATCTGTAATTGGAGAAGGCGGGCGATAATTCCTTGTTTCTCGAAGTTTTTTAAATCTAACTGGGTGGATATACCCTCGGCAAACCCCTTGAGAAGGCGCGAGGAGATGCGACGACCATTAAGAGTGGCTGTGGGGTCAATAAGCTCGATTTTTCGCCCCTGCACTAGCTTAAATCCCACTTCTAGGCTAAGATCGAGGCTGGCTGCCAGTTCGTCCGGCCGCTGGGTCTCCAGCTGCAGCCTCAGAGCAACTCGATTATTATTAAGAAAGTTAAAATTTGCTTGACTAAGTTGATATTTTGTGCTACCCAATTCTTCCCTAGAGGGAATCAGATTATTAATCAGGGTCTGAATTTGTTCTTTGACCGCTGCCGATTGTAAAGCTTGATTAACATTAGTTTCCGTGAGGACAAGATGCAAAGCTCCCGCAGCCGGTCGGCGCAAGGCGGCGGCTAAACTGCTGTTTTTTTGCTGTAATTGCCGCAAATCGAGACTAATTGGCTCAGTTTCTAGCTCGATCTTCTCAATGCGAACACCAGCAAGGGGATAAATTCCCCGTGCAGAAATGCGAACTCGATCGATTTTGCCTTGCAGAGCCTGATAATTGGGAGTATTATCGACTCTCACGGCTAATTGTTCCACTTTTTGGACTTGGGAGCGAAGGGTATGGGCTAAAACCGTATCGATAATTGCCCCTGCGGGGGTTAACAGGGTCAAAACACTAGCGAGAGTGATTGTTAGCCATTCCATCGCTCAATTACACCCATCCAGCTAAATTTTGCCAAGCATTAGTCAAAAGCTGACTTAACCAACGTCGTTGCACTTGATCTAAAATCGGGTCTTCTGCGAGAATTTCTTCAGTAAGCTCATCGAGAGATTGACCCTGAGCGCGGGCCATTCTAATAATTCCCGCAATCACGGCAGCGATCATCTCCTCATCGACGGGACGCTGTCGGAGGGCGGCAATTTCTTCGGGGGTAGTCGGGATGGGATAATTCATAATCAGATGGGGTAGGCTGTGTATTAATCTAGGTGTGTAAAGTTTTTTAAACTTTTTTCAGAAAACTTTTTGTGTAGTCTAGCGTAATCAGACGATTTTTGGGTTTAACAACTAAATCAAGATGAAAGAAATACTTTACAGAGAAATTCCGACTCCCGACTCGATCGCCGTTTGTCAGTGGTTACAATCCGATTGGCAACCCGGAAGCGGTGTCAAGACAAATACACCTAACGGGGTGAGATTGCGCTTATCGGAGGCGATCGAATTGTCGATCTTTGTCTGGACGCTGCAACGGACTACTTATTTAAAAGTTTTCCGCTGGGGTCAGCGATCGCATGATCAAGAAACATCTCTGACTCGGCAGCTCGATCGAGCTTTACAAAAGCGTTTTCCGCCGCAGTTTAGCACGATACCAAATATCGATCAAAAAAATCACTCAATTTTTACAGATTTAGAAGCGGACTATCCCCTAACGGTTCACTACTTCCGCAAAATGCCCCAAGGAGAGGCAGACTTAGAACGTTTGTATTGGTGGGAAAAACGTTGGCGCGACAGTGCCAAAAATCCCCAACAACCGCAGCCGGTAATTTTCTCTAGCAGCGAGGAAAATGATCATCCCATCACCTACGACTTAATTTATATCGGTGGTGCCTTGGGGGCAATTCATGCGGCACAGATGGCCAAATTAGGTTATCGAGTCCTCTTAGTAGAAAGACTGCCTTTCGGACGGATGAATCGGGAATGGAATATCTCTCGATCGGAGTTTCAAAGTTTAATTAATTTAGGTCTATTTACCGCCGAAGAATTCGAGGAATTAATCTTCCAAGAATACATCGATGGCTTTAATAAGTTTTTTGATGGCAATAATCCCCCCCATTTGAAGGCGGAGATTCTCCATACTCCCACGGTTTTAAATATCGCCATTAATTCCGATCAATTGCTCCGCTCCTGCGCTAAAAAAATACAGGATCATGGCGGTAAAATTCTCGATCAAACTGAATTTATCAAGGCTGATATTACCGCCAATAGTGTTACTGTCACCCTTAATCATGGTGGAAAAATTCAACAGATAAAAGGCCGTTTATTAATTGATGCCATGGGTTCCGCCTCCCCCATTGCTTGGCAATTAAACGGAGTGCGTGCCTTTGATAGTGTCTGTCCGACGGTGGGGGCAGTAGTAGAAGGATTCGATCCGGTGGTGTGGGATTCTCACTATGGCGATGTCTTAAATTCCCATGGCGATATTTCCAAAGGTAGGCAATTAATTTGGGAATTATTTCCGGGAGAAGGAAAAGAATTAACCTTCTATCTATTCCACTATCATCAAGTCCATCCCGATAACCCCGGTTCTCTGTTAGAAATGTACGAAGATTTCTTTACTATTTTGCCAGAATATCGACAGTGTGACCCAGAAAAATTAACTTGGAAAAAACCCACCTTTGGTTATATACCCGGTCATTTTAGCACAGGCAAAAAAGATCGAATTGTCTCCTTTGATCGCATTTTAGCCATCGGTGATGCCGCCTCCCTGCAATCACCCTTAATCTTTACTGGATTCGGTTCTTTGGTGCGTAATTTAGAGCGCTTAACCCATCTTCTGGATATGGCCTTGAAACACGATTTACTAACAGCTAAAGACCTAGAAAATGTGCGGGCCTATCAAAGTAATGTGGCAGTAACTTGGTTATTTTCTAAAGGAATGATGGTTCCCACGGGAAAAACCTTACCCCCCCAAAGAATTAACGCCATGTTAAACACATTTTTCGGTTTATTGGCCGACGAACCGCCGGAGGTTTCTGAAACTTTTATTAAGGATAAAACCGATTGGTTGACTTTTAGCCGTTTAGCAATTAAAGCGGCCAGAAAAAACCCCGCTTTACTGTTGTGGATAGCAGAAATGGCCGGCAGTCAGGATTTAATACGTTGGTTGGGTTCCTATCTCGATTTTAGCCTTGATGGAGTCAAAAATCTGCTTTTTGGTTCCTGGTTTCCCCAATGGTTAAAAAACTCCCAAAGCTGGCTAGAAAAAGACAATCCTCGCCTCTGGTTAAAGTTATTGAGTTTTAATTATAGCTTAAGAAATTAGAGGATATTTATCAGGTAAACTTTCATATAAAGGAAAGTGAGAACTGAGAAGTTGGTTTTTAAAGTTCGATTGGAAGTTAATCACACTAAACGGGGGGATATTCGGTAGCAGTTAAATAATCATAATAAAAACCACTCCATACACAGAGGACACAGTAGCGGCTCTTGTCGGGTGCGTTAGTAATAGCATAACGCAGCAATTTTCTTAAGATGGTGCGTTACGGCGCGATCATAATTTAATTATTAACAAATTTCCTTTAAATACGCGCAAACACGCACCCTACAAGCTGATTTAAGAGAAGTAGAATCTTTTATTGTGAATGTCGGGGTGAAGACCCTCGCTTTTAGCGACGGGATGAAACCCCGACCAGTATAAAACAGCAAAGCACGACATTTCGACAGGCTCAATGTAAGAGCTTCGGTGTTTACAAAATCTTGACAATCCGATGCTCTACAGGTTAAGATAAAATAAGTTGTTTGAGGTCGATAAACAATGATTGTCTTAGAAATGAAAGCCGTGGTCAAACCAAGTCAGTGTTCTGCCATTGATGAAGCTATTCGTACAGTACAATTCATCCGTAATAAAGCTTTAAGACTTTGGATGGATTCTAAGCGAGAGGATCAAGTAGATAAATATTCTCTCAATAAATATTGTGCGGTTCGCAGCCATTCAGTTTAAGTTTGCGGATGACCTTAACTCTACAGCTAGACAAGCATCAGCAGAACGGGCTTGGTCAGCTATTGCTCGTTTCTATGACAATTGTAAGAAAGGAATAAAGGGAAAGAAAGGCTATCCTAAATTCCAAAAGAATAATCGTTCCGTAGAATATAAACACTCCGGATGGAAACTATCGGAGGATAGAAAGAAAATTACTTTTACCGACAAGAAAAACATCGGCACGGTTAAACTGAAAGGAACCAGAGACCTAAACTTTTACCCTATAGACCAAATTAAACGAGTTAGGATTGTCAAACGTGCTGACGGTTATTATGTCCAATTCTGTATTAATTTAGATGTTCGGGAATATGCAAAACCTCTTGAACCTACTAAAAAATGTGTAGGGTTGGATGTAGGCTTAAAAGTTTTTTATGCTAACAGTGATGGAGAAACGGTAGAGATACCGCAATACTATCGTAAGGCAGAAAAAAGATTAAATCGTCTAAATCGGAAGAAATCTAAAAAGTTTAGAAAAGGTCAACCCCAATCAAACAACTACCAAAAAGCTAGAAAGAGATATGCAAGAAAACATTTAAGAATAAGTAGGCAACGTAGAGGCTTTGTCGAAAAAGAGGCATTGCGCGTGATTAAATCTAACGATTTCATCGCTTACGAAGATTTAAATGTTAAAGGCATGGTAAAAAACTCTAAACTAGCTAAATCTATTAATGATGTGGCTTGGTCAACTTTTCGACAATGGTTAGAATATTTTGGTTTTAAATATGGTAAGGTTACGGTAGCAGTAGCCCCCCATAACACGAGTCAAAATTGTTCTAATTGTGGTCAAAAAGTCCCTAAATCTCTATCTACGAGAACCCATATTTGTCCCCATTGTGGCTATGTAGAAGATAGAGATATTAACGCCGCTATCAACATTCTCAAAAAGGGACTAAGTACGGTAGGGCATACCGAAACTAATACGCGCCGGCGTGAGATTCCCTCTGGTTTGGTTGGATACGTCCTGCCAGATTAAGGAAACTCAGTGAACCAAGAATCCCTCGCTTTTAGCGATGGGAGTGTCAAT
>SFAQ01000158.1:0-35669 GCA_007096525.1 Microcystis wesenbergii Mw_QC_B_20070930_S4 | reverse complement strand
GTTTTTCCCTGTTGATGTCCTTGTAATTGCTTGACATTTTCCAGAATAAATGCTGCGGGTTGTTTGGCTTTTAAAATACGGGCAATCTCAAAAAATAGCGTGCCTCTGGTATCTTCAAACCCCTTTAAATCACCACAAATACTAAAGGGTTGACAGGGAAATCCCGCCATTAAAATATCATGATTGGGAATGTCTAGGGCAGCGATTTCGGTAATATCTCCCTGGGGTTCGTCGCCAAAATTAGCGTGATAAATTGCCTGAGCGTCTTTATCTATATCACAGGAAAAAACACAATCAGATGCTAAGTTTTTTTGGCGACAAACTTGTGCAATTGCGACTCGAAATCCTCCCAAACCACAAAAGAGGTCAATAAAACGGATTCTTTCTTTGTTTTTTAGAAGGTTCATTGATAGCCTATGATCGGCAGTATCGCCAATTATGGAAATAATTAAAAAAGAGACGCTTCTAGAAACGTCTCTAGAGGATTTACTTGCGGTTTTAAACCGTTTCTACCAAGGGACGGGTTAATTTATCCAACTGTTGGGTTAACAGACTCAGGAATAAACCCACATCGGTGACAATACCGACGGATTCTACGGAACCTCGATCGCTTAATTTTGTCACCACGGCCGGGTTAATATCAACACAGACCATTTTTACCCCTGCCGGTGTCATATTGCCCACACCGATGGAATGGAGCATACTAGAGAGCATGAGAATCATGTCTGCACCTTGAATTAAGCGGGAATATTCTTCCTGTGCTTTAATTAAATCCATCTCCGTATCCGGAAGCGGACCATCATCGCGAATTGAACCAGCTAGACTGAAGGGGACATTATTTTTGACGCATTCATACATTACGCCTTTTGTCAATACCCCGGCCGATACAGCTTTGGCGATGCTGCCGTGGCGACGGATGAGGTTGATAATCTTGAGGTGGTGACGATGGCCACCGCGCACGGGGATGCCTTTCTGCATATCTACCCCTAAAGAAGTACCCATGATCGCCTGTTCCATGTCGTGAACTGCGATCGCATTTCCCCCCAGTAAAGCGTGAACGTAACCATCGCGGATTAAACGGGAGAGATGTTGCGCTCCTCCAGTGTGAATGACCACCGGACCTGCCGTTACTACCACTTTACCGCCCTGGTCGCGAATTTTACGCATTTCCCAGGCAATCTGCTCGACGGTTAACTCGACTCGGCGCTCGCTGGAAACCCCCGCACCCATAAAGGTAAATTCCTGGGTGCTGTTGCGTTGCTCCCTGGATTCCGCCTGTCGGATAGTACGGATGCCCTCAACTCCCACCATGACGCGATCGCCAGCTTTTAAATCCCGCAGCAGAGTACATTTGGCCGTTTTGCCTTCTGGACTTTCAGTGACGACGATGGCTGCATCCATGCGTTGATTTTCCACCCGCACCCATTCACAGCTAACCCGCACTTCCGTGGGATAGATGGTGCTGACATAAAAATCATCGGGAGCGACCCCATTTTGTGCCACCACTGCGGTATTGACATCACAGATTTCTTGAGGACGAGCGGCTGCACCGAGGTCGATCAATTGTACCATGATCTCCTCCATTACCTCGTGAGAGGGTGCAGAAACGCGCACTTCTGCTGAAGAGGTACTTTGGCGCTCAATCCCCAAAGTGAAGTTTAAAACCTTGAAGCTGCCACCATTTCCTACCACAACATCGAGAGCTTTATTCATAATTCCCGCGTCGAGGAGATGACCTTCTAACTGGAGAATGCGACTTTCAATGGTGACATTAGCGCGATGGTCTGGAATTAAGGGTTCCGTGGTACGCAGGGTTAAACACTTGGCTGCACCTCCTGCTTTTAAGAACTCCGTCAGGGGAGTTTGTACCACTTCAAAGCCTTTTGCTGCTAACTTATGTTGTAAATCGTCACTAATTTTATTCATGACGATTACTTCACCGATATTCACAGCATTACAAGCAAAGTTAACCGCATCGGCTTCTTCAACGATAATGCGTTTTTCTTCGGGAATTTTTAACTCAATTAACCGATTAGAATAGGCATCAAAAGCATCGGGATAGTAGAGTAGATAACCGCCACTAAGGGGACAAAAACAGGTATCAAGGTGATAGAAACGTTCATCGATTAAACGTAGGGATAAAACCTCAATATCGAGCCATTTAGCGATTAAAGGGTGGGAATCTAACTCGGTTCTGAAGCCATATCCTGCCCATAACCAACGTCCTTCCCGATCTAATAATGCGTCTCCTGCACCTTCAAAGGGTAAATCTTTGGGCAGTTCATGAACCGTAAAACCGTTATCTTCAAACCACTGCTTAAAATAGGGTTCTTCTCCCTGTCTTTCTTTGTGTAAAAAGCGACTGAGAACGACAGTTTTTTCCAGAACTAAACCTGCATTAGCGGTAAAAACCATGTCAGGCCAGCCTTTTTCTGGTGTGACTAAATCCACGAGCACCCGATCTTTGAGAATATGATAAAGCTGCTGCCATTGTTGCCTAGCTTTTTCCTGGGAAGATTTGTGAATGTTGCCCTCCATCCAAGGATTAATCACATAATCCACATCGTAATGATCGGGAGAACACATCAAAAAGCGAATAGTTTCAGTCATATTTTTTGACAATGAATATTCAGTATAAGTAGTCTGGGGATAAGTTTAGACCAACCTTCCATTATACTCTACTTTGCCCCAAAATATCAATAGGTCTAAGATTAGGACAATTCCCGCTCTAGAAGCTAAAAACAGCCTGATTTTAGCCGATAACTGACCGCCACAAGCTTAAATTATTGTAAATCCTGATGTTTAAATAACCCCATAAATTTCGATTTGCGTCCGTGTTCCTTAATTAAACTTTCCCGATAAGTTTGCCATTCTTCCCGTCTTCCTGACATATAAAAGGCATTACGAGCTTTTTTCAGCCATTTAATCGCTTCTTCGTAGCGATCAGCCTTTTTTTCGTCGAGTATCTTTTCCGCAGGAGGACGCGCGTGATCGATCACCCAGTTAGGATCTACGGTAGCAGCCGCATCCATTATCCGCCAAATTAGGTGAGACTGCACATAGGAATTATCAGAAACGACTTTAATTGCATCTCTAACTAAATTTTCGTGGAGAAATATATCGATTTTAGCCTCTGTGGAACGTCCACCGCTAAACTCGCGCAAGTAATCTAACAAGTCTAGTTTTAAATCGGGCCAATCTTCCCCCGCTAAAGACTCAATTTTTTGGTAATGGGAAAAGGAAGGTTGGTCTTGAAATGCCTTAATTCTAGCAGCCAAAGCTGTATCTATATCCCCTAAGGATTGCGCTAGTTCACTTGTCCAGAGAGCTAATTGATAATAATAATTCCCTGGCAAATTTAGACCACCCCTGGCAATTATGAGAGCGGATTCTGGTGCGGATTCATCGCGTAAAGCTTTGGCAAAAAAGAAGGCTTCATCGTTTTTAGTTATCATATTTTTTGCCGCTGCCATCGCTTCCTCAACGCGATCGAGATAGACTAACTTAGTTAGGTATTCTACCACTTGTCCTGAAGCGAAAGCTAGATTCAAATACTCCTGATCTTTTTCCTGTTGCTCGAAAATTTCTAAGCGAATAGAAGTTAATGTTTGGGCATAATAGGGAATATTCCCTGACCACATTTCTGAAAAATTAGCCGATTCTCCTCGTAAAATCTTCTCTAAAACTGGATCATCCCATCCCTGTTGTAAGGCTGCTAAACTCATCTCAAAATCGGCACTCCATTCATCCTGCCATTGCTCGATCTTTTCCCTTAAATCTTGCTTTTCTTGGGGATTAAATTCTTTACTTAAAATTGCTGCCGTTAGAACTCGATCGATTCTAGCACTTAAATCATCATTGACAGCACCGTAATCTTCTAAATCATCCCATTCCTCGATACAGGCGCTAATAATTGCTTCCAAAATAGCGATCGCATTATCTATTTCTCCCTTTTGATAATAATCTTTGGCCTCATCCACTAGGGCATAAATTTCATCAGAAATTGGATCTTCTTCGTAGTAATCTTCTTCGATCGCTCGCAGGGATTGCCGCAGTTCATTACGGACAGTATTACGATAAGCTTTGACATTAATAGTTATCTTCCCTCCCGCTTTATTAACTGGGGTAGCTGGCAATAAAAACTTATCAATTGTCTCGATAATTTCTGGGTGTTTAGCCACTAAATGATTAAGCAATTTTCTTAATTTACTTTCATCAATCGGTGTCAGCAACTCCTCTAGAGAGGCTTTTTTGATAATTAATTCTGGTTGACGAGAACAGGTTAATAAAACCGCCACAATATGCTTACACCAACCCTCGTAATCGTAGGGACAGGAACAGGAAACATTCTCAATATTTTCTTGGTTAAAATCGATAGCAACTCGATAGGGTTTAACCTCACTACCACTCACCAAAGCTTGTAGATTTTGCCCCCGTTGCCAAAGAGAAATAACTGCACCGCTATCGTAATAATATTGACCGCGCTGATAGGAAGCATTGGTGCTATTTTGCCGGATACTTTTTTCATTGATAGGAGGAATAGTCATAGTCAGAAAAGGAGAGGATTGGGTGATAAAATCTTGTCTGTGTTAAGAAAACTGCCAGCAGCGAGGCGGACTACTGCATCAGCAACCGAGTTAACTTATCTTCAGTTTAGCCTAAATGTGCTATAGTGAAGACACTATGGAAATTAAAAACATTCCTCTGTCCCAAATTCGTCGTCCTTTACCGCGACAAACCGATCCCGAAAAAGTTAATCAGTTGATGCAATCGATCGCTGAGGAGGGATTACGAGAACCGATCGATGTTTTGGAGGTGGATGGTAACTACTACGGTTTTTCCGGTTGCCATCGCTTTGCCGCTCATCAGCGTCTCGGTAAAGAAACAATTCTCTGTCGAGTTCGTCGCGCTCCTAAATCCGTTTTAGCTAAACACATCGCTTAAGCTGAGAAGTCCCATGAATGAGTCCTTATATAAATATCATCGGCAAAAATTAGAGCAGTTAATGGCAGAAATTGGCTGTAAAAATCTGGAAGAATTGAGTCGGTTATCGGGTCTATCTTCTTGGCAATTGCAGAGAGTTCGCCATGGCTTAATCGCCAAATTATCCTCTGAATCTTTGGTGAAATTAGCTAATGCGCTGCAGCTGCCAGTTAGCGATCTCCTCGCTCATTTTCAAATCCCGACGATGGGAACAGAGGATCGTTCAGGGGAATTAAAAATTCTCGAACAAGAGTATCAAAATTTACAGCAAAAATTAGACCAGCAAAAAGAAGAATTAGCCGCAGAATTTCAACGTCAAAGCATCGAAGCGATCGAATCTTGGTTAGTTCAATGGCCCACGGCCGAGGCCGTTGCCCGCAAAAATCCCGACCTAGCAGCCGTCAAAATCCTCTCCCTAGTTAAACCGATTATGCAGTTACTGGAGCGCTGGGGAGTGCAACCAATTCACAGTGTCGGTGATCATGTCGGTTACGATCCGCAAATCCATCAATTGATCGATGGTCAAGCGGAAATAGGTACACAAGTTCTAGTGCGTTATCGGGGCTATCGTCATGGGGAAAAACTACTTTATCGTGCTAAAGTGAGTTTAATTAAAGTAGAAATGCCAGAAATTCAACCAGCAGAAACAGAAAATGTCACCGCTTAAAGTGATGATTCTTGCAGAACTTTAGTGCCGCGAAAACGTCTTCGGAGAAGTTCTCTGAAAACGCTATCGATAATCGATCGCAAAAGCCAAGAAAATTTTTCCAGCATCTTGACAAATTTGCTTATATGTGCTGGGAAAAATTCCCCCATGGTCTGCTTTTATCTCATCGGTAAAGATTGCAATCCAAAACAGAGACCTTGACAGACTCTTGTGAGGAAATTTAAGTAGCCGTAGGTTGGGTTGAGCAATAATAACTCTTGTCTGTCAAATATTAGTGACGCTTGAGCGAAACCCAACCACACCAAGGTCGTCAATAATGTTGGGTTTCTCACTGGGATTGGTGCGTTAGCGTTAGCGTAACGCACCCTACAGGCTAACTTTTATCTCATCGGTAAAGATTGCAATCCCAAACAAAGTCCTTGACAGACTCTTGTTAGGAAATTTAAATCCAAAGTAGCGATTGTATCCCCAGAACTATGATAGTAGGGATTACGCATATTAGCAGTATCTGTCACCATAATTGCCGAATAACCGCGACTCCAAAAAGGGGAATGATCGCTGCGTCGAGTATCGGGGACGATATAACCTCCAAAAATTACGGGCAACCACTCGCAGGGAGTCTGATTTTCCCGCAGGACTCGACTGAGAAAATTTAAATCCTTGCGGGTTTTGAGATTGCCAATCAAAGCGATAAAATCCCCAGTGTTGGGATAAAAATATTTTAGAAAAGCGGGATATTTTTGAGAATGGGGATTTTGATCACAGTAACCGAGCATTTCTAAGGATAACATTAACCTTAAATCCTGCTTAGTTTGTTTTAATTTTTCTGCGTAGGCAATGCTCCCCAGTAATCCGTATTCTTCTAGATCGAAGGCAATTAAACGAATTGGATAATTAGCCTGATTCTCCCCAAAAAACCTCGCTAATTCTAATAATACCGCTAATCCCGTGGCGTTATCGTCAGCCCCTGGCGACCCCGGCACCGTGTCATAATGAGCGCCAATTAAAATCGGAGGTTTTTGACTGTTGTTAGGCAAATCCAAGATTAAGTTTTCGTAAACTTTTCCCTGAAAAGGGAAAAAATGTGATTCAACCTTTCCCCAATTGCCTAACTCTTGCCGCAGGTATTCTCGCACATAAAAATGTCCTTGACTAGAGAAAAAAGGGTTTCTTTCGCGGACAATTTGTTCTAGGTGTTGGCTTAAGCGATCGCTAAGAAGATCAAACATTGATAGCAGCAGATAATTTAATCAAAAGAGCCAATGGATAGAGAAACTGAGGGAAAAATCGGTTAAAATAACAAATGTTAATTATGAAGTATTTTCTGGGGCTAAAATCATGGCAAATCTCCCCTTGACTAACTATGATTGTATCGTTGTCGGGGCGGGATTAGCAGGATTAGTCGCCGCGCGTAATCTCCAGAGGCGAGGTCATCAAGTTCTGGTAATCGAAGCGCGAAATCGTTACGGTGGCAGAATGTCTGGTCAATATCTCACCTCGGGACAGTGGATCGATCGAGGTGGTCAGTGGGTGGGCCCAACCCAAGAGCGTTTTTTAGCCCTCCTTGATGAGTATAAAATACGTCGTTTTCCCTCTCCCAATGAGGGAAAAACCGTCCTAGTGTTCAACAACAAACGCTATGAATTCAATGGTTTTTTTCAAGGTTTCCACGAGGGAGAAGTACCCGATATCGGCGCGGCAGAATGGCAAGATGCGATGTCAGCATGGGCGCGTTTTCAAGAACTAGCCAAAACCCTACCTTCCGGTTATCCCCAAAGCAACGATTACACCAAAAAACTAGACAGTAAAACTTTTGCCCAGTGGATTGAAGAAAACACCACCACAGATTTTGGTCAATGGTATTTTGCTTATATGGTGCGTGCAGTGGGTTTTCTCGGGCCGGCCGAACCCCAGCAAGTCTCACTGCTGCACGTTCTTTGGGGACAAAATTGCGCCGCTCAAGCTGAACATCCAGAAGCCGAACTGATCCATGGCGGAGCGGGACAAATTCCCGACAAGATCGCGGCGGAATTAGGAGAGCGAATTCGACTGGGGGAACCGGTTGTTCGCCTTAATTATGACTCGGCCGGTGTCACCATAGAAACCACTCAAAACACTTTTACCGCCAAATTTGCCATCATTGCCATGCCACCCCATCTTGCCGGCCGCATTATTTATCATCCCCCGCTGCCACCCCAGCGAGAACAACTAACCCAACGAGTACCGATGGGATGCTGCGCTAAAGTCCTGATTTCCTATGAGCAACCTTTCTGGCGAAAACAGGGACTAGCGGGAGTTGCTCAGGGGAATTGTCAATGGTTGGAACTCTGTGCTGATAGTTCCGATCCCGAAACCGGCGTGGGGGTAATCGCCACCTTCCTAGTTGGCGATCGCTATATTCGTTGGCGCTCCATGAGTAGTCCGGCGCGTCGTGCCGCCGTCCTCTCGGATTTAGCTATTTATTTCGGTCAAGAGGCCCTTTTCCCGATCAGTTACGATGAGGTGGATTGGCCCGGGGATCCCTGGACTGGTGGCGCCTATGCCGCTTTTATGCCCCCCGGAATCTGGACAAGTTTCGGCGAGGCTCTTTTTACTCCCGTCGGACCGATTCACTGGGCCGGCACAGAAATGGCCGATCGCTGGCCGGGATTTTTTGAGGGAGCGATCCGCACCGGTGAGGCAGCGGCCGATCGAATCGCCTTGCTTTTACGGGAAAAATGAGCATCTACAGGGCTACGCCACCTTTTAGGTCAAAAAAAACCTGATAGCCAAGTTTCGGGGGCTAATGGGGTAAAAAACTCTTAAATCATCACTATTTCGCCTTGGTAATGTTCGACGAAATGCTGCACACGATGACGATATTCTTTAATTGTCCGATCGACCCATTCCCGCTGCTCACTGTTAGCATAGATATGCACTAAAGGTTCTCCGGCATCGGGTAAAATCAATACCCAGTCATCATTAAGGGGATTAATCACCTTGACTCCATCGATCAACTCTAGATTATCGGTAGCGTGAGTTTCCACCAGATAGCGCATCAAGGATCCCTTGACTTTCCAAGGACAACGCACCGCCGTATTCTTATTGTAAATGCGCGGTAACTCGGCCCGCACCTGAGCTAGAGAACGTTCCTGAATGGTTAACATCTCCAAAAGTTTCGCCACGCTGAACATGGCATCGAAACCGGGATGTAATTGCGGAAAAATAAAGCCAGTTTGCCCTGATCCTCCTAAAACCACATTAGGATTGGTTTGACATCCTTCCATTAAAGCGCTAAGACTGGCTTTTGTCCGCACCACCCGGCCATCGTGACGACGTGCGATCTGTTCCACGGCACTAGAAGCATGAACCGGCACTACCACTGTACCGCGAGGATGGGCGGTCAGAATTGTATTCACCATTAGAGCAGTTAATTGTTCCCCGCGAATCGATAAACCACTCTCATCGACGAGGACTAATTGTTCCCCGTTGGCCGAAACTTGTACGCCTAAGTTCGCTTTCAGGGCCTCCACCACATGGCCCAATTGATGGATCAGTAACTCTCTTTCCTGCACAGAAAGGGCATTCTGACGTAAACTGGCATTGAGAACCACGGCATCACAGCCAAATTTGGCCAGTAATTCTGGTAAAATTGCTCCCGATACTCCGTAGGCGTAATCAATGACGATTTTGGAACCACTATTGCGAATAGCCTCCACATTTAGCTGAGTTTCAAAGGTTTTGCGGTAATTATCGAGAATATCAGCCGGATAGGACATACTGCCGATTTCCTGCATTCCCACCCGTCGCAGATCTTCCTTGAAATAGGCCCCTTCGATTTTCTTTTCCCTCGCTTTGGAAACATTAATCCCTTTTTCGTCTAAAAACTCGATTAAGAGAAAATCTGGGCGATCGGGATGAATGCGAACGTGAATTCCACCGACTACGTTTAATTTAGCCACTAAAGTCCGCGAAATCGGTAAAGCATTCGCTTGTAGGTTTTGGATATTAACCCCCACGGACATTAAACCGGCAATCAGCGATCGACTGACCATGCGCGAGACACTGCGTTGATCCCGGGAGACGATTACCGTTGACCCCGGTTTGAGGATAGAACCGTAGGATGCCCCCAGTTTAACGGCGAATTCGGGCGTGATATCGATGTTAGCCAGGCCCGATACTCCTCGTTGACCAAAGAGGTTTTTATGGGCAGTATTTCCCCAAATCAGGTTAATATTGAGGATGGCTCCCGATTCGATCTGTTTACTCGGCCAGACTCTTACTCCGGAGTTGATCTGCGCTTCTTCCCCGACGATCGATAATTGTCCGATCACCGCACCTTCGTGTACCTGGGCCCGTCGATCGATTCTGGTTCCCCTAGCGATCGTACAAGCGGCTAAATTGACCTCATCCCCGATCACCACACCATTCCAGAGGATAGGACGTTTCAGATCGGAACCAGCGCCGATGGTGACATTATCGCCGATAACCGAACCCCTCTCGATCAGAACATTTGCACCAACGCGGCAATGATTGCCGATCATGGCCGGTGCCTCAATCTGGGCGCTAGGATCGATATAGGTATTAGTGCCGACCCATACCCCGGGCGATTTTTCTCGATAGGGAAATTCCAGGTTAACTTTGCCGGATAAAGCGTCGTATTGCGCTTCTCGGTAGGCCTCCAGATGACCGACATCGCACCAATAACCATCGGCCACATAACCATACATAGGTTCGCCCCTTTGCAGCAGCAGCGGAAACAAATCTTTAGAAAAGTCGGCTTCTTCTTTGTAGGGGAGATAATCGAGGACTTCTGGTTCGAGAATATAGGTTCCGGTGTTGACGGTATCGGAAAAAATCTCGCTGGTGGATGGTTTTTCGATAAAACGGCGAATTCTGCCTTCTTTGTCGGTAATTACTACCCCAAACTCGATCGGATTGGCAACTCGCGTTAGGACGAGGGTTGCTTTCGAGTTTTTACTTTTGTGGAATGCGATCGCTTTTTGCAGGTCAAAATCGGTAATACTATCGCCACTAATCACCAGAAAGGTATCATCTAACCATTCGGCAATATTTTTCACACATCCTGCGGTGCCTAGGGGTTGATCCTCCTCCACAGCGTAGGTGATTTTTACCCCAAAGTCGCTGCCGTCTTGAAAGTAGTCGCGCATGACATCGGGGAGATAGTGCAGGGTGGTGATAATTTCGGTAATGTCATGCTTTCGTAGTAAATTAATAATATGTTCGGCGATGGGACGGTTGAGAATCGGAACCATCGGTTTGGGAAGATCACAAGTAAGCGGACGTAATCTTGTCCCCGAACCACCTGCCATTAGTACCGCTCGCATAACTTCCTCCCAAGGCTATCTTTTCGCCGTTTTTAAATAGTTTTTGCAAATTATGGCTTTAGTTTTCCTATCTCGATCGAGCTAGTCCCTAACCGGCATTCTAACACCGTCCCCCCGATTGGGGACAATATTTTCTTTTCCCAAGTCGGCAAAACCAAAGCTTAAAATAGGAGATGTGAATTGTCTAAATCTAAGGATGAGATGGCATGAGACTCGTTATTTTTATCTTAATAATTGTTTATGGTGCCGGTGGTTGGAAATTCTGGAATGGATACAGAAGCACTAATTTTAGTTCCAGTTTACCCAATCGTTTAGCTCTAACGCTGTTCTGGCCGCTTCTGTTGGCTGTTAATCCCGCCTACCGCAAGAATTTTCAAAAAGCCCTCAAGGGCAAATAAAATTAATATACTGCCAAGGTCACGACCATAAAACAAAAAGTAGGCGGGTATCGAGGCCTGATTCTGCTGGATTAGTCGAGATTACCCCCCCAAAAAAACCCTAAATAATCTACGGCAATCAACAGTTTAGCCGTGGATGTCTTATCATGGTTAGGGAAAAAATTGGGGTCGTAGCTCAGTTGGATAGAGCGAGTGCCTCCTAAGCGCTAGGCCGCCGGTTCGATCCCGGCCGATCCCGCCTTTTTCAGTGATCAGTGATCAGTAAACAGTAAACAGTGAAAAGATACTGGGAAACTGCTATTTAATACTGCTCACTTAAAACTTAAAACTGATCACTGATCACTGATAACTGCTATTTATTTTCTCATTCTGCCCTTAACTTGATACCAAAGCCTTCTTAAACGTAGATCGAGAGAAAAACCCCGACGGGTGGGAATAACAATCGTGCCACCGATGCGATCGTGGAAAGCGCGGTTAAATTGCTCATCGCCGATCGCCATACCACAATCGGCGAAAAGGGGCGAAGATAATAAAATCAAACTTAAAGGATTGCCAAAAAAAGTATTTAACCCTACCATCATTAAAGCTGCCCCGCCACCAGCGATCGCCTCTCTTTTGCTTAACTCCAAAATTCCGGGTAAACGCTGAAGTCGTAGATCGATGACCTTCATATCCAAGGCCCAACGTCCTAAACTCTGACCCTGATTCTGCGCTACCAATAACACCCGCCAACACCACCAGATCAGGAGAAAAAGGAAGAGTTGCAGTACAGGCCTACCGTTAGCAAAGGAGCTTAAAAACCAGATCGAGGCAAAGTCGATCAGGAAAGCATAGGCGCGACGATCTAAGGGAATTTTCGGAAATTTTTGCGGTAGATTATCTTCAGGTGGGATCGGGTAAACCATAAAGTAAATTCTCGGAAAAATCCGGCTGTTTATCTTCTACTTTAATCGGGAAATTGGCAATTCTAGGATAGTTGTCTCTTGTCTTTTTTCTCCTCCTGTCTCGGAGTCTTCTGTCTCGGGGTCTCCTCACCTAAGGTCAGATTTTTGATTTTTGCAGGAGATATAATTAGGGTCTGCTGAATAAATCTAGGTACTTTTTCCCTGAAAATTAGGTAGTTGACCACCTGAAAATCGGTAAAACCCTACACCCCACACCCCACACCCCACACCCTACCCCCACCGAAAAACTTTTTGCCGCAAACCCTAATTATTAATCGACTCGGAGATCTAAGCTACCATTGAGCAAAGGTAGGCCAGAATACAGGGATAATCATGGAGCAAGATTCATTAACAACGGAGGTTATTCTGACCCATCCGCGGCAAAGTTTGGGAGAGATACAGTTGGATTGGATGCCACAACCGGGTAATTATTTGGCCTTAAAAGGACAAACCTATGCGGTTTTGGAACGTCACCACCAGTATCAATACAAGATTGGTGGCTATTGTTTACGCAAAATCTCCCTTTATGTACAAACTGCTCCCACCCCTAACGAAAAAAGTTTTATTGAAGGACGTTGGGTGATGGGGGATGCTAGTTGTCGTTTTAACGCCAGATCTGAACTGTTACGCTGTGCGATTAACCCCCCCGGTCCCTGTCAAGATTGTCGTTTTTACGAAACTATTAACCCTTAAAAGAGCCTTTTTCGGCAACAATCTGGCTATTTTTACCGCTATATTGACAAATCGCCTATGAATCATCCTTATTCTTGGATCGAGGATAGCTTAAAAACCCTCCATCGGGCCAATTGGTATCGAAGGGTTAAAACCATTCAAGGCCGGGGCGGAGCCGTTATAGAATTAGAGGGTCGATCGCTGATTAATTTTGCCAGTAATGATTATCTGGGATTAGCAGCCGATGAAAGAATGATCGCAGCAGCCATAGCAGCGACACAACGCTATGGAACTGGAAGCACCGGCTCGCGTCTATTAAGTGGACACCGAGATATTCATCGAGATTTAGAATTAGCGATCGCATCCTTTAAAAATAGCGAAGACGCGATCGTTTTTAGTTCGGGATATTTAGCCAATTTGGGGACAATTACCTGTTTAGTGGCGCAGAAAGACCTGATTTTAGGAGATCAATACAATCACTCTAGCCTCAAAAATGGAGCCAAGTTAAGCGGTGCCACGGTGAAAGAATACCGGCACAATAGTCTCGAAGATTTAGAAAATCAGTTATTAGCCCACCGTCATCACTATCGTCATTGTTTACTGCTCACTGATACAGTGTTTAGTATGGATGGGGATATCTGTCCCCTAGCGGGAATTCTCGCTCTAGCCGAGATTTATAATTGTATGGTTTTGGTGGATGAGGCCCACGCTACCGGAGTTATGGGGGAAAATGGCACAGGTTGTGTGGAATATTGTGGTTGTCAGGGACGGGAATTAATTCAGATGGGGACCCTGAGTAAAGCTTTAGGCAGTTTAGGGGGATATGTGACTGGAAACGCCAAAATTATCGATTTTATCCGCAATCGCGCCGCCACCTGGATTTATACTACCGGTTTATCCCCCGCCGACACCGCCGCCGCTAAAATGGCTTTAGAGATTATTCGTCTGGAACCGGAACGTCGCCAACGCCTACACCAAAATATTAATTTTGTCAAGAGTAACTTAAATAATTTTAATATATTACCTTCGGAAGCGGCGATTTTATGTTTACCGGTAGCCAATCCGGGTCAAGCCCTAGAATTATCGCAAAAACTACTAGAAAAAGGGATTTTTGCCCCCGCAATTCGTCCTCCTACCGTTCCCACCAGTCGTCTGCGGTTTACTGCCATGGCCACCCATAGCCTCGCCCATCTAGAGGTTCTTGTCCAGTCTATTGGCGAATCTTTCCCCGCATAGAGAAAAAGTTTTTCGTGGGTTTTGGAAAGAGAACCAGAGCAACATCACCTCTACAAACCGTTGGCTTTGGCTGCATCATAGTTGTCATAAACACTCATTTCAGGGCTGTTCCAATCGTCTGAAAAGGTAGCTAGACTTGCACGTAGAGTCTTAGCCTGCTCTCTATCAATTCCTTGAGATGCCAAGTTAATATCATTCGAGCTAACAAAGGTAACAATTACACAAGCCCCTTCAGGTACGTTATTGAGACTTTCTGTGAGTTCTACACGACCATTGCGGTAAACCCCTTCAACACTTACTAGCATATTTCCTCCTCAAGACTTAAGTTTAACAAGATTATAAATTTAACAAGGTCTCACTTTTGCATTCCTTGAGTAATATCGCCAACAGTTAAATCTCCATTGAATGTTTAGACCTCGACCTAATATTATCTTAAGATCAAAAGTCTTTGTAGCTAAGAAATCTACCCAAATAAAAATGATTTTAATTGCCTCATATTTTTTCAGTAAAATTAAATTAGCAACGATAGATATACATCCCAGACATCGAACTATTTAGTTAGTACATAAGCTAAAAGCAAGCTGTGATTGGGTTATAATTTTTGGAGAGGTCTATTGCTTCTCGGCGCGAATTAACGCTCCCCATCATCATGGCGACACACTGGGACAACGAAAGCCAAAACGATGGACAGCGCGATGCCCAATCCGAATACAAGATTAGCGTTCGCAGTTTAGTTCCGAAGGTGTTGGATTTCTTTTCGTCAACCCAACCTACAAGATCAGCGATCTGCTACGCAGTGTCTTCGGCATCGCACTCAGTCCACAAGAGCGGCATCGCACTTAAACCCACAGCTTCAATAAATGTGCATGGTGCGTTCCCCCAAAATCGATCGGTGGAGCAGTAGGAGCCACATTAGGGAACGCACCCTACAAGATCGGCGTGCTGCTACGCAGTGCCTTCGGCATCGCACTTTGTAAAATGGGTTGAAATATTGCAATAGAATCATTCTCCCGCAATTGTCAAAACTTTTCTGTAGAGTGTTTCGCTAATTCGGAATTCTGCTTTTAAGATTAGCTGATCAACAATCGGTTTAATATTCATAATCAGTTCTTTTTGCTTGGCTTCGAGTAAAACGCCCAATATTCCAGTAATATTTAGCCCAAGAGATTGTGCAACTTTGCGTCCTTTTCTTTCATCCAAAATTAATAGATCTGCGCCTAATTCTAGCGCTAAAATAATCCCTTCTGATTCTCCTCGGTCTAATTTATTGAGTAGTTGATTAACTTGGTTTTGCTGGGTGACGGGCCGTGTTTCTATCCAAGATAAGGTCATGATTTCAATCGTGCCAGGTACGGCGTAACCTAAACTCGCCATTTCGTCATAAACGGCTTGAGGAATGATAATTGTTCCATAGAGTTGATGCAAAAGGGTTAACTGGTTAACGGCGGCTAGGTTAGTAATGGGTGAGGTGTCACTCACGACGATCATAGTCTGCCCAGTTTTTGCAAGGTTTGGATATCTTCTTCTAATTCTTCAAGGTCATAATGGACACAAATCTCTCTTAGATTAAGTTCGTGTTGAAATTGGAGGAGGTTCATGCCTGCAAGATGACGGGCTTTGCCAATGCTGATTTTGTCTTGTTTAAAGAGCATGATGGCGATTTCTAGTTTTAGCTCGTCTTCGGAGAGTCCTGATGCGGTCAGTATGTCATTAGGAATAACTACGCTCATAATTTTTAGGGGTTGGCGATTGTCAAATAAGCGATGGTTTTATGATAGCTCGCTTGTGTCTAGTGCCTTGAGGGAGGTTTATGATTTCTCCAATCTCCATTAAAAAGAAGCAAATATCAAATAATCCTCTTTTAAATAGCCAAAAAAGAGACCCTTGCGGTTCTCCTATTGTAATCCCTTCAACTAGCGCTTAGTTTTTGTCTGCCTGGGTGGGGCGGTGCTTGAAGCCAGCCCCCAGAGCGACGACTGCCCCCAGACCGACGAGGGTAGAGGGTTCTGGGGTGGTGGCGGGAGGAGCGGCATCGCACTTAAACCCACAGCTGCAATCAATGTGCATGGTGCGTTCCCCAAAAATCGATCGGTGGAGCAGTGGGAGCCACATTAGGGAACGCACCCTACGGCGATTGCGTACTGCTACGCAGTGCCTTCGGCATCGCACTGAATCTAAGCAGAAAATAAATAAGCTCTCCTGATGACTGATAGGTAAAAGGTGTGTCACCGCAGTAACACACCTTAAATCAAATATTGTTGGGTTTCGTTGCCTCAACCCAACCTACAAGATCGGTGATCGCACTGCTGTTTTTAGCGGAGCGGAAGAAATCTTACCTGACCTTCCCACTCTCCCTCAAGACTACACTCAGCAATCAAGAGAATCTCTTCAATTGCTAACCCTACTGGGACACGACGACTAACTTCAAACAACCCGGGCATGAATAAACCTGATTCAAGACGTTCGTAAGCAAAAGTCGTCATGGTAGCAACATCATGGGTGAGAACAATACGTCCTTCTTGCGCCGCCCACGCCAAAACAGCGGGGTCATCGACTCCTGACAATCCCACATCTTGAACCCGCACAACGTCTATCTGTGAATTTTGACGAAGAATGCCTCGGACAATCTGGTTATTAAAATTTTCGTCAGCAAGAAACCGAATCATAATGGTTTAAACGTTTTGGATTCTCCTTGCCAACAATCGTTCACGGATTCCAATTGGATTAAAATGCTGTTCAACTTCCTGCCGATTTTTTTCTGACTGACGTTGACGTTCTGCAAGGTATGCATGAACTTCATCTCGGTGTCTGAGGTAGTAACCAATTGCTAAGTAGACATCCGGTAGTTGTAGAGATGGATACTGCTCTCCTATTTCTTCTGGTGTACACCCTTCAAGAAAAGCAGTCACAACTGTATCCAAGGTAACGCGAGTGTTAGCAACTCGTACAACGCCCTGAGAATCAGTAACTAATGGTGCTTTTTCAACAGCTATTGTTATTGTCATCGGTCATATACCTAATTTTCAAGTTTAGTCTTTCGCCATATCGCTACCAATTGACACCAGTAATCCCCCACCCCAAATAAGAGCCAGCAACCACCAGTTCCCCAACACTAAACTTGCATACCAAGGCATTATAGCTAACGTAGCTGGGAGCATCAAAATAGAGATTGCTCCCATCGGTACTCCCCACTCATCAAAGACAATTCTGACACTCCATATATTACCAACGATCATGCATCCAAATCCAACTAAAGCTCCCAAGCCCCCTACTGCTGTCACTGCTCCGTTTTTTCCTTTTCTTGCCATGTTGCTCACCGCTAGATTCAAATTACTTAAGGAGACTTATCACAGAAGCCTTCTAGGAATCTAGCAAAGATTCTTGTATCTGGCTGCACCTTGTCGCAAAATTTCACTGTTATTTCGGGTGCGGTGATTTGTTATAGTCGATTGTTCACTAAATGGTATCAGCGGCGACGACAATTATCGCAATGACCACAGCGAAAATTATCGGCATTTTCCTGAAACCCAAAGGCATTTAAGAGAAAGTGCCAACGACAGCGACGGGTATAGAGGTAGGGAAACATCTCATTTTTGGGGTTAAAAGTCATCTTGGCTGAATTATGGCGATAAATAAGCCGATAATGAAAAGGATCGAGCCATTCTAGGCGATCGAGACTGTGTAAAAGGGAGAGAATGAGCGCACCATCGGAAAATTCGGCACTAATCGCCTCTACTTTGCCCTCTAGGGGAATTTGGGCTAAAATTTGCCAAGCTTGTCGGTATTGGCGTTCCTGTTGGGAGTTAAAGAATTTTTGCTGGTTTTTATCGCTATTATCTAACCATCCCGTCGGTTCACTAATTAAGGTGAGAGCCTGCATTTTACCCCCATCGCGACCACCGCGGCCGATTTCCTGTAGGTATTCTGATAGTAAAGCTGGGGGTTGGTAGTGGACAACCCAACGCACATCGGGTTTATTGATACCCATGCCAAAAGCTGAGGTACAGACAACAAAAGTTAAATCCCCCCGCAGCCAATTTTGTTCTATTTCCCGACGCTGAAAGGGGGATAAACCGGCATGGTAGGCACTGGTGCGATAATGGAGAGATTGCAACCATGCCGCTAAATTTTCACTATGGCGACGGGAACGAGTATAGATCAGGCCGGATTGTCGAGGTTGACTGGTGAGGAAGTTTAATAGTTGATGACGACGACAACCGGGGCTAATACATATTTTGGTGCTTAAGTCAAGGTTTTGACGGTAAGGATTTATTAAGAAAAGCTGCGGTTTTTCTAGTTGTAAGACGCGGGTGAGAGTCTCACGGGTAGCGGGGTTAGCGGTGGCCGTAAAAGCAGCGATCGCTATTTGGCTGCCGGCCGGTTTTGATTGTAGAAGAGCGGGACGGACAGCCCCGAGACGACGGTAAGCAGGACGAAAATTATCGCCCCACTGGGTTAAACAATGGGCTTCGTCGAGGATGAGAGCGTTAATTTTAACGTGGGGAAGGGTTAATTTTGACCAGAGGGGCGGACTTAAGAGGGTTTCCGGCGAAAGATAGAGAAGTCGCAGGGTTTGACTTGCGATCGCTGCTAAGGTTTTCTTTCTCTGTTGTCGGGGGATTTCGTGATGAATCAGGGCAACGGGTAGTTTTTTGGCTAATAATTCCTCCACCTGATTTTCCATTAGGGCCACTAGGGGAGAAATCACTAGGGTTAAGCCGGTTTTTAATAAAGCGGGCAATTGAAAACAGATAGATTTACCAAATCCCGTGGGCATGACAATCAGGGCATCTTTTGCCGCTAGAATTGTCTCGATAATCTCCTGTTGGGGAAAGCGAAAGCTATCATAGCCCCAAATTTTTTGAAAAATAGTCTGGATGCTTTCGGGATATTGGGAAGACATGGTTAGACTGCTGGGGTGTGGGGTGTGGGGTGTGGGGGAGAGGAGAGCATTTGTATCAAAATTCAGGGTACTGTTTAAAGGCGCAACTGGTTAGAAACCTCTGGGTTAAACAGTTTGAGCGGTTTTGACTATCCCGAAAGGGGAACAATTTTTCCCCGTACTTAAATTTTTTTTACACTTTTTTAATAATCTGTTACACTTATAGCGAATCAATCTTTGTCTGGGGAATTACTGATGACTGAACCTGTTAGTGCCACCGACCCCGCAGTAGAAACCGCCACCGAAGCGCAACCCAGTTACGTCAAGCTGGCGATGCGGAATATGGTCAAGAAAAAAGGCATCTCTTTAAAACACTTTTTTTTGACTACGGCAGCCTTACTGGCCTTTTTTGTCGGTGTTTCTTATCTGACGCGTCCCTAGGATGAAATCTGGTGAGTGAGACTTTGCCCCTAGTGGTGGATTTATGCCTACAGGATAATTATTTTGCTCCCGGAAATAGTCCTGTGGATGGGGAAACTTGGCACTATTGGTTGGAGACATGGTTAGGCTATCTATCGGATTATCTCCCCGTTGCCGCCGGTTATGAAATAAGTTTGCGCTTAACAGACGATCGAGAAATTCAGACCTATAATTGCCAATATCGCCACAAAGATCAACCGACGGATGTTCTCGCTTTTGCCACTCTCGAAGTGGATTTACCAGTCGATGAGCGCATTTTAGAGACAGAACCTTTATATTTGGGGGATATTATCATTTCTGTCGAGACAGCACAACAACAGGCTTTAACACAAAATCATCCTTTGGCGCGAGAATTGGCCTGGTTAACTGCCCACGCTTGTTTACATCTTTTAGGTTGGGACCATCCCGATGAAACAAGTCTGTTAGAAATGCTATCTTTACAGGAAACTTTATTAGAGACCGTCAAAATTGCCGATACATAGTTAGTTATTTTTGTCAAGCATTATTGAGGAATATGAAGACAAATTATCATCAAGCCAACCAATCTGCCAGCATATCTAATCCCTATCTCAACAATAATTTTATCCCTCGATCGGGACGGGTGGATGAGGGCAACAATTCGACTCAAAGAGAATACGCTTGGCAAGTCGCCTCAAATCTGTTAGTCAGTTTTCGCTACGCTTGGGCAGGAGTCCGTTATGCTTTTGTCAGTCAGAGAAATTTTCGCATTCACACCCTGATTACCCTAGTAGCGATTAGTTGGGGCTTATTTTTGCGAGTTAATGTCCTGGAAATGGCGATTGTCACCCTTACCTGCGCCCTGGTGATGGTCTTAGAATTAATTAACACTGCTCTAGAATCAGTGGTAGATCTGACGGTGGGGCAATCCTACCATGATTTAGCCAAAATAGCGAAAGATTGTGCCGCTGGTGCCGTTTTAATCGCCTCGATAGCCGCTTTACTCGTAGCGGCTTTTATTTTTATTCCCCATTTATTAGGGTAAGCGGGAAGTGGGAAGTGGTGAGAGAGGAGTAGGGAGAAAAAGCTAACTCCTGACTCCTGACTCCTGACGACCGACTCCTGACGACCGACGGCTAAAAAAGCCGATTCGGTGTAAGGGGACTCGACAGCTTTTAGCCAATAAATTTAACTTTTCTTAACCTAAGCCTAAACTGGCGAGGGGAGAGGGTTTCGCTATATATAAAAAATTGTAATCGTCGATACAGCAAAAAATCTCTTTTGTCTCTCCATCGGTTAGAATATAGTTAGTGACAAGACTTATTTTGTAGATCTTATAGGAAATCTCCCATGAGTGCCATAACTTTCTCCACCGCTCCCACCGCTTACTCTATCAGGATGATTAAGGACGAAGTCCGTCAGATGGTAGAACAGGGGGTAGTGAGCAGACACCAACCGATCTACACTCTCTGTCAGTTCATTCCTCCCCGGGAGTGGGTTTGTGTTGAATGTGAACTAGAACGATGTGACTACCTTCTGAGAGATCAAATTGGTGACTTAATCGCCTCGGAATCTTGGGATAATGATTAAATTCTCCCGTTTGCCGCTCCGGGGAAAAATCGGACTAATCAGAAGTTTATCAGCTTTGCCCACCTTCTTAACTATTATAATTCAGCCCCGGTTAATTCTGGGGCTGAAACTATGGGGACAGGGGGGTGATAATTGTTAAGAAAAAAGAAGTTTTGGCAAGATTTAGCCAAGTTAGTTCACAAGTTACCCATTGCCAAGGGACGCTATCTCTAACATCCCCAAATTTTCCCTAACTTAAAATCAGTAGTTGGCGCTGTTGTAAAGAACGCACACCAGTTAATCCTAAGGCAACTTGAGCGTCGATTTCTCCCACGCTTAAACGACCATCACAAGCTTGTAAAAAAGCAAATTCTCTCTCCGAGAGATTAACCGGCCGATAATCGTAATCTAGAACACTTGCACTAGGCCAACCGTAAAGACAGGGATGAACTTCGGCCACTGCATTCTCTAGGACTTGATCCCCGGACCAATCGGCAGTCAAAATCGGTGGTTTAGCGAGGAAAAATTCATAGTGGGTGATTTCCGGGTCTAATAATTCCGTCAAGCGATAACGTTCCCTTTCCCCTAAATTTTGCGCTCTAGCCATCAATTCGGGGGATTTACCCAATAAACGCTCTAATTCCCAGTAGGAAGGGTTAGAAAAGCCAATAAAGGCTAATCCTGACGCATCAATCAGTTGAAAGAGGGTATCGATATTATAGTCCACTTCCCGGGGGTGAACGTACATATCAGCGAAGGATTCATCGCGATGATTTTCCATTGACCAACGCTCTTTTTCCCGTTTCAAAATGCGATTATCTTCTGGTAGGGAAGCAAAAATCTCTCGGCCGACAGCGACCCCATCTTTATAATCTCCGCGTCGGTCTCCCTGCAAAAGTGCGATCGCAGATTGCATTAACTGGATTTCCCAGCGTCCCAATTGTGCATAAACGAAAATGTGCAGCAGACCACCGGGGGCCAGTTTTTGCGCGAGGGATTGAATCCCTTTAACCGGGTCCGGGAGATGGTGCAGCACCCCGACGCAGTTAATTAAATCAAATTCTCCGGGGAGATTAGTGGCCGATTCAAGGGGTAAATGGTGAAAATCCAGAGAACCTCGGTGCTTTGCTGCGACTCCCGAACGATTACAGCGTTCTTTGGCAATTTCTAGAGCTTTTTCACTGATATCTATAGCGACTACATGAGCGAAAGGGTTGAGCGCGAGCAGATATTCGGTTCCCGCACCAGTACCACAACCCGCATCGAGAATCCGGATATCCTCTCGTTCAGGCCTACGGTGAGAACAAAAGTTATAGGCAGCAATCCAATTCCAGCGCCAATTGTAACCCGGAGGAGGTTCGTCTAGGAGCGGTTCGGGGGGGAAAGGATAGGTATTGTAGAGACGTTGTACAGCAGTGCGAATAGTAGCGTCGTCGGACATGAAAATTGGCGGAGTTTAGGATAACACTCGATCGATTGTCTCACAGAGGGCAGCGATCGGGAAAGTCAGTCGGGTTTTTTTTGAGTTGGTCGGGAGTAAATAGACCTCTTGTAAAAATCAAAAATTGTTGTTAGGGTTAGGAGTCAGGAGCCAGTAGCCGGTCGTCAGGAGAATTAAGAATGAGCATTAATCAATTAAATGATCTATTTAAGAATTTTATGCAATTTAATTCTTATTTTTACCGTTTTTGAACCCTCTAAAATTAATTATGCAAGAGTTTTAATGATAAATAATCATTATGACTATCCGGTTCTGTGCCAAAACTAGATATTATTTCTTTAATCGATATTTTTTTCTATTCCTTGTCCTACTGACTTGAAAGAGGGTGTAGGGTGTAGGGTGTGGGGTGTAGGTAAAGAAACCTCTTTCATCTCTGGTGATGAAAATTTTTTCATCGGGATTGCCTCTTAACCATGTCTCAGTTTTATAAAAAATTATCTGGGAGTCATTCTCTAGTAATTATCTCAAATATAAGCAACTATTGGCGATACTAAAATTCATGAAAATTAAGTCTATAAATCTTATTAATTATCGAGGTGCAGTTAGTTTAAACATTGACTTTCATCGGCAACTAAACGTATTTATAGGAGTTAATGGTGCGGGAAAATCTACCATTTTAGATAGTTTGGCGATTATGCTTTCATGGTTAGTTAATCGCCTAAAAAATACTAATGCCAGTGGACGAAAGATTAGCGAAACCGAGATTAATAATGGTCAGTGGACGGCTATAATTGAAATCACGGGGGTGACGGAAGATAGTCAAGAGATTACTTGGAAAATAGTAAAAACTAGGACTGGATATATCCACGCTGGGGAAGGGAGTAATTTTAGCCAATTAAATGATTATACTAAAAAAATACAACTGCAAATTACTGAACATCAAGGGCAAATTAACTTACCTTTATTTGTTTATTATTCTGTTAATCGAGCAGTGCTGGATATACCCTTAAAAATTAAAACAAAACATCAGTTTGATTCTCTAAGTGCCTACGAAAATGCTTTAACCAGTGGAGCAGATTTTCGCACTTTTTTTGAATGGTTTCGCGAGCGTGAAGATTTAGAAAATGAAAATAGAAGATATCAGTATGATCTAATTAAACCAGAAGGTTTTTGTTTTCCCGATCCCCAATTGGCAGCGGTTCGGGAAACGATCGAACGTTTTCTACCCGATTTTACTAATCTTAGCGTCCGTCGTAATCCTTTGAGAATGGAAGTAACAAAAAAGGATAAAATAGTTACTGTTAATCAACTTTCTGATGGAGAAAAATGTCTGATTGCTATGCTGGGAGATTTAGCTCGAAGAATGGCGATTGCTAATCCTCAAAATCCTGATCCCTTAACGGGTACTGGTGTTATTATCATTGACGAAATTGATTTACATTTACATCCTCAATGGCAAAGATTTGTAGTACCTAAATTACTAGAAGTTTTTCCTAACTGTCAATTTTTTATTTCCACCCATTCTCCTAATATTATCACTCATGTTCAACCAGAAAGTTTACACTTCATGGAACAAACAGAAATGGGAATAAAAGTTCATCCCGTGCAAGAGTCCTACGGCAAAAATGTTGATCGAATTTTGGAAGATTTGATGGGATTAGAGACAACTCGTCCCCAGGAAATCGCTGAAGCTTTGAAAGATATCTATGAACAAATTTCTCAAAATCAATTAGAGGCAGCTAAAAAGAAAATCAATGATCTCAGAGCTAAAATTCAAAATGATCCAGAATTAATTAAAGCTGAAGTTATCATTCGACGCAAGGAAATTATCGGAAAATGAAGTATATTAGGAAAAGACAAGAACCACCGGAGTTTAAGAATTGGAAAGAGCAAGCTAACCCAGATTGGCAGCCGGACTTTAAAAGTTTAGCGGGAAAACCAAAAGAAATACTAACTAAAGCTTTGATGACAGAACAGGGGGAAATATGTTGTTATTGTGAAAGTCGATTGGTTGATGGTGAATGCCATATAGAACATTTTAAACCTCAAAGTGATCCCACTGTTGATCCCTTAGATTATGACAATTTGCTATGTTCCTGTCAGGCAAATCTTACGCCTGGTGAACCTCGGCACTGTGGTAATCTAAAAAATAACTGGTTTGATGAAAATCTCTTAATCTCTCCACTTAATCCCGATTGTGAGTCTCACTTTGCCTTTAACTATGATGGTACAATTAAACCTGCACAAGAAGATGATCAAAAAGCAATTAATACTATCGAAAAGTTGGGATTAAACCTCAATAAAATCAACGACTTTCGTCAGAAAGCCATCGAACCTTTTTTGGATGAGGAGATAGATAATGCTCAATTAACAGTTTTTGTCAATGGATATTTATGCTTAGATGATCACCAAAAATACAATCCTTTCTGGACAACAATCAAATATTTGTTTAGCGATTTAATTGAATAATCTTTCCTTTACAAAAATACAAGAATTATTATAAAAAAAAATATAAAGTCTTATGAAGATTATTCAAGAATTATCTCAAAAGTCAACAATTGATGAGATTCTGGTCAGATAATGGGGATGGAGGGGTGAATCAACCTGATCCGAAACAGAGATTATTGTCGAGAGTCGGAGAGAAAAGCAATGAATATCAAGGATACATTACACGATTTTGTCCAGTACCTAACAGAAGCTTTCGCTCGCATTTTTAGTCCCAACAATGATGAATATCCCGATGTGGGGATGCAGCCTTTTGATGCTGAACCCTACCATGCTCCCAAGGGTAATTCTTAACTAAAAATGACAGATAATTGCTTTGAAATAAAATAAGGTAGGGATAAGAACCCTGCCTTATTTTCTGGAAGAATAATTAATCCTCTGCTTGCCAATCGGGACAACTATCACTATCCCAACCGTAGGGATGGAAACCGCAGACGAGAAGATTGTCTCCGTAGATATAGCCGTGATAATTACGGCAACCGATACAAGCAGGATGGGTGTTAGGATCGGGGTTAACCTTGGGAGTGAGGATAAAATCCGAGGGTTCATCTAATTCCGAAAATAGGGATTCATCGGAGTTAAAAAAATCTTCTAATTCCTGGGGCAAAACCTCTTGAATAAACTGTTCCAGATCGATGATAATTTCCTCATTAATTTCTTCGAGAGTTTGGGTCACTTCTTGGAAAAAAGTTTCAACTCCCAGCGCCACAGTTTCGATCACTTCCCAAAAATCCTTCTGCCAATCGTCCATGTTTATACTTGCGTCCCTTGTCTGGTAATAATTAATTATTTGTCCCTAAAATTAGGTTTTAATCCTGTTGCAGTTTCCGTAATTCTTCCTGAAGACGTTCCACCTTTTGCCGCAATTCATCGACTTTTGGATCGGCTGCTTTGGTGTCCTCCTCATCTTCAATAATTTCTATCCGTCGGGGTTCATGGGGAATATTAGACTCGTTAGCTGCCACCGTTTGCTGTTGTGCCTGTTTCACCAACTCATCAACGTATTTCCTTGCTTCTTCCGCGTTTATTTCGCCGCGAGCAATCATCTCATCGGCTAATTTTTGGGCTTGATTTCTTAATTCTTGTAAATTTACTTCAGCTTTTTCGGCGGCATAATTAGCAATGCCTACGCCCAAATAAACTGCTTTTTTGACTAAATCACCGAAATTGACCATAGCAAAAATCCTGAATTGATCGCTCTTACTTCCTAGAATAAACGATCCTTCTCCCAAATGGAGATGGGTTTTGGGTGTTGGGGTTTGAGTGTTGGGTTTTTAGGGTGTTGGGGTTTTAGGGTGTTGGGGTATTAGTTGAAATTTCCCCATCTCCCCATTTCCCTATCTCCCCATCTCCCCATCTCCCCATCTCCCCATCTCCCCATCTCCCCATTTCCCTAATCCTCTGATGAGGTAAAGTTTTGTAAAGAGATGCGGTGGTGGCAACAGCAAAAGTGATCGCTATAAAGATTAAATTTTAGTCAAATTGCTGGTTTTTCGCCCTCAAAACGACGATAGAGCCTCATTAGGTCAAAAATTACCTAAATAGTGTGATTAAGCTCAAAATAACTAAATATTGCGGATAGTTGCCAGCAGCCCGCAGCCGGCTGAATCGATTTGTGTTCATCCTAACCAAAGATTTAAACTAAAGAATCGAGACCAGATTCCCGATTTAATCACAAAAAACTATGTTTCCTATTCATCGCCCCCGTCGTCTGCGTCAAACCCCTCAAATGCGCCGTCTGGTGAGTGAAACCGTCTTGACAGCCAATGACTTTATCTATCCTCTTTTCGCCACGACGGGGGAAGGTATTGCCCAGGAAGTCAAATCGATGCCGGGGGTGTACCAATTATCAATCGATAAAATTGTTGACGAAGCCAAGGAAGTGCGGGATTTGGGAATTCCAGCGATTATTTTATTCGGGCTGCCGGAAAGTAAAGACACAGAGGCGACGGGAGCATGGCACGATCATGGTATTGTGCAAAAAGCGGCCACAGCGATTAAAGAGGCAGTTCCCGATCTACTCATTGTCGCTGATACTTGTTTGTGTGAATATACCAACCACGGTCATTGTGGTTATCTGCAAACGGGAGATTTAACCGGCAGGGTGTTAAACGATCCTACTCTGGGATTATTGCAAAAAACCGCCGTTTCCCAGGTAAAAGCGGGAGTGGATATCATTGCACCATCGGGAATGATGGATGGTTTTGTGCAGGCAATTCGTCAAGGATTGGATGAGGCGGGTTATAGTGATACACCGATTCTTTCCTATACGGCTAAATATGCCTCTGCCTATTATGGTCCGTTTCGGGATGCCGCCGATTCTACCCCCCAATTCGGCGATCGCAGAACCTACCAAATGGATCCGGGTAATGCCAGGGAAGCCTTAAAAGAGGTGGAATTAGATGTATTAGAGGGAGCAGATATGTTAATGGTTAAACCTGCTCTATCTTACATGGATATTATCTGGAGAATCAAAGAAATGACTAATTTACCCGTGGCTGCCTACAATGTGTCGGGGGAATATTCAATGATTAAAGCGGCGGCGTTAAATGGCTGGATTGACGAAAAACGGGTGACTTTAGAGACTTTAACCAGCTTTAAACGGGCGGGTGCCGATATTATCTTAACCTACCACGCTAAGGATGCCGTGCGCTGGTTAGCAGCGGGTTAAACTTGATGATTCAACCCACCATGCCGATCAGGATAACGGGGTGGTGAGGTTGCTACTATTAATTCTAAGGATTAGCTGAAAAAAATACTTTCCAACTGGCTGTAGCGGTCGGCTTCGCCGCGCCGTAGGCGACCGCATTTGCCAAAAGAATAATTAATGTCCAGACCTGATTTTTTTGGGTTCCTTCCACTGATTTTAGGCGATTATCGATTCCCTCAACCTTTTCGGTTAACTTTGCCTGTCCTACCTCTAGCTTATTTAACCGTTCGTCGATTTTGTCAAATTTTTGGTCAACATCTTTTTGTAAGCTGTCAATTTTCCCCTCAATCCTAGTCAAAACAGCTTCTAGGGAATAGGTAGCGGTCTCGTTAGACATGGTATCAACTCCCATTAGATAATATTTTCCAGTCTGCTATCGGGGACTATCTTAAAACTAAACCAGTTCACCGCTTTCTTGTAAAGAGTGGAGAGGTTGATAGATTCCCTGCTGATTTAATAATTGGTCATGGCTACCGATCTCGACAATGAGACCATTATCTAAGACGACAATTTGATCGGCTGCTCGAATGGTACTGAGACAATGGGTGATATTTACCCTGTCAGAAGAGGACGACGAGAACTTGGCAACATTCGGCACTGTCTCAAGAAAAGGGAATTAGTGCAAGGTGACGGGTAAAATTGGCACTAGAGCTATGTTCAGAGATTTTCAGCGATAGTTTTAACGTCTGGCGGTTTCCTTTAAAATAATAGACACAATTGCCTTTGTTCAGTTGTCAGTCTTCGGATATAAAAATAAAATAAGAATGGCTAGGACATATTTTAAAATAGCAATTTTCTGGCTTTAACTGGCATCTTGCTCGTTTTGAGCGATAATTGTCTGGCCAACAGCCACGACTTTAACTATTGCCCTCATCCCCTATAAGTACATAGACAAAATTAATTACACCTATCGAACCACCTCTGGCCTGTTGTCTATCCTAACCAAGAAATGAAAAGAAAAGATCTTAAAATCGGTCGCCGCTACTCTAGCAAACCCCTGCAAATATTTTTAATTATTGCCTTCATCGCCGCCGCTCCCTTTGCTATTTTTTATCTTATTGCCTTGGCCTATCTCTGGCAAGGCGATCAACTTTTGGCCGCGGGGGAGAAGGAATCGGCTCTGTCTGCTTACCAAACAGTTTTATCTTTTGACGAAAATTCAGGCCAAGCCCATATAAAAATCGCTCAGGTCTTGCAAAGTCAAAAACGCTATTCTGAAGCCTTAAAAGCCTATAATCGTGCCTTTATCGTTAATGATAAACCACCGATGGAACCCTCCCAAAGTAACCATTTAGTGGCTTTGGGAGATATCTTCGCGCAAGAGGAAAAATGGTCAGAGGCGATCGATGCTTACCAAAAAGCAATTATCATTAAACCAACTTTTAAAGGGCAATTTCAGCTAGGAAAAGCTCTCTATAGTTTACAACGTTGGGATGAGGCGGCGAAAGCTCTGCAAGCAGCGGTTTTTCTCGATCCTAGTCAGGGAAAGGCCTATTTTTATCTGGGAAAGGCCTACAGTGAACAGCAACTCTGGCCAGAGGCCAGTTATGCCTATCAGCAAGCTCTAGAATTGATACCTAGTCAGGGTGAAATCTACAAAAAATTAGGAGAAACCCTAGCAAAACAGGGAAAATGGGAGGAAGCAACGCAAATATATCGGCAGGCTTTAATTTACGCTCCTAAAGATGGGGATATTTATAATTATCTGGGCGAAGCTTTAGCGGAACAGGGAAAACTAGGGGAAGCGATGGCAGTTTTTCAACAGGCGCGCCAAATTAGCCCTAAAAATGCCAAGATTTACGAAAATCTCTGTTATACCTATATCAACAACGGTCAGATCGATGAGGGTCTAAATTGGTGTCGTCAGGCCGTAGAAATTGATCCCAATTTATCAGAAGCTAGATTTATTTTACAGGAAATCCAACGGGGGCGATTAATTCATGATCATCCCGAATTATTAAAAATGCCAGAGATAATTCCCAGTGTTAAGAGTGATCCTCTGGTGAATTTAAAACGCTCAATTGTTAAAATTGTCATTCGCGGTCAAAATAAAAATGGCATCGGCACTGGTTGGTTATTAAAACGAGATCAAGACACAGCTTGGATCGTGACTAATCGCCATGTGGTGACGAATTCCCGTCAAGAAATCGATGCAGAGGCGCGCATTTTTGTCGAGTATTATAGCCAACCACCCCAGGGAAAAATTCGCAAGCGTTCAAAAGCTAAAATTCTCCATACTACCCCAGCTAACGACTGGCTCGATTTAGCAGTCTTAGAGGTAAAAAATCCCCCCCCAGATTTAAAACCTTTAGCTTTAGCACCCCTACCAATTGCCCCTAATCAACCAGTAATCTCGATCGGTAATCCTTTTAATCAAAAAGATTGGACTGTCAGCAAAGGCACTGTTAATGATAATAACCAAAAATCCTTAAGTTTGTCCATGTTTGTCGTTTCTGGACAGTCGGGAAGTCCAGTTTTAAACGATAAAAATCAAGTGGTGGGAGTGATTTCCCAAGCGAGTTTATTTTGTGATAATCCCTCCACTCCTAAACCCCTAGAAAATGCCGTTAGATTGGGCTGCGGTTTCGCAATTCCCATTGACAGAGTGCGAGAAAGGTTAAGGGAGTGGGAATTATGAATTGGGAAGTTGGGAAGTGGGGTGTGGGGAAGTGGGGAAGTGGGGAGAATAAATAAAAATAATCTCCTGTCTCCTGTCTCCTGTCTCCTGTCTCCTGTCTCCTGTCTCCTGATAACTGCTATGCTACTCTAGGCAGAAAACCATTCGATCGAGAACACCGTGGCTAACCAAGAAGCAACTTCCCCCGCTATTCGTACCCCCTTATACGAGCTAATTGCCCAACAAACCAGCAAATTTACCCCTTTTGCGGGTTGGGAGATGCCGATACAGTTTAGCGGCTTAAAAATCGAACATAATGCTGTCCGCAATGGTGTCGGGATGTTTGACATTTCCCACATGGGCAAATTTATCTTAACTGGAGATAATCTGGTTCAATCTCTCCAAACCCTAGTTCCCTCTAATTTAGCCCGTTTAAGGGCAGGAAAGGCACAATATAGCGTTTTACTTAACCCAGACGGTGGCATAATCGATGATATTATCTTTTACTACCAAAGCGAAAGCCAAGGCGTATTGATTGTTAATGCCTCAACCACCGATAAAGATCGAGAATGGATTTTAGGCAATTTAGAGGGTTCGGGGGTCAAATTAAAGGATTTATCGCGAGAAAGGGTCTTAATCGCCCTGCAAGGACCCAAGGCAGCCACAATTTTACAGCCCTTGATTGGGGAAAAATTAAGCGATTTTGGCCTATTTAATCACTGGGAAAGCCAGCTTTTCGGGGAAAAAGTTTTTATCGCTAGGACCGGTTACACGGGAGAAGATGGTTTTGAAATTATGGCCCCCCCTGAAATCGGACAGCAACTTTGGACGGAATTCTTAAATTTAGGGGTGACTCCCTGCGGTTTAGGGTCCCGGGATACCCTGCGTTTAGAGGCAGCTTTAGCCCTTTATGGACAGGATATCGACGATAGCACGAGTCCCCTAGAGGCTGGCTTAAATTGGTTGGTTCATCTGCCAGAAAAAGGCGATTTTATCGGTCGCAATGTCCTTGAAGACCAAAAACTTAATGGTGTCAATCGGCTCTTGGTGGGATTGCAGATGTCCGGCAAACATATCGCCCGTCACGATTATCCGGTAGTATTCGCTGGGGAAGTGGTGGGTAAAGTTACCAGTGGCACTTTATCACCAACTTTAAACACAGCGATCGCTTTAGCCTATCTTCCCACACCTTTCGCCTCGATCGGACAGGCGATCGAAGTGGAAATCCGCGGCACTACCTACCCCGCTACCGTCGTTAAAAAACCTTTTTATAAAAGTAAAAAGTAGGGTGCGTTAGCAACGCACCAACCAGTGTCAATCCAGTAGGGTGCGTTAGCGCAGCGTAACGCACCAAGAAAAAGGAGCGATAATTTTGTGGGTTACAGCGTAACGCACCAACCCAACGCACCGAGAAAAAAGGAGCAATAATTTGGTGGGTTACAGCGTAACGTACCCACCAGTGTCAATCCAGTAGGGTGCGTTAGCGCAGCGTGACGCACCAACCTAACGCACCAAGAAAAAAGGATCAATAATTTGGTGGGTTACGGCGAACACAAAATCAATACTAAACTGTAGCAGTTACCGTCGCCTAACCCACCCTACAGCTGAATCCTGAAAATGCAATCCCTAGACTTTACCACCCTCAGCGCCACTTGTGCCGAAATTGCTGCCGCTTGGCTACCGGCGAGACTAGAACAAGTGTATCAAATTGATCGCCAAACGATCGCCCTCTATTTACGAACCTTCGATCGCAAGGGATGGTTAATTATTTCTTGGCATCCCCAAGGAGCGCGGCTGCATATTGGTGATCCACCGCCGAAAGTCCCTGATACCTTCACTTTTAGCGATCAATTGCGTCATCAACTCAATGGTTTTGCGCTGACAAAATTAGCATTTGTTGCCCCGTGGGAAAGAGTTATCGATCTACAATTTGCCCAACGTCCCGATGATCCGGCACTGTGGCATTTGTATATAGAAATTATGGGCAAATATAGCAATGTCATTTTAACTGCGGCTGACAATCAAATTGTCACCGTTGCCCATCAAGTCAATGCCACTCAGTCTAGTGTTCGCACCGTACAAACGGGACAAATCTATCAACTACCCCCCGTTTTATTGGCAACAGACCCCAGTTTAGAAGAATCCTTGAGCAGTTGGCAAGCGAGAGTTAGTTTAATCCCTAAAACTATCGAAAAACAGTTAGTTAGTACCTATCGTGGGGTTAGTCCAGTCATCGCTCGATCGCTGTTACAAAAAGCCAAAATTAACCCGAAATTAAACACAGATCATTTAGATAATAACGATTGGGAAAAGCTCTTTTCAGCTTGGCAAGAATGGTTAAAAGTTTTGGAAAATAAAACCTTTCAACCGGGATGGACAAGCGAAGGTTATACAGTGATCGGTGGGGAAATGCTGGCAGCGGCTAAAGATGTCCAAGAATTATTAAACCGTTATTATAGCCAGCAAATTAATCAAGAAAGCTTTCGACAACTACAGCAAAAGTTAAATCAAAAAATTACCTCTTTACTGACTAAACTGCAAACTAAAGCGGCGGGATTTCAAACAAGACTAGCAGAATCTGCTTATGCTGATCGCTATAAAGAGCAAGGGGATTTATTAATGGCTAATCTGCAGCAAATACAGCAGGGAATGACTAGCATTACTTTGGCAGATTTCGAGACAGGAAAACCTGTAATTATTCCTCTCGATCCTGAAAGAAATCCCGTGCAGAATGCCCAATATTTGTATAAACAACATCAGAAATTAAAAAGGGCGCGGTTAGCGGTGGAACCTTTATTAGAGGAAGTGGTCAGTGAAATTAATTATCTCGAACAGGTGCGATCGAGTTTAAGTCAACTAGAAAATTATAGCAGCAGGGAAGATTTACAGGCATTAGACGAGATACAAGAAGAATTAATCCAACAGAAGTATCTAGAAAGTAATTACCAGCGTAATCGGACGAATAATAAAGAATCTGAACCCATGCGCTTTACTACTCCCTCTGGAGTAGAATTATGGATTGGCAGAAATAACCGTCAAAATGATCGGCTAACTTTTCGGAGTGCCAGCGATTACGATATCTGGTTTCATAGTCAAGAAATCGCTGGTAGTCACGTTTTACTCCGTTTAAGCCCCGGTACAGTTCCAGAAGCCGCCGATCTGCAATTTGCCGCCGATTACGCCGCTTATTATAGCCGCGCTCGCCATAGTGAACAGGTTCCCGTCGTCTATACCCGTCCCAAATACGTCTATAAACCCAAGGGCGCCAAGCCCGGTATGGTGGTTTACAAACAGGAAACGGTAATCTGGGGCTGTCCTCAGAGGGTTGAGGATTACCGCAAAAAATAATTTTTTACCAAATTGTTTACTTTTTTTTACACAAAATGGGTATTGTCTGTTACAATTGTTACTAGAGAGACAAATGCAGTTCAGGCGCTTGGGAACGCAAGAACTATATTTCCTCGGATTACAACAACAAACAACAGCAAACCAGTGGTAGCAGCCGATAGTCGGGGGAAAGACACCAAAAACCGACTATTTAGGTGATATTAAAGCGACCACTGGTATTTTATCTTCACCTAACCAGTTCTGTCACTTTCCTTAACTTTCTTTGGGGTTTCCGAGACTTATTGCCCAGATGAATGAGTTTGATTGTTGAGAATATTGGCTCTATCTTTGGGATGAAAGAGGGATAGTTGGCATCCAGCTTTTTGTAAAGAAATTTAAACTTCACCCATAGTTAAGCCTCTTCGGCCTAAATAAACCACTAGAAACAGTTTTTCTCGGGAGGCCGGGTTTATGGATAGCCAATTAGGAACGATGAACTTTCAACAGACAGAGCTATATAAAAGAATTCAGGCATTTGCCTTAGATCGGCCAGATAGTCAATTATCTTTCAGCCAACGATTAGCAAGAGATAACGGCTGGTCATTGGGCTATACTCAGAGAGTGATCGAGGAATACAAAAAGTTTATATTTCTAGCCGTTGCGGCAGGACATCCGGTCACGCCATCCGACCAAATCGATCAAGTTTGGCATTTACATCTGACCTATACGCGATCGTACTGGCAAGAGTTCTGTCCCAAAATTTTGCAAACCACATTACATCACGAGCCGACTCGTGGGGGTTCATCCGAGCAATTAAAATTTGGCAGTTTGTATAGCAAGACGCTAGAAAGTTACGAACAGTTTTTTGGACATATTCCCCCAATAGATATTTGGCCTAAACCCAAAGACCGATTCGGGCGAGATTTGCATTTTATCCGGATCAATACTCAACAAAGCTGGGTTTTGTCAAAACCTAATTTCACAGTCTCCGTCAAACCACAACTGCGAAAAATAGGCATCTTTACCTTTTTAGCCTTCCTTTCACTGATGATAACTGGCTGTCAGATAATCTCCCAAATTCCTAACCCAATGAATTTTACAGGTCCGGAATTTTTAACCTTCTATATTTCCCTAGTAGTGATGGGAATCGCTTTGGCAGCCTGGCTACGTTTTTCCCTGTGCCTAGTTAGCACTAATACAAAGCAGCAACCTGATTTAAATACTTACGAGATAGCTTTCTTGGCGGGTGGCAATCATCGCCTGATTATGGCCGCAATCGCCAGTTTGGTAAAACAAGGCTATGTGGAGGTATTAAAAGAAAAATCACCATTTGGAAGAACACAAAGCAAACTGGTGGTGACAGGAAAGATCGATGCTATTGCCGATCCTGTAGAAAAGGCGGTTGCACAAGATATTTTGGCCACTGATGGGGCAATTGAACAGGTTTTCCGGAAGTCTACAGGAATGAAAGATAGCATTCGTGCCCGCCTAGAACAACTTGGTTTGTTTCTGAGCGATGCCCAAGCATTCAAAGCGCAAATTTATCCATCATTGATTGTGGTTATTCTCCTAGGAATAGGCTTGTGCAAAATGGCGGTGGGAATTTCTCGCGATAAGCCAGTTGGTTTACTTCTCATCTGTATATTTGGGCTTCTAGTTTTGGGAGCAAGGTTTTTTGTCAAACCACAGCGCCAGCGCAGCCGTTATGGAGAGATCATTGTTAATGATTTAACAAATCGCTTACAACCTTTAAAAACAGCCAATAGCAGCGATTCTGAACTTGTACTTGCGGTCGCGTTGTTTGGAGCAACAGTTCTGATGGCCGATATTGCTTTAGCAGACCTGCATCAAATGCTGACTCCCACAGCCGCTGCTAGTAGCGGCAGTCATGGCGGCAGTCATGGCGGCAGTGGCGGCAGTGATGGCGGCAGTGATGGCGGCAGTGATGGCGGC
>SFAQ01000157.1:0-12521 GCA_007096525.1 Microcystis wesenbergii Mw_QC_B_20070930_S4 | reverse complement strand
AAACTTAAACTAATAAAACGGAGAGGCTATGGCTTGAGAAACTTTCGGAATTTTTCGGTTAGAAGTATGTTGTCTTGGCATCTTGTCTGTTGATTTAGCATAAAGAGTAACGAAGAGCCGTAAATTTTAATCATTATCTTTCTTGATGTTATCGTTGTATGCCATTTTGGTTTATTTGTCAATAGTGATCTTACCCATTTTCCCCTTGGCCGTCACCTCCAATTGGATTGAGGCAGAATTTTTCCCCACTGTGCCAATCGATATAAACAAATAAAAATGGTGTCAGTGGGGAAAAAGCTCACCCCTAGGATTCCTGTAAAAAAATTAATTCAGCCGGTGTTACCGCCCCTTTTTCGGTGATGATAGCGGTGATGAAAGCGGCGGGAGTAACATCGAAAGCGGGGTTATAAAAGTTAACATCTCTAGGACAAAGGGTTGTCGTCCCCACCTGATAAATTTCGGCACTATCGCGCTGTTCGATCGGTATCCCCGTACCATCCTTAAGGGAAAAATCCACCGTCGATAGGGGGGCAGCCACATAAAAAGGCAGATTATGAGCTTTTGCCACCACTGCCAGGGAATAGGTGCCAATTTTGTTGGCCGTGTCCCCATTGGCCGCAATGCGATCGGCCCCAACAATCACCGCATCGATCAGTTTTTGCTGCATACAGTGGGCCGCCATACTATCGGTGATCACGGTGACGGGAATTCCCTCCCGCGCACATTCCCAGGCGGTTAATTTTGCCCCTTGCAGCCGCGGCCGGGTTTCGTCTGCATACACTTGTATTAATCTACCCGCCGTCCAAGCGGAACGAATTACCCCTAAAGCAGTACCATAACTGGCCGTGGCTAGGGAACCAGTATTACAGTGGGTTAAAATTGTCAGTTTTTCAGGGTGATCCGGCAGCGCCAATAAACCATGATGACCGATCGCCCGACAGGTTTCCACGTCTTCTTTTTGGATATTGTGGGCAGTTTCAAGGAGATTTTTGGTAATTATTGCCACTTCTGGACCACTTTCCCGGGCCACTTTTAACATTCGCTCGATCGCCCAGAATAAATTCACCGCCGTCGGCCGGGTTTGGGCTAATCGATCGGCTATTCTAGTTAAATCAGCCAGAAATTCCTCTTTCTGGTCGGTGGTAATTTCCTGCGCTCCTAAAACCATACCGTATGCAGCCGCTACCCCGATCGCCGGAGCGCCGCGCACAATCATCGTTTCGATCGCCCGGGCCATGGCTTCACTGCTGGTGATCTCAACTTCCTCATAGTCCATGGGTAAAAGGGTTTGATCGATCAGCCAGACTTTGTTATCTTGCCAACGCACGGGATAGATTGAATTACTCTCGCAAGTGGTTGTGGTCATAAACATTTTTAGATTGAGAATTAGCCAAATTTACCAGTATAGCAGCGGGCTTTCTCCACAGCTTATAACTAGGGTTTGCGGCAAAAAGCTTTTCCTGGGGGCAGGGTGTGGCCCCCCCAAGGTGGTCAACTACCTAATTTTCAGGGAAAAAGTACCTGAATTTTCCCCCCGATCACCCCTAGCTAAGGCACTTTTCGAGGGGAAAAAAGTCTAAAAGTCTTATCCAACAAGGTTTTTAGATTTATTCAGCCAACCCTAACTATAGAGTTCTTGCATAATTAATTTTTGAGAGTTCAAAAGTGATAAAAATAGGCATAAAATTGCATAAAATACCTAAATAGAGCATTTAATTGATTAATGCTCATGCTTAATTATTCTGAATCCTGACTACTGGCTCCTTACTCCTCACCTAAGGTCAGATTTTTGATTTTTGCAAGAGGTCTTATTTTGTGTTTTTTTGTAAAAAGTAATTTTAAATACAGAAATTTTTTTTAGAATGTATAGATAAGTGACTAGGAAAAATTGAAGAATACTTTCTCACTTAGCCTGAGCTTTTATATTAACTAATTCAGAGGATAATTACCGTGAAAACAGCGAAATATCCCGAAAAAATTGCCGCTCTCTGGACAACATTCCTCTTGGGAACCCTATTTCACACGCAACTGGGGTTAATGCCACTCTTCCATGGTCAATCGATCGTCGAGAGTCATCAAACCAGCAATCTCGCTCCGATTTTCTGGGGAATGTTGCTCTTTTTTTTGCTGCCAATGTTAGCGATTATCGGGGTCAATTTTAGCGAAAGTCGCTCCTTGAGAAAGGCCCATTTCTGGCTGACAATTCTCTATTCTGTCTTGAATTTAGCCCATCTCATCGCCGATCTTCTGGTCAGACCGATCGCCTGGTATCAAATCGCTCTCATGGCAATTTTACTGATTATCGGACTGATTTTAAATCTAGTTTCCTATCAATGGCTGCGGTTAGCGATCGCCCATCCTCACGCTCTCTCGGAAAGTCATTAGTAGTGCCAAGATCAAGAGGTGGCCGGTTGACTAACTGATTCAGACAAGAGGATGCCTTTTGAGATCAATTTGGTGCTTATTGAGGTAAAAGCAAGCTTAAACCGGAGCTAAAGCAATTTTTTGGGAGAATACAGCTTAAAAAATCTAATTAATCCCTATTATTCCCCAGATAAGCCCATAAATTGCCCCTATTTCTTGGCCGCCGCTACGACCACATCTCACCAAATATGGAGCTTTTTAGCTATGATGGTTCAAAAGCAAGCCAATAAAGGGAACTTTTGGGGCTGGTTATTCATCAGAAAACTCCTGATCGGAGGAGTTAAGCAGACGATATAGTTCAGATTAACGGCAAATATTGGTTAATAGTAATAACGAGGTAATTATTTTGATGAAATCTCTCATTCGTTGGACGGCAACTTTTGGTTTAGTAGGAACGACAATGTTGACTTCGCTGCTGGGAAGCTATTCTAAAGCACTCGCTTTACCGGAAGAACAAATCGTCAAAACCTTGCAGTCTGTACCTGTCTTCGCTATTGCCGATGATCAAGGAGTTCCCCTAATTGCCGTGGGAGAAAAAGAACAGAAATTCACGGGAGTTTTTATCAGTAAGCAGGACGCACAAAACTTTTTTGAACGACTGAAAAAAGAGAATCCTGAAGTGGCTAGTAAAGTTAAAGTTCAGCCTGTTTCTTTGGCACAAGTCTATAAAATGCAAACCAGTCAAACCGATCAAAATCGTTTAATTATCGATTTTGTTCCCAAAGAGTCGGAAGTAGAATCAGCGAAAAAACTGCTCAGTGAAAGAGGTCAACAGTATCAAGGTGGTGTACCTTTATTTGTGCCGAAAGCAGGAAAAGAGAGTAATTTTCTGGTGATCAATCGCAATAATCAGGATTTTATTCCTTTCTTCTTTGAAAAAGCCGCCGCTTTGCAAATGGTAGAACAATATAAAAAAGCTAATCCCGCCGAAGCAGCCACGGTGAAAATTGATGTTATTCCCTTAGAAAGTGTCATCGCTACCCTACAACAAAGTAACGATGAAGCTTTAACTAAAATTCTCCTCTATCCTAGCCAAGAAACGATTGATTTTATTCGAGCAAATAGCAACCAAAATGCTCCCAACCAACCCCCGGCAAATCAGCCACGTCCTAATAATAATACCAATAATCCCCCCGCCCCCAATCGTTAAGCCTTGTGTCTGCTAGTATTTCCGGTCAAGAATTAAGTCAATGGCGTCAACAGGCGATCGCTGATTTAGAGCGATCGCAACTATCTGCCAAGGAAGTGGATATCTTTCTGCAAGCAGTGACAGACTTAGATACTCTTTCCCTGCGCTTACAATCCTTTCGGGAACGAGAAAAAATCCCTTTGAGTTATTCTTGGTCGGAAATTACTAAACGCTGGCAAAAACGCCTTCAAGCAAGGGTTCCCTTGCAGTATTTGCTCGAATCGGTGGTCTGGCGTAATTTTACCCTGAAAGTCTCCCCAGAAGTCTTAATTCCTCGTCCCGAAACTGAGTTATTAATCGATATTGTTGGAGAAACCGTCAGAGGAGAAGAAGGGGGAATCTGGGTAGATCTGGGAACCGGTAGCGGTGCGATCGCTATTGGTTTAGCCAGTATCTTGACAAAAGCACAGATATATGCTATTGATTACAGTCAAACGGCTTTAGCGATCGCCAAAGAAAATATCATCAATACGGGTTTTGCTGACAGAATTATCTTAAAACAGGGTTCTTGGTGGACACCCCTAGAGAAGTGGAAAGGACAGATAAGTGGGATGGTGTCCAATCCTCCCTATATTCCCAGTGCAGAAATCCTCGACTTACAAATTGAAGTGCGGGAACATGAACCCCGTTTGGCCCTCGATGGAGGTGAAGACGGATTACAGTCAATTCAACATCTAGTGGCCACTGCTCCCGATTATCTGCGATCGGGAGGCCTTTGGCTAGTGGAAATGAGAGCCGGTCAAGGGGAAAAAGTAGCGCAAATGCTGGAAAATCAGGGCAATTATCGACAAATTCAGATTATTAACGACCTAGCAGGTTTTGATCGCTTTGTTTTGGCCGAGCGAATTTAGCGCAATGCAGCCGCTTCGCAGTCCCGCAGCCAGAGACGCACCGCTTGGCCGATGGTGCCTTGACTGGTTTCTAAGGGAGGTAAGGGGACTTGAGCGGGTTCAAGGGAAGCTAATTGACTGTAAATCGTCACTAATCGCCATCCTTCCCCAGTTTTAGTTAAAAATAACCAATGATAATTCTGGAGAGTGACAGAGCGATTTTTGCTATACTGACGCTCTAAAGTCGTAAAAAAAACCTGTTGAGTGTCATCGGCAATTTGACCAGAATATTGATTAGCACTTAAAGGTAGGGGTGCAAATTCGGGACGACCGGCAATAATCACAAAAACCGGTGTAGATAATTTTTGGTCGATTTGGGAGCGGGTAATAACTCGGTTAGCATAACTGGGTAAATCTGACAAGAGGCGATCGACTAAAAGATTTAAATCCTCTGGACAGCTAGAAAGAGGACGACTAACTGCTGGGGAGTTAATCCCGAAAATAACCAGTAATACCCCTAAATATCGGCTAATTCTTGACAAATTTTTGCCCATGCTACCTTTGGCTCCTCGGCACTGGTGATCGGTCGTCCAATTACTAGATAATCAGCCCCAGCTTTAAGCGCTTGGGCCGGAGTCATCACCCGACTTTGATCCCCTTTGCTTGACCAAGAGGGACGAACTCCGGGGCAAACTAAGAGAAAATCCTCTCCACAGACGCGCCGCAATTGCGCCACTTCTTGGGGAGAACAAACCGCCCCATCAATTCCCGATTCTTTGGCCAATAATGCCAAATTTAAGGCATATTCCGATAGTTCTAGGGGAATTTTGAGGTCGAGGGCTAATTCCCGGGCGTTAAGGCTGGTTAAAACGGTGATAGCGAGAAGTTTTGGCGGGGATGGCAGGTCAGAGATTGCCCCTTTCGCCGCCGTCAGCGCTTGCCGTCCGGCCGTTGCGTGCAGGGTGAGTAAATCCACTTGATAGCGACTAGCTGAACGACAGGCCCCAGCGACCGTATTGGGAATATCATGAAATTTTAGATCGAGAAAGCTCTTTTTTTGTCTTTCTTGCAGAAGCGCCAGAATTTCTGCACCGCTACTGACAAATAATTCTAGTCCCACTTTCCAAAAATTGACTTCCGGCAACAGATCAAGCAGTGCGATCGCTTGTTCTAAATCCGGCACATCGAGAGGAACAATAATTCGGTCTGAGTTGGTCATATTTGGGCGATACTGTGGGGTGTGGGGTGTGGGGTGTGGGGTGTGGGGTGTGGGGAAGTGGGGAAGTGGGGAAGTGGGGAAGTGGGGAAGTGGGGAAGTGGGGAAGTGGGGAAGTGGGGAAGTGGGATGTGGGGACGGAGTTTAAAGGCAGTACAGCTTAAATCAGAGAAAAATCCAATCGGCAAAAGTGGCAGCCTGTCCGCAATAAATGCCATCACGATCGATGATATTCCAAACGATCGCTTTTTCAATGCGAAATAGTTGACCGTTTTTCGTGATCCTTACGCCGTGATAATCGTTGATATAGCCTTGTTTTTTGACTAAATCTAGCATTTTTTGGCGTTCTTGGGCGGTTTCCTCTCCCTCTACCGTTGCTCGCGAAGGAGTTGCTAATAATTCTGGCCAAGTTAAACCCCAGAGATCGAGGGCGGTGCGATTACCATAGTTAAAGATCGGATTAGTTTGTGTACCGTGGGAAACTAGGACAAAAGGGGCATAAAAGAGCATTTTACTCTGTTCTTTGCCAGTACCGATCCGGGGTAAAAGCGATCGCCCGATTAATTGTTCATAACTATCCAGCAGCAATTCTGTCCAAGCTATAATAGCTAAATCTTGCCAAATTTCCATAAAATTATCTTTAAAAACCGGTTTAAGTAGGGAGGCACAATTATTGGTAGGATGGGTTAGCGCACTTCGTAACCCGTGCGGGTGTTGGGTTTCATGCTTCAACCGTTCGGCTGAGCTCACGGCCGAAGCCCAACCTACGTTCATCTTATATTTAATTCCACCCACCCACTTAATCTTGCCTTTGCCAATATTTATAGGCTGCGTAGGCTAAAGTAATCACTCCCGTGAGAATTGCCGACTCATCCACTAAAAATTCCGGATGGTGAAGGGGGGGATTGAGGAGATTAGTCGAACCCACTCCTAGACGGAACATTGTACCGGGGGCCTGTTGCAAATAAAGGGAAAAATCCTCGGCCCCCATGGAGGGTTCCGAGAGAATTAAAACCCGATCCTGTCCCCAAGCTTCTAAACCAGCTTCTTCGACTAACCGGGTTAAAAATTGGTCATTTTGCACCGATGGCACACCCCGACGATAATTTACTTGACATTTAGCGTTATATGTGCTACAGACATTCGTGACCAAACCCTCGATCCATTCCGGGAGATGGGCGTGGGTTTCTGGGTGCAGCGATCGCACTGTTCCTGCCATGCGTACCTGATCGGCGATGACGTTGGGGGCGCGACCACCGCTAATCTGGCCGATGGTGAGGACAATCGGACGCAAAGGGTTTTGAGTCCGACTAATTGCCTGTTGCAAAGTGGTGATTACTTGCGAAGCGATCCAGATAGCATCGATCGCCTCGTGGGGCCGGGCCCCGTGGCCCGATTCTCCTTGAATAAAAATCTCCAGATCGTCGGCAGCTGCAGTTAAGGCCCCGTAACGAACCCCGATCGATCGGGCCGGAATCGAGGGGAAAACGTGCAGCCCCAAAACGGCGCTGACATCCCGCATCACCCCTTCCCGGATCATCCAACTGGCCCCCTGGGCGATTTCCTCTGCTGGTTGAAAGAGAAAGCGTATTTTTCCCCCCAAAGGTTCCGAGAGACGGGAAAGCACCATCGCCACCCCTAAACCGACGGTAGCATGAACATCGTGACCGCAGGCGTGCATAATCCCCGGTTTACGGGAAGCAAAGTCTAAATCGGTCTTTTCTTGGATCGGTAGGGCATCCATATCGGCCCGGATAGCTAAAATTCTCCGATCACTGCCTTTTCCCGCCAATTCTCCCTTAACGCCCGTTTTTCCCACCGCTTCCTGCACCGATAGACCACAGGAAGACAAAACTCCGGCAATATAAGCGGCAGTTTGATATTCTTGCCCGCTTAACTCTGGATTCGCGTGAATGTGGCGGCGAATCTCCACTAATCGGGGTGCGAGACTCTCGGCTATGTTTTTAATCTCGGAGAGCATGAAACCAGTTTTACAGTATCTTTAGGGTTAATCATAGATCATTTTTTACCTGAAAATTGGGTTGGGCTGATTTTCAGTCTCAACTGTCTTCTCGGCACTCTTTCAACCTAGGACTAAGCTAATTTGTCAATAGGATGCAGGAGTTACTATTCATTTCTTGATTCGGCAACACCTCTTGAGAGAATATTCCAGCTATGATAGGAAACAGTGTCTAGTTAGGAAAAAAAACATGGTTCAGTCTTCCGAAAAAATTGAAGTTAAGTACGGGGAAAGAGAAATTGCCGAAGGAACATTAATTACTTTCCCCAATCCACGCCCTGGCAGAAATTACGATATTCAGATCACCCTGCCAGAATATACCTGTAAGTGTCCCTTTTCCGGTTATCCCGATTTTGCCACTATTTATCTTAGCTACGTTCCCGATCAAAAGGTGATGGAATTAAAGGCGATTAAACTTTATATTAATAGTTATCGCGATCGTTATATCTCCCACGAAGAAGCAATTAACCAAATTTTAGATGATTTGGTGGCGGCTTGTGAACCCTTGCAAATGAAAGTTAAGGGGGATTTTCATCCCAGGGGTAACGTACATACCGTGGTGGAGGTGATGTATAAAAAAGAATAGCATAATTGTCTAGTTTGGGGATGGGTTGACCCCCATCTCTAGCTGTTCTAGTTTTTGTTGTTCAAGTTTTTTGCTATCGTCCTCTTCATGGAACAATTGCAACTTAGGAAGATTTAAAACCTCTTTGTACTCCTTGATAATTTCAGATGATGCTATCCATTCAAAGCTTGAAGAAGCAAGAACATAAGCAATAGCTATCTTTAGTTTACCTCCTCTAAAAGCCGCAGGAATCAAGATATTTGTATCGAAAATAACTTTCATTCACCCCTATAAGCGTCTATTTCCGCTGGGATTTCTTCATTGGTAATGGGGTTATCTTTATTTCTTGAGTTTCTTTGAATAATTTCTTCAATTCATCCACTAAAGCCATCCTTTCCTCATCTGTTTGTGGGCGTTGAATTTCTTGGGCATCTTTAGGTGTATTTTGTAATTATTCGACAAAAGATATAACCGAATTAATACTAAATCCGTTGAGTATAGGCTACCTATCAGGATAGGCACTCATGCAAGAGGCAACCCCCCACCCCCCCGACGTCGGGGGGGCAAGGGGGGGGTCGGGGGAATAAATAATCAGTCTTTAATAACTGGATTTAGTATAAGTTGCTCTTCAGAAAGATGGTTTATCTTTTCAATCAAACGCTTTTTAATTGTTATTGTATTCATTTGTTCTAAGTTTTTAAGTTAGGTAAACTGGTTGAATGTCTGCTTGGTATTTTTTAGGTTTGAGATTTTAGCATATCCTTTAATAAAGGAGTGTCAGGAGATAAAAAGGCTAAGACAATATCTTCGTGTGCTATTCCCAAATGAATTAAGTCTTGAGTGATTCCTGTCTCCATGCCATCCTATTCAATATAGAATTTTGGCGTTGCTAATTTGAGGGATTTTTAAAACCTAAACCCAAACTAACTTTTGCACGGGAACCTCCACAGAACGCCAACCTCCCCTTTTCCTTGTTTGTTGCTTGCGTTTGTTGCCGCCATTTCACAAATTATCTGCGGCAAAGGGCTGATTCTCGATCGATTGGATCGGCAAAAGGCGCACTACAGTTAGCCCATTTGACCAAATCAATGTCAAAAATGACAATAACGGCGAATATTGTACCTGCTCCCGCAAGAAAGGCGATCACCGCCATTGTCATCTGATTTTTCTTCACCCTAGCTCCTTAATTGCCTAAACTGAGGGACTTTCAGCTGCTGTTTGCCCTCATCCTCTTTATACCGATCAGCAAGCCCCAGAAACCACTGCACGCTGGTTAGTTTAATCCCATTATTTGACATGAAAAAAGAGGGTTTGCAGGCAGGCACGGATTCCCATTCTATATATAAGTATCTGTCAAGTGCGGGGATTTGTCAAGGGTTTTTTTGAAAAAATCTGCTGGAATTTGGCTGGTAGGAAAGACATTGTTTCACTTTTCCCTGTGGGCTACAATAAGCAGATGAGCAAGAGGATAGGATTACGGGAGTTTTGACAATGCGGTTACTACGGGTTCAGGTTCCTGATTTTCGAGTGTTAAAGAATATTGATATTAGTTTTGAGAAAGACTTTTTTCCCCAGATCTTCCCTATCGGTAGTCAAAATGGCGGTGGCAAAAGTACCCTTCTACAATTAATTTTTATCTTGCTTCATTGTTCTGGTGATCCAGAAAAAATAGAATACGTTGTAAATTTACTCGATCGATGTCAGCTAGAAGATGAGTTAGAACAGAAACCTTTAGCTATTTTTGAAATTTTAACCGACAATCGGGAAAAAGTAAAACTAGATTTTTTTATTTGCAGAGATGCCTATATAAAAGAATTGCTATCTAACCTTGACGGTCAAGAAGAAGGTTGGGATAATATCAATATTGATGATCTAAAAATATCTGATTTTAAAAAATTAAAGGATATTGACCAAATAATCGACAAGCTAAAAGACAAGTATGACAAACTTATGAATTTGGCAAACAAATTTCTAACAGAAAGAGAAAATTTAATAAGATTGGACGAGGGGGAAGACAATTTTTTACTTGCTCTAGGCATCTTCAAACTGTCAAGGGATAGAATACTATATTTAGACGATTATTCAAAAGATGATTTAGAAGTTATGCAAAAAACTATTCGAGTTTCACTACAACAAACAAACAACGAATTAGGCGATTATTATTATAACTGCGAAATATTATTTGAACGAATAGAAATAATTAAAAATATTTTAGGAAGAAATAAGTTTGTATATCTTTGTCAAGCCAAAAACCAGAAGAATGAAGAGATATTTTTGTTGTGTAAATTTAGTCAAACCACCCAAGAAGAATTTCAATTATTCATGAAAGAATTATCTTCAAAAATATTTTTAGCTGCACCTTCAACGCAAGTTTTTATCTTTTTACCTAAAGCTACAAACAAGAGTCTTTTTCAGATAAATCAAGGTAATCCAGACTCTAGCAACTATTATTTAGCCATGGCAGATATTAAAAAGAAACTTAGCAACTTATTTACCTACGATTTTCTGCCCGTTGAGCTATTAATTAATTACTTTATCATGGCTCGTGATCAAGATTTTGCTCAAGCTATAGAAACGGGTGAATATGGAAATAACTATCAACTAATACGGCAAAAATTAAATTTAATTTTATCCGATAAAGAAATTAATTTAGATAAAGATATATCGGGTATTACCTTTAAATTCAAAGGAGATATAAACGGAGAAGAATTATATCCAGAGGATTTGAGTCATGGGGAACTGAAGCGATTAAGTATCTATCTGTGGCTAAAGTATCGTAGGATAAAAGATGCGATTGTATTGATGGATGAAATTGAGATTGCTCTCCATCCCGACTGGCAATATAAAATTATTGAGGACTTGCAGGAATGGGAACCTAGCAATCAATATATCTTAGCCACTCATTCCTATGAACTCTGTCAAGCTTTAACTCCCGCTCATGTTAAAGAGATAGAACCAAAACTATTGAAATAAAGATTGAGAAACTAACCCATGAGTCTTAGGGAAACGGAACTTTTAGAACATTGTCAATTTATTCTGGCAAACCGTCAAATTCGTAATAAATTTGTCATCCTCTGTGAAGGGGAAATCAAAAAAACTGCCGGCAGGTTATCTCCTCAATCCTATCGAGCTATGGAAGATTTTCCCGATGCTAATTTTTATAAAGCTTGTGTTCCTAGGGATTGGAGACAAAAGATACCGACTTTTTTTAACTGTGGTGATAGAAATGATGTTTTAAATACTTACTTTAATCTTTTACGTTTACATGAACAGAACCCAGAGAATTCTTATTTAAATCCCCAGCAACTGTTCGCTATCGTCGATTTGGACTTACAAAAGAAAGATTTAAAAGATTTAGATGATTCCTACCCATTTAAGGATTTAGAGGAAATTTTTGAGGACTTATATGAAAAATCACTGATTAAAGTCAATCAGGTTGGACAGCATAGAATCTGGGTAACGGGATTGATTCATAAAGAGTCCTATTTTATTTTCCCCGATATTCAATCAATTCTTAGCGAACATTCGGCTGTTTATCAAAATTCCGATGCTAGACTAGAAAAGATTTATCTTGATATGGCAGATAAAATTAAGGATGATGCCGATTTAAAAAATAATTTTTCCAGAGTTAAAGGGAGAATCTCTCATTGTCAAAACCTAGAGCTATCGGAAGTGGAGAAATTACAGCTATCTTGGCAAAAACAATATCAAGTTAGCTGCGATAATAGCCAATCGGAATTAGTGCTGGCTCTGTTGACTATCAAAAAAGCGAAGCAATATTGGTTAGAAGTTGAACCTCCAGAGGACTATACATCACCCCCTGAAAGATATAGAGAACAACTGGCATTACAAATAGGAAGATTCTATTCCGACAATAGCGATAATCCCAGCTGCCATATTTCCCATCTCCTAAAACTGCTGAAGCTAGAATTAAACTCCAGGGAGCAGGAATAAATCTAATCGCATTATTTGACCTGACAAAAGAGGGTTCGCAGGCAGGCACGGATTCCCATTCTATATATAAGTATATGTCAAGTGCGGAGATTTGTCAAGGGTTTTTCTGAAAAAATCTGCCGGAATTTCAGGGGAGAAAATCGGAATCGAGAATTTGTTCGGGACTATAGGGGCAGCTTTCGGCAAAGATAGCGGCCGGTAATTCGCTTTTTTGTCGGACTCGCTTCACTGCTTTGGGGTAAATAACCGCAATTCTGGTTAAAAAATAGTTATAAAGGGTTTTCGACTCCAATAAAAGTTCTAATTCCACCCGAAAGTTACCG
>SFAQ01000156.1:0-17891 GCA_007096525.1 Microcystis wesenbergii Mw_QC_B_20070930_S4 | reverse complement strand
CTAAATAGAGCATTTAATTGATTAATGCTCATTCTTAATTCTCCTGACTCGGAGAATACTGGCTCGGAGACTCCTCACCTAAGGTCAGATTTTTGATTTTTGCAAGAGGTCTATTGATTTGCCAAAAAGTGTTGTAGTAGATGGATTTGAGTGCGTGCGACATTTCGGTTTGGGTGAAGTGATAGGGCAACCCAAAACAATGACAAGCGAACATAACATTGCAAATTACACACACTCCCCCACCCACGCTGTATTATAAGCTACAATTTAATAAATCTTTACATTCCTCTCCCCCATGCTTACGCTTGCTAGAATGAAAACCCGCTTGATTTGTGGTAATGAGACAGCTTATGTTAGATTTTCATCTATCTGTTCAGCCTCAAACAGAAAAACGCCTTAAAAAGATTTAAAACTCTATCAAAGATCAAGAAAAATTTGCCCAAAGTATTATTGATTATCAGATTAACGAATTACCAAAAAGCAATTTGAATCTAAAATTAGATTTAGCAGCTCTGGAAAAACAATATCAAATGACATCAAAAGAATTTTATCAGCAATTTTCCCAGGGTATTTTAGGAGATGAATCGGATTTGATCATTTGGCCTGGACTATATGAAATGCTTCTTCAAAACGAGGCTAATCTCCAGGAATTAAAATGATTGAAGCCTATTTTTTTGCAAATCGAACAAACCATTCGAGAATTTCCCAATGTCAGATATTTATCACTGACCAAGAAAATTTATAACGCAAGTCAAGGCTATATTAATGGTTCAATTATTTTTGAAAATAATCATCGCTTATACCATTTTTCTTTATTCTTGCCAAGCATACTAATCCCCTCTCCCCCCCCTTGCCCCCCCGATGTCGGGGGGCGGGGGTGAGGGTAATTAACCATCTCTGCCATTACTTTAAAAAAATGGTATTATTCTGACTCCTGAATCCTGACTCCTGAATCCTCACCCCACCAACAAACTTTTTGCCGCAAACCCTATTTAAGAGCCAATTTTAAAGGCTTCTAGAAATAAACTATAGGTGATACCAATTTTTAGTAAATTGAAAGATTCTCGCAGAATCGGTGCAGGTTTAGCCTGAGAACTTTGTCGGTAAACAATCCGGCTAATCGCCTCCGTAAACAGCACTAACAAACCGGCAGAGGTGACATCCCATTGGGCAGTTTGGCCGGCAGTGGTGACAATTGCTTGACCAGAAAAAATTCCAAATAAAACACAAATTATCTGTAGGGAAATCCGCCGCCAAGGATTACCAAAAAAGCTATTAAATCGACTGCTGGTGACATTAGCCAGCGTACTTAAACGGGTGCGCTGCATGGCAATATTTATTTAGAAGTAATACGATTAAGAAGCCACAAAGAAGTAACGATACCGGTAAAGTGAGCGAGAATTGTATTAGTATTGGCCTGCACAATTAACAGGTCAACAGAATTAACAAATTGACTGGGGTTAGAGGCAACATTAAAAGTACCTTGGGGAACATTGAGGGATTTAATTAAGACGATTCCCGCTAACGCTTGCGCCCCCAAAATCGTTAAAAACATCCCGATAATATTAGCGATTAAACCCTGACGGATTAACTGAATAGTATCGGATTTTTTCGGGCGACTATCTTGATCACCCCTCAACATTTGACGGGCAATTTTCATGTAACGAGAAGAAAAGAAAATGGCGACCACCAAGAAACCCGCCCCACCAATGGCACATAAAACACCGATTTCAATGCCAGAAGTGCGTTGTCTCGTCCCTAATAAACTAGCGGTAGCAATGAGTAATAAAACCCCTGAAATCACGCCCAGGACAATCTGCGTCCAAAAACCGATTCTTCCCTGACGTAAAAGGATATTGGCAGCCCGTTGGACGGCCGGGGGCAAGGAATAAAGATCAGAATCTCTAGTGGTGGATATATTGGTGATTTCAGATTGTTTGTCTCTCATCGGGGTTAAGCTAGGATTGGGTAAATTTGGTCTTGATCTATTTTCGTCTTTTTTTTTGCCCATGGCTAGAGATTTAATCAAGCTCTGGCATAATTAATTTTTCAGGGTTCAAATACGGCAAAAATGATGATTAAATTGCCTAAAATCTGTAAATAGACCATTTAATTGATTATTATTCATTCTTAATTCTCCTGACTACTGACTACTGGCTACTGACTTCTCACCCTAACAACAATTTTTGATTTTTACAAGAGATTTAATTTTGGCACTGACTGGCTATCTGTTTAGCTTCCACCTGTAAACGCTGGGCCATGCGAAACATTTCTTGACCAGTGTGCAGAGAGTGATCATCGTAGTTAAGGGTAAAGGTTTCTAATTCTTCTAGTCCATCAGTGAGATGATTGAGACAGTAGTAAAGAGAAGCGGCCACTTTGGCCATTTTGGCAGGGTTGGGCCGTTGAGAAAAGAGGGTTTTGGCTCGATCGAGATTTTGGCGACAGGTTTCTAGATAGTCTTGAAAAACAGCCATTAACTGATCATCGAAGGGATCGGCGGAGAGGTGATCGATCTGACGTTTGAGGGGCCGGATAATTTGACCAATCAGACGATTAATCGGGCTATAGGTCTGGTTGTACCACTGTTTGACCAGGGCCTCGTCTTCCTGGACCGCTTCTTTGTAACGATGGTAGTTTGCCTGGGCGGTGGCGGTGCGTTGGGCGCGTTTTTCGGGAGAATTGGCGATTAGTTGGTTATCGTAGTCCTTTCTTAGTCTCGGATCGCTTAAAATCTCGTAGGCGGCGTTAATAGCGACGATTTTATCGTGACTGGCACTATCGTTTTGACTATCGGGATGGAATTGTCTGGCTAAACGCCGATAGGCCTGTTTAATCTCGTCAGGGGTCGATTTATGGCTGATTTCTAAGGTTTGGTAGTGGTTGCCGGTCATGAGCGCAAGCGATCGATCTGTCTTTTGTTATTATCGACCATGGTTAACGTCCCAGAGAAGGAGAATTGTCGAGACTGGGGTTCAGGGTGTGGGGTGTGGGAAGGATAAATAAAAATAATCTCCTGACTCGGAGAATACTGACTCCTAACCCAATGTTGACCAAAGATAAGTAAAAGTTATTTATTGACTCCAAAAACTTGAGAATATTTAAATTAATATTCCGCAATATTTATAAATTCTTAAGAATTAATTGAGAAATATTTTTATTTAACAACGATGTTGCAATAGTTACAGCGATTTGGTAGAATTTCATAGTTGGTTATTCTGTACTTTTTTGGGCGGCAATGGTTGAAACCCTTGCTACACCTACAAGGTAATCCTAATTAAGACAGGTAAATGAGTCAATTTCACCCACAACGATGATCTTTTTTTTGTGTAGTTTTATTGCAAAAAAAAAGTTTTTTTGACAACAAGCACAAAGTATGATAACAAACCAACGCATTTCTGGCTGCGAGTAATTATTGCAGAGTGGGGGTAGGGTGTGGGGAGAATAAATAAAAGCAATCTCCCGACTCGGAGAATTCTGACGAAATTGGCAAAATTAGACAAAAGGATTGATTTCAGGGATATCCTCGATCGAGGGTAACTCTATTTGGCCCGATCGCTCTTGTGCAACATAATAGGGACAATGAAGCTGACAATCGGGACGATGGGGAAAATTAACTAAATCATTTTGGTATGCTGATAGATAGCGATCAAGAGCCTTGAATAAACGGCGTAAATCCCGCCCTGTCTGTTGGTGTAGTTTCTGATTATAGTTAAAAGTAACTTGTTGGGGGCTGCGGGGTAACTGCACAAACCAATAGGTCATCGATAAACTATCAAGAGGATAAGCAGAAGTTTCTCCTAAAACATACAGATAAAGTCTCGTCTGCCAATTTTTGGCTAGTTTGTCGGCATCGACAGGTTTTAAGTAGGTTTTCCAGTCAAAAATTACCGCTCGATCGCTCTCTAGTAAAATTAAATCATAGATAACCGTCAATAAATAATTACCCACAGTTAAACTGCGACAATGTTCCGCTTCTCGATTGGCTTCTCCCGGATTTTCGGCAATTGCCGGGGCAGCCTTTAATAGGGCTGTTAAACAATGTTCTAACTGTTCATTTTCGCGTAATAGGGACGCGATCGGCAGCCCTAATTCCCGCTGCTGTAATAATAGGTGAAACTGACTGCCCCATTCTTGCCGCTGCAATTGCCCGGGGTCAGCCGGTGTGTTAAGTTGCTCTAGATAGACTTTTTGAAATCTCGGTGGACAGGTTTCCAATAGGTTTAAATGGCCTTGGGCAAGACGATAGATCTCAGACATGATAGGTTATCGTTAATGTGATTAGTCACAGTAACAAGCAGGGCTTATTGAGAATAGATTAACCCATAAGCCCTAAGTGGATGGTGTAAAATCTGTTTGAGACGGAGAACGCTCACCAGCCAATCGCACTCCCATTGATCGCTGTGCCTAGACGTTTTTAACTTGTAATCATTTGCTTGAATCAATGATCATGGTGCGTTCCCCAAAATCGATCGGTGGAGCGGTAGGAGTTACATTAGGGAACGTACCCTACCAGAGCGGCGATCATACTATTCCCAAGTTAGAGTTATACCTTCCAGGTTACATACTCTCTGAATAGTTTCCAGTTTACTTTCAGTCAATTTCCCAAATAGGTGAACTCTCATTTTATGTTTGGGATAATACTGTCCATAACTCTTTATTTGTCCAATCGCTGATTTCCAGCCTTTTGTATTTTTAACTTCAATTATTTCCGTATTAGTTAAGACATCTATTCTACCTACCTTATCAATGTAAACCTCGGTTTTTCCTCCTAATTCCCCAGCCAGTTTGTCCCGATACCAAGCCTCTGTCCCCTTTACAGGAGTATTTATCTCCGGCTCAATAACTATGCCATTAAGCTGATTAATAAAGTCCCGAATTGCTGCTCTTACTAATTTTTGAGCAGCATTGGGGGACTGTCTTTTCCGTGTAGCCATTGCTTACTCAGTGAATAATTTAGAGATCCCATATCCAGCCAAACCAATTACTGCTCCTACTGCCGCTACGGGAGCCATTGTAACTGCAACTGCCGTTCCTCCTACTGCTAATCCCATACCTCCAACCAATGCTGATATACCGGCTCCAGCACCCGCACCAATTGCCGCTGCTCCAATTGCAGTTGCGTCTTGTTCTTCTATGGCTTTCTTGGTTCCGTAAACTGCTGTGCCGACAACTGCTCCTGCCGCTGCTACTGGAGCCATACCGACTCCTAGAGCAGTTCCTCCTACCGCAAGTCCCATACCCCCAACTACTGCGGATGCACTAGCTCCAATCGCTGTACCCACTCCCACTGAAATCATTGCCTCTTGAACTTCTTCTGGCTTATTTTTGTCCGTCATTATTTTGCCTCATTTTTTAGGTTTAACTAATTATACAGAAACTTTCCGAATAACCAAAGTAGGGATATGCCGAAAGTTTCCGCATATCACCCCGTTTTGTGGATTCCTGACAATCAGCCGAAATAACATCAGCTTTTTTCCCGAAAATCTAGCACCAATTGTTCAATCTGACTGCACTTCGTAACAAAAATTTACAACTCTCTCATAACCGATCGCACTCCCGTCCGTCGCTGTGCATAGACGTTTTTTACTTGTAATCATTTGCTTGAATCAATGATCGTGGTGCGTTCCCCAAAATCGATCGCTGCAGCGGTAGGACTTGTATTAGGTAACGCACCCTACCAGATCTGCACTGAGTTCCGTTGTTGCCTTGTTAGGATTAGGAGGATTAGGGTTAGTTTTTAGCCTGACCAAGCGAAAATAGAAATAGTAGGGTGAGCATTGCCCACCTTACCGCTTTTTCGGTCATAATAAATCCGAATTAGGGCAAACTGTAGTAAAATAGAAATCGAACCTCTTAAGCAGGGTTTACAAGGATGTCCAGACGAGACGATCTACATTTATCATTACGTCATACTTTAGAAAAAGAGGGTTGGAAAATCACTGATTATCCTTTAATTCTAACCTTAGAAAAAACCTTGCTTAAAGCTGATTTAGGAGCAGAAAAGTTTTTTGCTGCGGAAAAAGAAGATCGTAAAATTGCCGTAGAAATCAAAGACTTTGATACGCCTTCAGTTATCAGTGAATTAGAAAAAACAATAGGACAACTTCAATTATACCAATGGGCTTTAGATTCACAAGAACCTGAAAGAAACCTTTTTTTGGGCATTAGTCAAGCGGTTTATTTAAAACACTTCAAAAAAGCTATTTTCCAACTGGTTATTAAACGTAACAGAATCAATTTAGTTATTTATAATCCTCAAAAGGAGATAATTGTCGAATGGATAACACAGTAAATTATGCCGATATTCTGACTCAAGTTATCAGAAAAGAGTCGTCGATGCAACCTCGATTACAAACCCTTAAAATTACCCCAGTTTGTGATCCAGAATCAGGCAACTTTTTAATAATTATGACTGGTTGGGAAAAAGAAGGATGGATTAATACAATTTTATTTCACGCTCGTTTATTGAAAAATAAAATTGTCATTGAAGATGATAATCTTGAAGAAGGATTAACAACCAATTTAATTCAAGCTGGGATTCCCCCAGAAGATATTATTACTGGACTTTCCCTAGAGTAAGGTAGGCATTACCCACCTTAGCGATTTTTCGGTCATAATAAAATAGTTTAACAGCACTTCGACACATTTCGACAGGCTCAATGTAAGAGCTTCGGTGTCCACTAAAATCTTGACAATCTAAGTGGGTGGGTGGAATTAAATATAAGATGAACGTAGGTTGGGTTGAAGCATGAAACCCAACGCCTGATCGCACTCCCCTCCGTCGCTGTGCCTAGACGTTTTTAGATTATTATCATTTGCTTGAATCAATGATCGTGGTGCGTTCCCAAAAGTTGATCGCTGTAGCGGTAGGACTTGCATTAGGGAACGCACCCTACCATATCTGCTACTAAAAAGGCAGATGGATCGGTCCGTGCCGAACACCATGATAAACACAATCAGCAGAAGTCTTTACGTTGACTGTACCTCCTGGAATTTGTCTGTAAGGTAGAAAATCAGAATAATTACGGTCTACGTTTTCTTCATCAGAGCCAGAAAAACTCCATGTCCTTGATGCGAACCCATCACCATTTTTATAAGTAACTTGAACATAACCATCTACATGGTACTGATTAGGGCATGATGGAGTGTGGATAGCAACCGACAGAGTTACGCCATTGTCCGCAAAGTCAACGTTTACTTTTCCAACATAAACTTTTCCAATAAATCGCTCAAAGCCATATTGATCAGCTTTTGTAGGTTCTGCTACAGATACAAATAAACCTGCTAAAAACAGAGAGCTAACCAATAAATTTACCAATCCTTTAGGTTTAATCATGACTATAAACCTCCTTATAGACTTTATGCTGTAGAGTTGAGTAGCTGACAACTGAGCCATTGGAGATAACCATAATCCCGTCCTCCTTGAATTTAAGCTGTAAGGCTACACCTATATCTTCATATTGCTTTGCTCTGAAAGCAATACGAAGATTACCGTATAGAAAGATGACGATACCGTAACACTGCTGGCTATTGGCGAAGCATTCCTAATCTTTCTAAAGCAACTATGACAGCACCCGCACGGGTGTGTGTCCTCAGTTTGCTGTAAATATGCTCAAGATGTTTTCCTACAGTACCCCCACTGCATCCGAGAACTGTTGCAATCTCACTATTGCTCTTGTCTTTAGAAACCCAAAATAGTACCTCTGCCTCCCGTTTTGTGAGTCCAAGCAATTCTAGATCGGCGATCGAGAAAATGGATTGTCTTTTTTCCTCCAATAACAGAAGATAATGCCCCTGCATTTGCTCAGGGATGAAACGGATATTCAAATCTTTTTCATCCTGCTCAATATGCAAAGTGGAACAGAGGCAGGGGTCATCACTGCTAATTTTAAGTTGAGAAATTTGAAACTTGAACCATTTCTTTAAGTGGAGTGGCAATGAGGTCGAGCTAGAATAAGACGGAAAATATTGGCTCAGGATTTGCTCTGCACGTTGCGTCATGAAACGTACATTTCCAGTCCTTGACAAGCTGATTATCCCTCCCTGATTCAATGCAGCTCGAAATTGCGCTAAAAGTTGTTGAATTTGGCTGCATTCTAGTTCACTTTTCTCCTCCTGCATAAGGTGAGAGCGGAACAAATTGAGGACACAGCGATCGCACTGGGTGGGATTTGGAGGATCGTAACCTGACATAATTTCTCAATCAACTCAACAACCCAGTCAAAAGCCAGCTAACTAGATATTATACAGAAACTTTCCGAATAACCAGAGTAAGGATATGGGGAAACTTTCGGCATATCACCCCGTTTTGTAGATTCCTGACAATCAACTGAGATACAAAGAACTTTTCAGCGACCATAGCACCAATTATAATTTTTCGAGTAACTGAGCAGACTAACTAAAAGTTGCGATGGCGGAGCAAATTCTTTCTCTCCTCTTGTACCTCATTCTCATTTTAACGGCTTTTTGGTTTATTAGCCCCCAAAAAAAGCCCCGTAGTCATCCCGCCTATCATCTTGCTTGTTTGCTAGAAGATGCTCCTGAAAGCTCTTTAAAGGGTCAATTTTATCCCTTGGCTACTCCTTTGGCTACACCGATCGCCTGTACTGTTCCGCAAGTCTGGCGCGGTTTCTATCAGCAGTCTCTGGCAAAACCAGATATTAACTATTGGCAATGGCGCGGTATGCCCGAAAATGAGCAGTTTTGTCGGGAATTAGGGGAATTATTGCAATTAAATCCGGCTAGAGGTTACGCTAAGGAAATTCTGGAAAGTCTCGCCTTGGGTCAAGATCCTTTTTATCATCTTTACTGGGACCTAAAAGCGATCGCTAATGGTAACTTTAACACTATCGGGACTAATCAACTAGCCTATGGCAGATTTGCCCAGCGAGATTTGCGAACTCATCAGCAGATGCGGAAAGATTTTCGTCAATGGCATCTACAAGCTTGTGAAAAGCTGGGAAAAGAGCGAGTAAAAGCGGTTTATCGGCTGTGTTATGGGGCAGATTGGTCATTAATCGCCCAAATTCTCTATCCTTCGCCCCGTTCCTTGGCTGTGATGATTATGGAGTCGTCTAATCCCGTTTGGTGGCGAGTTTTGGGGATTACTCCTTTGAGCAAGACTAGCCAGATTGAAAATAATTATAAAACTCTCTTGTGTTATTGGCATCCCGATCGCAATTCCCATCCCAATGCTACAGAAATCACTGCCCATCTTAATCGCGCCTACGATTGTTATCAATGTTTTCAGGAGATGAGTAGTCAAGATAATGCACCTTTGTGGACGAAAATCCGTCGCTGGATTCCTTAGACTTGACTCTAGTTTTTCCCTTGACTTTTTCCTTAACGAAAGAATGTTAGTCTAGGAACAATTTATGACCACGCTTGCACTCTCAGGGTAATGAATCTAGTGCTTTTAAACAATCGCTACCAAATTGTTAGTACCCTTGCTAGGGGGGGATTTGGGGAAACTTATATCGCTATCGATACGAATATGCCTTCTCAACGGCGCTGTGTGATTAAAAAATTGCAGCCGGCTATTCAAAGTGAGGAGATGCCAGAATGGTTAAAAGAACGTTTTCAGAAAGAAGCAAGCGTTTTAGAGGAATTGGGGGAGCAAAATCGCCAAATACCCCGTTTATACGGTTATTTTGCCCAAGATAATCATTTCTATCTGGTGCAGGAGTGGATTGAAGGGGAGACACTAACCCAAAAACAGCAACGACAGGGAAATTTATCCTCCTCAGCAGTGCGGACGATTTTAGATAATTTACTGCCTGTTCTTGATTTTATTCACAGTCGCCGCATTATTCACCGGGATGTGAAACCCGATAATATTATCTTAAGAAATAGTGATAATTTGCCCGTTTTGATCGATTTTGGGGTAATGAAAGAAGCAGTCGCCACCTTACTCGATCCTACGGGAAAAAGTGCCTATTCGATCGCCCTTGGCACCCCCGGTTATATGGCTTCGGAACAGGCTGCCGGGAGACCGGTCTTTTCGAGTGACCTTTACAGCCTAGGCTTAACGGCGATTTTTTTATTAACGGGAAAAACTCCCCAATATCTAGAAACTGACTCGCGCACGGGGGAAATTCTCTGGCGACAGGAGGCAGAAAATGTTAATCCTAATTTAGCTATGGTAATCGATCGAGCGATCCGTTTTCATCCCCGGGATCGGTTTGCTACTGCTAGGGAAATGTTGGCAGCTTTAGGAGAAATGTCCCCCGATTTTTCCACCCAACCGACTATCGCGGTTTCTCCCCATAGTCCCCGATTAAAGTCCTCTACACCCCCAAAACCAACCGTCTCCCCCACTGTGGTTATTCAACCCAATTCTGGGGAAAAAAAGAATCCTTGGCTGTCGATTTTGCTGATTTTTGCGGTGACAATTGGGGCTTTTGCCCTAGGATATCGGGGATTTATGGCTCTTTTACCCAAAAATGAGGAAATTAAACCATCACCAACCTCTGAACCTTCTCCTAGTCCTGAAATCATTCCTCCTCCCTCCCAAGATTTTCCCCCTATCCGACGACCTTCTCGTCAACGGACTCCCATTTATTCCCCGACTCCGACTCCATCCCCGACTCCTACCCCAGAGGTGATTCCTACTCCAGAAGTGACTCCAGAATTAACTCCTAGTCCCACCCCAGAAGAAGTAATTCCTATTCCTGTTCCCCTTCCTGAAACAGAGCCGAGTCCTCAAGTTTCTCCTCTTCCTTCCCCTTCTCCTTCTCCTTCTCCTTCTCCTTCTCCTTCCCCTGTTCCAGAGGTGATTAATCCCCCAGTTAATGAGGATAAAATTGAACCGATCGCTCCTCCGGTTTTATCACCTTCTCCTCCTGAAGAAAATAGTAATTAATCTAAGTAGGGTCTGCTGAATAAAGGTACTTTTTCCCTGAAAATTAGGTAGTTGACCACCTGAAAATCGGTAAAACCCTACACCCCACACCCCACACCCCACACCCTACCCCCACCGAAAAACTTTTTGCCGCAAACCCTAAGTAGGTAGGTGTTAAAAGTTGTCAGACACCCCCCTTATCAAGGGGGGACTAAGGGGGGATCGACACCCCCCTTATCAAGGGGGGACTAAGGGGGGATCGGCACCCCCCTTATCAAGGAAGGCAGGGGGGATCAGAGGCAAAATCTATCTTCAATTTAATTATAACTACTTACTTAAAAATACGGGTTTTTCTTTAAGCTCTAGCACGAAAAATTTGATTAGCAGTGAGGTTTAACTCTGGAAAAACCCCTGAAATAAGACGTTGATCCTGTTTAAATAAATTACCTTGATATTCTCCATCGATTAATTGATAGATAGAAATGGTGGGTTCTTTGGGGCTGCCGATATATCGGGCCGAACCTTTGGCTAAATAATCGATAATCCAATATTCGGCGATTTCTAATTGTTCGTAGTCGTCAAATTTTTTCAGATAATCATCTCGCCAATTGGAACTGACAATTTCAATAATTAATTTAGCGATGTTGCCAGAGAAATTGAGGCAGCGGTTTCCCAATAGGGATCATTAACTAGATTTTCTCTGTCTAAGACAATAATATCGGGTAGATAACCTGTATGGGGGCGAAGGGGTTTTACTGCCGCAGTATTGGGGATAAAATAGGGTAATTGCTGCCGATTTATCTCTAAGAATAGGGTTCCAGAAACAAATCCGCCAATTTCTTCGTGTTTTCCGATCGGTCGCATCATGGCCAATAATTTTCCTGCGATTAATTCGTATTGTTGTCCATCATCGGGATATTGATTGATATAGTCATCAAAAGTCAACAATTGGGGGATAGTTTGGGTTGTGGTCATAGCAGTTAGGGTAAATAAGAGAGATGATTTTTCTAGATTCTAACTCGATTAACGACGTTGCCACCAAGTCAATCCAGCTAGGGTAAATCCTACTAAAGGCATCACTACCATCGCTATCCAAAAAATAGCGTTAGCTTGCAGGGGATTTAAATTGATTCTTCTATTTTCTGGTTCCTTAGCTCGGATAGATAAGGTGGCTGTTTCACCACTGGCTAACCACTGCACAGAATTTAAAAATATATCTCCGTTTAACTGTTGTTCAAATAGTCCATCGCTGGCAAAGCTGGCATTACCAATCACGATTAATTTACCTTTTTTTCCCGTCAGAGCAACTCCTAAATCAAAGGGGCCAGCTAAATCTTTTTCAGGGTTAAACTGGAGATTCTGGTCATTTAAATCACTCTCAGCCCACATTTTATCATTAGTAATCATTAAAGATACGGCTTCAATTCCTTCGACGGGAACGGTAGCGATGGGACGAGCAAAGGGAAAGATAGAAATACCGTTGGCAAAATCGCGAGTAATCGGATGATTACCGTAATTGGTAATAATGGGACTAGCCGGACCTAAACCAATGATTTCCCCCGCACCGGAAGCATCAATAATAATTCGATTATCTAGTTTCACACCCCAAGGGGTTAATAAGGTTTCTAATCCGGTTTCGGTTTGGGGGTCAATCAGTAATAAAATTTTGCCCCCTTGATTGAGATAGTTTTTTAAAGCGGTGACTTCCTGGGGAAATATTTTTCTTTTGGGACTGGCAATAATAATGACATCGGCATTATTGGGAATGGTGGAACGTTCCACTAGATTAAGTGGTTCTACTTGATAACCTTTTGCTTCTAAACTATTGACTGCTTGCACTAATCCACCTTGAGGCTCTTTGATGGCATTTTCTCCATGACCTTGCAGAAAATAAGCGGTTAAAGTGCGATTAGTTTTAGCGGTTTCGATGGCGTTACTCAGTTTCGCTTCGGTGAGACTTTCCTCTTCACTAATAGTTTTCAGGGGTTGTTTTTTGTCACCATACTGTAGATAGACTCTGGACAGATTATCATCAGCTAGTTTTTTAAATTCTTGGACAATATTGGGTTTTTTCTCCGGGTTAACTATCTCGTACTGAAATTGGGGATTTTTGCGTTGATAATTGGCTAAAAGTTCCTGTTCATTGCTACTAATTACCCGGGTTGAAAAAATCCAGATTTTGACTGGTTTTGACAGATTGGTTAATAGTCTTTCGGTTTGGGGGGATAAACTAAAGATTTGGTTTTCGGTTAAATCAACTCGATAGGGATAACGGAGAGCGAGAAAGTTGATTAAACCGATAACGCTGAGGACAATAATAGTAGTAATGAGGGTTTGAGTGCCGGTGCGGGTACTTCTTTTTTGCCAAAAGTCTTTGTGAGTGATTACTGATAACAACAGCCACCCTAGAAACAAAATAGCCCCAGCAATTAATAACCCCAGAGATAGGGATGACCATTGACCGGAGATTAACCCTACTGTTAAGCCGGCACTACCCAGAAAGAGGGCGGGTATATAGAGAAATTTACTGTATTTTTGCCAGTATCTCATAGTTAGTTTCTTTGATAACGGTCCGCTTCGATCGCTTGAGTAGTTAGGAAGATTCCCAGCAGAATATAACTGAGCAGGATGACTAAACTACTACTGTCAAAAATTCCCCGCACGAAATTGTTAAAGGGTTGATACCAAGATAGATGGGAGAGCAATTCTTTCAGGAAAAATCCGATCTGTTCTCCCACTTCTCCCCCAATGCGATCTCGAAAGAAGGTTTCGGCATTGTTAGCAATGACATCCAGTATCCAGATAAATAAGATGGTGATAAAGGTGATGATGTAAGCAAGGATAGAACTATTGGTGAGGGAAGATATAAACATCCCGATGGCTAGGATGGCCGCTGCCAGTAAAATTAATCCTAGATGAGCTAGTAAAATACTGGCTATATTTACCGGGGGAACTGCGGTACTAAAAACCACTATTTCGTAAATCCAAAAGGGGGTAATCATCACGGTAAAAAAGGCCAGCACTCCCAATAATTTACCGATGGCTATACTCCAATTAGTCAGGGGGGAAGTGGCTAAAAGTTCTAGGGTCCCCTGTTTTTTTTCCTCTGCGTATAATCCCATAGACAGGGCTGGCAATATTACCAACAATAAAGAGGATAAAATAATACCGATGAAAGTGGTCATAAATTCAGACACCGTATCTCTGGCTACCAGAAATCCCGATTGTTCCTGAATACCAATATCGAGAATAATGCCATAGAGAAGGGAGTTAAAGAAAAATCCCGCCACTAACCAAAATATCCCCATAATGATATAGGCATTGGCGGCGGTAAAATAGCTTTGAAATTCCCTGCGAAAAATCGCCCAGATATTATTGATCATGCCTCTCCTCTTGCTGGTTACTTTCCCCGCTGCCGATTACTTCCAGAAAGATATCTTCTAGGGTTTTACGGGTGCGACGCATTTCTAATAAGTTATAACCATTGTTGACAACTATTCTAGCAAGTTCTGCTCCTAGGTTTGTTCCCGCTTGACCAACAATTTTGAGCAGGTTATCGCCGACTTTTGCAGCTTGCTCTACTTCTGGCAGTTGTTGCAGTATTTCTAGCAGGGAATCCCTATCACCTTCGATCTCAATTTCATAACTGGAACCAGCAGGGGTAGCGGTAGTAATATTATTGGCTACGATGCGACCCCGATTAATAATTGTCGCTCGATCGCAGGTAATACTCACTTCTGGTAAAATATGAGTGGAGAGAATAATTGTATGTTCTCCCGCTAAACTTTTAATCAGATTTCTCACCTCGATAATCTGTTTCGGATCCAATCCTACTGTCGGTTCATCTAAAATAATTACTGGTGGATCGTGTACGATCGCTTGGGCAATTCCCACACGCTGTTTATACCCCTTGGATAATTTGCGGATAATAACTTTTCTTTTTTCTAGTAACTGACATTTACCTAAAACTAAATCTACCCGCGCTTTTCTATCCCCCGATGAGATGCCTTTAATCCGTGCCACAAAATCAAGAAAACTTTCCACGGTCATCTCTGGATACAAGGGGGGATTTTCAGGAAGATAACCAATGCGACGACGCACTTCTAAGGATTGTTGATGCACATCGTATCCCGCTATCCTTGCTGTTCCTGTTGTGGCAGGAATATAACCGGATAAAATCCTCATAGTTGTGGTTTTTCCCGCTCCATTTGGTCCTAAGAAACCGAGAATTTCTCCTTTTTCTACGGTAAAATCCACGTCACTAATTGCCGTGGTCGAACCATAAATTTTACTCAGATGTTCCACTTCAATCATAAGCTTTATCAGTTATCAGTTATCAGTTATCAGTTATCAGTTATCAGTTATCAGTTACCAGATGTGAGTTTTCAGTCAATAGTGTTAAGTGACAAGTTCGGAGCTTTCTTTTAACTCGACGGAATCTAAAACCTAATTTGTTAAGCTAGAAGATTTTATGGACTTAGTTTCTAACCTTCTTTTTGGGTAGGAGAATTGCCAGATTCTTTCTTTTGCCTCTTGCCTCTTGCCTACTGCTCACTGATAACTGATTTTTCCCAGACTATGATCGCGATTAATTTCTACCACTATATCCGCTTGTTTGAGCAGGGGTGGGAGAAATAATTGCGGATGTAAACTTTTCCAAAAATACTTGACAAATTCCTCGATTTCTGATGGGGTCATACCTCCTTTTGTTTCGGCCGCCTGTCGCCATTGTAAACTGTAACGGTAGTCAAGGGGATAAAGAATCAGTAAGCGATCGATTTTTGACCAGAGGGGTAGATATTCTCGCAATCTTTGATTATTATCCCTGGCGAATTGTCGGTCTTCCTCGCTATTAATCGGATCGGGGGCATGATCAAAGACTGTTTCTTCTACTGGATTCATGCCCACAAACCAACCCTCGAAAAAAAGAATATCAACTCGTTCCACTTGTTCCGCTGCAATTCTATCTCCTTGTCCTCGATGCAGGGACTTGTCAAAACGCGGGATTAAAATCGGACTTTCTTGCTGACAAACCTGTTCTAAAACTTTAATTCCTAATGCTATATCATGAGTACCCGGTGGACCACGCCAGCGCAATCTTTCATCCTTTTGACGCAATTTTATTCGCTCATTATAGGTCTTATAAATATCATCTAAAGAGAGATTATTTACTTTTAAATCAAAATAGGCTAAAATAATCGACATTATGGATGTTAAGGTGGTCTTTCCCGTGCCTTGGGGAGCCAAAATGCCTTGAATCAACGGTTTTGCGTGGTTGCGTAGCTCTAGCGCCCAGGTAATCCACAAGCGCCAACAGCTGATCAAAATCTGATTTGGCTGATTTATCCCTAACTCCTGACATTTTTGCCAGACTCGCGGCCAGAGAATCGTTAATAGTTCCGCCCTTTCCTGTAGGATGAGAGGGTTAGTCTCCCTAAAATTTAAGGATTCGATCTCTAGTAAATCTTCTAGATCCGCCTGACTTAAGGGATTTTCGTCGATTAATCGCCGTAAAATCGTCAAAATCTTCATAGCTGTTATATCAGAATTAGCAAAAAAACTGTCCCAATGATTCAGGAGTAATTCTCTGGGGTTAGCCACCCATACCAGTGGATTAATCCCGCTCAAGATTTTTTTGAGAGTGTTTTTTAGGGTTATTTGCCCAAAAATGAAGGGTTTGCAGGCAGGCACGGATTCCCATTATATATATAAGTATATGTCAAGTTTCGTTTTTGGTCAAGGGGTTTGGTCAAAAATCTCTAGCTTGGTCTCCAGTTTCTCAATCGGTTAGACTAAGAATTATTCACATTACTTAACAAAACAGCCGATGAATACAGCTGCTCTGACGACAAAGCAAAATTGGCAATGGCAAGGAAATTCGATACACTATGTGCAAGCGGGTACTAGAGTCGCAGGAAAACCCCCTTTACTATTAGTCCACGGTTTTGGCGCTTCCACCGACCATTGGCGAAAAAATGTGCAAGGTTTAGCCTCAGAATGGGAGGTATGGGCGATCGATCTGTTAGGATTCGGTAGATCAGCTAAACCGGATATGGTCTATAGTGGCAATCTTTGGCAGCAACAATTAAATGATTTTATCAAGGAAGTTGTGGGCCAACCGACGGTTTTAGCGGGTAATTCTCTGGGGGGTTACGCTTCTCTCTGTGTGGCTGCTAATCATTCCGAGAATGTTCGGGGATTAATTCTCCTCAATAGCGCCGGTCCCTTTAGCGATACAGAAAGCAATCGTCAGCCTAATTTAGCACAAAAATTACTGCGATCGATGCTGCTGCAACCTTGGGCCAGTTATCTCTTATTTCTCTATACCCGTCAACCCAAAACTATCCGCAAAACCCTAGAGAAAGTATATCTCGATCGCAGTGCCATTACTGAGCAGTTAATAGAAGATATCCGTCGTCCTTCCCTGGATGCGGGAGCAGCCAAAGTTTTTGCTTCTGTGTTTAAATCTCCCCGGGGGGAAAATGTGGATATTCTCCTGCAAAAGTTAAGTTGTCCCCTGTTGATGTTATGGGGTGAAGGGGACCCTTGGATGAATACTAGGGAACGCGGGGCCAAATTCCGTCAATACTATCCTTCTCTGACAGAATATTATCTAACTGCCGGCCATTGTCCCCACGATGAAATTCCCACAGAGGTTAACCGGTTGATTAGTGATTGGGTGAAAAGCTTATAGGTAGTTAGGGACTGGTTATCAGGTTTTTATTTTTTTGACGCTTATTTAACCTGAAAAAAGAGGGTTCGCAGGCAGGCACGGATTCCCATTCTATATATAAGTGTATGTCAAGTGCGGGGATTTGTCAAGGGTTTTTTGGGAAAAAATCTGCCGGAATTTCAGGGTAGAAAATCGGAATCGAGGATTTGTTCGGGACTATAGGGACAGGTTTCGGCAAAGATAGCAACCGGTAATGCGCTTTTTTGTCGGACTCGCTTCACTGCTTTGGGGTAAATAACCGCAATTCTGGTTAAAAAATAGTTATAAAGGGTTTTCGACTCCAATAAAAGTTCTAATTCCACCCGAAAGTTACCG
>SFAQ01000155.1:0-6302 GCA_007096525.1 Microcystis wesenbergii Mw_QC_B_20070930_S4 | reverse complement strand
AATAAACTGCGCTATGTTAACTTAATTTTATCGCAAGAGGGAAATTTAATCTCTCTAAGCGAACGCCTGTTCTCGTCGGCTTGTATGTAAAGTTTTATGTACGGATTCAACATTTCTGATATTGCCTATACTCTCCGTCGCCATTCCGTGGGTTGGTTAAGTCGCTGGTTATTTCACTATCATAATCGAGATAAATTTGAAATTTACACCTATTTTGTCAACCAAGCAGCGGACGAAATTACTGAAAAATGGTTTAAAAATAACTCAGATTATAGCTATAACTTGCCCGCAAAAATTGCACAAATAACTGCCAAAATTCGTCAAGACAAATTAGATATTTTAGTGGATCTTGATAGCTTAACCAATAATACAACTTATCTAGTAATGGCTTTAAAACCAGCACCGATACAAGTAACTTGGTTAGGATTAGATGCGTCGGGAATTCCTGCGATTGATTATTTTATTGCCGATAACTACGTTTTACCCGAAAATGCTGAAGAAATTTATTCAGAAAAAATCATCCGACTTCCTAACTCTTATTTATCCGTGGATGGTTTTGAAGTGGGGGTTCCCACTAGGAGAAGAACTGATTTAAATATTCCCGATGATGCTATTATTTATCTAACCGTGCAATCGGGATTAAAACGCACATTAAACATGATTTATCTGCAATTGCAAATTCTCCAACAGGTTCCTAATAGCTATCTTTTAATCAAAGGTTTTGCCGATAAAGAAACCATTCGAGAATTATTTCTCAAAAGTGCCGACGAATTGGGAATTAGTCAAGATAGATTAAGATTTTTGCCCAATGATTTCAATGAAGAAACCCATCGCGCTAATCTAGCAATTGCTGATATAGTTCTCGATACCTATCCCTATAATGGTGCTACCACAACCCTAGAAACCCTCTGGATGGGGATTCCTTTAGTCACTAGGGTTGGTGAACAATTTGCAGCCCGCAATAGCTATACTTTTATGAAAAATGCTGGCATTAGTCAAGGTATAGCTTGGAGTGATGAGGAATATGTGCAGTGGGGAATTAAGTTAGGATTAGATCAAAATTTGAGGGAAGAAGTCCGTTATCAATTACGTCAGTCTCGTCATACATCTCCCCTCTGGAATGCCAAACAATTTACCAGAGATTTAGAAACTGCTTATCAACAAATGTGGAATATTTACAGCCTTTCTCATCAAGATGAAGTCTAACCTAATTTGCCATCTCCCCAACCCCCCACACCCCACACCCCACACCCCTATACCTTTTAAACAGGATATCTAGTTTGACTCCCTGTGGTTCCACCAGTATTATGACCACAGAGATCATAATAGCTACAGAAACTGCACGATTAGATACCAAAGTCCCTCACAGATAGAAGATAATCAATATTTATCAGTATTGGAAGCCTTCAGCATGGTTCATTTAACGCCCAATCCTAGCTATAGTTTAAGTCTCAAGATAGAAATCCCCAATCAAGCGGGAACTTTCGCTTCTGTCCTCAATGCGATCGCCGATGTGGGGGGGAATTTAGGGCAAATTTCTCTAATCGAACGCAATTTAAAGATTAGCACCCGCGAGATTATGGTTGATGCCGCTAGTACCGACCAAGCGGAACAGATTATCGCCGCGGTTAAAGCTCTACCAGATGTTAAACTCCTGAAAGTTTCCGATCGCACCTTCGACCTCCATCGTCGGGGTAAAATCTCCATTGAGAGTCGTATTCCCCTCACCTCCCAAGATGACCTGGCCATGGCCTACACCCCCGGAGTTGGTCGCATCTGCACCGCTATTGCCCACCAACCCGAACAAGTGTACTCATTGACCATCAAGGGTAACACCGTCGCTGTAGTGACCGATGGTAGCGCGGTCTTAGGATTAGGAAATCTCGGGCCGGAGGCTGCCCTACCAGTAATGGAAGGGAAAGCGATGTTATTCAAGGAATTCGCCGGAATTGACGCTTTTCCCATCTGTTTAGCCACCCAAGACCCCGAAGAAATCATCGCAACCGTCAAAAGAATCGCTCCGGTTTTTGGGGGTATTAACCTAGAGGATATCGGCGCGCCACGCTGTTTTGAAATCGAGAAACGTCTGCGAGCGGAATTAAATATTCCCGTTTTCCACGATGATCAACATGGTACAGCGATCGTTTCCCTGGCTGCCCTGATTAATGCCCTCAAATTTGTCAAAAAATCGCTTGATACAGTCAAAATCGTGATTAATGGTGCGGGTGCAGCGGGAATCGCCATCGCTACTCTCTTTAAAACCGCAGGAGCTACAGATATAACCCTCTGTGATTCCCTTGGCATCCTCTCCCAAAAACGGGACGATTTAACCCCAGAAAAACAAGCTTGGGCCGTGGCCGCCACTGGTAAGCTAGGGGATGCTCTTAAAGGCGCTGATGTCTTCCTGGGGGTGAGTGTACCGGGGGTATTGACTCCCGAAATGGTCAAGGGAATGGCTAAAGATGCGATCGTGTTTGCCATGGCTAATCCGATTCCCGAAATTCAACCGGAATTAATCAATGATTTAGTGGCCGTGGTGGCTACCGGACGCAGCGATTATCCCAATCAGATTAATAACGTTCTCGCTTTCCCCGGATTATTTCGCGGGGCCTTGGACTGTCGCGCTAGGGCAATCACCGATAATATGTATCTGGAAGCGGCCAAAGCGATCGCTTCTTTGATCACTCCTGCTAATCTCAATCGAGAGAATATTATTCCCTCGGTTTTTGATAGTCGTGTAGTTACGGCTGTGGCCGCCGCCGTTCAACACGCTGCTCGTCAAGATGGAGTGGCCGGGGAATAATGTAATTATCTTGCAGGAGGGTAAGTAAACCGTGAAACCGATCGATGATATTCCCGAAGCTTTGCGGGACAGCCAGTACAGAAAAACTACTAATCCTAATGGTCTCATAGCGATCGCAAGCGGTTTACTTGCTCTGGTGGGAACCGGCATAATTGCCCTAGCAGTCTTGAATCGTTCCCCTGCTTCCGTAAACAAACCGCCGGTTAACCCCTCCCCCCCGATTAAAGCCACTCCTAGCCCCATTGAGAACATTCTAGGTCATTTACCCTATGAAGAGGCTCCAGAGACGGAATTAGCCCCTATTACTGGGGATGGTGCTATGCGTTTAAGGAAAGCAGCAGCCAAAGCTTTTATCCAGATGCAGAGTGACGCAAGAAGGTCGGGGGTGATTTTAATGCCGATTTCCGCATTTCGATCGAAAGCAACCCAAGAAAAGCTCTTTTTTGAAGTTAAAAAACAACGCAATCAGCAAACCCGCAAACGAGCAGAAGTGAGCGCACCTCCGGGTTACAGCGAACATCATACCGGTTATGCGATCGATATTGGCGATGGTCGCACTCCCGCAACGAATTTAAGTAGCAGTTTTGCCAATACTGCCGCTTTTCGTTGGTTGCAAAATAACGCTGCTCAGTATAGTTTTGAGTTATCTTTCCCTGAAAATAATCCCCAGGGTATTAATTATGAACCTTGGCACTGGCGTTTTGTCGGGGATAGTCACAGTTTAGAAACTTTTTATAAGGCCCAACAATTAGGAAAACAAAAATAAACGTAGGGTGCGTTAGACAATCCATTGTTTTTAGGGAAAAAATCAAGGTCTAAATATTGCCGTAACGCACCAACTTTTTTTGCATGAGTAGAAAACGTGTTTCTCCGAGAAACCCGTTTTCTGTGCGTTACTCAGAATAGAGTTTGGGTTTTATTAGACTGGAACACCTATTCTCCAATTAGGAAAACAAAAATAGGATAACCTTATCGGCGATCGATGGCATTTTCTGGAATTAATTACTAAAATAGGACTATATTGTATTGTGAGTGTTTCTAATATGTCCAAGCCAGTAGAATACTTAACAAATGAGCAAGGGGAACGAGTTGGGGTTTTATTAGACTGGAACACCTATTCCCGATTTGCCAATTCATTAGGACTCGATGAAGATTGTTTGATTGGTTTGAGTGTGGATGAATTAAAAGCGCTGGCAAGTTGTCAATTGTCCCTCGTAGAACAAACCCGTTTAGATGATTTAGTGACGAGAAATGCAGAATCTTTACTCTGCGCTGATGAAGTAGCTGAGTTAGATGAGTTGTTGGCAAAAACAGATCAATTAACAATTCTTAAAACTCGTGCCAGATATACGCTAAAGTGCTTGGAACAAGGTACGACGGCAGCGTGAGTGTTTATATTCGGATGGGGTTTTCCCTGTCTGACAGGAGAGGGATGCAGAAACTCCGATTCTATCTTGTAGGTCATGAACAAATCTTCTTAGCCTACAATTAAAATATTAGAAAGTTTAATCCGGGTTCCTTCTCGAACTAACAGACAGCATCAATGATTGACTGGACTCCCTATCTCAAATCAATCTCGGACTCGGAAAAGTACGCCCAGTGGGAGACATTTTACACCCTCACGGACGTAGAGGGAAAAACACGCCCGTCGAAAACTGCACCTTTGCTAAGAGATTTGTGGGTGCAGACGATTGAAAAAGAACCACAAAACCCGCAAGAAAGAGCAGAAAGACCAGAAAAACCCGAAAGATTCACGGTTTTAGATGGTTTACGCAAGTATGCAACTAATCACGTTCTTTTAAAAGGTCGTCCCGGTTCAGGAAAATCGACCGCTTTAGCCAGATTATTATTAGAAGAAGCGCAAAGCTTGCGCCCAAATCAACAAAATCAGGCTAAAATCATTCAAATTCCCATTCTCATCGAATTACGCTTGTATGAAACCTCAATTCTTGATTTAATTTTACAATTCCTGAAACGCCATAAATTAATTATTGATAGTAATACCCTAGAAAGTTGGCTGTTAGAAAATCAGAATTTCATCCCACTATTATTATTTGATGGTATCAATGAATTGCCCTCAGATCCTGCACGACAGAAATTAAAAAACTTTCGCCAGCAGTATGCAGAAATCCCGATGATTTTCACAACAAGGGATTTAGGCAGCGACGACTTAAACATTGAAAAAAAGCTGGAAATGCTCCCCCTGACTGAACCACAGATGCGGGATTTTGTCAAGGCCTATTTGCCTGAAAAAGGCGAAGAAATGCTTAAACAGTTGGGAAATCGTCTCAAGGAATTGGCAGAAATTCCTCTACTTTTGTGGATGCTTTGTTCAGTTTTTGATAATAATCAGAACAAAATTCCTGCTAATTTAGGCTTAGTTTTCCAGATTTTTACAGGAATTTATAACAAGAAATTAAAAGCAGATGTTCCTACTTACCAAGAATCGCGGTATTGGTGGCGAGAATTGCTGCAAGTGTTAGCTTGGAAAATGACACAAGGGGAGTCAAAAACTGAGATTCAGGTGGCTATTTCCCGAACAGAAGCAGAGGAAGAATTAACGAAATTTATCAAAAATAAAGGATTTCCCGAATATTACAGTAAGCAGTGGTTAGAGGATTTATTGAAATATCATCTAATTCACCTAGAAGGTAATGATAAAATTGCTTTTCGCCATCAACTGATTCAAGAATACTACACGGCTGAGGAATTACAGAAAAAACTACGCCATCTCAAGGATGAGCAGTTACAGTGGGACTATTTGAATTATCTCAAATGGACGGAACCTATGGCGTTGCTGTTGGGGTTATTGGATAATGAAACCGAAGCAAAACGGGTGGTTAAGTTAGGGTTAGAGATTGATTTAAAATTAGGAGCGAGGTTAGCGGGAGAAGTCAACTTTAAGTTTCAAAAGCAGACAGTGGAATTAGTGCTGCGGTTGGATGTACCGAAACGGTTTAAGGTGGAATTATTGGGACTAACAAAGTCTAATGAAGTTGTTAATGAGTTACTCAAGGCTTTAGAAGACTCTGATAAGGATGTTCGTAGGAACGCAGCCGAGACTTTAGCTAAAATTGGCTCGGAAACAGCCATTGCGGGGTTACTCAAGGCTTTAGAACACTCTTATAAGGATGTTCGTAGGAAGGCAGCCGTGGCTTTGGGTAATATTGGCTCAGAAACAGCGATTCCGGGGTTACTCAAGGCTTTAGAAGACTCTGATTGGTCTGTTCGTGGGAACGCAGCCGAGGCTTTGGCTAATATTGGCTCGGAAACAGCGATTCCGGGGTTACTCAAGGCTTTAGAACACTCTCATGATGATGTTCGTAGGAAGGCAGCCGAGGCTTTGGCTAATATTGGCTCAGAAACAGCCATTACGGGGTTACTCAAGGCTTTAGAACACTCTGATAAGTATGTTCGTTGGAACGCAGCCGAGGCTTTGGGTAATATTGGCTCGGAAACAGCTATTCCGGGGTTACTCAAGGCTTTAGAAGACTCTGAT
>SFAQ01000154.1:0-24742 GCA_007096525.1 Microcystis wesenbergii Mw_QC_B_20070930_S4 | reverse complement strand
TATTCTGAATCGTAAGTTATAACTATTATAATCTCATTTCTCTTTGTGATCAGGTTCAAGATTTTCTAGTTTTTGACTGCTATAAGCATTAATACTCATTGCACAAGTGAGATGCTCCCAGAAAGCAGCTATTGAATTGGACGGCAAAGAATTAGGAACTAGACGATCATGGAAGTAATAATAGTATAATTCCTGAGAGCGATCGAGGGATAATCCTAGCTTTAATTGTTGGCTAACTTCAATTAAACGGGTGATTAAGCGAGTATCCTCCTCCGCCGTTAAAGGATCACCATCGTGTAATAATTTCCCAAGAGATTGCCAGAGCAAACTTTCTAAGGTTTGACGCGCTTCGGGGATGTTTAATTGACAGTGTAAATGATTGGCTTCCTTAGCAATAGCCAATAATTGATCGAGATTATTTTCCGTTGCTTGCCGCTGCTCAAAATCTTTTTCTAGGGCATTAATCACCTGTAAACAACGGTGCGAAATGGCAATATCTGCCGCTACCTGTAACTCTGGAGGTACGGGCAGCTCATCCCGTTGGAAAGCCGCTAAAATGCCGTAATTATCCCGATAAACTTGGGTGTATAATTGATCGAGACGTTTTTTAGTTTCGGCTGTCACCTTCTGCATGATTCGGTGTCTTTCATCGGCAAAAAGATGGGGTAAAGCAAAGAAGTTTTCTCCCAATCCGCGCCCCATTTCTACGATCATGGTTGAGACACTGGCCTGTTGTAAAGATTCAAAGAGATGATCCTTAAGATTGGTATAGATTAACCGACTGTTAAACGGTTGAATGCAGCAGTAAAAATCCCAACCTCCTAAATGTAGAACAGCAAAGACAAAATGTTCACTTTCTTGGGTAATTTCCGAGGTTAATTCCACCTGTCCCACCGCTAAAGTTAAAGACCCGATCGCTTGTTTTTGATAATCTAATTGACGGGTATTGTAACAATAAATCCGATGATGACTAGGATAATTGGTAAATAGGGAACTAATGGCGTAATGGGCCGCCACCCGTTCCAAATCCACCCGCGCAGAAGTGACCAATTGTCGATAGACATCAGCCCCATCTTGATATAACTTAACGTTACTGGGAGCAAAAGCTAGACGACTGAGGAAATTCATTTCTAATTGAATTCCAGCCACTTCTCCCGCTAATTCCAGGGCCCGGCCAGCATATCTCAAAATTTGCGTACCTTCAGGTCGAGAAATTTCCTCAAAAAACCAGCCACAACTGGTAAACATCAATAAAGCTTGTCTTTGCATTTCTAATAAACGCAAAGCATCGATTTTCTCGCTTTTACTCAGGGTACGACTTTGATGCAGGGCGAGGAAATGTTCGATCGCGTCTGGGGATCGATCTAAAATAACTGCAATGTAGTCATCCCTTGTCTGCCAAGGATCCCGGAAAAATTCCTGTCCCTGAATCTCATAGACCTTAATCAACTCATCTCTGAGCCAATTTAAGGACTCCCGCAGGGGTTTACGCCATTTTTGCTGGTAATTTCCCCCTCCCCCACAACCACAATCATCCTGCCAACGATTTACGCCATGGACGCAACTCCACGCGGTCACGGGTTTTAATTCCACTTCCCAAGTGGGGGGGCAAATACTGAGATAATGGGCGAAATTGGTGACTGTCCAGCCGTTTTTAGGGAAAGATTCCGTAAAAGCATAGCTAAGACACTTCTCTGTCCCCTGTTTGTGGTGGCCGAAGGTTTCCCCATCGGTAGCGACGCTGATTAACTGGGAAGGACGATGATCCCCTTTAATTGCTTGTCCCAGACGACCGACGAGAAAATCACTGCTGGCTAGGACATCATTAAAGCCCATATCGCGAGAAATTGGACCATCGTAGAAGAAAATATCCAGATAACGACCATCGGGGATGTAACAGCGATAGGGACGGGTGGGATCGATTTGACCTCCGGCCACCGCGTGCCATTGGGGATGGGGATCTTGGTCGCTAGGGAAAGGACGACAGCGCAGGGCCTGGGAAGGGGCTAAAATGGTGAATTTAATCCCTTCATCGATTAAAGCTGTCACTGTGGCTAAATCAATGGCTGTTTCCGCTAACCACATTCCTTCGGGATCACGGCCGAAACGATGCTGAAAATCGGCTTTTCCCCAGCGAATTTGGGTGTATTTGTCCTGTTTGTTGGCTAGGGGCAGAATGATATGATTATAGACTTGGGCGATGGCGTTACCATGACCGTTTAAGCGTTGACAACTTTTTTGATCCGCTGTCAGGATGCGTTGGTAAACTTCGGGATCATGGGATTGCATCCATGACATGAGGGTGGCCCCGATGTTAAAGCTGAGATATTCGTAGTTATTAACTATTTTGATCACTTCCCCCCGGTCATTGTAAATGCGCGCAAAAGCATTGGCACGATAACACTCATGATGGATGCGTTCATTCCAATTGTGGAAGGGATGGGCGCTCGGTTGCCGTTCAATTCTGTCTAGATAGGGATTTTCTCGCGGTGGTTGGTAAAAATGTCCGTGAACCGTGATATAAACTCCGTGAGCGGTTTTCAGGGGATCGACCCCCGTATCGGTATAGGAATAAAAGGTTGTAGAAGGATTTTCAACAAGATAAGTCATAGAAAGGCCTAGAAAATCGTTTTTTTTGAGCGAAAATAGCTGTAGAATGTAGCGACCTGATGTTTAAAAAGACTGAAAAGCTGGCCGTTTTTTACGTCCTTGGGGTCACAATACCATGTTTTGTTTTCCTAGCAAAGCTAGGGTTAACAATTCGCAACTTCTCGATACACAGCCCTAAGTAATACTAAATCTTGTTACAAAATCTAGCTTTTTCGGGTAATCTGTTGACTATCTGGCTTACTGACCATCCTTTGCCATCAGCGTTCTACCCTAAGAGAGATGCGATCGCTACTCCCCCTGACCAAAAAGCGATCGCCCTGCCCAAAAAATTGCTCCTCCCAAAATGATCGCCCACTGCATTCCTATCCCAAGCAATGGTAGTTTTAAACCTTAATCAACAAAATAACGGCGATTACCTTGAGCCTAGCAAAATAAATTTCCTAGTGGTGAGAGGGAACTCCGGAACTGCGGAACGGGCAACAGAAAAGAAATACAGCGATTGTTGCTTTACGGAGAAATGGGTAATTAATTTTGTTTAGGTACTTAATAATAATTTCTGTTTCTGTAATTTTATAAACTAAGCGATGTTCATCATTAATGCGTCTTGACCAATAACCCTTGAGTTGATGTTTTAAGGGTTCGGGTTTACCGATTCCAGAGAAGGGATGGCGCAATATGTCGTCAATTAAATCAACGATTTTTTTATAGAGTTTTTTGTCTTCTATAGCCCATTCATTGAATTGTTTAAAAGCTTTCGGATCAAATACTATATTTTTCACGCCATTCTTTTGTGGTAATTGTCACTAAGTTTTCTTTATTTTCTATTCTGTCAATAGCTTCCGATAATTGACGCTGATTGGCTTCTGTTGAAAGAAGATATTCGGTTGTATCGGGTTCAGAATCAGATACTAAAATAATAATATCCACATCCGTTCCTTCTTCTAGTTCCGCAGAATAAAGCTCTATTTTTCCTTCTCTGCCAACAATTCCTTTCTGTTTAATCGCTCTAATCATGATTTTTTCTCCTAAGATGTCAAACAATTATCGCTATTATATCAAAATCAGCATGAGTTAGAACTGATAAAAAAAGGCGATCGCCCCTCGTCATCAAAAAGCGATCGCTATCTCCGAAGGATTGGCTCTCCCAATAATGATCGCCTCTTTACCATCTATAAAGCGATCGCCTTTGATCATCAATGTTTGTGAAGAGTTACGCTGTGTTAACCCATCCTACGCCATCAGCGATCGCACTAATATTGGTATTGAATAAAATGTAGGTTGGATTGAACGAAGTGAAACCCAAAAAATTAAGGTAAGAAATAGGAAGAGATAATGTAAGGCAAGAAGTAGAAAGAGGCAGGTTGGGTTAAACAAAGTGAAACCGAACAAATTAAGTAAGAGATAGGAAAAGGTAGTGTTGGGTTTCGTTGCCTCAACCCAACCTACAAGATCGGCGATCGCACTATCAGCCAATAGCGATCGCCTTTATCGAGAAGAAATAGCTACCTGCACATTCGGAGAAAAATTCTCGATTTTTCGAGAAGCATTAAGAATTTCAATCCCGATTACATTACCTGCTTGATCATAGTCAAGAATAACCCCCGGACTGATTGCCTCACTTTCTTCTACGGGTGTGTCATGCCAGGTAATTGTTAAAACGTCAACTTCAGCATCATATTTAGCTTTCATTTGATAGCTGCCTATATTTTCTAAGTTTACTGATTACATATAGTGTAACAATTTTTTGAGGCTCAACTAAGTCATTAATGTAAATTCTCATAAGATAAGTTTTATTGTTAATGGCGACCAACGTACCTTGATAAACTTTGAGTCCATCTTTTTCTAAAATTTGCTCAGGATTATTGAGGATGTCCTGCAATATTTTTAAAGAGATTTGGCGTTGAATAATTTTTTCTTCGGCATGGTGACTTAAAATAAAGTTCACGAGGATTTCGGAGTATTTTTTTGTAAGGGATTAGTAAAAATTATAAAGCAAATAATCGCACTGTAGGTCGGTTTGAACGAAGTGAAACCCAATAAATTAGGGTAAGACAAAAAGGCAATGTTGGGTTTCGTCACCTTAACCCAACCTACAAGATCGCTCTTTCAAAGGCCAAAATAATCACATTTAAAGGATTTTGCCTTAAGTTTTTTCATAGGAAGCAACAAAATCATCTCGTGAGATACCCGCTTGAGTGCAAATACTTCTTAATGTAGAGCTTTTAATTTGCTTGTGATTCGGTAAAGTTAAAGGTGTTGTTGTTCCATCTGAATTTTTTCTAATCATAGAAATATGCTCTTTTTATCTAACAATTGAAAAACCAAATTTTTCAAGAACTTTAATCACTTTGGCTTTAGGGGCATCAACGGGAAATTTTGCCATTAGACCATTGCCTCTACAACAAAGGCTTCTAATACAGATGATTCAGCTTCGAGAACTGATTCCCCAAAGGTTTCAACATGAAAAGCGATCGCCGATCGCACGTCATTAAGAGCATCTTCATAGGTATCACCTTCACCGACTACTACGCCTTGAATTCCCAATGGATAGGCGATATAGCCATCAGGATGTTTTTCAACAATGATTTTAATGGATTTCATGAGTCCATTTGGTATCTTTCCCAAAATCATTACCCAGTATGGATTAGAGCGAATTAGCCAAAATACCTGTAATTCTTACCCGTGAAGCGTCACAAGAGAGATACCAAATAGGTTCTATAGGACTTTGTAATGACACGTGCGATCGCCATTCCCGAAAAATTGACTCTCCCAAAATGATCGCAATTTTAAAGTTTAATCAACAAGATGACGGCGATCGCACTTTTAAATGCCAAAGCGATCACTCTAACCACTAACTTTTTTAGCTTCTTGATTTTTTTTATACATTTCAAGAAAAAGGTATTTCCAAAAAGAATTTTCTAAATTTTTTATTTCACAGTCTTGTAATGGAGTATTTTTAAGATATTCTAAAGTTTCCTGATGTCTAGCAGCAACACGGCAACCAGTATAAGCTCTACCATTAATGAATTGTAGTTCATTAAGAAACCTAGAATCCAGTGGAGAGAAACTACTGTCAATAGAATGAAATCTTAGGTAATTAGTTGGACTGATAGGAAAATAGAATTCAGGTTCCCAACAATTATATAAAACTGGGGAAGCACTAATAACATATTCGTCTTTTCTATCCAATGATTTTGGACTAACACTACTTAACGTTAAATCGTTAAGTTTTTGGATTAAAACTTGAATATCTGTAAACAAATTAGCATGAATATGTTTAATCGAATCCTCTCCTAACATTTTATCTAAATATTCAAAAGACGACCAGCGCGGGTCATTTTTGAGGTCATGTAGAGAGATTTTTTTCTGCTTATCCAAATCATAGATTTTTTGTTTAAGTTCTAGATACTCCTTTTGAGGAGCTTTTAAGATTTCAGAAAACGAAATTGATTCGTTTCTGACTGCGGCACATCTAAGCCATTGAAATGCCATGAATTCATTGATTTTTTCTCGTTCTTGGGTGGTCAAGTTTTCCACCCCATTTTCAATAATTGAGGCTATTATAGATGGAGCTTGAGCATCAATATTTTCAAACCATGAATCATAGTTTTCTTCGTTAGTTTTGAAGTAGTTGTTTTGTTCAAAAGTTCTATTTATAGCTTTTGGTAGTATTGCAAGTTGATTGTTTTTGTGAAGAATGACGAATATTTTCTCCTTTTTTTTGCATGAAGAAAAGTTTCTAAGTACTGCTTGGGTTACGAAATGTTGACGATCTTTCATATATTAAAATACGATATTTAGTTTAATTAATATTATAGCTGTGTTTTTGGCTAATTGTCGAGTGACGGCGATCGTCTAAATTTCTACGGGAAATTTTTGTAAAATCCTTCTCGACTCTCTATTTTGAGAATTTCGATAACTTCGCCATCCCAAAAAAATCCAATACGATAGCTGTAGTCAAATTTAATGCGATAATATCCTGAGAAGCCTTTTAGTGCTTCAAGATCGGGGATTTCGGATAGTGATTGAGAATTTCCAATTGCTTCAATACATTTTCTAACTTTTGCAAGAATTTTTTGGTCGTTAATTTTATCTAAATCTTTTTTGAAGCGTTTGGCAATTTGATATTTCATTGAGGCAAACTCTCCAAGAGAGATTGAGACTCTAATTCAGATAAAAATCCTTCTTTTCGAGAATCTTCACAAGCTAAATAAAGGATAAAGTCTTCTAATTCAGAGGAATTATTTTGAAATAAAAGTTGTAGAAAGCCTTGTCGGATTTCTAGTGGTAAGGTTTGAAAGAGGTTATAGAAACCTGTGCTAGTTAGCAAAGAATCTGTAATTTCTGTTTGACTCACGGCTGTTTTTTCCTTTTTTACGCAGTCTTTATTTAAATTATATCACCATCAAGCTTTCTAAAAAATCAGCGTTGCCGAAGGCACTGCGAAGCAGACCGCACTTTCAAAAGCCAAAGCGATCGCAATTTTCAAGTTTAATCAACAAGATGACGGCGATCGCACTACAAGATAGGTACTTGTATTGATATACGGCGAAACTCATTTAATTCTTTTTGAGATAGGGGGAGACAGTCCGAATCTGCTTCGGCGGCTTTATTAATGTCCTCCTCCGTCATTGCTTCAACTTTTTCCCAATCTGTCTTGCCATGACTAACATTTTTGGGATCAAGTTTAACTCTGGTAATATTGTCGTCGTTCATTTTTATTGGCTCTCCTTGCTGAAATAATACGATATCTGCCGTTTCTTTTGGTATAGACAACAAATAAAACTACTTGATTAACTATACCGATTACTTGGATTCTAGCTTCATCATAATCACGTTTATCTTCTCTTTCCAGACGGTTGGGGTCTAGAAAAATATTTTTTGCATCTTCAAAATCAATCTTATGCTTGATCAAGTTTGAAGCAGCTTTATTATTGTCCCATTCTATCTCCATTTTATCGAGATTTTATATCTAATTAATAACATTTTGGATTATACATGATCGCACTTTTAAACCTTAATCAATCAAGATGACGGAAATAGCACTTTCAACAGCCAAAACGATCGCCCTTCTAAATCTCATCAAAACGAGATCACCATTCCCCACAAATTGACTCTCCCAAAATGCTCGCCCTTCTAAATCTCATCAAAACGGGATCGCCATTCCCCAAAAATTGACTCTCCCAAAATGCTCGCACTTTCAACAGTTACAGCGATCGCACTTTCAAAAGCAAAAATTGCACTTTCAAAAAGCAAAGCGATCGCACTTTTAAAAGCCAAAATCGCATTTTCAAAAACTAAAAAGATCGCGGTTTTAAAATTTACTCAACAAGAAGACTACAATTGTAGTTCAATCCCATTGACCCAAATTTCATACTCGCTTATATCAATTTCATCATTCCAAATGATTCCACTACCTGATGGATCTAGTTGAAAATTTTTAAAGAAAGCATAGTTTTTAAGCGGGGAAAACATTGTTTTTTCCAGTAGCTTTTCACAGTTATATTTTCTAGCTTGATGATTAGAAAAATGCACCAATAAAGTGTAATTTTCAATGATTTTGGCTGATATTATTTTGGGGTAAAGCATTATTTTATTTCAAAGGTGGTAATTTATTAAATTCTTGAGTATTCCACATTTTCAATAATTCTGGTTGATAGATTGTTGCCCATTCTACAACCATTTTTGTGGCTCTATTGGGTAAGTCGCCTTCGATGATTTCTAAGGTTTCTAGGTTAAATAGGGCGTTATAGTCCCCATAAATCGCATGAAAATGGGGAGGTGGATGATCGGCAAAAAAGAGTTTAATGATAATTCCGTAAAATCGAGTAATTTCTGGCATAAATCTATTTTTAGAGGTCTTTCTTGATGACAAGAATATTGTAACAGAGATTATTGGGTTTCGTTGCTTAATCTAAATCTACAGATCGGCGATCGCACTTCACATCCCAAACAGAGATCGCCCCTCGTCATCACAAAAAACGATCGCCATTCCCAAAAAATTGACTCTCCCAAAATGATCGCACTTTGAATAGCCAAAGCGATCGCATTCATAAATATCGCAAAAATCAGATAATTACAGTGAATCACAATCAATTGAGTGGGTTACGTTTATAATATAAATATTCCGAGTAAAAATCATTTCACCAACGGATCATGCTTAATTCTATTGACGCATTATTTGACGGAAAAGTCTTTCATCCAGAGCAACCCGTCACATTAAGGGCTAATACTCGCGTTCGTATTTCTATTGACAACTTATCCGATGAAAATAATGAACTTACTTCCTTTTTAGAGACGGCAGAATCATTACAGTTAGACGGCCCCTCAGATTGGTCAGAAAATCTAGATAAATATTTATATGGTGCAGAAAAAGAGCATGAATCCTGAGAAACTTCTCGATACAAGTTATGCAATTGCCTTGTCTTCATCTACGGACGATTATCATCACAAAGCACTTGTCATTGCCGAACAATTAAAAGCTTCAAAAACACATTTAATTACAACCAGAGCGATTATTCTAGAGATTGGTAATGCTTTATCTAAACAAAAATATCGTTTCAAGTCAATTAAATTATTGTCATCATTAGAAAATGACAAAACAGTGACAATTATTCCCTTATCGGAAAATCTTTATCAAAAAGCCTTTCAACTATATTGTCAAAGAAATGATAAAAACTGGGGAATTGTTGACTGTATTTCCTTTATTGTAATGGAAGAGCATAAAATAACGGAAGCATTAACAACGGATATTCATTTTCAGCAAGCTGGTTTTCGAGCTTTATTAAGAGATTAATTTTGGGTAATCTCACGACAGGTGATCGCACTTCACATCCCAAACAGAGATCGCCCTTCTAAATCTCATCAAAATGGGATCGCCATTCCCAAAAGATTGACTCTCCCAAAATGATCGCAGTTTTAAAGTTGAATCAACAAGATGACGGCGATCGCACTTGATCAGAAGCCACTCGGAGTTGCTGGATAAAGAGAATACTCAAGACAAACAAGATTGGCCCCGATATCCCACCGGGAAAGTAGGTGTGCAAAAACACCCAAGTGCCAATATGAAATGCTCCATTCAACATTTCAATCACTGCCCAACTCCACATCAAGACAATACCCACCCGCTTACCTTGTGCAGCCACAGGAACTGAACCTAACATCAAGGCAATCATGAGATAGTTAAGGATTGCAAACACATCCGCACTGATCTCAACCAGAGGAAACCACGAGAAAAGTCGATGCAATGCTTCAATCATGGAGTCGAGTTTAAGATAAAGCTCAGTGTAAGTCTCTTCCATACTGTGAATGACCTGAGCTAATCCCAGAAACCAGTAGTTTTGGGAAATTTTTGTAAATTCATCTCCAAGCATGGATAACATCCTCACCATAAAAGACTAAAGAAATATATTTGAGTTAGTAGACCAAGATTGAGAAAAATAACAGCTCCAAAATGTATCCATTGATTAAATGTAGATTCAGCGAACACCCCTTCAATTATTCCGCCTATCATAAAAAGAAGCGGAGCGAAACCAGCCAAAATAGTTGATAGGTTTGCAGCCTCTAAAGCTGAACTGAATAGATAGTAATATGCCACAAAATTAACGATCGCGTTGACAATAAAGACCACCACGAGCCATCTAGATATTGGAAATACCGGCTGATCATATATATTGAAAGTAGCTTTAGGATTTTGCGGTCCAAGAAATCCAATTAGGATGCTCACTGCAGCAAAGACAAGAGTTAACTTAGTCAAGCCAAACACACCTAAAGAAAATGCGAGCAGTCCAAGAATCTGAAGAAAAAATAGCATTTTGTATGCTATCTCGCGTAACCATTCGTTGTTAAAGTCTTTGATGTTGAAGTCAGAGTCGAGTGGGTTTTTAAAGCAAACAACTTGCCAACCTTCATATTCATGCATAACGACAGCAACTAAACCAGCAAAACTCTGAATAATAGGAGCAATCGAGAGCAGGTAGACCTGAATATCTGTTCCAAGCTTTGAAGCAAGCATGCCACTATGCTGAAAAATGAGAAAAGACAAGATGAAGGATGGGACAAGTAGAATCCAGTGAACAAACTCAACAAGATTCAGAATCCAGGCTTGGGCATATTTGTCTAAGTCGTGCTTGACAAGATAGGCCTTAGGTTCAGGCTTTTGCCATTCCCATCCGGGTTCAGGATAGTAGCCGGTGCTTGGATTGGAATTCTTGTTGTACTTCTCAGTTTCCATGTCGGTATTCTCAACATTTCGAGATCAAAATTTCTGCTACACATGGTATCCTAGAGTCGAGTGATCGCCACAAAATTTCCACAAAACTTTACAATAAGCGCGTTAAGCCGATTAACATACTTTTTCACAACCTCCCCACCTCAACGACACATTTTAGTAAAGTGCGATCGCCGATCTTTTGGGTTGGGTTAAGGAACGCAAAGCAACTATGAGAAATGATAACCTCATTGTCGGGTTACTACAATCATTAATCCAATCTACAGATCGGCGATCAAGAAATAATCTGGATAGAGCTATTTCAATAACTCGATTTCCCCTGGTCGCCAAGTCTTGTCAAACCAAGGCTCAAGCGGGCCATAAAGCCGAAGAATTGTGTTCCAACCCGTTTCAGGAATCGTCTGTACCCAATTATTTTCCTTGCCAGCAGGTGGTTTCGGCCCGAAATAAATATCCACAGAACCATCGGCATTAACCAAAAGCCCTTTAGTCTGACTACCGACACTGGGAAACTGTTGATCGGTCTGAATCTGCGATCGCGTTTGGTTGCTGTAAAGAATAACTGACCAGAAATCTTTAACGGGAATATTGGGCGGTAAATGGAGGCGATAACTCTTGCCACCATCGAGGAGATTACCCTTAGCATCACGGGCCGTCCAAGCATATTGAGAACCCAGTCCGACCATTTTTTCTTCCATCGCAGGCGTAACCCCCGTCGCCATGAAATAGTAATAGATATAAGCATCCATATTCAGCACATCAGGCTGGGTTTGGAACTTATAGCCACCGATGAAAGGTAACTGCCAAGCACTGTTCGGATAGTAATAAGCCTCCTTCTGTCGATTATGAAAAGCGATCGCCCGTGCCGTTGCATCCCCCACAGCCGCCGCTTCCGTCAGGATTTTTTTCATGCGTTCATCAGGCTTGAAAGGTTTGCCCTTTTGAATACCAATAGAGGCGTAATAACCCAATCGAATTTGATCGAGGGACTCACTCGGCTCTTCCTGTACCACTTGATTAAGCAGTTCCCAAAACTGGTAATCGGCGGGGGCAACGGTATTAAAAGGCTTACCCGACATATTGACAAAATTTAAAGCGGGGGGATTATTCGCACTATTTAGGGGATAAATTTTCGTGTTCTTTGTCACCAACTCAACCCCCGGTTTCGGATCGCCTTTAACCAAAAAACTACGCCAAACAATCCAAATATTAAAGGTCGGTGATTTCACCACATTGTAACCCGATGGGATTTCCCCTTTGTAGTCTGGGGGTAATAAGAGGTACTTTCCGCCTTCGCCCTTATCGGGGCCAGTAATGCCCACATCAATTACCCAGCGAAACCAAATATCATTCACCGTTCCTAACACTTTCGGAGGGACTTCTAAAATCAACGGCCCCTTAGTGAGATCGAGCCATGTCCAATTGTATTCGTTTATTCTTGATTAGTATTCTAAAATACGGACATTTCCCATTTACTGATAAATCTTTATCATCATTCCCTTTCCTGAATTTAATTATTTCAAATTGGTCGGGATTGAATTTATGTAAAAATGTTATTGGTACACCCATAACCCCCTTGAAGTCTAAGGGAATGTCTTGGGTTTTATTTACATTAATTCCATCATAATTGTCATATTTTGGATATTCAGCTTCATTGCCAAAATATCTTTTTGTCAGAGCTATATCTTGGTGTCGTTTTGATATGTCTAAGTTTGTTAACCATAAACAATTATTTGGAGAAACTATTCTATTTCCAGAATTGTCAATACGAGCCTCTGTTCCATAAAGTTCATAGTGTTCGGGAACAATGAAACCAGAAATACCTCTACCAAGATTTATTCCTAACCAGGCTTTGTTTTCTTTAATTAGTTTGAAAATTTCTTTATAGGTTATTGCATTAATATTGCCAATTATCAAAAACTTTTTATCGTATTTAACTAATTGAGCTACATATTCTCTGAATAATGAAAATGGGGGATTAGTAACAACGATATCGGACTTCTTTAATAGTTCAATACTTTCAAAACTACGAAAATCCCCATCCCCATTAAAGTAAACAATGTCAGTTGAACTAGGTTTATTTTTTTCTCTCTCTGTACCTGTATATTCAAAGAAAAAACCCTTTTCATCTTCTTCTCTATTAAATAAATCTCTCACTTGTTCTCGATAACAAGATGTTATTATTTTTTTTAGACCTAATTTTTGGAAGTTTGAGGCAAAATACTTAAAAAAGTTACTAATTCGGGGGTCATCGCAATTGCAATAAACTACTTTATTTTCAAAATGACTTTTATAATGTTGCAACTCACTTTCTATATCTGAAAGTTGTGTATAAAACTCGTCACTTTTTAATTTTTTAGCATTTTGCAATAATTTATTTGTTGCATTTCTTACCATTTTCAAGCTTTTTTGATTTAATAAATCTTTTGTTTTTAGTTATTTACTTTTGGTTATCTGATTAAATATTTCACTGCCTAATACTTGAAGAGAAGTTTTAGAAATTTCAAGCATAATATCAAACATTTTTTTGATAAGTAGGGAGGCACAATTATTTGTAGGACGGGTTAGCGCACTTCGTAACATGATCGGGGGTTGGGTTTCATGCTTCTAACTTCACAGTTTCCATCAATGTGCATGGTGCGTTCCCCAAAATCGATCGCTGGAGTAGCAGAACTTGAATTAGGGAACGCACCCTACAGCACTAATTTTATTTTCTTAGCCAATTGATTAAAAGATTTTTAATACGGATTAGTCTTTCTGGTGAGATATTTCCTAAACGTGCATTGATTACAGATGATTCGACACTTGTTAATCGTCCTAGCCGAATTAAAGAAGCTACTTTAAGTCCAGTAGTAATATAGTCAGAATCTGAGGTATTAATAATTTCGTCAAATCCTAGAGTAGCTTGATGGAGACGAGAAGAAATTAAAGCAAGTAATAAATCACGATGGCGACTTGGTGAAATAGCAATAATTAAAGCTGGACGAAGTTTTCCTGATTTCAAGTCTGCTTGAGGAAAACGAATTAGAACAATATCACCTGGTTTCATGGTTGATAAATTTCTTGAGCATCTGCTAGGGAATATTCAATTTCATCCCCTTCTTTGAAAAATTGCTCTAATGAAAATTTTTGCCAGTCTTCATCTTGCCAGTTAGTATATTCTGAAATGTTGTTTGGCCCAGGGGAAACTAATCGGGTAAAGTTGGCAATTTTTTCAACAATGTCATCAGGTAATCGGTCAATCTGTTGGTGAAGTTCTTCACGAATTGTAGCAGACATAAGTTAAATTATTTGATTAAGGTGTAGAGTGGATATTATTGATTATAACTCAGATATTGGGTCGTAATCTGGGAAAAAGTAATGTTGGGTTTCTACAAGATCAGCGATCTGCTACGCAGTGCCTTCGGCATCGCACTCCTCATCCCCAAAAAGCGATCGCCAACTCCGAAACCTTGCTAACATAATAAAAAATCATATTCAATAAACCTCATCGTGAGTTCCAATATCAATTAGGTTGATCTCTTCTTCTTGGGTTTCAGGGTTTGATTCAAAATTGAAAATAATTCGACAATCATATTCAACAGAAAAAGCCCAAACACCTGACAATTTCCCCTTTAGTTTATGGGTGCGTAATATTGGATTGTAGGGATCGTCAGCGAGTAGTCTCAATTTGGCTTCTATTTTTGATTTTAAGTCAGGTTGTCGTTTAATCCTTGTTTTGAAAGCGCGTTTAAATGATTGGCTAAAAACCAAGTTAATCATTGTTTAGTTCGGCAATAATGGAATCAACATCTCCTCGAAAAACATTACCATTTTGATAGTCTTGTCGAGCTTGAGAAATATTTTGAGCAATTTGTTCTCGTCTTTTTTCGATTTGCCGATGTTTAACAATATTGATCAAGTCATCTTGTTCATCAAAAGAGAGATAGTCAATCATTTCTAAGATTTGACTAAATTGCATTGTTGGCGGCATTGTTACTTTCCCCTTTTTCAATACAGACTTTTATTTTACTCTGCTTGAGCAATAATGACATCCGCGATCGCCGATCAATGACAACTTTCCAACTCACAAAGAGAGATCGCCCCTCTTCATTCCCAAAAAGCGATCGCACTCCTCATCCCCAAAAAGCGATCGCCCTTGGCGTTCCTATCCCAAGCAATGGCAGTTTTCAAGTTTAATCAAGAAGATAACAGCGATCGCACTACGTTCTTCGGCATCCCACTGACAGCTGCCATCAATGTGCATGGTGCGTTCCCCAAAAGCGATCGCTTTGTACCAGGACTTGCATTAGGGAACGCACCCTACAGCGATAGCGATCGCACTTATTGTGTTGCTTAGTGTCTCGTTCTTATTTGAAATAACTATAGGAGTCGCCAATCAGCTAAAAAAGTTAGGGCGGTAACTGTTTACAGGAATCGCTGTTCAGTATTTGTTTTTATCTTTAACAATAAAACTACTATCATCGGATACCACATTGATAACATTTTGGGGCGCAATCAAACCCTGAAAATTTCTTAAGGCATCAGCTAATCCTTTGGCTTCCGTTTTACGTTTTTCCGCTTGCTGTTCGGCAATAAACCGTTCCTGAATACTAGATTTAACCTCCTCTGGCAAAATAAAATGAATGAGAGAAACCCCATCAATTACTAAACCTTGAGAATCTAAAGCTTGATTCATTAAAGATTGAACCTTAGCAGCGATCACCTGATTTTGATTACCATAGATGACCTTCAGGGAATACTGAGAAGCGGCTGATCGGAGTGCGGCGGCCAGATTTTCCCGTAAAATCGCTTGAGCATTGTCGCCAATCACCTGATAAAAAGTACCCGATTTTTGGGGGTTGATATGATATTTTAATCCCACATTTACGGCGAAATTGATGCCTTCTTGCGATGTTAGTTCTAGGGTTTCATGTTGAACTTGAGTACGGGTAGAAATTTTCACAACATTATCCAACGGATTTAACCAATAAACACCTGGCATTAGGGGAGGGGCAAGTATTTTTTGTGGATTGTCAATCACGCCAACTTCTCCAACCTGGACAATCACGAAAGCTCTTAGTAAGACTTTGATCACAATCAAAGTGATCGCCCCTCCCAATAACATCATTCCTAGCTTGGGAGTCATTCTCAACTTAGGGGGAACAGCTACCATAAACAACAAAGAAGCTAGGGAACTAGAACAACACTACCATAAATTAGAGAGAAAGAAAGAAACGACCTACATAGGGTCTGCTGAAAAAGTTTTTCCTGGGGGTAGGAGTCAGGAGTCAGTAGCAGGTCGTAAGAAGGATAATGCAAGGTTTTTGAAAGTCCCAATCCTATTTTCGCAGCATGAACATCGGACTTTAACAGGTCAAAAGCTTTATTTTAAAAGGGTTTTACCATTATTCAGCAAGCCCTATTTAGTGGTGTACTTGCAGATGAAGGACATAATGACCTAAAATCAGGTTATCTGACCATAATTCGTACTCTAGACGCAAATATTCGGGGAGATTATTCCCCTCTAATTGGAGACTACGGGTATAGTTGCGGACGCGAAAAGCGTCACCCGGTTGAGAACTTTCGGCATTTAACCAGTAGCGACTGACACCAAAAACCCCTTGTTCCCAAAAATGACGATAGGAGAATCTTCCCTGGCCCTGCATGGTCATAATTACCCGATTGGCCGAAATTTCTAGCCAAATTAATTTATTTTGCTTATTTTCGGGTTTAAGTGTCTCTATTTCTGCGAGAGCCACCGGGGGTTGATTGAGGAGAAGATGAAACCGGTGGCGATCCTTTTGGTAGAGGGTAGCGGAAGTGTCTAAAGAGGAGAGGATGGGTAGATCTGTAGAGAGCAGACAGAAGGAAACGGGACGGCGGTGATGGGCAAGCATAGACTAGACTTAATGGTGTCCTTATCTCCACAATAGTTGATTCTCCGTCCACCTCTACCGGCACCGGAAATTTTTTTGAGAAAAAATCCAGAAAGCACTTGCATTATTGAGGGACTTATGATTATAATTGTTAATTGTGAGTAGCCTTCCTCGGTAGCTCAGTGGTAGAGCGGTCGGCTGTTAACCGATTGGTCGTAGGTTCGAATCCCACCCGGGGAGTTAATCAAAAATAGAAGCGGCAATAGTTTTTTATTGCCGCTTTTTGGTCTTCCTAGAGAATTTCAGCGATCGCATTTTCTGGGCCGACTAGGGAAATGTAAGGATTTTGAAAATATTTACTGGCTACCGATCGCGCTTGTTCGGGAGTAATCTGATTAATAGAATCCAGGAAAGTGCGATCGAATTCAATCCCCAAACCTAAGCTTTCATACCAACCGTATAATTGAGCGATTTCGGCGTTAGTTTGTTTACCGAGAGCATATTGACCCAATAACTTATTTTTAGCTGACTGTAACTCCTCCTCACTCAAAGTTACTTTATATAACCTTTCTGCTTCCTGACGCAATCCCGACACGGCGATCGCTGTATTTTGGGGTGCAGTACCCATATAGATGACAAATTGGGAAGAATCGAGACGGGTGGGATAAAAAGCGGAAACATCGTAGGCTAATCCCCGTTTTTCTCGCAATTCCACGAATAAACGACTAGATAACCCATTCCCCAGATAGGTACTCAATAATTTTAAAACGGGATAATCATCCTCTTGTACAGAAGACCCGGGGTATCCTAACATAACGATCGCCTGTTGACTAGCTTGGACGGTAGTTAAACAGGTGGGCTGAAAATCAAAAGCGGCCGGGGGTAAACTAGATAAAGGAAGATCGGGAATTGACCAACTGCCAAAAATTTCCGTCACTGCTTTTACCGCTTCCTCTAGGGTAATACGGCCAGAAAGACTAATTACCAAGTTATCGGGACGGAAAAAGCGACTATGATAGGCCTGCATATCCTCCCGTTGCAATTGAGAAACCGTTGCCTCCGTACCCAATAAAGACATACCATAGGGATGATCGGGGTACATAGCTGCGCGTAATTGATTAAAAGCGACATTAAAAGGCTGTTCCAATTGAGAGCGAATGCTTTGACGGGTGATATTTTTCTCTAATTCGATTTCTGGGGGTGGAAAACTGGGAAAACGAATAATTTCCGCCGCTAGACGCAATATATCTAAAAAATCCTTGGTAACGGTCTTTAAACTAACCACAAAATAATCAGTCCCCGTGTCGGCACTTAAACCGGCCCCCGTGGACTCAACGCGATCGGCAATTTCTAGGGAAGATAACTTTTCTGTACCTTTGGTGAGCAGCACTGCTAACAGACGAAATAAACCCGCCTTTTCGGTTTTTTCCCAACGAGTACCCGCATTTTTGAGAAAAATCCTCCCAGCAACCAACTCCACGGCCGTATTTTCCATCACTAAAAGGGTGATGCCATTTTCTAAGATTAAGCGGTGAATGGGAGAAGCGGACATCGTTTATTCACAGGGTTGCATTACTGTAATAGCATATCGCTCCGGGGAGAGATACTGACGAGCCAGACGCTGTAGATCTGACGGTTGCAAACTTTGGATAACTTGGGGATAGATCGTTGCTAGGTCGGCAGCTCTCAGGGTTTGATAATATCCATAAAGTCCCGCTAATTGGCCCGGGGTTTCTGTGGAGAAAATATAATCGTTAGCTAATAACTGTTGAGTGCGGTGTAATTCTGCGGGGGTGACGGGATCATCGTGCAGATGTTGGATATGTTCACAGATAATACCTTCAATTGTCTCAGTTTCTGAGCTAGATAGCCAAGCGCCGATGGTAAAGAGACTGGAATCTCGTTGCAGGGAAAAATTACTGTTAATATCGAGGACGATTTGCGCTTCTTCCCGCAGCTGTCGCACTAACCGCGAACAGCGTCCCCCAGCAAGAATTACCGAAAGCAAGTCTAATCCAAAGGCATCTTCTAGGCGATCGCATCCTGGTCCCATCCATCCCATCAAGAGACGAGAATGTTCTAGGTGGGGTAAATATACTTGGGAACGACGAATTTCGATCAGGGGGGGTTCGGCAACCAATAGATGGGGAGGGGATTCCGAGGGGACGGGAAATTCCCGAAAAGATTGCCGGATAATTTCTAAAGCTGGTTGGGGTTCAATTCCCCCGATAATCGCCACACACATATTTTTTGGTTGATAATAGGTGCGATGGAAACAGCGCATTTGATTGGGGGTTAATTGCTCTAAACAGGGTTGATCGCCTAGAATAGAGCGTCCGTAGGGATGGTTTTGATAGATACTTCCGCAGAGGGTTTGGTAGGCAATCCAATCGGGATCATCATAACAGGCCCGTAATTCTTCTAAAACTACATCTTTTTCCCGATAGAATTCCTCATCGTCAATCTCAGCATGGAGGAGAATTTCGGCCAGATGGGGTAGGGTATGTTCAATTTGGTCCACACTGGTGGTGAGATAGAAGTGCGCGTAATCGTGACTGGTGGCAGCGTTGGTCATTCCGCCACAATTTTCGATTAAATAGTCAAAGAGTCCGGGGGGAAGTTTTTTTGTCCCCTTAAAGATCATGTGTTCGAGAAAATGGGCCATACCTAACCATGGGTCGGGTTCGGCGATCGCACCTGCTTTCACCCACACATCCACCACCACCACAGGAGTCACGGGTAAATACTGATGAATTACGGTTAAGCCGTGATCTAATTGCCATACCTGAGCGGGAAAAGAACTTGTTTGACACTGCGCTATCGACTTGATCAATGTCCGTTAACCAGATTTTTTGTTAAATTCTATACCTAGGTTATCTTATTCTCTTGTCTGTTTAACCATTAAAAAACTTTTGTCATGATTTCTAGATAATTTCCCCAAATATCGGTCATCTTGAAGCTATCAGGAGTCGGTCGTCAGGAGTCAGGAGACTCCGAGTCAGGAGTCTCCGAGTCGGGAGACAGGAGACTCCGAGACAGGAGTCAGGAGACAGGAGACTCCGAGTCAGGAGACAGGAGATTATTTTATTTATTCTCCCCACACCCCACACCCCACACCCCACACCCCACAACCCACAACCCACAACCCACACCCCAATTCATAATTCCCACTAACTAAATGACTGAGCAAGATACTGACTGGATAGGGTTGATGATCGGCAATTCTCGGCTACATTGGGGATATTTTCGCGGTCAAACCCTGCTAGCTTGTCTCGATACTCCCCACCTGAGAGAACCCCTAAGTGATGAATTTTTGCAACAAATTTTCCCTAAACTCTTGACAAATAAATGCAAATGTGCATTAGTTGTCGCCTCGGTGGTTCCTAGCCAAAGAGAATTATGGGCAAATTATGGCAATTTACGGATAATTACTCTGAAAGATATTCCTTTACTGGATTTATATCCGACATTCGGCATCGATCGAGCTTTAGCTGTCTTAGGTGCGGGAAAAAAATACGGATTTCCCTGTTTAGTAATTGATGCGGGAACAGCTTTAACTTTTACGGGAGTGGATAGGGATAAAAAGCTAGTGGGGGGGGCAATTTTACCCGGGTTAAAGGTACAATTAGCCAGTTTAAGGGAACGGACGGCAACCTTACCAGAGGTGTCCTTATCGGAAAGATTACCGCAGATGTGGGCAAAAGAAACAGCAGAAGGGATAAGAAGTGGGATAATTTATACAATTTTGGCGGGAATAGAAAAATTCAGTCTGGAATGGTTAAATTTATATCCAGAGAGCAGGATAATTTTAACAGGGGGAGATGGGGACTTAATTAGGGATTACTGGCAAGAAAACGCCATTAAATCGCTCCTAGTGGATAAGACGATCATTTTTGAGGGAATTGCCGCAGTTAAGGGAATCTCCTCCTGTTTAATTGACAAAGGTGAACCTATCTAGTAAAGTCGGAGAAAGTTTTCTCAACTTGGGAAATTTCTCAACAACTAGGCAAAAAATTCAGGATATAGTTATGGCGATCGTTCTAGTAACCGGTTCTGCTGGTTTAATCGGTTCCGAATCAGTGAGGTTTTTTTGTGACAAGGGTTATACTGTCGTCGGTATCGATAATAATATGCGTCAGGTATTTTTTGGCGAAGACGCTTCAACGGAGTGGAATCGAGCCAAATTATCCCAAGATTACGGGGATAAATACATTCACCATGCTGTAGATATTCGGGATCATGAAGCTATTGCAGCTATATTTAAAACCTATAGTCATGATATATCCTTAATTATCCACACGGCGGCGCAACCTTCCCACGATTGGGCAGCTAAGGACCCCTATATGGATTTTAGTGTCAATGCTAACGGAACTTTAGTATTATTAGAAAATACTCGTCAACACTGTCCCCAAGCAGTATTTATTTTCTGTTCCACCAATAAAGTTTACGGGGATAGACCGAATGAATTGCCTTTAGTAGAAAAAGAATTACGTTGGGAAATCTCGGAAAATCATTCTTATTTTGCTCATGGTATTGACGAGTTGATGAGTATTGATGCTTGTAAACATTCTTTGTTTGGTGCCTCGAAAGTGGCAGCGGATGTGTTAGTCCAGGAATACGGGCGTTATTTTGAGATGAAAACTGCCTCTTTTCGCGGCGGTTGTTTAACCGGTCCAAGTCATTCGGGAACCCAATTACACGGGTTTTTATCCTACTTAATGAAATGTACGATGATTGGCAAAGAATACAGTATTTATGGGTATAAGGGTAAGCAGGTACGCGATAATATTCATAGTTACGATCTCGTCAATGCTTTCTATCATTTTTATCAGACTCCGCGAGTGGCAGAAGTTTATAATATCGGTGGTAGTCGCTTTAGTAATTGTTCCATGTTAGAAGCTATTCAAGAATGTGAAGCAATTACGGATAAAAAGTTAAACTGGCAGTATGTGGAGACTAATCGCATTGGTGATCATATCTGGTGGATTTCTGATGTGAGTAAGTTTAAAAGTCATTATCCTGATTGGCAGTTAACCTACACAGTAACGGATATTCTCAAAGAGATTTTTAGTCAAAACGTTAGCCGTTGGTTATAGTAGAGCATTAGATTACTATGTCAAAACTATCTGGGTCCGTGCGTATATGGGTTTAAAAAACTGGAGATGGTCAAATATGTTTGCTTCTAAATCTCTGAGCGAAAAAACTGGGTTAGCTGAAAACAAATGGACTGAGAAAATACTGTTGTTAATTTTTGCAGTTTGCTTAATCCATAGTTTTTGGGGGATTAGTAGGGGTTGGAATAATCCTTTGATAGATGCCCACGCTTTTCGTCAAACTCAAACGGCCATCTCGGTCTTTTATTTACTCAAAGGCAGTCCTTGGTTAGCCTATGAAACTCCTGTTTTAGGAGTGCCTTGGTCAATTCCGATGGAGTTTCCACTCTATCAAGGAATAGTTGCTATTTTGGTCAAACTTTTTCAGACTCCCATTGACCAAACTGGTAGATTTGTGAGCGCTTTTTTCTTTTATTTAAGTTTGATTCCTATATATGTAATCCTATCTTATTTACAAGTAGCGCGAGCTTTCCGTTGGCTGTTTTTGAGTTTATTTTTAGCCAGTCCTCTTTATCTGTTTTGGGCGCGAACATTCATGATTGAATCAACTGCCCTATTTTTCTCTTTAGCTTACCTTGCCTGTATTGCCGTTTATTTTCGCTATAAATCGCCAATTATTGCCTTATTAGCCTGTCTTTTTGGAATTGCTGCCAGTCTGACTAAAGTAACGACTATGGCTGGATTTTTAATTTTAGCTTCTGTCTGGATAGGTGCTAATTGGTTTAAGAAAGAGTCATCTCGTAACTTAGCGAGAGATTTATTGATACCGGTCGTTGTTTTTATAATCATACCCTTCCTTATCGTCAAAATTTGGGTTAACTTTGCCGATGCCCAAAAGTTGATCAATCCCATGGCAGCAGATTTTATCACCTCGAAAGCTTTGAGAGATTGGAACTTTGGAACTATCGCTCAAAAATTATCTCGGTCAGAGTGGAGAAATTATTTAACTAGGACTCTAAATGACGTTTTTGGCGGATTGATAATCAGCGTTATGGCTTTAGTAATATTACCAATTTTTACCTCAAAAAAGTTACTAAGTTATGGCTTAAGTTTACTATTTATATTGACGGTTGCCATTTTTACCAATTTGCATTTTGTTCATAACTATTATCCCTATGCTAATGCTATCTTTCTCCTCGGTGCTTCTGGATTTACCATCATGGGGTTAATAGAGAAAAAACGGAAAATTTGGCAGTCTGTAGGCTGGTTTTTCCTAGCTTTAATTTTGTTATCACAAATGCAATTCTACCGAGCTTTCTGGTATCAGAAAATAAAAATTTTCAGTACCAATTACTTAGAAATTGCCTCTCAAGTCCAAACTGTTACTTCTCCTGAAGGTGTTTTGTTAATCTACGGACATGAATGGAATTCATTGATACCTTACTATAGTCAACGCCGAGCTTTAATGTTTTATAGTCAAGCAAGTGAGGAAGAATCAAAAAATGCTTTCTATGAGTTATCAAGAGCTAATCATCAAGTTGAGGCGATAGTTTTTTGCAACGAAACAAGAGAAAACCGAGAAGATAAAAAATATTTAAATGGCCTGTATAATCCTAATGACAAGCCCGTTTTTTCTAACAAACGTTGTGATATATACACAACAATACACAGTAAATAGGAGATAATCATCTATAATTTATTTATATTGATTGAGTTGAGTTCCTTATGTTAACTAAAATCTACAACAATAAAATCTTCCGATTTCTCATTGCTGGGGGAGTGGCATTTCTAATCAACTTATTCTTAATTTATTGGTTCATTGATGACTTGGGATTCAATACCCCATTTCTGAAAAATGTTGCCAACGTTATCTCTATAGAAATATCTTTAATTGCTAGTTTCTTTATCTATAGAATCTGGGTGTGGACTGGGGGAGATTGGACAATCAGAGATGTGATTTTGATACAACTTCCTCTCTATCATCTCTCGGCAGGTTTAGCAGTTTTACTGCGAGTTTTTTTGATATTTCCCTTCTTAAACTGGTTAGGAATTAGCCCCGGAGTTAACACAATGATTGGGGTTTTAGTGGGAGCTAGTATTAACTACGTTGCCAGTGATAGCCTAGTTTTTAAACCCAAGAATAAGACTAATGAGACAGAAATGTACTATCCCGAAGGATTAGCACCAGCTTTCCAGATGGACGGTTACTCTCACCCACGTCAATCAAGTGATAACCATGGGGTAAAAACCTTATCAATAGTTATTCCTGCTTACAACGAAGAAGATTGCATCGAAAGCACAACTCACTTAATATCTGAACGTTTAGAAGAGGATAAAATTGATTATGAAATCCTAGTGGTTAATGACAATAGCAAAGATAACACCGAAGCAGTTCTGCAAAAAATAAACCAAGAAAATACTCGGATTCGCTACATCAACAACTATTATCCCAACGGGTTTGGTTTTGCGGTGCGCTGTGGATTAGAAAATTTTAGCGGTGATGCAGTGGCAGTAGTAATGGCAGATAATTCCGACTCCCCCGATAACATGGTGGACTATTATTATAAACTGCAAGAAGGCTACGATTGCGTTTTTGGTTCTCGTTTTATCAAGGGAGGAAAAGTTATTGATTATCCCAGACACAAGTTATTCGTCAATCGTTTGGCTAATCTATTTATTCAAGTTTTATTTGGGCTAAAATTTAATGACACTACTAACGCCTTTAAAATCTATCGTAAGGAGGTTATCGAAGGAATCTCACCTCTACTATCTCACCATTTTAATTTAACAGTAGAGATGCCCTTAAAAGCGATCGTGCGAGGATATTCCTACACGACAATTCCCATCACTTGGCGCAATCGTACCACGGGGGTTTCCAAGTTAAAACTCAAAGAAATGGGCAGTCGTTATTTATTTATAGTTCTCTCTATCTGGTTAGAAAAACACCTTTCTAGAGGCGACTATAAGCGCAAACAGAAAAAGAATCAAGT
>SFAQ01000153.1:0-20562 GCA_007096525.1 Microcystis wesenbergii Mw_QC_B_20070930_S4 | reverse complement strand
TCGTGCTAAGAGTCTTTTTCCCTTAGGTTTTGACCATCTTCGTCATCTAATTCTTAACCCTTCTTTGCCCAATCATCGGGATTTTCTTCATTCCCTACAATTTTTGTCCTGTACTTAGAGTCCGACTACACCTATAAGGCAAGCACTCTTAAAGACTACTCCCCAAGCGTAAATTTCTTTGTGTCCCACAGTATTTAATTGTTTTGCGTTCTGACAGTTTGGACTTAATTGAACACCATTGACTGTTAGAAATTTTGAGATCACGGAGTAGGACGTTTAACCTGTTTCCTCACGTTCTCACGGTCGGAACCACCTAAAGCCATTTTACCATAGAAAGCCGTCCTTTTAGGACGGGGTTTTCAACCCAAATTTCCGATAAATCAAGAAGGATTCTCAAGGGACTCTCGCCACTGAACATTCAGGCGATTCAGGGCAGCACTACAGGTACTTTCAAGATTTTCCAGGTAAAAGCGGACTTGACCTTGTTCATCAAAGACAGATGCCTCGTAAACAATTATCTGAGCATCGCTTCTGACAACTCGAAAAGCTACCCGTAGCCTGCCTGTTAGGGGCGAACTACCATAGCGGATGACTCTGCCTAGCTTGGAAGGCAAAGCACTACTGTCCTGATAGAGCCGAGACCAGACTAAAGCCATTTGTGGGATAGTATCCATAAAGCCTGGGTCGAACAGCCAAGGGGGGACGGCAGTGGAAGAATCTTGCCCTACCCAAGCTGAAGGCTGGCTGGGCTTCACCCAAGCATCAATTCCCTGTTCGTCAACCGCTATAATCTCACTGATCAGTTGAAATCGCTTGCCGTGAAATAGATACTCTAGGTAAGCAAATTGAGGGTCTAGACTCCTGCCTGATTTGAGCTTGACGGGATGAAGAGAGGGAGGAGCTTCTATCTCTGGGCGCAGAATAACAAGAGCGCGATATAGTGGCATCCTAGTCTCAGGCTCTAGGATTTCGGCAGTTACCTGCAAGGTCGTTGCATCTGCGTGACTAGAAGAACGGGCGACGAAGAGAACTTTACGGCTCCCTTCGACGGCCATGGATACTCCCCGCAAGACCCTCAGATCAACGATTTCGCAAACTTGCCAGTCGGGCCAGGCAGCTTGGGTAAATTCAGCAATCCATTCCAAGGCCCCGGTTGCCGGCAAAACAGCTTTGCCATCCAAGCAGTGATCTTCAAGATAGGGATCTGACTTTAGAGAAAAGATGTGTTCTAGAGTCACTTTGCTGTCAGATTGCAGTTGAGGGACAGTAGAAATGAAGGGAAAAGGACGGTTAGCGGGAAGGAGATCGAGTTTTCCGGCCTCAGCTTCATGGGTTTCCCACGGAGCTTCCCCGGCAATTACTTCTGCTGTTCCCTTATCTCCATAACTCAATTCTTCCTGGAAAAAGCGGCGACCACCGACTAGAGAAATTGGGATTACTCCCCGTTCCCGAAACTGACGCTTCACTTCTTCAGAGGCCATGCCCTTAGTATCCCAGGGTCCCCAATTGATGGCGACTACGCGGGTATTCAACCAGCGCTGGTCAAGCTGCCAGGCCAGACGATTCAAAATTTCATTGGCAGATGCGTAGTCAGATTGCCCACGATTACCGTAGCGACCGGCAACTGAACTGAAGAAAACCAGCCACTTCAAAGACTCTGGACGCAGATAGCGGCTGAGGAGCAAGGCACTATCCACTTTCGTATCAAAGACCCGCTCAAAGGAAGCCAGTTCTTTATCGACAATCAATTTGTCCTCAATAATTCCCGCCCCGTGGATGGCAGCATCCAACCGTCCGTAGCGGGAGTAAATGCCCTCAATAACGGCAGCAAAAGCCTGCTCATCCTTCACATCTGCTACTATATACTCCACCTTTGCCCCTGCTTGTCGGAATCGTGCTAAATTAGCCCGAATTTCCCGCTCCCTCAAGATTAACTGGATGTGGCGCTCGATCTCAACGGGGGTGGGCAACTTGCCTTGGCAACGAGCCTGAGCCAGGAGGAATTGACGCAAGCCAGTTACATCCTCAATATGGGCTGTTGCTTCGTTCTCTAGAGGAGCCCGTCCCACTAAAATCATCGTCAGGCCAAAGGAGGCTAAATCGCTGGTTATTTCCGCAGTAATGCCGCGAGCGCCGCCTGTAATTAAAACGACCCAATCGGGAGTGGGTGTAAATTTGGCAACAGTTGCCCGGGATGAGAAAGGAGCCGGCTGGGTGCGGAAAGTGGTACGTTGTCCTTGGGGATAGCCCACTTCGATGCGCCCCCCAGGTAATAACAGTTCTGAGACGAGGCATTCTGCCAGCACCTTTGGGGAAAGGTGGGCATCGAGATCTACTGCCTTGGCATGGAGGTTAGGCCACTCAGCCCCTAGGGTTTTCAAAAGCCCGTTGCCACAACCGGCAATTGGCAAACTCGTCCCCCAGTTACCATCCCGGCCAAACTGTCCCCCCAAACAGGAAGCCATCAGAACCCGGCCTGGCTGTTGCCCTTTGCGGAGGTCGTCAGCACACAACTGGAGCAGGGAAAACAAGCTCTTAGCCTGTATTTGCGTATATTGCCGCCACCCAGATAGGGTAGTTGGCTCAGCCGCTTGGCTTAAAGCAGCCAAATGGACAATCCCGGCGATCGGCCCATGTTTTTCCCGTTCCCTGCTGACTGCCTCAGCTAACGCCTTTGGTGTTTGCAAACTAGCTCGCTCAATCAGTGCTACCGCCAGCCCTCTTTGCCGCAGAAACTCTGCCAAGTAGGGAGCAACGCTAAGTTCGTCTTCAGTAATAAGAAAAAGCCCTTGGGGAAGCGGCCACTGACCGGTAGGTAGGGGGTCTGCCTGTGCTTGCATCAGGTAACGTGGAATCGATTCTCCCTGGGCTAGAACTTTCCCAAGCTTTTTGAGGGTTCCACTGTCCCAGACTGTGAGAGGGATAAGACTTGTTGAACAATGCCGTTAAGGGATTTAACCTTGGTCAAATTTTCCATCTGGGACTGCATACCTTCAGCGACAGCAGCCGGCAAACTTTTCTGTATTGCTCCCAAAATTTCCACTCGCTTGATCGAGTCAATTCCTAGTTCTGCTTCCAAATCCTGATCCAAGCCCAACATATCAATTGGGTAGCCAGTGCGTTCACTGACCAATTGCAAGAGAGTTTTGGTCAAACTCTCCCGTTCGAGCAGCACAGAGGGGACAACGGCATCGGCGGGGGTTGGCAGATTGGGAGGTGCTGCTGCTGGCTGGGCCTTGAGCACAGGCTCTTGCTGCTCAATTGTGGGACTAACCGATGTGGGACTAACGGATATCTGAGGCAGTGCAGCAGGTCGGGAAGGGGGTGGGGAAATTCGGGGGGGTACTGGCGGCGAAGCAGGGGACAGGTTAGCACTTCCCCCTCCATTGGAGCCAAGGGAAAGTACAGGTTGGGCTGCTGGCAGGCTCCGCTCTGGCATAGCCACCGATCTTGAAGGAGTCATTCCTTCTACCTGACTGGCTTGGAGAAATTGCAGCATTACCTTTTCCTGAAGAGTCAAAAACTGACGCATGGTCTGCTGGTAAGCTTGATAGGCTTGTAAAGCCACCGAGCCAGCAACTGAGGGTTCTTGGCTAGTAGAATAAGTCTGTGGAGTTGCTGGTTGGGAGAGCGGGGGAAAATTTTGTTCAGACATTGTTCGCTGGATTTTGGGTTGCGGATTTGAATTAGTAGGAACTATGGGGTTTAACCTGGTGAGTTGGGAAGGGGAATGGGCATGAGGGGCAGGACTAGGCGGCTTGACTGGCTCAAATCGCTCTATCCCTAAGTCTGGCTTCGTCTCGGTGTTACCGTTTTGCCCTTTTTTGTCTTGTCTGCCTAGGATAGACGTTGCCAAGGATAGGGGGGGGAGCTTGCCGCTATAACTATTGGTAGCTCCTAATGACCTGACACCACCACCGTTGACCAGCCAAGTGGTGGGTGCTAATTGAGAGGGGCCCGTTAGCTCTGCCAGTCGAGATAATTCCAGCTGCTGGACTTGGCGACCAGCAAACAGAGAAAGGAGTTGCACCTCTTGCCCTCTGGTAATTAGAGTCCCTAAGCCCAGCAGAAAGCCTCGCAGTCCTCCCCCTTGCCCATCTAAAGATACGCAAGTATGCTCTTTGTTTCCTAAAATTTGACCGACGAACTTGGTCAGGATGCTTTTTGGACCGACTTCAATAAAGGTGCGAGCGCCAGCTTCATATAAAGCCTGAATTTGACTGACGAACTCTACTGGACGGAGAGCCTGTTGGCTTAACTGGCCACGGATGCCATCGGCATCTGAAGGGTAAGGAAGGGCTGTAGCGTTAGCATAGACAGGAAACTGGGGGGACTCAAAGCAGCCAGAATTTAACTGACGGGTCAACTCTTCCTGAACCTCTGCCAGCAAGGGCGAGTGAAAAGCTCCGGCCACAGGCAGCTTTCTAGCGGTAATGCCGTTGGCGTTCAAACTGTTGATTGCTTGTTCGATCGCTGCTTGCGGTCCAGAAATGACGGACTGAAGGGGAGCATTGTGATTGGCTACCACAACTCCTGGAAAACTGTCAAGATATTGTGCCAATTCCTCGCGGGTGATTTGCACGGCAGCCATAGCTCCCTCAACCCCCTGACAAGCTTGGGACATAATCTGGCCTCTAAGGGCAGAAAGATTGAGAAATTGAGCTTGGGATAGCACACCAGCAGCGTAGAGGGCTGTATATTCGCCATAACTGTGTCCTGCTGCCAAATCTGCCTTAATGCCCAGATTGGCCAGCAAGGCTAGATAGCCCGATTCCACGGCTCCTAGAGCGGGTTGAGCTACTTGAGTCTGTTTAAGCTGTTGTTCATTGCTAATTTCGGCCGCTTCTGAATAGGCACTGGGGGGATAGATATACTGACTCAGCAATTTTGGGAAGTGATGGCCCAGATGGCTGTCGGCAAATTCCAAAGCTTGGCGCATCTCTTGCCGATAGAGAGCAACTTCCCTGGCCATGCCGGGATATTGCGCCCCCTGCCCCGGAAAGAGAAAAGCAGTGAGAGCTTTTGTCCCAGTGGGGGTGTGGCCTTCGGAGAACTGAATCTCAGGGGGCAGGGGACTGGCAGAATCCCCTGCCAGATAACTAAGGGACCGGGCCAAGCTGGCGATTAACTCTGACAAATTACTGGTCACGATGGCTAGGGTTGCTCCCCTGCCTAGGTGGTTTGTCGCTGTTAAAGCGCAACTGTAGGCCAGATCTCCCAGTTGCGGTGCTGCTCCCTCTTGCAAAGCTGTCAGCAGAGATCGCACTTTTGGCAATAATTCTTGGCGATTCTCGGCAGCCAAGATCACTAATTCCCAAGGCCAGTCATCTCCCCCCACGGTTGGTCTCTGAACTGCTCCCCCATACTCCTCGAGAATGGCATGAAAATTCGTCCCCCCAAAGCCAAAAGCACTGACTGCTCCCCGGCGAGGTTGCTTGGGATTAGTCAGCCAGGGATGATTGTCTTTTAAGAGATAGACCGGGCTTTCTGGTTCCACAATCGGGTCTAAGGGGGTGTCAACCCCAAAGTGAGCGGGTAGGACTTTGTGATGTAGGGAGAGGGCTACTTTCATTAGTCCAACGACCCCGGCGGCACTTTTAGTATGTCCGAGCAAGGTTTTAATGGAGCCAATAGCGCAGGATTTTTGCCCTGCCCCGGAGGCTTGTAGAGAACTGGTAATTGTTTCTAATTCTGCTCGATCGCCGGCCACCGTCCCCGTGCCGTGGGCTTCATAGAGTCCCAGGCTAGCGGGAGAAAATCCCGCTTTTTCGTAAGCTCTCTGTAGCGCTCGCTTTTGTCCTGCCGGCAGGGGAGCAGTTAAACCCAAGGCCTTACCGTCGCTGGAACCAGCGACCGCTTTGATAACTGCATAAATTCGGTCTCCATCCCGTTCCGCATCTGCCAGACGCTTGAGAACAACGATGGCAATACCTTCGCTGATGACAATCCCGTCGGCAGCTTGATCGAAGGAGCGAGGCTGACCCTGGGCAGAGAGGGCATGGGTCTTGCTAAAGCAAAAATAAGCGAAAGGGCTTTGCCCGGTGTCAATGCCCCCTGCAATACAGAGATTGCTTCGTCCCGTTTCCAATTCTGTCACTGCTAGGTCAATGGCAGCCAAGGAAGAAGCACAGGCCGCATCAACAGTGAAGTTAGAGCCTCCACAGTTAAAACGGTTAGCCACCCTGCCAGCTGCCACATTCAACAGTAACCCTGGAAAAGTTTCTTCCGTCCATTCCGGTAGACGATCCCATATCTGTGGGGAGGGATTTTCAACCACCCTCGGCACTTCTGCTCGGGCTGCATACTGCCCGCCCAGATCTCCTATCCCTCCACCCGCACCCAAGATGACTGAGGTACGTTCTCGATCGAAATCTCCTCCCCCGTAACCCGCATCTTCTAAGGCTCTTCGCACAGCCTCCAAAGTCAATAGCTGTAGTGGTTCGATGGACTTGAGAGATACGGGAGGAATCCCAAAGCGCAGAGGATCGAAGGGAACCTCATCGATGAAACCACCCCATTTGGAATAGACCTTATCTCGTGTTTGTGGGTCAGCATCGTAGTACAAACGCCAGTCCCAACGGTGAGGAGGAATTTCGCCAATAGCTTTTACCCGGGAGAGGATGTTTTTCCAAAAAGTCTCCGGTGCGTCTGCTTTAGGAACGAGGGTCGCCATGCCAACGATAGCAATATCTGAGGGGCGGGTTGGAGCGGGGACTTTCTCTTCACCCGCTGGAGAAAGAGAAGTCAGGAGTTGCCCGCTGCCTTCAGCTACTTCTTGATGCAAGCTGCTGACGCTGATCACTTGATGGCGCATGGTTGCCACCTGACCGATCATGTACATCCCTTCGCTAACCTGTTGCTCTTGGTTGACTGAGACTATTTGCCCTGTCTCATCGCGCCGCAAACCTTTGGTAGCTATGCGTAACCGTCCTAGAGTCAGGTCTTCCAAAACGTTCTTAATTTCTTCGGCAGAACTGCCCCGGGCTGCCATTTGCCGGCGGGTGTCGTAGAATTCGCGGGCAAATGGGGTGACAGCGCAACGGCTGGCATGGCCCGGTCCGGTTTCTAAGTTGATGGTCGATTGGCAACTGAGGGCTTGGGCTTGAAACTCTGGCAGGATTGCTCCACAAGCCACTGCTTCCTCCGTAAAGAGGTAGGCACTGCCCATTAACACGCCAATTTTCATGCCCCTTACTGCCAAAGGAGTGGCCATGGCACTGATCATAGCGGCCGAGAGGGCGTCATGAATCCCACCGGCGAAGATGGCGTGAATTTGCTGCTCTGCTCCGGCTGGGACTTTCTCTAACAGGGTAGCGATCATGCTTTCCCAGAGGACAAAACTGCTCAGTGGCCCCACGTGTCCTCCGCATTCTCGCCCTTCAAAAATAAACCGCCGCGCCCCCTGTTCGAGGAACATTTTCAGGAGTGCTGGCACGGGAACATGGAGGTAGGTGGCAATTCCTTGGGCTTCCAACCTCGCTGCCTGATCTGGCCTGCCCCCAGCAATCAAGGCGAAAGGCGGCTTAATTTTCTGGACTTCTTGCAGTTGTTCTTCCCTAATTGCCTGTGGAACAAAGCCAAGGATACCAATGCCCCAAGGTAGCTCTCCTAGAAGGGCTTGGGTTTTCTGCAACAGTTCCCCGACCTGTTTTCCCCGCATCAGAGCCAAAGCTAAGAGGGGCAGTCCGCCTGAGCGAGCAACTGCATGGGCAAATTCTGCCGTATCGCTGACTCTAGTCATTGGCCCCTGGACAATAGGATATTTGGTGCCGTGGGAAACTGCCAAGGGAGTTTCCGCTTGTAGAGGTTTTAGCTCAAGGGCTGTCTGCACCTGTTCCTGACTGCCCTTGAGCAGAGCTTGTAGAAATTTACCTGTGGTCTGGTAACGCTTGCGAAAATCAGCCGCTAACCCGCTCGCTTGTCCCATTGGCCAAGCTTGAGTAGCAGGATTTGCCCAGCCAATTAGGGAGGTGGCTCTTTGCCGCCAGATCTGGCCAGAAACTGAGGTTTCTTCTTGAATCTCTATCTGTGCTGCCATTTCTTGCAACTTGGCAACGGCAGCAAAACCGGGACGAGACAAGACACGACAAGCGCGCCCCAACCTCTCACCGATGGCGATCGCTTCTTGCCCGTTTAAGTAACGTAAGTATTCCTGCCATTCTCCAGGCAGAGGAGATTCGGGCATCAGCCATAATTGATCGTCTAAGACAACGCCTGCTGCACCGGCAGCCCGACAGGCGGCCGCGGTATGAATACCGATTCCTCCTTGTACATAGATGGGTAGGGAGGAGGTTTTCAATAATTTCTGAGTGAGAATAAAAGCGGGATCTTCTCCTACCCAACCGCCACTTTCCTGTCCTTTGGCTACCAATCCAGCCAGGAAAGGAAACAGAGAAGCTAAGAGAGCCAGTTGATTGGCATCGGTTATTTCCAGCAAAATTAGGCGATTTTCCCCTGAAAGAAGCTGTAATTTCTCTCTGAGCGTTTCAGCAGTTGCCTCTTGCCAGCCACTGAGAATCAACCAGTGAGATTCTAGTTCCAATCTAGCCAAAAGTTGGCTGCTCTGCTCGATCTGTGTTAAATTCAGTCTCAGTCCGGCTGCTCCAGGAGCATTTTTTAAAGCTAAAACCTGCTCTAGATTACTAATTGCTCGCTCTAGATTTTCTGGTTGACAAAATTCTCGATCGAGTATCCCGATTCCCCCAGCCCGAATGCTGGCGATGGCTAAACCAGGGTGTTCTAGCTCAATGGGACTCAGAGAAAAGCAGTTGAATTTATCCATCATAACCTCTAATTTTGATTAATTTAACTATCTTGACAAGCCTGTAATTGCTGGATGATAGCTGTTTGCTCTTGTTCTAAGTTGCGACCGATAAAAACCGCTTGCGTTGGCATTTTTCCGCAAATCTCCGGGGCTACAACCTGAAAATCAAAACGACCGCAAATAAAATTAAACAGACAGGATGTTGCTCTATCATCTAAATTGAGAATTCCTTTGGCACGATAAACTTTTTGGGAAAGTTCTCCGAGAAATTGCTTGAATTTATCCAAGTTCACCAATCGTTCTGTCTGATAAGAAAAAGAGGAAAAATCTTGATGGCTGTCGCGGAAACCCTGAGCAGATTTGGTTACTTGAGTTTCCAGTAGTTTTGATTGTCTTCTGTAAAGATTAGCTCCTAGGGCGAACAATAATTTGGGATCGATATTGCTGTGAGTAGTTTTAAATAAGGGGGCTCTTTGATTCAATTGACGGAGATGGCTTTCGACTTGCTCAATTTCTAGTTCTGTCACTAAATCTGTCTTATTCAAGATCAGAAAATCTGCCGCTCTTACCTGCTCGTTGAGTACTTCTTCTTCGGCTGCCAACCGCAAAAACTCTGAAGCATCTACTAAGGTGATTACTGAATCGAGGACGACATCGAGATAGTGGAGGCGCTGGATCAGGGGAAAGGGATTTGCCAGTCCAGTGGTTTCTATGACTATTAAATCGGGCTTTATTTGTTCTTGAATTTCCCGAAAGGCGTTGTGTAAAGAGAAGATGTCAACACTACAGCAGACGCAACCACTGTTCAATTCTACTACTTTATCTATATTTTCAAATCCTGATACTACTTTACCATCAATTCCCAAGTCGCCAATTTCATTCATGATAATCGCCACGCGCTTCTCTTGAAAGACTTTTTCCAGGGAATTTCTTAAAAGTGTAGTTTTGCCACTTCCTAAAAAGCCGGCGATTGCGTTGCAAGGTGTTTTAAGCATAAACCAATTTTCATAAATATCTAAGGTTATTAATAGTCAAAAATCACCTCTAGAAAGTTCAGTTTTTCACGGCTACTATCTCCAACCAAAGTCGGGGAATTTCTTTGATTTGTAGATTGTTTAAAGTAACTCCCGCCGCTTCTTGCAAAGCTTCACTAGCTATCTCTACCGGATAGCCACTTAGGGCGACTTCAGCAAAACCTGCATAGGCGCCAATGGTTTCCAAACTTCGCTGGGTCAGCATGACAGTACGCTGCTTATCCTGAATAATCTCTAAATGGTGACTATTGAGCAAATCCCGCCATTGAAGTGGAGAGAACCATTCATTGCCAAAAGCTCGATTCCCCTTACCGCGCTTTCTGCGAATGCCTTCTTGACCAGCTTGCTGCAATTGGAGCAGTTTCTCGGAGACGATAGCTAAGGCTTCCTTCATCCATTCAGTATAGATCGATTCTGTTCCCTCGGGATAGGTACCGATAAAAAAGCAAGAATTAAAGGCAAAAATTCCTCCAGGACGCAAGACTCGACTGATACTTTGGATTAATTTCTCTTTGTCGGGAAGTAAATGGATGGCATTGCCCATCAGGACGAGATCCATGCTTGCCGGTTCTAAGTCAAAATCATCAGCACTACCGACTTTTAGAAGCACAGCACTTTGCCCGGATTTTAAAGCTGAATTAAGTGCGTCATGGTCTTGAACGAGCATCTTTTTTTCTTTAAATAATTCCCGCGCAATCTCGAGAGATTCTGTGGAAATATCTATGCCAACAATCCCTACCTCTGGTTTGATTTCTAGGAGCAATTCACTGAGAGTTCCTGTACCGCAAGCAAGATCGAGAACCTGGCTGACATTTTCTAAGGGCAAACTGTGTAGAAATTCTCGGTTTGCTTCTAGGTATTCGGGTTGCAGGGAAAATGGTTCATAAGAAGTAATGACTGGCATATAACAATTCCTTGTCTTGGTTTTATTTTAAATTTTGGGACATAATCCTTCTAAGAAGGGAACTTCAAAGCATTTTTCGTGCATCACGGGACCATGCCCGAAGTAACCGTCTTCTCCAAACAACTCTCCATGATCTGCGGTGACAATAATGTGAGTGTTAGCAGGACATTTACGAAATAGCTCACCTAGCAAACCATCGACATACTCAACACAACGAATTTGCTGTTTGTGTAGCTGCTCCATTTCTGCTGAATTGAAAAATGACTTTTCGGCTTTTTTTTCTGTCTCGGTTTCAGTTTGCAGCAGATCGTCCATTCTCTTAAAAACTCCATGCACTCCAGATATATGGGGCAGTTCATCCTCTTCCAGCATATAAGGATAGTGGGTTTCTCCTAAGTTAAAAAAGTAAAACCGAGGCTGTTCGTCGGGAAACTCTACTTCCTCAACCATTTTGGCAAATTCATTGTGAGTGGGCATTAGTCGATAGTCATCAAAGTACTTATTAATACTTGTAAATTGGTTGAGAACAGGTAGAGAAACTCGGCCAATAGTTTTATAACCTTGGTTTTTTAAGACTTTCGGTAAGGAGAGTTGGGGAACAAAGGTTTTAAAGGATAAGTCTGGGATTCCTAAGCGATCTACCCATTTAGCAAATTCCTGTTTATAAACTTCAGAGGCAAACACGCCCCGAGGACTTTTGTGAGGAACCATGCCCATCAACATAGCATAGTGGGAAGGGGATGTCCAAGAAGCATAGCTATACCGGCGTTCAGCCTTACCCAGCCGATCCATATTGGGAGTTGATGCCGCAGAGTAGCTGTCATGACGGCAGCTATCCATAACAATATAGATGAGATGGTTAATCATGTGTATCTATATACAAAATGTTCCCCACCAATGTAGTTAAAAAATCCCGCAATGTCAAGAGATAACGGTTAGGCTTACCCTAAGCCTAACCTATTTAGTCGATTGTTGCTTAACAACTGAGATGGCAAATTATCCTCAAATATGCCTGAATTATGGGTAGGCAACTTACATCAAATAAAGTTCATTTTGTTAATAATTGTTAAGATGCGCTGACCTTGTTAATCTTGGGTATTGCATTACTAGGAAAAGAAGCGGTATAATCGGAAGGTGAATATTTGATGTGGAGGAATCCTTCAATGTCGTTTACGCCCCAAGTCAAGCGAGTTACCAAGCCTACTCAAAAAAGCCCATCAATTAAAACAGCGTCTCAACTAATGAAGGAAAAGCGCTATGATGAAGCTCGGGAGGCTTTTGAAGAAATCCTTGAAAAAGACCCAGGCTCTAAGCAAGCTCATCTTGGTATAGGCAGCATCTGTTTAAAACAAAAAGATTATGAAGGAGCTTTGATCCACTTCGGGTCGGCGAGGAGAATTGACCCAATGATGGCTAAAGCTGCTCTTGCCGTTGGCAATGTTTACTACAAGCAAAATGAACTGGACTCGGCCATTGAAGCTTTTAAAGATGCCCTTAATATCGACCCCAGTACCCCTGCTGGTTATCTGGGGATGGGTAGAGTTTTATTAAAGCAAAAGAAATACCCTCAAGCTAAAGAGCAAGTTCAAAAAGCACTGGTCTTTAACCCTCAGTTAACCCCAGGGCGCTTGCTCATGTCTCAGATTTACCAAGAACAAGGAAATACAAAGGCAGCAATTGATGAAATCGAGTCTGCACTGAGGATGAATCCCACAGCTTGGAGTGCTTATCAGGCCCTAGGAAATATCTACCTAAAACAAAAACAATATAACCTCGCCCGCAAAAATTTTGAAGATGCTCAGCAATTAAATCCTAAAATTCCTGTGGTTGCCAAAATGGGTTATATAGAGGCTTTAATTGCCAGCAATGCTCTCAATGAAGCAGCCGAGATTTTACGGGAGCTGCCGAACAAAAAACCCATAGAAGCCAAAAAACAAAAATTATGGGGGGATCTTTATACTCGTCAAGGATTTACGAAAGAAGCTGCAGAAGCCTATCGAGCAGCCAATTTACTGGCGGCAGAACAAGGAGAGGTCGCCAGCGAACTTTCCACTTTGGATATGCTGATAGAAGAAGATGACGATAAATTAGGATAAATCCTCGAGACCTACAAAGAAAAAGCAACTCAGCAAATTGCCCAAACCCAACTTCGTAAAAATCCCTAAATCCCCAGACAGTATAGTCTTTAAAGACTATACTGTTAGTTCCAGTAAAAAAGCCAAATAATGTTTCGTGATTTTCAGAGAGCTTCTCTCAAAAAACAACAGATATTGATAGCTATTATCGTTACTTTATCTGTCTTTATAGCCGTGTTTCTAGCAATTCATGCCTCGCTCCAGCTTCAGCAGCAGTCTAGTAATCTTCTCCCATCCCAACTGCCGTGGCAGATTTTCCTAGCGTCCCTTGTGGCTATTCTTGTAGGAGGATTTACTTTTGCTTTGGAATTAATAACAATTAATCAAATGGAGCGGGGTTTCAATCAGATTCAGCTTGAGTTGAGGGCATTAGGGAGTGGAGATTTTAATCCTTCCACTCATCTAGAGTCACTAGCTTTGCCCAAAGAGATGAGGGAAGTAGGGAGCTATTTCCCTCATCTGAAGTTAGCTCTCTCAACAAGCTTGAGCGAGCTACAACAAAAACTTGAGGAGCAAGGAACAATCCGAGAAAGCTTGCAAGCTGAACTGACGGGACTTGAGAATAATCTTGCAGAGCAGAAGCTCGCCAAGGAAGGTTTGCAATCTCGACTAAGTCGGATACAACAAGCACTTGAAGAGGCTCTCGAAGAAAATCAAGCACTAGCAAGAAAAGTGAGTCAAAAGAGAGCAGAAGTCGAGCAACCCGAAGGGGAAGTCGGAGATTTTATCGCTCAGATGCAAGGCGAATTTCAACAGGCCCCTAAGTCGGTTGCTTCTCTGACTTCCAGTTCCCTAGAAGAGATTGTCCAGTATAAGGAGGAGCTTGAATATCGCATTACTTGGCTGCGAACGCTACTTGAAGATGCAGAAAAAGAACTCAAACTAATTTGTATTACCTATGAATTATAAAAACAAGCTTAATTTTTTCATACTTCAGAAAGTCCATAAAGATTGAGGTTTATAATTAGAAACTAGAATCTTAGGAGAATTAACAATGAAAACCCTTGTGCCGATTTCTTGGTATTCCGATCCCGAGATTTTCAAAAAAGAGCAAATAGTTCTGTTTCAAAACCTTTGGAACTTTGTCGGATTGACCACCGATTTAGCAAATCATAACGATTATATTGCTAAATATCTAGGAGGACAAGCTGTTTTTGTCCAGAATTTTCGCGGAGAATTACGAGCCTTTGATAATATCTGTTCCCATCGTTTTAGTAAGATTCATCAAGGGGATAAAGGCAATGGCCCAGTTAGGTGTCCCTACCACGGATGGATTTATGACTGTTCTGGCATCCCGATTAATATTCCTTTACAGTCCCGCTTTGATTTTTCCGATTCTAAACCGGAATCTTTTAAATTAAAAGAATGGTTAGTTGATACTTGTGGCTCCTTTGTTTTTGTGAAAAAAAATGATGATGGTCTGACCCTCAAAGAGTATTTAGGAGGGATGTATAGTCAGTTATTAGATTTTTCAGAGTCAATGGGTGAGAAAGTTGACTGTCAAGAAATGATCATTAAAGCTAACTGGAAAATTATCGTTGAAAATACTTTAGATAGCTACCACATCTGGGATGTCCATCCTAATTCTCTTGGTAAATATGGGGCAGTTGATGGATATTATTGGAATGATGACTTTCATTCTACTTATCTGAGTCGGGCGAAAAAACTAGATGCAAAAGTCAAAAAATTTACCACAGCTTTTGCAGATCGAAAACTGAAGATAGATGGCTACCAGCATTATTTGATTTTCCCACTGTTAACCCTGTCCACTCTGTTTGGGATGTCTTTAAATATGCACGTTTTCACGCCTCTTAGTTCTACAGAAACCAAAGTTACTAACTATACCTTTATGGGAAAACTTGATAATGCCAGTTTGGAGAAAATTCTATTTGATATGAGTAGCAAAGCCTCAGCTAACTTAGTTACTCAAGTTTGGGATGAAGACAAACCTGTCTGCGAATCAGTCCAACTAGGAATGGTTTCAATCGATAACTCAAGGGATTATAAACAAGGAATTCTTAGCAGTGACGAGCGCCGTCTTCATACTTTTCAACAACCTTATCTCAAACTGATGAATTTAACCCCATCCCTAGTCTAAGCTATTAATCACCTATCACCACAGTATATAGGGTTTTTCAAGTAAGTGAAGATACATCTCAATCTTCACAGACAAGGGGATAGCAGCCCCTTGTCTGTACTGAAAAGTGCTATTTAAGCGTCTTTTGGTGCTTGCTTTTTCTTGGTCAATCTTCCCTTGAAGAAAACACCGAGTCCGATTAATCCTAAACCGACTAAATTGGATGGTTCAGGAGTGCTGACGAATGGCGTCGCTGCTTTAGTAAGAATGCGAATCTGATCACTTGCCGGTCCAGTGGTGAAAGTAAAAGCAAGTTGTTTTAGGTCGGCACTTAAATTAAGCTGATCTCGTAGTGGCGAGAGAGTAGTACCCAACCCTTGGGCATTACCAGGAAGGTATATAGTACCGGGAAGCTCGAATATGTCACCGCTAAGAGTAACATTCGCAGCCGTGGTAAATAGGCCGATAATTTCTTCCTCAAAGTTGATAACCCCCGTATAGGTTGGATTAGTAGGTCCAAGGGGCTGTGTTCCGACAGCATTGGTATAGAGGTAATAGCTGTTGATCTTGGTTCCTGCTGCAATTGTGCCATTAGCGGCGGGTAGCTGAGACTGTTGGTTGTAAAACCCGGGAACCGTAATGTCAGCTAACAGATTTGATGTCAGGTTAAAATCAGTTTGCTCGAGCCAGAGGAAGGCAGTGACATCACTTTCCAGAGGTGGGACAACAGCGCCGCCGCTAGTCGTAAAAGGATTGAGAGTAGCGTTTAAGGGCGGATTAATTAACGTGGTTTGTCCTGTGACACTGCCAACTCCTGGGAGCGAAGATAACTGAGCTAGTGAGGGAGCGGCTCCCACAGAAGTGAGAGCTAGGGCTAGGGGTATGGTCAGGCTGGCGTGGGGCAAACTAACTGTTGTCATAAAAAGTAACTCACTTGAGATTAGTTTTTAACTGTCCTCAACATTAGCGCATTGGCGTGGGGCAAACTAAGTGTTGTCATAAAAAATTAAGGTTCTTCCGAACTTACACTGTCGAAAATCCCTCAAGCTCCCTCTCTGCCGAGCAATGCTCTAAAGCAGAAGTGTTGAACGATAGCTTCATAAGGCAAAAAAGCGACACAAATATGGTATTATAGTCACATCAAAATCAGAAGTGTTGAATGTTAAGATTTTGAAGATCATGACCAAGTTATGTATTCGCTCTGATGATACCAAAAAGGACTGCTTATTGACTCCATTCTCAATAGTGAATTTAATTGAGCATCTGTAAAATACTGGTTTTGTGAAGTTTTATTGCAGGATTCAACACTTCTGGACTAGATTATACTCTGTCTGATTGATTCTTTGATAATTGACCACTGTTACATTTGGTAAATCGAGGAGTTGATCAAAATTTATCCACATAACCCACCTCCTGTTCTGTGTTACTATTATACCATGCTCACACAGAACCTAGAAGAACCTTATAACCAGCTACTTATGTGTAATTAATTGTGTCTAGCTACTTAAGAACTTGCCCTCAAAATTAATTTTTGATAATTTCAATTAATATTGTGTCTCCCCACTCTCCTATACCTTTTAAACAGGATTTAGTATTACAAGCGGTTTTATTAACCCGCAGCAGGGCAAGGGTTAAGGAGACTTAGGGATAATTCCCAGACCTGAACCCGGATTATTATTAATATTTTCAACCCTAACTTTACTAATTATTGAGGGTAATAATCTGAGCACTAAAACCCTGTTTAGTTAACTCTTGTACTCTTTCCTTTGCTTGGTATTGTTGCTGAAATAACCCCGCTTGAATAACATTTTCTCCTGCGCGGATAAATGCGAGGGGTTCAATTTCTTGAATTTTTGCCAACGCTTCTGCACTATTACTCTGAACTTCAACGCGAAAGAGTTGATTAGTCGCAATAACCCGCTGCTGTGGTGGGGGAGAAGGGGGTTTATTGGCGCGATTTTGAGGTGTGGTGGCTGGTGGATTGACAGTTTGAGGATTATGATTATTAATCACCGTAGCATCGGCAGGAAGCACGGGAGCGGGGGCTTGAAAAACGTATTCTCTCAGGGGTTGATTACCGGAAACTGGGGCAGCCACCGGGGGGCGAACTGAAGGAGAATTAACTGGGGGCAAATTTAAGGGTGAACATTGGGAACAATTAACAGCCCTGGGACTGTCTGAACGTTTAGTTGGTTGTCTCACCGCGGGTGGTGGGGGCAAACGACGACCGGGATAAACATTCTGGGCAAAAGATAAGTTTGCTTTTAGCAGCAGCGTTCCTTGAGCGATTATCCCGACTTTTAACCAAAATAAAGCCGAGAAAAACAGTAGTTTTGTTCTCATCATACTAGCTTGTCCTCACACGAGATTTGGGTACACCATGTCCAAATTTTAAAGGAGGAGATGCTAGTCTAGAAAGTATATTGGTTAAAAATCATTACAAGGTTTATGGGAAAAGTTGTTGTCGGTCTATCGGGGGGAGTAGATAGCTCTGTTGCCGCTGCCGCCTTACACGCTCAAGGTTATGATGTTATTGGCCTGACCCTGTGGTTAATGAAGGGTAAAGGTCAGTGCTGCTCCGAGGGAATGGTAGATGCGGCCTTTATTTGTGAACAGTTGGGGGTTCCCCATCATATCGTCGATAGTCGCGAGCTTTTCCAAAAAGAAATTATTGATTATCTAGTTTCTGGTTACGAAGCGGGAATCACACCGCTGCCCTGTTCTCAGTGCAATAAAGCGGTAAAATTTAGCCCGATGCTGCATTATGCTAGAGAAACCTTAGAAACGGACACTATTGCCACCGGTCACTACGCTAGAATTCGTTTTTCTCCTGAAAACAACCGTTATCAACTTCTGCGTGCCGTTGATAAAAATAAAGATCAATCCTATTTTCTCTATGATCTAACTCAAGATGTACTGCGTGGGACTTTATTTCCCTTGGGAGAACAAACCAAGGCAGAAACCCGCAGAATTGCCCAGGAATTCGGCTTAAAAACGGCAGATAAACCCGATAGTCAGGATTTATGCTTGATTGAAGCTCACGGAACTATGCGATCGTTCTTGGATAAGTATATCGCTGTTAGTGAGGGCGATATCGTCGATCTCGATGGCAAAGTTTTGGGTAAACATAGCGGTATCCATCATTATACGATCGGACAACGCAAAGGCATTGGCATCGCCGCCGCCGAACCTCTCTATGTGGTAAAACTGGATCCCGTCATGAATCGGGTTATCGTCGGTAATCGCGAAAGTGCCGTTAGTGCCGATTGTCTTGTCGGACGGATGAACTGGGTTTCTATTGCTGAACCCACTACCCCTATCCGCGCGCAGGTACAGGTCCGTTATCGTTCTCCGGCTGTTCCCGTCAATGTTATTCCCCTAGAAAGTAATCAAGTGAAACTGGTTTTCGATCAACCACAATTTAGTATCACCCCGGGCCAGGCAGCCGTGATTTATGAAGGGGAAATCGTCCTCGGTGGGGGGATTATTTCAGGAGCCACCCCATAGGGAGAGCCACCAATTCACAGAATAACCTGATTATGGTTCGGGGGTCATTCTGCCAATTAGGGACTCTCCCCGGCAGGTTTAGCTAAAAATTAACGACGGGGTACAGAAGCCTCGATGTTAATATTCATAGCGGAGACTCTTGGTACAGGATTGCCTTTGGCGCTACCGAGACCCCGGGCCATAGCCAAGAAGCTGGAAGGATCGCCGGCTTTGGGTTTTTGCTCTTGGGGAACATAGCGACGGACAGCATTCTGCCAAACGATTTGAGGGAAGCCCAAAATACCACGGTAGTAGCCATCGTAGCGAGGCGAGGTGATGTTGAATGGACGTTCACCGATTTCGCGGCTGGCCAGGGTGCGACGACGTTGGTAGGGAACGGTATCATAACCAAAGCTTTGCAGATACTCGTCACTGTTGAGCAGTTGATCGACAAAACCTTGAATCCCTTTGGTGGCAACGACAATCGACCAAGCAATTTTTTCTCTTTCGCTATAGACATCGCGACCGAGGACTCTTTGTACTACCTGTTCGACAAAGCGATAGTTACTGTTTTTCTCGTAGAAGCTGTTATAGAAGGTTTTCGATAACAGTAGGCCACGAATGAAATCCCGCACCGATAATTGTCCATTGCGTAATTGGGATTCGAGGAAGGGTTCCCGATCCCATTTGAAGGCATGGAAGAAAATCTGACGGTAAGCGGCTTCGATTAAATCGTCCAGGTCGGTAGGGGAGAGGACATTTTCCGTCGTGTAAACTCTCGGTTTTTCGTCTCCACCGACATCATAACCAGCTACCCGCACGTTTTGGGACTTGGGGGCGTAATTTAAAAGAGGAATGGCCAAGGGTAAACCTCCGTATCCTTAGAAATGCTTAAAAAACTTTCCTCCTAATGATAAGGGAGTAGGTGCCAACTAGAAAAGAAATATTAAAAATTCTTACAATTGTTAAGAAAACTCGTTTACCATCCGGGGAGTGGGTAGCGCCGGAGCAGGGAGATGGGAGAAAAAACTGATAACTGATCACTGATCACTGATAACTGAATTTACCAGCCACTAATCGAATAGGATGAAGGTTCGGGGGAATCACTAGAGACTGACTCCGATGACTGATTGCGGGATTCAGCACAGAAAGTGGCCGTATTAAAACCGCCAAAACGTTGAACTGTGCTAGTGCGGAGACGTAAATCGGCATCGGCAAACCAAAAACGCTCGATCGAGGTCATTGTTTCGTATTCTGTAATTAAGACTAAACCTTCCTGTTCATCAATGTGATAACGGCCCGCCACAGGAACGATTTCCGCATAACCTCGCTCCCGCAGGAGAACACCAGCTTGGGGATTATTTTCATCGGGAATTAGCGCAAAAACGGTGGTTCCTTGATGATTTTCGTCTTCTTTGTCCCACTGCATTGAACCATCCCAACTGACAAAGGCACCTCCCACAGTCTTAGCGGGATCCACTTCGTGCATTTCACAGATAGCGATAATTTTCGGGTTATCGGCGCTTAAAGCTTCCACATAAATCTCGGAATCGCCAGTTTCTGAGCGTCGAAAGGGTAAATGATGGGTAGTGCGCTGAGATTTCCACTGTCCCGCACTTTTCTGAAAAAAGGTCATCCCGTCCATAGTTTTTATCGAAAATTTCAAAATAACTAGGAGACCAAAGAGCATCTTTCCCATAGGGTTTAGGATAGCCAGCTTGTCCATACCTACGACTAGAAACCCCTTTTAAAGAATTAACCATTACAGAAATAGAAAGTTTCTGTGGGTATTCAATTAGAGCGTGTACATGATCAGATTCCCCGTTAAATTCTAGCACCTGAAAATTGATCTTTTCCGCAACTTCCCTAAAAGATTTCTCGATTAAAGCTAAACTTTTACTGGTAAAAACCTTTCTTCTGTATTTTGTCACACAGACCAAGTGTATTTTTAGGTCAGAGACAGAGTTTATTTCATGAGCGCAACCGACTTGACATTATTGGCAGACCTAGTTAAAATAGAATGCAGACACACATATTTTAACTCAATGAAAGCAAGGTATCAATACCGCCTTTACCCAACCAACCAACAAAAGAGGCTTTTGTCTCAATTGTTCGGTTGTGTGCGTGTTGTCTGGAACAATACCTTAGCTTACTGCCAAGAA
>SFAQ01000152.1:0-11917 GCA_007096525.1 Microcystis wesenbergii Mw_QC_B_20070930_S4 | reverse complement strand
TGGTTCCAATCACACAATTTAGAGAACCCTTGAAAATCTATGAACTCCCGAAAAGGCCCGCCATATAAGTATTTCGCATCTAAGTACAATTGCTTATTGCAAAAGTGGGATGCTCCCCTATCCATAAAGGGTGTCTTTTTCCTTTATCTTTCCGAAAGTCCTTGACTTGTTTCAGTTTTTCTATTAAGCTCAATATATATTTAAAAAGTTGGCGGTCACTTCTCATTTTACCAAGACAGTGATCGCTTTTACTTTTGATATTCTGATGGGAGAATGAAACAACCCTAGGGGGCAGGGGGGCCGATGTCGGGGGGCCGATGTCGGGAGGGCAGGGGGGGTGAGGGCGATTAACCATCTCTGCCATTACTTATGAAAAATGGTATAACCGCTCAACAACCCCAAGAGAGCCGAAAAAAAGCGAACTTCTCTAGGGAGAAATTCGCCTTAATTTCCAGAAATTCTGAACTTATTAATTAGGCACGAGCTTCGAGACGACCATAGAAAATGCCGCGAATTTTCACTTCTTCAGCATCTTTTGCGCCTAAATCGGTGTCGGAAGGCTGTTCACTTTCAAAAACACCAGCAAACTCGCCAGTAGAAGCGTCAACTTTAGTCACCTGTAAAGACATAGTACCTTTACCCAGTTCCGTCGCTTTGACGTTAGCACGCTGGAAATCTTGACTATCAGCACTAGCGGGTAAAGCGACAGCGTTATCATAACCCGTCACCACACCCCGACCTTTGGGATCTAAGAAACCAGCGCCACGATAGGAAGGAACTTTAAATTCGCCTTCAAAATCCGTGGAACTGTTGATAGAGCTAAATCCAGCTTCGGTTTTGCCAGTGAAACCTTTAATGGTAAAGAAGAGGGGAACTCTTTCACCTCCGGGTAATTGTACGGTAATGGGTTGGAAATCAATACCGTCTTCTTCCTTGAGGGTTAAAACACCGTCTTCACCTACGGTTAAGGTCGCTGTCATCTGTTCTAAACTGGTGGTATCTCTGGTTAAGAGTTTACCCGGTATAAAGGTGGCCGCTTCCCGCTTATTAATGGGTTCACCCTTGACAAAATATTCTTGGGGTTCCAAACATAAATCTGTCACCACATAACTTTCGCCGCTTTCTAAGGGGAGAGTCCCCCGGGTAAACTCGGAAATCTGCGGACATTTGTTAGCTAATCCAGTGTTTAAAATTTCATCATAGGTTAGCTCGTTTCTATTCAGGACGGCACTAGGCGCGTCGCTACAAGCTGTCAACACCCCTAAGCACAAGGCTAAAAAGGCAACTAACAAGGCACGAAATCTCATCTATGTCAACCTCTCTTTGTCAATCTTTACAATTACTACCCTTGATCCATAGCCTGATGAATTATGCGCCAATTCACCGAAACTCAGTTTATCAAAGATCAGTGACCATTGAGAAGATGGGAGACAGGGGGCAAGAGGCAAAAGGCACTCTTGCAAAAGGCACTCTTGCAAAAGGCACTCTTGCAATAGGCACTCTTGCAATAGGCACTCTTGCAATAGGCACTCTTGCAATAGGCAGCTTTGTTCTCCCCACACCCCACACCCTACACCCCACACCCTACACCCCACACCCCACACCCTACACCCTACACCCCACACCCTACACCCTACACCCCACACCCTACACCCCACACCCTACACCCCACACCCCACACCCCACACCCTACACCCCACACCCTACACCCCACACCCCACACCCCACTTCCCCACACCCTCTTTCAAGTCAGGAGGCTCTAAGTAACTGATAGCTGATGACTGATATGATTGGTGTGACTGTTTTCAGATGCAGAAATTTCGATGAATAGCCGATTGCCTGGAGATAATAGCCAATTAGATAGCCAACTACATTCCCTTGTAACGACGGTGACGGCGATCGCCGAAGAACAGCAGGGAGATTGTAACGGTTTGTTAATGTTGCTGCGAACTTTAGAAAATTTACATCGGCAAATTCGCGAGCAGATGTTCGAGCCATCTTTACCCAATACCCGTAAGGACTTATACGGATTACTCCGGGATATCGAGGAAACCGGGGGATGGCCCTATATAGAACGGATGAAGTTACAAATGTTAATGGAAAAATTATTAGTCAGTGAAGTCGGCGCGATCGATCCGGCGGCAAAAACCGATGATCGGGAAAAATGAGTTTCCAGAGGGTACGGAGCGGGTTACAGTATTGGGAAAATGGATATTTAGGGGTAAATCATGACCACCGCGAACCCGATTAAATTTGGAACCGATGGCTGGCGCGGCATTATCGCCGCCGATTTTACTTTTGATCGAGTCGCTCTGCTCGCTCCCTTGGCGGCTCAGGTTTTAGCGGATAATTATGGTCAGATCACCGGTTCGCGGACAATTATCGTCGGCTATGATCGGCGGTTTATGGCGGAGGATTTTGCTCAAACTGCGGCGGAATCGCTTCAAAAAGCTGGTTTTGACGTGCTTCTCTCCCAATCCTACGCTCCCACTCCCGCTTTTAGTTGGGCAGCTCGCTCAGAAAATGCTCTCGGTGCGATCGTGTTAACCGCCAGTCATAACCCGGCTAAATATCTCGGTTTGAAGGTTAAAGGTTATTTTGGTGGTTCTGTCTCGCCAGAAATCACCCAACAAATTGAAGCTTTATTGTCTAATCCGCCGCAGTTTAACGCCAATGCAGGTAAATTAAGCACTTTTGAGCCTTGGTCAAGTTATTGTCAGGGTTTACGCCAAAAAGTTAACATTGCCGCTATTGCCAACGCGATCGAATCGGGACAACTAAAAGTTTATTCCGATGTCATGCACGGTGCGGCGGCTACCGGTTTAGAGCGTCTTTTGGGGGTGGGGATCACGGAATTACGCAGCAATCGCGATCCTTTGTTCGGTGGCGGCTCTCCGGAACCTTTACCGAGAAATTTGAGGGAAATCATCGATAAACTGGCTCAGAGCGCAAATTTAGCCCCTTTGCGAGTAGGTTTGGTCTTCGATGGCGATAGCGATCGAGTGGCGGCGATCGATGGTCGGGGGAATTTTTTAAGCACCCAAAATCTCATCCCGATTCTAATCGAGCATTTAGCCGGCAAAAAGGGAATGAGAGGGGAAATTGTGAAAACGGTGAGCGGTTCCGATTTAATCCCCAAATTAGCCAGTTTATACGGTTTATCGGTCTTTGAAACCCCGATCGGTTATAAGTATATCGCCGATCGAATGTTGACCACTCCTGTGTTAATTGGTGGGGAAGAGTCGGGAGGTGTCGGTTATGGTACTCACATTCCCGAACGGGATGCTTTATTATCAGCTTTATACGTTTTGGAAGCGGTGGTAGAATCGGGCCAAGATTTAAGCGATCTTTACGCGCAATTACAGGATAAAACCGGTTTTCATTCTGAGTATGATCGTATTGATTTACCCCTAGCTAATATGGAAGCTCGCGCTCAGTTAATTACTGCTTTGGATAAGGAACCCTTAAGGGAAATTGCGGGTAAACAAGTGACTGATTGTAATACTATGGACGGTTATAAGTTCCGTTTAGAAGATGGCAGTTGGTTGTTAATTCGCTTTAGTGGCACAGAACCGGTTTTGCGTCTCTACTGTGAATCTTCAACCCTCGATCGAGTTCAGGAAATTCTCGCATGGGCAAAATCTTGGGCTACCTAATAGAAAACGGGTTTCTTGAAGAAACCCGTTTTCTGGACTGGTCAAGAGAAAGTTGCTCAAATTCCCGAAGAATGGGGCAATAATATATAGGAAGTAACAATAAAAGAGACTTTTGAGAATGAATTTACCTTAAAACTCCAGAGAAATTATCCTCTTTTGAGCTGCCTTTTTCTTTTACTTGGTGATTTTACCTAAATCTGCAAAATAGAGTATTATTCAATCTAGATTAACTATTATCGAAGCCATCATGACAACTAAATCAGAACTCTATGAACAAGATTTTCAATTATGGCTGATTACAACAATAGGTCAGTTGGAACAAGGAGATTTTCAGGCATTAGATGTATCTCATTTGGTTGAGGAGTTGAAAGAATTGGGTAAATCAGATAAAAATGCCTTGGAAGGAAATTTAATGATTTTGCTGGCTCATTTACTGAAATTAAAAGTACAATCATCTGCCCCTGAAAGCATGAAATCTAGCTGGTATAGCTCCATTATCGAACAGAGGGAAAGAGTTATCGCCTTACTAGAAAACACCCCTTCTTTGAAATCTCATCTAGGAATCGCCATCGATAAAACCTATCCTAAAGGTCGTAAAATTGCCATCAAGGAAAGTAAATTGGCTGACTTTGGAATTGCGATTCCTCCAGAGGAAGTCTATCCCCTAGACTGCCCTTTTTCCTTAGAACAAATTCTTGACGAAGATTTCTATGCCTGATAAGTAGGTAGGTGTTAAAAGTTATCAGACACCCCCCTTATTAAGGAGGGATTAAGGTGGGATCGGCACCCCCCTTATCAAGGGGGGCAGGGGGGATCAGAGGCAAAATCTATCTTCAATTTAATTATGACTACTTACTTAATTCATAAGTAGTCGTGCAAAATTAATTTCTTGGTTAGGATAGGCAAGAGGCAACGGTAAAGGGATTGGGGGAGATTGAGCTAATTTAAGGGTAGGTGGTTAAAATGCGTCTTAGCATAGCCTACAAGCTTTTTTGCCCAACCCTAGTTAATCAGCCTTTAAAAAATAAGTAAAAATTATAAATTTAAGATAAAAAATTAAAATATTTAAATACTTTAGGCGATTAGTTAAATGTAACAAGTAAGTTACAAGGAGAGTGTTTTTCCCGAATTTGCCAAAATTTGGCTGTAAATCGGGGTTGCCTACATTTATTAATCTGGTATTATCATGGTATGCTGTGGGCTTAGTTTAAGCATTAAGTTTCAAATCAACGGAAAACCGAGACAATCAGGGGACTACATTGATCCTCTTGCCCAAAAAAAGCCCATAGGGATAACATTTTTTTTTGTTGCAATTTTTAAAGTTTTGTAAAGGCTATTGACTTAAAGCCAGAATTGTGTAATTCTCCCTGCTCCCTTCTCCCAACTCCGGCGGTCCCTAATCTCCTATGCTTTTTAAACAGGATTTAGTATGAGATAACCGCCGTAAGATGGGCTAAAAACTGGGACAATGTGGACATCGATCGAAAGACTAAGCTAAACTGGTAATGAGTATGTATTAGGGCGGAGGTCAACGGATACAACTATGGACAATGTGGAGGTAAAACAAAAACCGATTCGGTGTTTAGAAGATGCGATCGAAAGGTGTCAAACTTTAGGAATGCGGGTTAGTCGTCAGCGTCGCTATATTTTAGAATTGCTGTGGCAAGCGCAGGAACACCTATCAGCGCGAGAAATTTATGATCGTCTCAATCTGCAAGGAAAAAACATCGGTCATACCTCAGTGTACCAAAACCTAGAGGCCCTATCGGGTCAAGGCATTATCGAATCTGTGGAACGCTGGGACGGCAGACTCTACGGTAACATCAGCGACTCCCACAGTCACGTCAATTGTCTGGACAGCCAACAAATCATCGATGTGCATATCGAACTTCCCCCAGAATTAATTAAACAGATCGAGGCATCGACGGGGGTAAAAATTACCGATTATCGCATCGATTTCTATGGCTATAAACAAAACAAATGAGCCAGATAACTGTATAATTGACCCTGTGAATAGTATCCGTTGACAGGCTGCAACTCTTGTGATCGATCGCCCTCTCACCTTAATTATCATCGATAATGACCCGATTTTCCGCTTGGGTCTGGTGCAGGCCTTGTCGCAGATAGAAAATATTAGTATCGTCACCGAAGGGGATTTAGAAACAATTTTCGCTTTGACTCTGAATCCGGCCCCCGAAATTATCCTTATCGATCCTCTCTTTGATTGGTCTTACTGTGAAATTCTCCACTCTCGCTATCCCGAAAGTAAAATTGTTTTATTAACCTTTCCTCTCGACTCCCGACAGCAACTAATCGCCAGAGAATTAGGCATCGCCGGTTATATTCCCAAAGGCACAAACCTAGAGCAATTTATCACTATTTTAGGACAAATTTCCCGGGATGAAACCCACGATGTTGCCCCTTCTCCTCTCACCATTGCTACCCGTCCAAGTTTAGCTCCTAGCCATTGGTTAATCACTGCCGGAAAAACGGGATTAAATCGCATCGAAAGTGAATTACATTTAATTGATCTCCACCTCAATCAACAGTCTTTATCCGGCTTTGATCGCTTTTATTGGCAGGGGAGAAAACGAGAACTTTTAGCAGCCCTATGGCTAGTGAGAAAACTAATTCCCCTCGAAGGGAGCTATTACAATTCAGCTTCAGTCACACCCCCGGTAATAATTAACAATATCGATCGAGAATTACCAATTTTAAGCCGCGAGCGTCCCCTCTGTGTTTCGGCGGTTTTTGAATCGACTTTAGCAGTTATTCGATCGCCTTTAATCAATAGAACCAAGATCAGTTTTGAAATTGATGTTTTACAGGATAATCGGCAACGGGAATTATTGTATTTAGTTCTCGATGAAATTCGCAAAAACGTCGATGAAATGAGATATTTAGAGATTAGTAGCGGGGAATTAACCAGTCGCTTAAATCTGATTATTTACGATATCTGGGAGAAAGTTACCCGTAAATTTTTAGAAATTAATGCCTCGGTTTATGACGAAATTAGTAAAAGTAGGCTTAACGAAATTATTCTGGAAGAAAGAGAGGCAATTCAAACAGAAATCCTCAATAAAATTCCTTTTACTCTTGACTTATTTTCCTATTTGGTGTACGAAAATAGTTTAACTATTGACGGAGTAGAATACCGGGCTAATGCTCCTGAAACCATCGCCAGAGCCGAAATTCTGCTGCAAAATCTCATTCATAATCTTGCCAATGCGGTGACGGTAATTATTCTCAATAACTTCTCGGAATCGGAAAGAATCAAACAAAAACTTTACCGGTCAGAATTTCTCATCGCCAGAAAATTAGCTAAAATCCGCAATGAATTATCTTGGAAATACCGACGGCAACAATATTGGCAAGAACCTAAAGATATCTTTGAAAGTCAATATCAATTATTTCACTATAGCGATGGAGAAATTCAATCTCTAGCCATTTATTCCCCCCGACAGGAAGAATTAAACAGTTTAACAGGCATACCCTGGTTAGTTTCGATCGCCTTAGAATTAAGAGACTCTTTATCTCCGCGTTTACGCGCTTTTTTTCGGGTGGTGGGTAAGGGAGTAGTCTATATTCTTATCCAAGTTATCGGTAGGGGTATTGGTTTAGTAATTCGCGGGGTTTTACAGGGAGTCGGTAACACTTGGCAGGAAGTCAAAGGTAAAAAGGGATCATGAGAATTTACCTTGATAACGCCAATTCAGTTGGGCGAATCTAAAAAAAATCCTTAAGAATAGCGTAGGGTAATTGACAATCTAAGGGGCAGTGTATGTATGATTATCATGTAACCATTACATCTGAGTTGTGGGCATTCTTGCCCAGTGATTTTAGATTAAGCAAGGAGTACAGAGATGTTTCCCGATAGAAAGAACTGTCATCCTTTTCTCCGTCTGATTTGTCGATACCATAGTCGTTTATCTGGGGCTAGATATCGAGCAGGATATTACCTACATTGATGACGAAGGGGGAGTACCTCAGGGGTTAATTTTGTCCTAGTTTTGCTAGGGATTAAATGAGCGCTAAGTAAAGGATTTGATCGCCTTTTCATTAACAAAACTCAATCAAATATTTAAGGACATCATCAATCTATGGTTTTATACCGATGCAAAGATCCCTATGTCATCACCGTCAGAAATGAGGAGGGATCTTTTCTCTGGAATTTTAATAATTTTCCCTGTAGTTTTGTCGGAGACAGACAGGGTGAAGCCTATACAGGAACGATTCCTTTTGAGTTTAAACCCTACAATATTCCCCTAGTGTTTGCCAATGCGAGATTGTTTTCTGTTTTTGGCTTTGATGATCCAGCCTGGCGGGGAACTCCCTTAGATATTCATCTTTGTTTTGCAGCGGATCAAGGGATGCAGTCTATTACTTTGATTCCGAATAAAGCGGCGAATTTTGAGGTAATTGAAGACAGCGAATATTGTAACATTATTCGTCATGTCTATAACAGTAGTTCCTATTTTGAAATCTTTCTGGGTAGTACAGAAAAAGTAAAATATACAGATACTATTTGGCTGTCTATTATGAACGTCTATCCAGACTGACTGTTTACCCACTGCTTGAGGAAGTAGCCTCTCAAATCATTCTCAAAACAACCATTGCTAAATTTAGGAGACAATTCAATGAGTCCTAGCTACGATCAACAACAAATCATCTTCTGTCTTTCGATGTTTGCTAATATCAGTGACAGTAGTACCATAATCAGTGACTTAGCTAATCCCAGTGTCCAGGCAAAAATTGGTCAATGGACAGTGGTTTGGGGACCGGTAATTTACCAACCTTCCGGCAGTTCCACCTGGGGTAATATTATGTATGTAGCTAAAGGACAAAATTCGGCAACCAATAACCCCCAATATGTCGTGGCGATCGCCGCAACCAACCCCAAGTCTGTTTTTGACTGGTTACAGGAAGATTGTGATACCGGCAATATGGTTGTATGGTCAACACAATATCCAGAAAGAGGCAAAATTTCTGAAGGGACGAATGAAGGAATAACAATTTTGCAAAACATGAAAGATTCCTCGAATTTATCTCTCTTAGAATTTCTGACTAAGGAAATTCAAAGCCAACCCAATCAACCAATAGAAGTTATGACCACAGGTCACAGTTTAGGGGGTGCATTATCTCCAGTTATGGCGTTATGGCTTTACGAAAATCAAAAAACCTGGAATCCCACAGGTAAACAAGTCACTGTACAGACACAGTTTTCCGCCGGAGCAACTCCTGGAGATCAAAACTTTTCCGATTACTACGGAACCACACAGCCAGGTCTTAACCAATCTAGCCGAATCTGGAATAGTTTAGACATTGTTCCTCACGCCTGGAATATTCAACAACTCCAACAGATTCCATCTCTTTACAAACCCTGTAACATTCCTGAATCTTTAACCATTTCGGGAATAGTTGAGAAGCAAATTAACAAAGTCAAAAACTGTAACTATCAGCCTCTTAACCCCACAACTTTAGCCATGAAAGGCTCCTGTGGCGTGTTTTCTCAAACAGAAAGTACGGCAGTAAAACAGTTTCTTCAGGAGGCTTATTTTCAACACATTCAAGCTTATTTTAATCTGCTGGATATTGACTGGCCACTGACGGCCAATGTTGCTGATGCTCTAACTCTAACCGATCAAGAGTTAAATGCGATCCCCTCTCAATTAACCTAATTATTTCATCTCGCAATAGTCGGCAGTGGGAATCGGCACGACTCTAAATGGTGAGGACAGAGCTAAATACTTAAAGTATTAATCTCTAGCCTCTCAAGTTATTTCTTAACCTTTTTTCTACTTAGGAGAGTTTTCACTATGGTTACGTTTGCCGCTAAGACCCTAGACAATGTCAATGAAACAGTTGTCTCTTATGAGTTTAAGATTTCTAATAGTTCTACTCAGACAATTGCCTATGACTTCAGTTCCCTGAATGGTGCTGGGCTAAGTGTTCAATTTTCTGCGGGTCATTCTGGCTCATTATATCCAGGTCAAAACGTTACTGTCCCCTGTGAAATCAACGGTGGTGAGGCAGATGTTGCTAGTACCATGTTTCAAGCAGGAGCCGCACCGCTATTAACGTTGGGCGGACAACAAGTGCAATTCCGCTTCTGGACTCCTGGAAGTCAAACAACCAACCAATATATTAATATTTGCGGTACCAATGGTTTTTCCATTATGGAAGACACTGACTCGCAGAATAATGCCACTGGGAACGCTTTCAATATTGGTCTGGGGGGCGGCGGTGGCTCTTTAACCACCGAAAATATTTGTATTCAAGTTTTTAATGCGGGTACAAGTTATTAACGACAATTAACGTTCATTCAACAATTACAGCTTTTTCTTGCTGATAATTGCCGGTGGTCGTTCTGCTCTTTAAAGTGATGGTGATCGCTGTATCTTGTTCTTTCAAGGAATAGCGATTACCATGCCAAAACCTAGAGTAGTAAACTTGCTCAAACCAAAATTCACAGATGACTTTCTCAATCGTCTTATAGGTAGAAGGTCGTTGAGCAAAGCGATCACTTTTTGCTTAAATCCTAAAAGAATGATTATTACTTGAACAACTATTTGTTCAGCTAAAAACACTAACCTTGAATATTAATTATGATGTCTTCCAGTAATGCTCCTAATTTTTCTTTGCAAATCGTCAATGCTACCCCCTATGCGCTTAATTTGACGAGTTCTCCGACGGTTCAAATGACCTGGAATCCACCGCAACAAATTCCAGCAAATACAGCAAATACGATTAGCAATAATCCTTTTACTGCCGCTTTTTCAGCTAATTCGACTAATGAAAATACCGCTTCAGCAACTTATCAATTAGCTGGTATTGAAAACTTTCAGTTTACTATTACTGCTAAAGTATCAGGAATTGAAAATTTACCCCAATCAGTTCCCCCAAATGCTGGTTATGGCTTTGTTATTCAATGGCAAAATATTCCTGAAGGGTATTTTGTTTATCCTCCACCTGATAGTAATAATCAATCGGTTATCGGGTGGATTCCTAATGGCACCGTGAGCATGGGTATTGGTTATTTCCCTACAAATATCCAAAGTCAAATTGCGACCTATCCTACACCTAATTACGGTAATGGTAGTTTAGCTGCTGACTTTACCGCTTTACGACCATCAGTGTTAAATTGGGCAACAAACTGGATGGAATTGTTCGCTCCCTGTATTCAAAACCTTTGTCTGAATGAATTAACCCTGCCCGGTGCCCATGATGCCTCCACCTATTGTGCGAGTGGAGTGACCCAATACTGGGTACAAACTCAATATCAAAATATTAATCAACAACTGAGTCAGGGGATTCGTGACTTAGACCTTAGAATGATGGTGACAACAGGTACAGGGGACAATCAATTTGTCATGTGTCATGGGAGCGTTCAACTCAACTTAACCTTAGTCGCTTTTTTAAATCAAGTGACTCAGTTTTTAAGTAGCAATCCCCAGGAAATTGTCATCTTAGATTTACATGACTTTCAAGGAACCTGGACAACCCAAAATTATCAAGATGTGGCTAACCTAATTATCAGCACAATTGGCGAAAATTATCTATTGCCCCCCAGTGCTTTTAATCAAACCCTAGAACAAATTTGGGCAACATCAGGACGAGTAGTCGTTGGAGCCTGGGAATTTCCTAGTAGCGTATCGAATTGGATACAACAAAATACCCCGTTTTGGAGTAACGCTGTCCATCAATATTGGTGTGGTGAAAGTGTTACCAACTGGTCTGATGTGGCTAACTATTTACAAACGACTCTCAACGGTTTTACAGAGCCTCAAAATGAATTAAGTTCCTTGATGGCTCAATATAATTATTCCACTAATCAAAGCATTACGGCCTACGGAGTTCCGGTTAATATCCCTGTAGAAATTTCTAATTTTTTTGCAGGTTCTAATGGTCTGCAATCCAATATTATTGCTACGGATTGGTGGAATCGAGTTAACGCAACAACAGGTCAACAAGAACTAAATATTAATAATTTTTCGACTTTGATTAATGCGGTTCCTTTTAATTGCTTAAAGGGTTACAGAAAGCTTAACAACCAGTCTTTATGGTAAAAAGCTATTTCTTTCGCTAAATAGTCGGCAGTGGGAATCGGCACGACTCTAAACGGTTAGCGACAGAATGATAGAAGGGAGCATCTCACTTACGCGATGAGTAATTATACTTAGCCTAAAAGCCACTCTTAATCGTGTCTTGGAACGAAATAGAGGCTTTTAAAGACCGCGTACATGGAGAATTAAAACAAGAAT
>SFAQ01000151.1:0-24276 GCA_007096525.1 Microcystis wesenbergii Mw_QC_B_20070930_S4 | reverse complement strand
GTAAAATTAATCGAAACCGTGAAAACCTATCAAGATAGTTTTAACTCCGAGTCGAAACAATTAGGAAACCAACTTATCAATAGTCTCGATGAAAGACTCTCCCAAACCTCCGATAAAATTCTCACTGCTTCCCATGGGATTGAGCGCTCTAGTAATAATCTCGATGTGACTAATGCTAACCTGTCTCAGTTAATTGATACAGTGACAGAGCAAGTTACTCAAGTCAAGGAAAGCTTACAGTCTGAGTTAAAACTTTTAAGCAATAACTTAGCGACAGTAGTGGATGATAAATTAACTAATAACTCAGAACAATTAAAAGCAGTTTCCCAATCTATTGAGAAAACAGCCAATCAATTTGGCAGCCTTAAATCAGATTTTTCTCAAGTAATTAACGCAATGAACACCAACACCAGTCAATTAACTGCTAACTTAGAATCTTTGCGAGATAAGTTAGAGAAAGTCGTCGCTAAGGAAAATAAATCGAATCAGAAAATGATTGAACACATCTATGGAGAAATTCAAAAATGTTTAGCACAACTGGAGAAAATTAACGATATGCGTTCTGACTTTTCTAACTTAAATAATAAGATAGAAAAACTTTTTGAGACAATCCCTAATCCTACCCAAAAAGATGCTAAGAAGGGGATTAACACCATATTTGATAACTTCACTAACAAATTCTAAGCAATTATGTCTAGACGCACCTACTACCGAGATGAAGATAAATCGGTGGATGTTTATCCCGCATTTACCGATTTAATGTCCAATGCTTTCATGATTCTGAGTTTATTTCTCCTCTTGGCACTTTTTCAGTCCTATAATCTCATCAGCAAACTGGAGGAAGCTAACCGAAAACTGCAAACGGCAACCCCCATAGTTATCGATGAAAAATCAGGAAAATTCAAATTTCAGTCGGGAAGTGCGGAATTAAACCCCGCTTTAAAAACCTATATTCGTCAGCGCATTATTCCCGCTATCGAAACCATTACCAAAGACAGAGAAATCGACTTTATTCAAGTAATTGGACATACCGACGGACAAGGAATACAGCAGACAAGTAATCTCGATAAAAATATCGAATCGGTTGCCAGCAGAAAACAATCTGTTAAAATGCTAGTACCCGGTTCTAACACTGATTTAGGATTAATGCGCGCTTTAGCAGTAGTGCAAGAAATCGAAAACACTGGTAAACTCAAAAACGTCAAATTTCGAGCTTTTTCCGCAGGACAGTTATACCTCCCATCGGGTAACTTAGCCGCGGTTAATCGTGACGCAGATGCAAGCAGACGCAGAATTGAAATCCGTTTTATTCCCCCCGGTAAAAAACAATAAGACAAAAAAATCTAGAAATTTGTTTTTTTATCTTTTGCTTGTTACACTGAGGAAATAACGAAATTCAAATCAATATCTATGGAACAAAACACTTTAGAGGGGACTTGGGAAGAAATTTTACAGCATAGTGCTAAATTAGCAGGTCAGCGAGTGAGATTGACCATTCTACCTAATCAATCTGCCAATTCTTCCACTCCAGAAACCCTAGACCAAAAATTAAAAGGAAGAGTTGGACGAGTTTATTTTCAGCCATCAGATTTATCTGAGCGAGTAGAACAAGTTTTTACAAATATTTTAGATGATAAAGACTAATCAGCATTACACCAATGACTCTTTGCGACGCTTCTCCACTTATTGCCTTAATTAATGAAGCTGATAAAAATCATCAGCGTTGTGTTGACATTTTATCTTCGCTATCGGCCCCCCTTGTCACGACTTGCGCTTGTTTTACCGAAGCAATGTATTTATTGCGTCGATATGGTGGTTGGTTCGCACAACAAGAATTATGGGGTTATGTGGTAGATGAAATACTGGTAATACACCATCATACTTCAGACGAACTAAAAAGAATGGAAACCTTAATGATACAATATCAAGATGTTCCTATGGATTTAGCAGATGCTTCTTTAGTAGCCATGGCTGAAGTTCTTAATCAAAGACAAATATTCACTCTCGATAGCGATTTCTATATTTACCGACGGTATGGAAATCAACCTTTTGAGGTTGTACCTTAATGATTTTTCATTCCCTATAGGGTGACATCCTCGTATAAATCCCGAAAAGATGCCGTCAGATTAATACTCTGTAAACTAAAACTTTCTTGCTGATAGGTTTGCAGAATCCATAAACCCTGTTCACCCCGTCGAAAAGTTTCCACTCGTTGGTGTTTACTATTCACTAAGACATATTCCTCTAAACTTTCTAGAGTTTGATAATCATTAAATTTATCCCCCCTGTCAAAAGCTTCTGTGGAATCGGAGAGAACTTCAACAATCAATTTAGGAAAACTTTTGTAGGTAGCAGTTTCCCTATCTCTGTCATCGCAGGTGACAATAATATCGGGATAATAAAAGTGATTGCGTTTCTCTAATCTGACTTTCACATCGGCAAAATAAACCCGACAATCGGAACCCCGCAAATGATTACGAATGATAAAAGTGAAATTGAGTCCGATAATATTATGAGTATCCGTCGTTCCTGCCATGGCGTAAACTTGTCCATCGATATATTCGTGTTTAATGGGACTTTTTTCTTCAAACTGAAGATATTCTTCTGGGGTGAGATTATTATAGTTAGATAGAGCAATCATCGTTTTTTCTCCTAATTACAACTATATTAACTACCTAAGCAAAATTAATTATACATCTAAGCCGTTAGCCTTTTCCGTAATCAGTAAGCAGTATTAAGTAGCAGTAACATTCCCTGATTATCCCTCACTGTTCACTGATAACCGAAAAGTCTCCACTCTCCGAGTCTCGACTAGGAAATCAACTTTGCAGGACTAGATACCTGTTGAAATAGTGTCTAGGAGAACCAGCAAAAAGAGCCTCGAATGGTTAATCTATATCCTATGACCCTTGTAACCCTCTATAACTACTGTTATGACAACCCTAATTGACTATTCAAATATTCAATCTTTACCCGAAGTTTGGTCAATAGTTGCCCAACGTTTCCCCAATATTATCGCTCTGCAGGATCCCCACAGTAAACCGGAAGTAATTCTCACCTATCGGGAACTTTATCAACAAATTCAGCAATTTGCCGCCGCTTTGCAAGCATTAGGAGTCACAGAAACCGAAAATGTCGCTTTATTTGCCGATAATAGTCCCCGGTGGTTTATTGCCGACCAAGGTTCCATGGCAGCCGGGGCTGCCAATGCGGTACGATCTGCTCAAGCAGATGCAGAGGAATTAGCCTATATTCTCGCTGATAGTGACAGTCAGACGCTGATTGTCGAAAATAACCAAACTTTAGGGAAATTGCTGGCGAAAATCCCTGAATTGCCCCTGAAATTAATCGTGCTGCTCACCGACGAAGACCCCGCTACTGGGGCGATTTCCGTGCAGACCTTAAATTTCAAGCAACTAATGGCGATAGGGGCTGAGAACACCCTTAAACCCATCACCAAGGGCGAAAATGATCTGGCTACCCTCATCTACACATCGGGGACGACGGGACAACCAAAAGGGGTGATGTTAAGTCATGGTAATCTGCTGCATCAGGTACGCAACTTAAATGCTATCTTTCAACCGGATCCCGGGGATCGAGTTTTAAGCATACTACCTTCATGGCATTCCTACGAGCGCAGTTGTGAGTATTTCATTCTAGCTCAAGGTTGTACCCAGATTTATACCAGTATTCGCACCTTTAAGAACGATTTAAAGCAATTTAGTCCCCAATTAATGGTGGGAGTTCCCCGTCTTTGGGAATCTCTTTACGAGGGTATCCAAAAACAATTTAGTCAACAACCGGCTAAAAAACAGAAATTGGTGCAATTTTTTCTAGAAAAATCAGAAAAGTACGTTATTGCTAAACGTATCGCTGATAATCTCAGTCTAGATCATCTTCACGCTTCCCCCGGAGAAAGACTCAAAGCAAGAATTCAATCCCTCTTACTCTATCCCCTCCATGCCATCGGTGACAAGCTAGTTTATAGCAAAATTCGCCAAGCAGTGGGAAATAAAGTTAAAATCTTCGTTAGTGGCGGTGGTTCCTTAGCTAGACATCTAGATACTTTCTATGAGATTGCAGGAATCCCGATTTTAGTTGGTTATGGACTGACAGAAACTTCTCCCGTCGCTACCGTCCGTCGTATCGATCATAACCTGCGCGGGTCTGCCGGTCGTCCCGTCTTTCAGACAGAAATCTGTATTGTCGATTTACATAGCAAAGAAGTCTTACCGACGGAAAAACACGGTTTAGTCTTGATTCGTGGTCCGCAGGTGATGCAGGGATATTATAAAAAACCAGAAGCAACCGAAAAAGCGATTTCTCCCGATGGTTGGTTTGATAGTGGTGATATTGGTTGGTTAACCGCTGCTGGGGATTTAGTCTTAACTGGACGGGCCAAAGATACAATTGTTTTGAGCAATGGTGAAAATATCGAACCGCAACCGATTGAAGATGCTTGTTTACGCAGTCCCTTTATCTCCCAAATTATGCTAGTGGGACAGGATCAAAAAGCTTTGGGGGCTTTGATCGTGCCTAATCTTGATATACTAGCCAATTGGGCCCAAGAACAGAAACTATCCTTAAATTTACCCGATTCTCACAGCGATCGCTCCACGATTCTTTCTAGCGATCTCTACAGCAAAAAAGTCTTAAATCTCTACCAACAAGAATTAAAGCGCGAGGTCAGAAATCGGCCTGGTTATCGTGCCGATGACCAGATTAAAACCTTTGAGTTAATTTTAGAGCCTTTTTCCCAAGAAAACGGCATGATGACCCAAACTTTAAAGATTAAACGACCAGTAGTAACGCAACGCTATCGCGATATGATTAACGAGATGTTTGCCAAGTAAATATTTCCGGCAAATATTCTCTAACCCCTTGACAAAAAGACCTTTTTAGGATAAGCAAATCATGGATGACGCACAAACCAGTTTATTACTGAAGCGCCCGGTGACAATTAAAGTAATCGTGACCCCGCGCTGGAAAGAAGAAGCACAACAGCAATTACAAGCACAAATGGTTCAAATTGATGCACAAATTCAACAATTAGAAACCCAAGGACAAAGAGCGATCGCCGAAATTCAGCGTCAGAGTCTGATCCCCTTACCCCCCGCGGCTGCCCAACAGATTGACAATATTCAAATCCAAGTCAATCAACAGAAAAGTGAGTTTCTCGAACAAAAAAACCAGTATCTGCAACAATTGCAACAGGTACAACTGTTGGAACTCAATCAAGAAGTCGCCCAAGCACAACTAGAAAGCTTTTTCCGCGTCGAAAAAGGCGACAACTTAGTGGCCAAAATGAATGTGGAACTCGTCCTTAGAGATGGCATCGTCGAAGAAATTCGCGGCGAAATTTAAAGCTAGGGTGAGCAGTTACGGGTCATTGTCAACTTAACCCTTAAAATCGGCAATAGCAAGGGGTATTCTCCCTTGCTCACCCAGAAAACCGTCCCTAGCTCACATCACCTCTGACAGGACTTGATCAGACCTTAAAAATATATTAAGATGCTTTATCGATCGCCAGGACAAACTCGCCTATATTGTTGTATAACTTCAACTCTCCATCGACTCACCCTTAATTAGGGTTTGCTGAAAAAGTTTTTCGTGGGTGTGGGGTGTGGGGTGTAGGGTTTTACCGATTTTGAGGTAGTCAATTACCTAATTTTCAGGGAAAAAGTCCCGGAATTTCCCCCCCCGATCACTCCCATACTTGGTACTTTTTGATTGCCAAAAAGTCTAAAAGTCTTACCCAACAACGTTTTTAGATTTATTCAGCCAACCCTAATTAGATCCTATAAATATAGAATCTCTATGCTTTCTTTCTTACCCACTATTCTTTTAGCTCAGTCCGCCTCGGTTCTGCCCCAGATAGAGAGGAAATTAATCACCCAATATCAGGAAGTGCGTCAGTTGCCCGGTCAATTGAATGATGTTCTAGTTTTTAATAGCAATAGTCCCGAAGTGGTAGAAAAAGAGGGAATTCTCCTCTCCACTTTCCCCGGTAAAGGAAAACGTTATCCCATAGCCCATCTCAATCATCCCCTACAAGGACGTTTTGACGTTTTCACCCACCACATCGCCCGTCAAACCGATCCCAATCGCGACCTACACCAGGGACTGATCGTTACTAATCCCACCTCCAAAAACCTCGTTATCCGCATCCTGCAAGGAGTCAGTTACGTCACCTCCGCCGATGCCCCTTTTGTCGATTTACCCTCTCTGGTGGAAGATCCCAATGGCCGGGTTTTTTCCGGTCCCGGTTCCCGTTTAGCCAGCGATATCATGCGTCGTCGCCATGATACTCAATTTCCCACCCAGATCGTCATTCCCCCCGGCGAAAGTCGGATGCTCTTCGATCTGGTTATCCCCAGAAGTAGCGCCCGATCGACTCTCCTACGTCTCTACAGCGATGGACCGATCTATATGGCTAATTTGGCCCTCTACGAAGTTCCCCAAAAAGTCACCATCGAAGATCGGGAAATAGAAACCTTTCGTCCCCCTACCCTAGAGGAATGGCGTACCCTATTAGTTAGAGGTGATTTGGCCGCCCCTCGCGATTTTCCCCCCACTCCTCCCGATCAATGGTCCCCCGGCAGAAGAAATTTTTATGGTCGCGTGGCTGGAATTTCTGTCGGTTCGGAATGGGCAACCCGCATTGTCGATCCCAAAGGGGGAATTAATCTCACCATTCCTCAACCCGGTCAAGCTTTTGCCTATCCTTTAAGTACGGTGACAGCAGCTACTTTCGGAACCAGACAAATTCAAAGCGCCCCCATGTTAGTGCGTTATCCCGATACGGCTTTCAAAGCCCACGGTAATTACGGTGTTCACTACTATCTGACTTTACCTCTATATAACAACACTAGCAAGACGCAGGTGGTGGCTTTGAGTATTCAAACCCCAATTAAAGAAGATAATTATCTCGATCGCTTGCTATTTGTTGAACCCGTCCAAGGACCGGTATTTTTCCGGGGTGCAGTGCGCGTTACCTATCGTAACGCAATGGGACGCACCGAGGAACGTTTTTTCCATCTCGTTCAACGGGAAGGACAACAGGGAGAAGCTTTAGTACAGATAGAACTTCCCCCCGGCGCCCGACGCGACGTTAATCTCGATTTTCTCTATCCCCCCGATGCCACCCCCCCCCAAGTTTTGAGCGTTAAAACGTTGGAATAGATAGGGTTTCTCGAAAAGTTAACGGCTGATTGTCGGTAAAAATAAGTAAGATAAGTATGTGGATATTAAAAACTTTCAGATGCCCCCCTTAATAAGGGGGGACTAAGGGGGGATCGAACCTAAAATCCATTTTTAATTTAATTATAACCAGCTACTTATACTGATATTAATCTCTCTCTGGGAATTAGCCGATGGATATTAGCAAAACTTGCTTTATTTGCTGCTTATTATCTCAATTTTTTTGCAATGCAGCCGCGAGTTTAGCCCTGACTAAACTCGATTTTGATACCAGTCAACCCCTAAGAAATCAAGTGATTAAATCGGGCAAAATTAAAGTACAAGTTAGCTATAAACCCATCGACCTAAACGAGAGAGTTGATGACAATTCTGAGATTAATAATGTTTCTTATCAAATCTTTTATAACGAGCAACTTTATCAGCAAAATAGCGAGTATAGTGCCTTTGGCTCTGGCTATGTGGAATTAAGAGATTTAGATAATAATGGCATTGATGAGATTATCGTCTCCACCTATAGCGGCGGCGCTCATTGCTGCACATCTTTGGTAATTTATACTTGGCAAAAAGATAAATTTATTAGAGAAGAAACGGGTTTTTTAGATGGTAGTGGTGGTTCCTTTGAAGATTTAGATGGAGATAATAATTATGAATTTGTCACCGTTGATAATGCTTTTTTGTATGCTTTTAGTTCCTACGCCGCCTCTTTTCCTCCCTCGAGAATTTATACTTTTCAACAGGGTAAATTAGCAGATGTCACTAGAAAATATCCCCAAGAATTAAGAAAAACTTTAGCAACCATGCTGAAAGCTTTTCAGTTAGCTAAAAAAGAAAAAGCCGAAGTTAATGGCATTTTGGCCGGTTATGTGGCACAAAAAATTCTACTAGGAGAATACGAAGAAGCTTGGCAATTTCTCCTCGCTAATTACGATAAAAACTCCGATTGGGGACTAGATATCTATGGCGAAAGTACAGTGATCGGCAAATATCCAGACTTTCCCACCGCCCTAAGCGCTTTTCTCCTGAAAAATGGCTATTTATCTGAAAATAAAAACAATGAAAAATAGCAAACGCTGTGATACTAAATCTGGTTATTAAAAACTGATTATTTATTTACCCTTTTGCCTGTTGCCTGTTGCATGAGTGCCTGTTCTGATATGTAGCCTATACTCAACGGATTTAGTGTGAACAACTATGTTAAAGAAAGTTAATTGTCTGCGATCACTATCTTGTTTCCTCGCTACAATCCTCTGGAGTAGTCCTCTAGGGATTAACTCTAGTCTCGCTGTCAATGATAATTGTCAATTGTCCGAATCAGAAATCCAACAACAAGAAAATCTCCGTCAAACTTCCCCCCAAGAATATAACATTTTAGTACAGAAATATGCTGAACAATTGCGCTTTTGTCGTTCCCGACACTGGTTACAGGAACAGGCGATCTGGTTACGTCTCTACTCCTGTGATACCCGCCCCGGATCGATCGAAAGCATCCTTGATCGCATCGTGGCCAAAGGTTATAATACGGTTTATCTGGAAGTTTTTGCCGATGGTCAAGTCCTATTACCTCCTAACAATAATCCTACCGTTTGGGATAGCGTCATTAAAAATCCCAGTGCCGGAAATGTGGATTTATTAGCAGAAGCGATCAAACAGGCACATAAACGCGGTTTAAAGGTGTATGCTTGGTTATTTAGCCTCAATTTTGGCTATGCCTATAGCTTAAAACCCGATCGACAGGAGGTGTTAGCACGCAATGGTAAGGGACAGGATAGCACCTCTTTTGTCGATGATCGATCCCAAACTTTTGTCGATCCCTACAGTAATCAAGCGCGACAGGATTATTTAATTCTCCTAGAAGCCATTTTACAACGTCGTCCCGATGGAGTTTTATTTGATTATATTCGCTATCCGAGGGGAACAGGAGTCGATTCCGTTGCCGATGATGTCAAAGATTTATGGATTTTTAGTCCGGCATCCCGACAAGCTTTAATTAATCGAGGATTGAATAATAAGGGCAAATTTTTAATCGATCGCTATCTGACTCGTGGCCAAATTTCCCCTAATGATATCGTCGAAGCCGATCATCTTTATCCCCAAGAAACTGCCCCTCTTTGGCAAGGAAGAATACCTTTAGAGGAGGAGATGAAACAATCAGTTCAAAGTCGTTTTTATCGCCTCAAATTAGAACTTTGGTTCCTAGCAGTTGCCCATGCTGCCCAGGGTGTCATTGATTATATTAGTTATTTTTCTGCCCTAGTGGAACGGCAGGGAATCCCCGCCGGGGCAGTGTTTTTTCCCGATGGTAATCGTCTTGTGGGTAATCAAGGTTTTGATTCCCGTTTACAAGCTTGGGATAGTTTTCCCGCTTCCCTAGAATGGCATCCCATGTCTTACGCTAATTGTAATGATAGTACCTGTGTAGTTAATCAGATCAAAAGAGTAGTGGAAAGCAGGGGAAATCAAACTCCCGTTATCCCAGCTTTAGCCGGTTTATGGGGACAAACCTATAACAATCGTCCCTCCTTAGAAGTGCAAATGGAAGCGATTCGCCTAGCTCTTCCCACCATAGATAGTATCAGTCATTTCGCTTTTTCTTGGCAAGAACCACAATTCGATCGAGCCAGAAGATTTTGTCAAATATAACCCCATTTACACCTCCACTTTCACTTCCTTTGTCTCTGTTTTTTCCTGTGGTGGGGTAACTATCACAGGTGGCACTGGTTGGGCGGTGTTGAGAGTCGGTGTAATATCGACGTAGTTAATCACCGCCCCTAAAATTTTCACTTCCGCTTCTGTTAACTGGTTAATTGCTTCACTCAAGAGACTAGAACGAGTTATGGCCGGGCGCGTTACCAGAATAATCCCGTCCGCTAGTTCCTCTAAGAGAAGCGCATCATTACAGCTAGACAGAGAAGGAGTATCAACAATCACCAGATCGAAACGGCCGCGAGAATCTTTGAGAATTAATTGTAATTCACTCGATTCAATCAGAGCTGCCGCTTGTTTGTGCGGACCGGGACTAGGCAAAATGGAAAGGTTTTCAATATTTGAGGCCAGCCGGATCGATTTACTTTTTGCCCCGTAGTAAAGTAGGGGTTCTTCGAAAGAATTGGGATCGGGAGTGACTCCGATTTCTTCGGCCTTAGAAGGATTTCTCAGATCTCCTTCTATTAACAGAGTCCGTCGGCCCGCCAAACCAGCAGCGATCGCCAGATTATAGGCAGTGGCGGTTTTACCTTCTCCGCCAGTAATGCTGGTGACAATAACCACTTTCACCTTTTCGCCGCCGCCAATACGTCGCAGGGTACTGCGTAAACGTTCGTAGTAGGGGAGATAATTGGCATTAGCATCGGCGAGAATCGGATCGATTTCCTCGCCCTCTAAATTCCGGATAATTGGCAATTGTCCCAAGAGCAGGATATCCCGACTGACCAAAGCTTCCCGCAATTCTTGGGTACTGTGCAGGCGATCGTCGATCACTGCCAACAGGATGATCGTACCCAATCCGGCTAAAGTTCCCAAACCAGCCCCCGCCAAGAGAATCAAGAGACGATTTTTGCGGTTATACACCTGTTGGATCGGTTGAGCTACCGGCGGTTGGGCGATGGTGAGACTACCCACGGTTTCCGCTTCTGCGGCCTGAGCATCCACCAGAGCATTGAGAATATTCTCGTAGATACCCCGTTGAAAGGCGACGGCTTGGGTTAAACGAGCTTGCTGTAGCTGTTTATCGGGGAATTTCTCGTATTGGGAGCGTAATTGCTTTTCCTGAGTCACTAAGGATTCTAATTGTTTCATTAAACCCTCGCGCTGGGTTTGCAGGGCGACTAATTGAACCGCTAGTTGTTGACGGGTGGCATCGAGATTACTTTGCTGACGGATGCGACTGCTGGGAAGATCAGTCAGGATGCCATCTTTTCCGATCACCTCGGCGGCTCTTTTTTGTAAGAGAGATTCGTTAACTTGCTGTTGTTTGCGTAATTTAACGACGGTGGGATGTTCGGGACGTAAATCCTTCTGTAGTCGATCCAATTGGGCTTCCGTGTCCAAGATCTGCGCTCGGATACTGGCAATAATCGGGTCGGCACTAAGGGCCGAGGAGGTGTAAGCTTGATCGGGGGTTAAATCGAGTTGTTTACTCAGACTATTAATTTGTCCTTGAATACCTTGCAGTTGTAGGCGAATTTCTCGCTGTTGCTGTTGACTGCTGGTGATAGCGGTGAATAAACTCCCATCTTGAATCGCCAATAAATCTGAACCCTGGGTACTAATGTAGCGATAAAACTTTTCTTCGGCTCTGGTTAAATCTTTTTGGACTTCGTTAAGTCGGACACTGAGAGCTTCTACGCGGGCGCGTAACTGGGAAGTATTAAGCCAGCGACTGTATTCCACCATTTCCTTCATCAAGGTTTCGAGAATTAACTCCGCCCTGGGTTTGGACTCGGACGTTAACTCTAAAAGTATCTCTTGGGGTTGATCGCTATTATTTTTTCCCTCCGCTTCACCGGGGAAGGTAATTTTTAGCTCTCGATCGCGAACTTTAATGATCTGTTCTTGATTAAATTGCAATTTTTCGGCGGTACTGATCAACACCCGGGGAGACAGCAGTAAATCGAGATCGATGGTTCGTCCCGCTTGTTGCAGTTGGGTTCCTGTACTGGTAAAAGCTGGCGGCGGCACCCGGTAGGCTAATTGTCCCACGGCACGATAAAAGGTGGGGGGTTTCTCAGGATCAGGTAGAAGAGCAAAGCCCACAGAACCGCCTAAACAGACGAAGAAGACGAATATTCCCACAAATTTGTTTTGATTTAGCGAGATGAGAAATCGTTCAACAATTGGTAGAGCCATAGCTTTTTAATATATTCCCAGATTCTTTACATTTTAGCGGTCAAGAGTTATTCTCGGCCTTGAAATCCTAGCTTATGAAGTTGTGTTAAGGAGTGAGGGGAGCGAGTTGCCCCTCAATTATTGGAAGTTATCGAATTGATTGCTAATGTTGAGAATTGTATTGGTAAAACTGGTAATATCCCGGATGGGTTGGGTAATGATATTAAAAGCGGCGAAAATTTTCCCTAATAGGGTGCGGCTGACAATAATTACGTCTTGATCTTCTAAGGGAACATTTTGGGAGATATCCCCCCTAACTGCCGCGATCGGACTCAAAGTTTGACTAACAATTCCCCCTTTGGCACTATCAAAACGTAGCAGGGACACTTCATCGACATTAATCCGCAGGCGATCGGAAACCGGTAAACTAGCCACCACATCGAGGAAGGTACTGCCATTAGGAATCGAAACATTTCTCAGGGCAATTCCCGAAGGAAGTAAGGGAGCTAAAACCCTGATCGTGATATTCTGCTGGGTGAGGGTGGTTCTAGCCACTAGGGTGCGATTATATCCCGTTTCTTGCCCCGCTTCTAACTTGGAAACAATCACGGCATCGCCCCCTTGCAGACGCAGATCTGGCAAGCGGTCTCCTTTAACTAAGGGAGTATAAAGATCAAGTTTCTCCTCTAATACTGTACCATCGACTAAAACCCGACGAACAACGATCGAACGCAGATCGGCTCTGGGAGTGCCACCACCCGCCGCCAAAAGTACCTGCGCTAGGGGAGTATTAGGAGCAACACTATAAAACCCCGGTCGCTGTACCTCTCCCAGAATGGTTAACTGCACGGGACGCGGACCGGTTAAAACGGCAATGACTTCTGGTTCCTCCCGCAGGTATTTTCGCCCCAATTCGAGACGGATTTTAGTTTGTACTTCGTCTAAAGTCAAGCCGATCACTGGAATACGCCCTAAAATCGGCACCAGAAAATTACCATCGGGATCCACTGGACCTGCGGAATTAAATTCGGGAAAATCGGTAACCGAGACACTAATTTGGTCGCCGACATCGAGTCTATAGGTCTGAATTTGTCGGGATTGGCGATCATTGGGAGAGTAAACCGGTGGACTGTAGCCGGTGGGGGGAATCGTGTTTTCAGGAAAGGTGGGATTAGGCGGTTGGGGGGGCAAAAATTCTAACCCAGATCCGGGTTGAGTCTGGGGAATGGACAAAGGACCCTGGGCTTTGAGGCTCTCGGAGTGAATTACCCATAAGAACCCTGTCAGACTCAACCCTGATAAGACTATGACCCTGGTTCTGAATAAACTAACTGGCAAAAACTTGTTGAGCATGGGTGGAATCATACAGGTCTATCAATTTTTGGGTTCTGACGATGATAATTTATTTTCTGGGAGTTTATCTAGTGGGGCAGGCACAAAGAAGCCATTAGGGGCGAGAAAAGTGCCTTGAGCTAGTTTTTTTAAAGAGATGGTTGGGAGCAGCCAAATTACTTTTCTTTTTTGGTCCCAGGGAGAGAAGTTAATTGACTTAAGACATTTTGTTCTAAGTAACTTTGAACTTCCCCGGCGACACTGAGAGCAAAGGGAGTGAGAGTTGGCAGTTTTTTCGTCGGTTCTAAAGGAATAAACAAGGAAACGGCTATCCAGGGTAATCTTTGTCTTTTTAATTGCGCCCATTGGTCAAGCCAATACCACACAGAGGGATCGTAATGACCACCACCTAGCCAAGCATACCACTGCACCACGGCAAAAGTGTTTTGTTTCCAGGCACGATAGAATCGAGCCGTGGCCTTTCCCCCCGACTGGGTGGGAATTCTTAGCTCGGTTGTTTCCCCCTGATTCCAACGACCAATCGCATTGATATCTGACCATTCTACTGCTGGTTGATTTTTATAGTAAACCTGTGGCTTTAAAAGCACGGTGATCCTCTTGCCATCCGGACTTTCCACCACTTGTACCGACCATTCTCCCTCACCGATTTGGGCTTGGCTCTGGTTGATCGTTTTCAGGTCAGACAACTTGATTCCCGATTTTTGGATGATCTTCATTTTCTGAATATTACCGATTCTCGGTTGCTCCAGCCAAGACCACTGGCCAGAAATTAAATTGGGCAAGATACCGCCTAAAATCAATACCAGCAGTAAGCACAACAGCAGTAAATAATTACCCGGGAGCTTTTTTTTGACTTTATCTAACACTAAAGTTACCTCGGCTGGAATTTTTCGACTAATCATCCTGGTTACCTTCCTCTTGAGCTAGGGACTGTTTCTTGGCCGCCTCCCGATACTGCATAATTTGGAAGACCAAAACGATCAGTAATAACATAAAGACAGAGTATAAATCACCCCCCCAGCTATCGTGGAGTAATTTAAAGTTTTCCTCTTGTCCTGTGCCGTGAAACCAAGCTAAAAGCGCGTTACGAATGATATTAGCCCCGATACTAATTCCAAAGGCACTGAGGAGCATAAAGCAGGTTTTACGACCGTTTTCGATGGTATTAGTCCAATGAAGCAGCAAGAGCGTGACGTAAAGACTGGTGAATAACATTTTCAGCCCCGCACAGTAGGGAGCGACTTCCACCATCCGACCTTCTACCGCTATATAGATACCGTCAACAGAGACATCTAGGCCCGCTTGCTGGAGAATAAAACCAGAGCAAGCGGCAATAAAAACCTGTAGGGGTAGGGTATAGGGAGCGATCAGGTAGGGGATGGGATTAGGAGTCGCTAAAGCTGTTAAAAGTAGGGGAAATCCCTGTAATTTAAAACCTTCTCTTCCTTTTAACCAGAGACAGATTCCCGTTAAAATAATCGGGAAAGACATACTAACCCAAAGGGAGGAACCGAGGAGATAAAAAATCGCTCCTAGGGTTAACAAAAACGCTCCGAGGGGGTGGGAGCGATCTTCCAGACGTTGCCATTTTTTACGATTCTGCCAGACAATATAGGCAGCGTAGGGAAGGCCAATCAAGCCGTGGCTAAAGTATTCGTGTTCGGTGCTGATCGATTTATTCAGCCAACCATCGTACCAATGAAAGATCACTGGACCATAGATAACCGCCAAGAAACCGATAATCAGCCAAGATTGCCGATTTTTGTGGGAGACAGGGGATAAGGAAGGACTAACACCCATAGGACGGAGCGATATAGTGGCAAATTCTGAATTTATGTTACCCGATGATCGCAGTGATCTGTTCAACAACGATCTCAATCTGCTCCTCGCTGATACCGGGGTACATGGGGAGAGAGACAATTTCTTCACAGAGAATCTCTGCATTGGGAAAGTCTCCCTGTTGATAACCCAGGTAGCGATAGGCCGGTTGCAGATGACAAGGAATCGGATAATGAATACCGGTTTGAATACCGACGGCAGTTAATTGATCTTGTAGTTGTTGGCGATCAACGGGACAATGGGCAAGGATGCGAATAACGTAGAGATGATAAACATGACCGGTCTCGGTTTCGTCTCGTATGGGTAAAATGCCTTTATCGGCTAAAGGGGCCAACAGCTGATCATATTGTCTTGCCGCTCGCTGACGGGCCTGATTCCAGCTGTCCAGATGGGGTAATTTAACGTTTAAAATGGCGGCTTGTATGCTATCCAAACGGCTATTAGTGCCGATATCAGTGTGGAAATACTTACTCGGTGCGCCATAATTTCTTAAACTGCGGGCTTTTTGGCTAATTTCGGGATCATTACTCACTAACATTCCGCCATTGCCAAAAGCACCCAAATTTTTACTGGGATAAAAACTAAACCCCGCCGCCACACCGATGCTGCCGGCGCGATAACCTTCTCTACTGGCTAAATGGGCCTGGGCCGCATCTTCAAAGATAATCAGATTATAGCTGCGGGCAAAATCCTGTAATTGTTGGGGTGATACCATCTGTCCGTACAGGTGTACAGGGAGAATGGCGCGGGTGTTGGGGGTAATTTTTTGGGCGGCCGCCGCGAGGTCAATTAAGGCCGTATCGAGGTGACAATCAACTAAAATCGGTTTGGCTCCCGCTTGTATAACACCCAAGAGGGTAGCGACAAAGGTATTAGCGGGAACTAGCACTTCATCCCCGGCACCGATGCCGTAAGCTTGTAAAGCCAGGGCAAGAGCAGCAGTGCCAGAAGCTACTCCCACAGCATACTTGACTCCGCAAGCTTGGGCGAAGGCGGTTTCAAATTCGGCTAAAGCTTGGCCTAAAACAAAATCTCCCCGGTCGATAACTGTTTGGATTGCCTCGGTAATTTTTGCTTGTAGGGGCTGATTTTGCCAAGTTAAATCGACAAAGGGAACTTTGATTAAATTGGAATTCATCTATTGCTTGTTTATGGAGATATTATTAAGTATCAAGAGACTAGCATAGATTTGAGCAAGTTGGCTAGATTTGTAGGCACTCTTGTCCTTTGTGTGATGGGTAGGTTTTACTCATTGAATCTGTCCTCTTCTCTGTGTTCTTCGTGCCTCTGTGGTTTATTTTTAACCCTTCTGGGATAACCCGAGAAAAAGTATCTAGGGGGCTAAAGCAAGAGAGCCGATTGGTATTGGGGGGGGTTTGGCCTTGACTTGGCCAAAAGAATCAAGTTGACTGCCTAGCTATTTATTTTTGCCGCCAAACTTTGAAGATAATTCCTAGGCAGAGGAGAATATAAGCAGAAGTTAATAAACCGTTTAAGTATAAAAAGCGAAAACTCAAGGTTTGGTCGGTGAAAGTAGCCCCAGTCCAGAGTAAAGCGTAAAAAAGTAGCCATCCTAGCGTTAAATTCAGGGATAAGCGACTAATTTGCCCTTGTTCTCCTTTTCTTTCTCCTCGATACCATGTCCAAGCGGAGGGAATCACTCCTAGAAAGGGAATTAGATATAACATTAATTGCAGGCGCTCTAATTTGCGATCGCCGAAAGGATCGTGATTAATCATGGTATTTTTCCGATAGAACTGGTTATTATGAGTGATTTTACCGCTTTAACGGCGTTAATTCTGGCTGGTGGTCAAAGTTCCCGTATGGGACGAGATAAAGCATTGTTATCTTTTCAGGGTCTCTCTTTTCTGGAGAATATCTGTTTAATTGCCCAAGATTGTGCCGTACAAGTGTCTGTGATTACGCCTTGGCCGGAACGTTATGAACTTATCATTCCCCAATACTGCCGGATAATTAACGAACCTCTCCCCACTAGGGGGCCTTTATTGGCCTTTGCCTTGGCATTAACTTTTGTATCAACCGATTGGGTTTTATTGCTCCCTTGCGATTTACCTTTACTAACGCCCTCAATTATTCAAGAATGGTCAAGATTATTAGCCACTGTACCAGAAAATGCCATCGCTTTGGTTCCCCGGTGCGGCAATCGTTGGGAACCTCTGTGTGCTTTCTATCATCGTCGTTGTTTAGCATCTTTGCAGAGTTATATTCAGCAAGGGGGAACTTCTTTTCAAAAATGGTTAAATGTCGCTGTGGTGGAGGAATTAATTATCGATAATTCCGAGATTTTATTTAACTGTAATACCCCAGAAGATTTAGAGATAATAATAAACTCCCCAGATATTAAACATAAGAAAACCTAGCACAAAAGGGAGTAAAAGTAAAGATATCGGCCAAGAAATATTGGATAAATGGCGATAACCATAGTAGAGCATTCCGGTTAAATAACCGCCCGTTACACCGATAATTGCGCCGACAATATCGCCATTTATGGATAAATAGGAAGTGAGCAAAATGACGAGGGAAAAGGGCAAAATTATCAAGCCACCTAAAAATATATCGCCGGTGAGACTACCATATTTATTACTTAATTTTCTGCCTAACCAACTAGATAAAGTCAGAACAATAAAAGGAAATACTGCCCAGCCTAATAACAGCAAAAACTCAGATTTAACTGTCCAGTTTTGCCAAGTCAAAGCGATAAAAAAACTGCTGATTATTGCCGCCAATACTCCCGTAGCTAAAGCCTGATTACGGTTGTACTTTAAAAAAGCCTCTGCCATACCAGTCTTGGGTTTGAGCAAAGATGAGCAAGAGATTTTCAGCAAATTAAAAACAATAAAAATAGTTTTTGACCACTTGATCGATTGCTGTTGTCGATAACTTTTCTGAGGGTCTCTTAATTTATTTTCAATGGCATAATAGCGGCGAAAATTTCCCTGTTGCTTAAATTTCTTGGCCGCTATTTGAAAATCTTTTCGTGCTGCCGGCAGTTCTGAGAGTTCTTCTAGAGCCAATCCTCTTTGATAATAGAATTGGGGGTTATTGGGGTCAATGGCGATTGCTTTGCCATAAGCTTCTAGGGAGGATTGGGTGTAACCGAGTCGTTGACGGGATAAACCGAGGTAATAGTAAGCTTGGGAACAATCGGGTTTTAACTGCAAAACTTGCCGACAATCGCTTAAAACTTGCCTATCCTGCTGATTATGGTAGTAAACTTCCGCCCGTTGCAGATAGGCCTGCCAAAATTGCGGATTAATTGCGATCGCTTGCTGGTAAAATGCGATCGCTAGTTGATAATTTTTCTCTTGAGCGTAGTGCCATCCCTGTTGATAAAAATCCTCGGCACTGCGGTGAAAAGTGGGCATTTCCGGGGATAAACTGCGATCATACTCTTTTCTTTGCCCTTTATCGCTCAAAACCCGATAAGCTTGTTCAATTTCCCGAAATTTTGTCACTGCCTCTGGATCATTGGGATTATAATCGGGGTGATATTGCCGGGCCAGACGACGAAAAGCGGCTTTTATCTGATTATTACTGGCATTACGGGGAATTTGGAGGATTTCATAGTAATTTTTCATACTTGAATGCGGGGGGAATTTTCAACTACTGAAAATTGTTGCCAATGGATCGCCGAAACGACTATCATTGTCAATTAAATAGCTTTTATTGAGAGTCGATCGCTTATGTCTGCCTACACTGCTTCCTCCCTGAAAGCGGAACTCAACGCGCGGGGGTGGCGCTTAACTCCCCAGCGAGAGAAAATTCTGCACGTTTTCCAGAATTTACCGAAAGGCAATCATCTCAGTGCTGAGGAATTGCAGGAATTACTGGACAAACGGGGGGAAGGAATTAGTTTATCGACGATTTACCGCAGTGTTAAACTAATGTCGCGGATGGGAATTTTGCGGGAGTTGGAATTGGCCGAAGGTCATAAACACTACGAACTCAATCAACCCTATCCCCACCACCATCATCATTTGGTCTGTATTCAGTGTAATAAAACCATCGAATTTAACAATGATTCCATTCTCAAACACAGTCTCAAACAGTGTGAGAAAGAGGGTTTTCAGTTAATTGACTGTCAGCTAACGGTGATGGCCATCTGTCCGGAAGCTTTGCGGATGGGTTGGCCGTCGGGAATACCGAGTAATTGGGGTTGCACGCGTTCGCTGGTGGATACTCGTTTCCAAAACTGCGAGATTCCCGAATCAAAGGAACCGGAACCAGAAAACTAGGCATCTAAGCGGACATTCCCAACTGAAAACCGAGAGCCTTTTTCTGCATTAATTGGAAAATATTATAAAAGCCGTTGGCGCGGGAAGGAGTAAGACTGACTTTTAAACCGGTTTCTTCGATAAAATCCGGGGTGACTTGCAGGATTTCTGTGGGAGTCAGTCCATTTAAACCCTCGATTAACAAAGCAACTAAACCCTTGACTAATTGTGCGTCGGAATCCCCTTTGTACCAAACTTGGCCATTTTCGAGGTCGGCAGTGATATAAACTTGGGATACACAGCCGTGGACTTTATTGCTGGGTATTTTGACAGATTCTGGTATTGGTTCTAGTTTTTTAGCAAAAGCTAGTAATTGTTCGTATTTTTGCTTAGGATCGGTACGACGTTTGAGGCGTTCGACGATGCGATCGAGATTAGACGGGAGCATATTGCGAGTTAAAATAGGAAAAAATTAGCCAATAGCTTTTTTATATTAGCATTCTTGCGGAAGTTGCGCGCTGTGGTTATCGCTGCCAGGACTACCTTGGTCAGAGTGCCTCGAGGCTATCTGCTAGAATTGGCATCAATGAAATACCACGCTTGCAGGAGCTATGGTTAACCTTTCCTACAATAAAAATCGCCTTCTTCCCAGTTCCGAAGAATGGGAGCATCTCACCTTTGTAACCCCTAAATCAGGTTTTTATGTCAAGCTATTTTGAAAGCCTTGCTAGAAACCAGTTTTAGGGACAAGTATAATTACTCGCTTGCATAAATGAGATGCTCCCCGAAGAACATATTATTTCCTCAATTTTGAGTTAGGGCAATTTTCGTCCATTCGTAAGTGTTCCATTCATCCATTGCCTCAGTAATGACCCTAGAGTAATAGTTGCATCGGCGCTGGGGTGGCGTTCCGTTCCCTTCCTCCGTATGGCAATATCCTGATTTTCCTAACTGGCAAGCTACTAAAGAACAGCTTTCTCGGATACTCATGCCGCGCTGGATGTTTTGTCGATATTCATCAAAAATGTAGCGGAGATCTTTGGGGTAGAGTCGGCCTTCTGAGCCATTCAAGTAGGTAATCCGACAGAGAAAATCAAAAAATTCAGGCTTACTTTTAAACTTGAAATAGCGGTTATCGTAGCGGCTAGATTCATCAAAGATAAGGCGATCTTCTCCTAAATTTTCGATGATTCGCACTGAGCCATCCCAAGCTTCATCGGGTTGACCGATTAACTGATAGGTTTCGACTCCGAAATCTTGACCATTCATGATTTGAGGAGGTTTTCGTCCCCAAGCTCCTACGAATTTGAGTCCGCAAAAGTTGTTGGCAAAATATCCGGTTCTAGTTAACCCAAATCCTGATTCATTAACGGCTTGACCGCCGAGAAAGGCTGCTGGTACGCCATATTTCCTTTCCATCTCGATACAGATGGGTTTAATCTCCTCCATAAACTGTTTTTTCATGGCTTCAGTCAGGGGAGAACCAGGATTGTAACAATTACCGTTTCTTCCCCTTTCTCGGTCTTCAACAGGAACAGGTGAAAACTTGATGTTCATTTTTATTCCTCAATTCGAGCGTTGTCAGAGAAATTGAAGCAGGCAGAAGGCAGATTTGAAGGTCTCAATCCTATATTCTTGCACTAACATCGGATTTTAACAGGTCAAAAGCCTTATTTTAAAAGGGTTTTACCATTATTCAGCCAGCCCTACTTAGTTTCATCTAAAATTAAGCTCTTTGAGCGTTGTAAATTCCGTACATATTTTACCCCCCCCCCCGCACATTTGTCAAGTCTTTTAAATAATTCTTAATATTTATTTCCGTTTTGCTCTCTCGCTCTCGTCCGGCTTCTCGACGGAATCGCTAAAATGATCAGGGGTGTTTTAGAGGCAAGTCTATGAGTGAACCAGTAACTCTTGAGGATATTTACCAGCTATTCCGCGCTTCCGCCGAGGAATATGATCGCCGGGCTGCCCAATCCAAGGCGGAATATGATCGCCGGGCTGAGGAATATGATCGCCGGGCTGCCCAATCCAAGGCGGAATATGATCGCCGGGCTGAGGAATATGATCGCCTGGTTGCCCAATCCAAGGCGGAATATGATCGCCTGGTTGCCCAATCCAAGGCGGAATATGATCGCCGGGCTGAGGAATATGATCGCCATAGAGTCGAAATAGAGAACCTCCTGGCCGAATCTAAACTAGAAAGCGATCGCTCGATGACAGAACTGAAACGTACCGTAGAACGAACCAGCAAAGCGGTAGATAGTCTCACCACTCGCTGGGGTCGATTTGTGGAAGAATTGGTAGAACCGGCGGTTTTACGGCTTTTTCAGGAAAAAGGCATTGATATTAAGGAAGTTTATCCCCGCGCTAGAGTCAAGCGTCAAGGTATCGCCATGGAAATTGATATTCTAGCGGTGGATGATACCGATCTCGTGGTGGTGGAATGTAAATCGAGATTATCTCAAGATGATGTGGATGAATTTATTGAAAAATTGACTCGTTTTAAAATCGCTTTTCCCCATTATCAAAACTATCGAGCTTACGGTGCGGTGGCGGGAATTGAAATCAACGAGGGGATCGATCGATACGCTTATAAAAAAGGTCTATTTGTGATTAAACCATCTGGGGATACGGTGGCCATTATTAATGATGCCGACTTTCAACCGAATACTTGGTAATCTCCCTAGTCAAAACCCTCGCTATGGTTAACCTTTCCTACAATAAAAATCGCCTTCTTCCCAGTATCGGGAAATCGCTATTTAACCGCAGAGGAAAGGGCGATCGCCGCTCAAGCAGGTTTGATCGCCCAGCAAGCACGTTTAGCCAAACAGGAAGCGGAACAAAAATCCCAACGACTAGGGGAAAGACTAAGATCACTGGGTATCAACCCCGATGAAATGTAAGGGTGGGTTCCAGGCAATTTTAGGGGATTAATCGCGTAATAATTCCGGTTCGGTTAATTCGTCGGTCATTTCCATCAGGGCCCGTTGGACGGGTTTAATCATCGGGTCATCGATATTTTCTACGGTATCGTAGCGGACGCGTTTGGCCCGTCTAGCGACTTGCACGACGATCGAGTAACGATTGCTGGCCGCATTCATCAGTTTATCGGTGAGATAAATCATCTCGGAGGAGTCGAATTTAAACCGTTTGGACATAGTTATATTTAGCCTTCTCTGGTGAATTTGGCACTTGTCACTGATAATAGGTTAGTGATAAGTTTTATTACTCAGTCTACCTTACCATATTTTGTCCACCTTAAGGATAGGGTTATCCTTGATCTCGATCGGATTTTGTCAACTACTTTTTACAAAACTTAAATCAATTTTATACAAGTTTAAAAATATACAAATAAAGAGATAATTTTTGAAATAAATAAACCCAAAAAAGGGAGACAATTGCGGGGGCTGTAAATACACTTGAACATATAATGCAAAGATTACTTTGCTACATATATACCCAATTAAATGGCTGAGTTATTTTATGTCCACCACTATCAGAACTCAAGACAATCTCTCCGCTTGGGAGCGGTTTTGTCAGTGGATCACCAGCACTAATAACCGTCTCTATATAGGTTGGTTCGGTGTCATCCTGATCCCGACGATCTTAACCGCTACCATCTGCTATATTATCGCCTTTATTGCCGCTCCTCCCGTGGATATCGACGGTATTCGCGAGCCGGTTTCTGGCTCCTTACTCTACGGCAATAATATCATTTCTGGTGCGGTAGTCCCTTCCTCCAATGCTATCGGTTTGCGCTTCTATCCCATCTGGGAAGCGGCCAGTTTAGACGAATGGCTGTATAACGGTGGTCCCTACCAATTAGTGGTTTTCCACTTCCTCATCGGGATTTTCTGCTGGATGGGTCGTCAGTGGGAACTGAGCTATCGTTTAGGAATGCGTCCCTGGATCTGTGTTGCTTATTCGGCCCCTGTATCGGCTGCCACTGCTGTTTTTCTAATCTATCCGATCGGACAGGGTTCTTTCTCCGATGGTATGCCTTTGGGAATCTCTGGAACCTTCAACTTTATGATCGTGTTCCAAGCAGAACATAATATCCTCATGCACCCCTTCCATATGTTGGGTGTTGCGGGTGTTTTCGGTGGTTCTCTTTTCTCCGCTATGCACGGTTCTTTGGTGACTTCCTCCCTCGTCCGGGAAACTTCCGAATCGGAATCACAAAACTACGGTTATAAATTCGGTCAAGAAGAAGAAACCTACAATATTGTCGCCGCTCACGGTTACTTTGGACGCTTAATCTTCCAGTACGCTTCCTTTAACAATAGCCGCAGCCTACACTTCTTCCTGGGAGCTTGGCCGGTGGTGGGGATCTGGTTCACCGCTATGGGGATCTCAACCATGGCTTTTAACCTCAACGGTTTCAACTTTAACCAGTCAATTATTGATTCCCAAGGACGTGCGGTCGCAACGCGCTCGCTACGCGAGACCGCCACTTGGGCGGATGTGATCAACCGCGCTAACATTGGTTTTGAAGTAATGCACGAACGCAACGCTCATAACTTCCCCCTCGATTTAGCTTCCGGTGATGCTATCCCCATGGCCTTGACAGCGCCGGCGATCGATGGTTAAAAATAAACAGATGTTGGATCCCCATCCAACATCCGCGTTCTAACTCTGCACACATTTTGCTAAGTCCTCATGATAAGTTAAAAAACGCTTCCTTTTTGGGGGCGTTTTTATTTATTCGATTGAAAAAACCAATGACAATCATTACTAAAGCTGATAAGAAAGTGGGGTGTGGGGTGTGGGGTGTGGGGTGTGGGGTGTGGGGTGTGGGGTGTGGGGTGTGGGGTGTGGGGTG
>SFAQ01000150.1:0-39806 GCA_007096525.1 Microcystis wesenbergii Mw_QC_B_20070930_S4 | reverse complement strand
CGCCCAAAATCTATGTCCTTTCTTGATAATGTGTCTTTCGGCTACTAACATTATTATCCGTTGTCTTTTAACTCAGCGTCGGGTTTTGAATGGTTGTCATCCGTTATGATAATTGTACCCGAAGGCAATTGATAACCTGTTAAATTCCCTTGTTTCCACCACCTCCAAGTCGTTCGATAACTTATTGCTGTTTTTTTTTGCCTAGTCTGATAGTTTCGTGTTCACATATTACCATGCTTGACTATATCTGACCATATTTGTATTGAAACTTTACAATACCATTTTTGCCAAACTATGACTGATGTGTTAGCTCGATTCTGGATTTAATCCCCTGAGAGGGGGACAAGCAAAGTCATCTTTTAGGGAGTCCGAGGTAAGCAGTAAGATTGAGATAGTCGAGTCACAAAAAAGATGGTACGAATTCTAGTAATTGATGATGATGGAGTAATTCAAACGTTTTTGAGCCGCGCTTTGCGGAAGGAATACGAGGTTTTTATTGCCAGTGATGGGGAAGAAGGATTAAAGCAAGCGGGGCAACTAAAACCAGCGATGATTATTTGTGATTGGATGATGCCGGGGATCGATGGGTTGGAAGTTTGCCGGCAAATTAAGCTTAATCCCCAACTGTCAACCACTTTTTTTATCCTCTTAACTTCTTTGGGATCGGTGGAGGATCGGGTGAAGGGATTGGATGCGGGGGCCGATGATTTTTTATGCAAACCGATCGAAATTAATGAGTTAAGAGCGCGCGTGCGGGCGGGAATGCGTTTGCATCAATTAAGTCATGATCTGCAAGCGCAAAAACAATTACTAGAAATGGAGTTAGCGGAGGCGGCGGAATATGTGCGATCGCTGTTACCCGAACCTTTTATTTCTCCAAAACTTGCTATCGATTTTCGCTTCCTTCCTTCTCGTCGATTGGGGGGGGATGGTTTTGATTATTATTGGTTAGATAATGACCATTTGATGTTATATCTTTTAGATGTGGCGGGCCATGGCTTGCGAGCGGCTTTACCTTCCCTTTCGGTGATTAATTTACTCCGTTCTCGTGGTTTAAGTCAGGTGAATTACTATGAACCTAATCAGGTTTTACAAGGGTTAAATCAAGTTTATCAAATCAGTCCTAAGAATGATAAATATTTTACTATTTGGTACGGAATTTATGATCAGAAACAACAACAGTTAACCTATGCCAGCGCCGGTCATCCCCCGGCAGTTCTCCTGACTCAAAAACCTTTTGGTCAGATGATTGAAACCAGACTGAAAGCCCCCGGTTTTCCCATCGGGATGTTTCCAGAGGCGGAATATATTAATCAGGTTAAATGCCTGAATTTCCCCAGTAGCCTTTATCTTTTTAGCGATGGAATTTACGAGATCGATTGTGTTGATGGTAGGATGTGGGGACTAGAAAACTTTATTCAATCTTTACGAAATTATCACTGTAATTACGCCAAAAATCTCGATAATTTTATTGAAAAAATTCAAGCTTTACAATTTGATGGCAATTTTAAGGATGATCTTTCGATCATGCAGGTGGATTTTCACTGATTAACTTCCTAAAATTTTTTGCTCTAATTCTTCTCGGTTATTAAAAATTTCAAAAACTCGATCCATATCGGTCAATTCAAATAACATTTTTATTTGCTCGTTAATCGAGCAGATTAATAGTTTACCCCCCGCAGAACGCACGGTTTTTAAGGATAAAACTAACGCCCCTAAACCAGAACTATCCATAAAGGTGACATCCTTGAAATCAACGATAATAACCTCTGAACCTCCCTGCACTGCTTCGGCAATTTCTTGGCGAAATTCGCTGGCTTGGTTGCCATCTAAAATACCGGATGGTTGAATAACTTTAATCGCAGAACTCATAAAAAAAAGGAAAAATTAAATGTTTTCTACCTGCTCACTGATAACTGCTCGCTGAAATCTGCTGACAGCAGCCAATCTTTAACTATTTTTAACATATTAGGGTCAAGAAAAGCGCAAAATTAAAAATAGGAATTTTTGAAACTGCATGGAAAGTTACGATGTCATCCTCATCGGTGCGGGGCATAATGGTTTAGTTTGTGCCGCCTATCTCCTCAAAGCCGGTTATCGCGTCCTCCTTCTCGAACAGCGTAGCGTACCGGGAGGAGCGGCTACCACAGAAGCGGTTATCCCAGATTTAGCCCCCGATTTTAAGTTTAATCTCTGTGCGATCGATCACGAATTTATCTTTTTAGGACCAGTAATTGAGGAATTAGAGCTAAAACGCCACGGATTAGAGTATTTATTCTTCGATCCTACGGTTTTCTGTCCCCATCCCTCTGGCCAATATTTTCTTTCCTATCGCTCTCTGGAAAAAACTCACGCCGCAATTGCCCAGTTTTGTCCGCGAGATGCCGATCGCTACCTTCAGTTTATCGACTATTGGGCGCAGTTGATGAATGCGATCGGTCCATGGTTTAACGCTCCGCCTCAAGATTTGCTCAGAATCGCCCGTAATTATAACTCTAGTGCCTTAGCTAGTGTCTGGAAAGCGATCGGCTCGAAAAAGAAACTGCTCGACTTCATCCGCACGATGATTACTTCCCCCGAAGATGTCCTCAATGAATGGTTTGAGAGCGAATTTGTCAAAGCACCCCTGGCTCGTCTAGCGGCAGAAATTGGCGCTCCTCCCTCCCAAAAAGGCATTACCTCCGGGATGATGATGATGGCGATGCGTCATTCTCCCGGGGTGGCTCGCCCTCGTGGTGGTACAGGCGCACTAACGGAGGCTCTGGTGAAATGTGTTGTCAGTCTCGGTGGGGTGATTTTAACCGAGCAGAAGGTTAAACAGATTCTAATTGAGGAAGGACAAGCGATCGGGGTTAGGGTGGACTCGGGACAGGAATATATGGCAAAAGCGGCTGTTATCTCTAATATTGACGCTAGACGAGTCTTTTTACAGTTAGTCGCCCCCGCCGATGTGGATGCCGCCGATCCAGAATTGCGAGAAAGGGTAGAACGGCGAATTGTCAATAACAATGAAACAATTCTTAAAATTGATTGCGCCCTCGCCGAAGCACCAAGGTTCGAGGCTTACGATCACAAAGAGGAGTATTTACAGGGAACGATTCTCATCGCCGATTCCGTGCGTCACGTTGAACAGGCCCACGCTTTAACGATTTTGGGGCAGATTCCCGACGAAAATCCCTCGATGTACCTAGATGTCCCCACTATTCTCGATCCCTCCATGGCTCCCCAGGGCAAGCATACCCTCTGGATCGAATTTTTTGCCCCCTATCAGATTGCCGGGGCCGAGGGAACAGGATTAAACGGCACGGGATGGACGGAAGAATTAAAAAATCGCGTGGCCGATCGAGTTCTTGATAAACTGGCCGATTATGCCCCAAATCTCAAATCCGCCATTATTGCCCGTCGGGTGGAAAGTCCGGCCGAATTAGCTAATCGTTTGGGTTCTTATAAAGGTAATTACTATCATCTTGATATGACCTTAGATCAGATGATTTTCCTGCGTCCTTTGCCGGAAATAGCTAACTACAAAACCCCCATTAAAAACCTTTATTTAACCGGAGCAGGAACTCACCCCGGCGGCTCGATTTCGGGGATGCCGGGGCGCAATTGCGCTCAGGTTTTCCTGCGGGATCGAAGCACTTTTCTGCAAAGATTATTCAGCTAAATCCCCTCCTCCTCAAAATCCTGATCCTTCACGGGGTGACAGAGAGCCTAAAAAGTTTACAGGGGATGGGGTGTAGGGTGTAGGGAAAAATTTTTGACTTGCCCTTACAGGTCGAAACGATCAATGATTGAGAAAAGAAGGTGATTGTTCTTGATATTGGGAAAATCATCTCTCATAATATCAGATTAAAAGCGATCGCCTTTGCTGTTTTAATAAGGTTGAGGTTGAAAATTATCGGGAATATCTAATTCAAATACTTGGTCATGAATCCGAGCCACATAAAACCCTTCTTGCAGAATTTTTTCCCGTAATCCTGGTGATAAATCAACCGATGCTAATATGCCATAGAGTTTTTTATCTTTGTGTTCAGAGAAAAAGCTGCGAAACCGTTGCAAAATACTTTTTAATTGAGTAATAGACTCCTCTCTGGCATGACTTTTAACCTCGACGATATAGGCGGTATTTAGCTCACCATTGGTATAGGCAAGGACATCAATTTCTAGGTGTTGTCCATCTTTACTGACTCGCACACTGGGACTGATGACTTCCATACCAAAGCGTTGCCTGAGAATCGTTTCCATTGAAGGAAGGGCAAGTCCTTCGGTAAAGCTGCCGAATTTTGCACCGAGTCCCCCAATTTGCTGACCTAATTCTTTGAGTTGTTTGTCAGTTTTCTGCTGTTGTCGGTCAGTTTCCTTGAGTTGTTGGGCGTTTTCCTTCTGTTGTTGACTGACTTCCTTCAATAGTAGGTCAGTTTCCTTGAGTTGTTTGTCAGTTTCTTTTTGAGCAGCAGTTAATTCGGCTTGAGCAGTCGCTAATTCGGCTAAGAGTCGCCATACGTCTTCGGATGTGGTTGCCATAGATAATTTTTTCCTGATGTCACCTATTCACTATTTTATCGGATTTCTGCGCTTGCCGAAGGCACTGGGGAGCAGACTGCTGATTCAATTGGGTAAGGTGGAGGCTAATTATTGGGACGAAAATCACCGCCACCAGCGACTAACATTCCTAATACTTTGATACACTTTTCTTAAAGCGACCAGTCCCCCAAAATGAAGGATTAAAGGGACTAAGTTGGGAATGGTTTTAGAGCAATTCTAAGAATTGTTCGATAGTTAAACCTGCTTCTTTAACAATCCCTGCCATTGTATAAGCATTAATCGGATTTGCTCGTGGAATGGTGATAGTACGTTCTCCATTCGTCATGGTGATATGTTTTCTCTGTCTAGTGATGCGAAATCCTGCTTTTTCAAAGGCATTAACAGCGCGTAGATGATTAATTACCGGTAATTTTGGCATACTTATCCCACTTCTACATAACGAATTTCAGCATCTTTGTTTAATTCTTCAATTGTCTCTAAATAGTCTTGTATTGCTTCTTTGATATTTTCGATGGCTTCTGTTTCAGTGTCTCCCTGTGACCAGCATCCGGGTAGATTAGGACACCAAATCGCATAACCTTCTTCGCTTTGTTTGAGTCGAACTTGATAGCGCATAAATAGTTACTCCGTAATTTTAACTTTCGATGGCGATTGCGGTTTCTAGGGAAATTTTAAGGTTGGTGTTTTCAGCAATTGTGTAATTAAGTTTTTCAAAACCGATAACTTTACCCTGCTTATTTTTCATTAAAATAACTTCGTCTCCGGTTTCTTCACAGAGGTATTCTGTATGACGATCCCCAAACCAAACGGTGAGAGTATTTCCCACCGGATCGTAATAAACATTTACTTCTGCCATAAAATTTCTCCTTCTTTAATTGCATCAGTGGGATAAGTTGTAATCACCGAAACCGTCTCCATTGAGTTTACGAATAATGGTACAGAGCCAACGTTTTTCTCGTTGAAGTTTGTAGAATAAATACACATCAGGATCACTGCGACTACGTCGAATTTCATCAGGTTGACTTAGGGTTTCTTGGACTAATTTTTCTTGTCCTTTCATTATGGGATGTTTGATCTGAGTAATGATTTCCCAATAGGCAACACTGACATGAATGGTACAATTAAGGGGTGTTAAAACATCGAAGAGCAGATTATTATCAGTCATGGTTCTGCCTCTCCCAATAGTTTTTGTTCCAAGCGAGTTATAGGCTAATTTCACTATTTTATCGGATTTCTGCAATCGCTGATTCACTTGGGTAAGGCGGAGGCTAATTAGTGGGACGGGAATCACCGCCACCACCGACTAACATCCTTAATCCCTTGATACACTTCTCTTAAGGCGACCTCTCCCCCAAAAGGGAGCATCTCATTTATGCAAGTGAGTAATTATACTTATCCCTAGAACTGGTTTCTAGCAAGGCTTTCAAAAGAGCTTGACATAAAACCTGATTTAGGGGTTACAAAGGTGAGATGCTCCCCCCCAAAAGTGAGAGTACCCAAAGCATGAAGGGTATTTTCCCAGAAAGATAAGTCAACATTAGCAGGGGTTAAGGTGGCGGTTAAGGCTTGTAATGCCTTTGCACAGTAAGATTCATTCCCAATCCCTCTGGCTGTTTCTAAGGCTTCGGGTAAGATTCCGGATAAATAAAAAACTAACCACGTCGTCTATAATTACTCCATTCAGGAAACTCAGAAAGATATTCTTTATTGATTCCACGGATGCAAATGTATTCACCCTGAATCCAGGCTATTGAAATTCCAGAAGTTGACAGTGGCGATTTCCGTAAAATTAACCAAAACGGCAAGCACAATAGTGCAAATATTATTAACAATAGTGCAAATATTATTAAGCTGTAATGTACATTAACAGCAGCCATAATCATCCCAAAAATTACGCACGAGAAAATCGTATCTATTAATAATCTGTGCTGTTTTTTAACTTCTTGAGAAAGTCCAAAAGTGATTTTTTCGTATTTTGTCATAGCAAAATAGACAATGATAACCGGTATTGTTATAATCCAGGGTACAAAAATTAAAAAACTGATTCTAATCAGGGCAGAAAAAAGGGCAGAAAAATTAACAAATAAAGGATTAAAGGATAAAGTATGTTCTTCTTTTCCCATTACCGGGCGATTGGTTTTGATACAGCGATTTGGTAGAGATGCCCCCCGCAACATCACCAGATATCCATCATACTGCCATATTCTCTTTCCCTTATCTTTAGGAATACAGTAAATATCAACGGGTTCATTATTTAAGTTAACCTCAAAATTCACCAATAAACCTACTCTGGCAAATTCCTTTTCGTCCTTCCACTCGGAGTTTGTGAACTGGTATCTTGTCCCGTCATTGCCTCTGATAACCCCTGTGTTATTAGAGATGTCGAAGCGTAAAATAGTTCCTTCCATCTGCCAAAAATCCTTGAGCAAAACCTTACTTATTTCTTCTAAGTATATCGTAAAAAGCTGATCTGCAAGAGGAACATAAGTTTCATATGCTAATACTTCGGATAAGACTTAAGGTAAATGGGGAGCTAATGGGACTCAGGCGCTTTCGGTCAGCAAAAAAGGCTCAAACCATTACCGGACAAGGGGTTAACCTCGATTTGTGATTTTCATTGATATATCTGGGTTTCAGCGATTTTGGGCTTCTTGAAGTAAATCCCAAGCGGGGATTGGGGTTGAGGCTTTTCTTGATTTGTTTTTTGTCTAAGTCCCACTAACCCTGTCAATATCAATGCCCTTGCACGGTCGGACTTATCCCCAATCCCTCCGGCAATTTCTAAAGTTTCGGGTAACAAAGCAGGGGAAAGATAGGGATTGATTGCGATAGGAAGAAGATTTTAAAGAAGCGGATATAACGGGTTTAGGTTCAGGATCAAGACCGTGTTTTTTTTATATCTCACACCATTCGGGATTGTCATAAACTCTTGCCAAATATTCAGCCTCTAAAGATGCCGGACGATCTCTAATTGGAGTTGAGATTGTACCCAAATCACTAACCCATTATAAACAATTGCTGATCTATCGTTTTTCTGAAACTTTAGGGCGGACGGGTTGCCTTTATCCAATTGATATAATAGCCCAACCCGATCGCTAAGGGAAGCGCGGGTTGGGAGAAGACATCGACCTAATATTATCTCAAGACTAAAATGACAAATTGAATTAGCATCGAGCTATTTTGCCAATACAAGGTGTCAAGATAAAACTAAGGAGCTAAACGTTGCCTTTGCCAACTGCCATCTTCTTGACGATAATAACAGAGACGATCGTGGAGACGACTGGGGCGACCTTGCCAGAACTCGATTAAACTAGGAATTAGGCGAAAACCGCCCCAATGAGGAGGACGGGGAACTTCACGACCAGCATATTCTTCTTTTAGTTCTGCAAGGCGTTTTTCGAGGATATACCGCCCAGAAATCACTTCACTTTGATGGGAGGCCCAGGCCCCTAAACGAGATTCCCAGGGACGGACAAAAAAGTAATTATCCGATTCCTCCTCGCTGATTTTTTCTACAGTTCCCTCAATCCTAATTTGCCGTTGCAATTCTCCCCACCAAAACACTAGGGCCGCATTGGGATTGGCGATTAATTCCTGTCCTTTGGCGCTGTGGTAGTTGGTAAAGAGAACAAAACCGCGAGGATCGAAGTCTTTCAACAATACCATGCGGGCCCGGGGTTTACCCTCCGGGGAAATAGTAGCTAAAGTCATCGCGTTGGGTTCCAATCTTCCCGAAGATACCGCCCGTTCTAGCCATTGTTTAAATACAATGAAAGGATCGGCAGATGTTTCTGACTCTAGCAATTCTTCAAGATTGTAGTCCAAGCGCAGGTCAGCGATCGATATGTCCATGGTTTTGCTTGCTAAATTCTATCCTTTGAGATCCTACAAGATTCTACAATCATGACTATCACCTCGGCCAGTGATGCGATCGCCTCTCTTTTAGAAATGGCGGAACAGGGAGAAATTGACCCCTGGGATGTGCAGGTTATCGATGTGATCGATCGCTTTTTGGCAGAATTGGGGTTATTAAATGATCTAGATTTAGCCATGGCCCAAGCTAATTTACCCCAATCGGGACAGGCTTTTTTATGGGCTTCTATGTTAGTTTTATTTAAGGCTGATACCCTAGAAAGATTGTCTTTGGACCAGCAAGAAGAAAGTCTGATTGATGAGGAAATTAGCGAGTTAGAACGGGAATTAAGAACTTTACCCCGTTATCTAGAAAATCATATTCGCCGTCGTACTGCTGCCCCACCACCGCGCAAAAGACGGGTAACTTTGCAGGAGTTAATCACTCAATTGCAACAGATTGCCCTAGAGATTGAAGCTTTACCGAAACTGCCTGTAGTTGTCCCGAAACCCCGGCCTCAATCCCGACGGGAAGCGGTACAAATTATCACGGAATTAGCCCACCAAGAAAACCTGACGGAATTGGCAGCGGAATTGGACTTTTTTTTGCAGAGAAAGTTTTTTCAATTAGAGAAAAATGAGATAGAGTTTGAGTATTTATTGGATTTATGGCAAGCTGAAAAACCCTCTAGTCACTCGGCAACACAGGAAAAGGTGGCGATTTTTTGGGCTTTACTTTTACTAGCTTCTCAATCAAAAGTGGAGTTAAAACAAGAGGATTTTTATCAAGATTTAACTATTTCTTTAATTAGGGTTGGCTGAAGGTGTGGGGTTTTACCGATTATTTTCATCTGGTCAATTACCTAATTTTCAGAACGTAGGTTGGGTTGAAGCATGAAACCCAACGCCTTTTCCTAGGAAATAAAGTCATAATCCTTTCCCATCGCTTCTAGTTGAGTTTTGATCTGAAACCAACTATTAGGCAATAAATCTTTGATAGGGGGAATAGTATCGATTTGAGAGGCGATTTCTTGCACAAGTTGCTCGATTCTCGCACCGGTTTTACAGGAAGTGGCGATTAGCTTGGTGATTTGGGGATATGCGGTAGAATTGCCTCCGTAGGTTTCAATCAAAAATACTCCGAAAATTGTATTGACAAGTATAAAGGTTTTTTGTTAATATTCATTCAAGCTTTGATCACAAAATTTCTATTTTCGATTTTTTCAGGATAAAATATCTTTTCAAAACAAGGGTTTTTAAAGAAAATACAAGCTTTCGGCTTGTCAAAGGTCATAATTCAGGCTAAATATTATGGAAACTAGAAAAATTTTAATTGCCACTAAAACTTATCCATCTATTAGCACTAAATATCAAGAGACAGTCTGTACGGCAGGAATATTGTTAAGTGAAGAGGAAAATCCGCTACAGTGGATTAGAATTTATCCCATCAGATATCGTTATTTAGATTTTGATAAACGTTACCCTCGATGGGCAATTGTTAGTGCTAAAATTAAAAGAAATGATCAAGATTACCGTCCAGAAAGCTTTAAAATTGATGACAATTATTTAGAAATTATTAGAAAAATAGATACAACTAATAATTGGCAAGAAAGAAAATCCCTAGTTCTATCTTTACAATTTAGGTCTATCGCCGATATTCAAGCACAGGGAAAATCCCTAGGAATTATTAAACCCAAGTCAATTGAAAGATTTTTTTCTAAGAAAACTTCTAGAGAATGGAATCAAAAACAACAGGCTGTCCTCAATCAACTAGATTTGTTTGAGCCTAATATAGACTTAGAAAAAATTCCTTATAAATTTTTTTATCAATTCACGGATGAAGATAATGTGCCGCATAAATACTCAATTAGTGATTGGGAAATTATGGAACTTTATCGCAAGTGCCGTGATCGATCTCAATTGTTAGGACTAGAAGCTGAACAGTATGCCTTAGAAAAAGTTAGACAAAAACTAGAAGATGATTTTTTTGAAAGTAAAGATTTATATTTTATTGTGGGAAATCTCAAAAATCATGCTAAGTCTTTTATGATTATTGGTTTGTTTTATCCTCCCCTAGTAAAGTTCAATCAAATGGAGTTGTTTTAGAATCATGAAAAATCCACCTACAAGGCAATCATTGATTTTAACCTTTGGCTACGGCAATCGTTCAAGCTATGATACCCTTTTAGCATATATTAAAGAATTTAAGGTTGATTTTCTGATCGATGTTCGAGAAAAACCCCGCGCATGGAGTCGCAAATGGTATGGTGATCAACTTGAAAAATTGTGTCATCAACAGGGAATAGAGTATTTGTCAGAAAAAACTTTAGGAAATATTTCAGGGACAAGTCATTGGGTTTCCCCTGAACCGGAAAAAGTTGATCAAGTTTTACAAGATATTGCTAAAAAAGCTCAGTCAAAAACAGTTTTGCTATTATGTGCAGAAATGGATTATCATCGTTGTCATCGGGTTGAAGTGGCTGAGAAGTTAAAAAAATTAACTCACCAACCAATTAAGCATTTAGAATAATATAGCATTTCTGATTTACACGAGGTACATTCCTGATCCTGAACAGCTGAATCAGCAAAGGTTTAAGTGTGCCGCACAGATGCGAGAACCGCTATAAATTCTACACTTGCTGTGGACGAAATGCGTGTTCATCCCATTCTTCTTGATAAATAGAGTCAGAGGTTTGATTCATTTTGAGTGCAATATCACTTAAGAGTTTGTGGCGTTTGAACATTCTTCTAATTTCACCATCGACTAGATTCAACAAATAAGGAATTTCATGTCCTTCCTGACTCATGTGAGCATCTGCTGCTAAAAGGCGAAGCATATCATCTAGATGATCTTCTAAGACTTCAAAGCCAAATGCTCGTTTATATGGTTTAAAAACACCTCTAATAATCCGAGGAGAAAGTTCTTGCCAAAAGTAGCGGACTTGCTGCTTACTAGACTGAAGTGAAAATCTAGTTTCTGTTTCACGTCTGCTTATATGATCATGTAAGGTTTCTATTAATAAAATCGAACCAGATGGACAAGCACGAGCATATTGTGAAAATATTAAATTTTTTTTACAATTTTTAATCACACCTATATATTTTTTAGTTGGATGCTCTAAAAGTTGTCTATATATTTCGGAACCTTCTTTTGTATTTGCTAACCATTCGTCACAGAGTAACCCATCAAAGAAAATAAAATTCTCATCAATTTTGATAGCGTGTTTTGCCTCAAAATAACGCATAAATGCAGTATTATTCGGCTTATAAATATGTTCTTCTCTAAGGTCTAAAAAATCATCAATATCCTGAGCATTTCTTAAGGCTTTGCTACTAGACCAATAGTGTAAACTATCTTGTAAGATTCTCGTCATTGAAGCACTACCAATTGCTACACAGAGAGCCGATCCCGTTGAATAGTCTTGACGAGGTAAAGCAAATGTTCCATCAACTGCTGCAACCTGACCAGATAAAACTTCAGATGCTTGAGATATGTCCCCAAAATTAAGTTTTCTAAGTCCCAAATTAGTTCCTCTAATGGTTTTTTTATTTTGTAACTCTAGAATATCATTTTCATACACTTTCTTGACTTCGATGGCTAAAGAGTTTGTAAACATTTCAATAATATCATCAGCAATTCCACCACTGTCTATGATAAAGTCATCATAGCTAACTTGTTTTGTATCTTCAAGCATTTCCGAGAAATTCATTTTTTCTCCTTAAGGTAATTTATGAATTGAATAGTTGTCTGGCTAAGTTAACTCAAAAGGGAATATCATCTTCTGTTTGAGAATTGGGATTAGTTATGTCTGTACTGTTGACTTTAGTTGGGAATTGTGTTGGTGTTTGCTTTGCTCCATTGGTTGTGTTATTTGTTGGTTTATTCTGTTGATTTTCCTTAACAACTTTAGGTTTTTTGTAAGTTCCTTTTGCATCACGGTTATCATCTCTCATTAATTCAAAGGGACTAGGAGCGATTGCTACTTGAAGGACAGCTTGAGATTCATTGGTTTTGACTAAACATTTACCCTTACCAAGACTTAACACTGAATCAATAAAGTCAACCCCCATATTTTCTGTTGCAATCTTAGCCGCATCTCTTGTGTTTTGCCTTAAAACAAATCTTGTATTTAAGTTTTCTCTGACTTCTGAATCAATATCACTAAATAATTGAGTGCTAACAATCATCCAATGACCTTTTACACGACCTTCACGAGCAAACTTTGTAAAAGATTTAATTAATGCACTAGCTCGACGAGATGTATTATTAAAAACACGATGAGCCTCATCAATCATTTCCACAATGTTTAGATCAGAGGTTAAAACATGATGATGAGCTTGTCGCAAAATATATTCTAAGATAATTGCATAAGAGTTCTCATCATCTTGAGAAATATCTCCATAGTCAATAACAACAATTCTTCCTTTTTTAAAAATATCTTTAGCAATAAAGGTTTGTATTGTTTGGTGTTGAGTGCTACTAGCTAAATGCTTGCTTTTTTGAGGTTCTTTTCTACTCACAGATAGACCAACAGTATCTAACCAGTCTAATCTCTTTTTATTGCTCTTAATTTTTCTGAGAATAGATTCAACAGTCATAGGGTGTATTAAGTCAGCAGATTGATAATTTCTTTGAGCGGTTTCATCGTCTGCCCTTCGCCGTTCAATTTCTGAAGTTATGTCATCAAGTTTATATTCTTTTTTCTTTAAACCATAGATTGCTTTAACTAAATTATCCTGAGCATTGATAGAAGCTGTATCAGTGCCGGGACATAATAGTTGGGCTAAAAGTTCGGGATTCAAATCAGAAGCATTAAAACCTAAAATCATATCTACTCGTACATCATCAGAAGGAAGATGATTGGCGATCGCAATTCTAAATACTTCTCTTGCACCTTCAGCCTTTAGCCCGTATTTTTGATATATTTCCCAATTTGTTTGTATAGCAGGATGAGAGTCTGTATTTGCTTTTTCAATATAGCGAAAATCTGGTTTAGCGTCATGCTGAATTACACAGCATCCTTCTTTTTGTGCGATTGCGACTAAATTTTCATTCAAATTTGACTTTCCTTGTCCCGATGCACCTCCTACTCCAATATGATCTCTAATGATTAGGGAATCTATTGTTAATGGTATATTTTCAGCATTTTGAATAATCCCGACAACATTTTGAGAATGATCTTGATAGGTTTTTAACCGAGGAATATTAATTAAATTGCGAATTCGCTCCTCATCTAATTTGCTTACTATTGCTCCAGGCAAAATGTTATTTAATGGTACATCTAGTTGATTGTCGAAGTATTGACCAATTATCCGAATTTCAAACAGTCTAACAACTCTTAGTGGACGAACTGTATCAGGAGATAAAACTTGTCTTCGGAGATATTCAATAGTATTGTCTGAGTATTGTCCCATTGGAGAAATAATTCTCTCAACATCAGCGATTTGTCCAACCCACTGATGTTGTTCTGATTGAGAAATTAAAACGTAATCATTGCGTTTAAACTTTGGTTGTGGAGAAGTAGCATCAAAATCAATACAAATTTTAAGGCTCTTGTCACCTTTCTCGGAGTCAGGAAGAACGTAAAGTGATTCACCGTCAAAGCCGTGATTATTCATAAAACATAAACTCTAAACTAATTAATTCATTTGAAAAACTAAAAGATCGCGATCTGTATTAACCATTTTACGGTTTTCTCTCGCCCATTTCATTACAATAGATGAAATTTGTTGATTAGAAATAGGAGCCTGAATTCGACTCACCAAATTCCAATTATTATCAAGAAAACTAGAAACAACCTTAAAGATTGTGTGATTTTCCCAATCATAAACATTCTGGATTAAAATGGCCAAATAACCATCAGGTGATAGTGCTTGACGACAGTGATCACCAATGGTAACTAAAGCGTTAATAAACTCCGTTTCATTCATTTGAGATAAACAGTGAGGATGTTTACTGTATAAATTTTTGGCAATCGCACCATAGGGAGGATCCAAAAAAATTAATTTCGCTCCATGAGCTTCTTCTGGAACACCTAAAAGAGCATCATTAATTAAAATATCAGAACGAACAGACGCTAAATCATAACCTAAACATCGTCTATCTAAGAATTGAGCAGCGTCTAAAGTTGAACCACCTCCGGCCATTAAATCTACCACAAGATCATCAGGTTCAGTAAAATAATGAATTAAATTAGCTGCTATTTGCCCCGGAATACGCCCAGGGTATTTAATTCCAAATCGAGGATCGCAATGAGAAAAGTACCAAAATGTTCCACATCTCAACCACGAAAATTTTTGAGGATCACCATTACCTGTAATAGCTAAACGTATGTCCGTACTATTCCATTTCTTTTCTAGTGCTTGATTGAGCCAGTAGTGAGCCTCAGTAGGAGCTTTTCGCATTGCTTCTATATGATGGCTTACACTAAGCTGATGAAAACGTTCTTTTGGGGGATAAAATTTAGCTGTTCTCGCTAATAACTGTAATCGTGACTCAGAAATACCACAAGCATCAGACAATGCTTTTAAATGGTAATTGGGATGATTTCCCCATTCAGTTTCAACTTTACAAGCTAAGTCAGCTAGATCCCAAAGCGATTTTTTCCCTGATAATCCAGCATAGGAACAGGCTAATGTAAGGGTTTTGGGCCATTTTTTAGTTTGTGATCGATCCGACTTATTAGAGATAAAGTTAGTAAGTTGCATAGTGAATTTATTGTTTTGTTGCTTCCATTAAATATTGTAAAAACAATCTAATTTACAGCACACAGATAAATCTTATTTTATACCATACATTTGTGAGTTATCCTAACATAAAAAATATATATATAGTGCGCCTAGTTGATTTGTGAACGGCTAGGCTCTAGAAGTCAGGTGTCGCAAGACGGCAAACGGAGGGGGTTTACATTTCATGTAGGTGCGCTATATTTAGAGTATATATCATAAAATACAAGTTGAGAAACTCACTGGATTCATAATTTTAGACTACAACAGTGTGTTGGTCGTTATCTACCGTATATTTACGGTATCTTTAGATGGTGTATCTATGTCAACTAACTGATAAAGTAATGTTATCATAAACTTAAACAGACTATCATTTATTTTTGACTCAAGTGTTTTCAATCAACTTAATTAACCTTATTCAACAGTTCAACAGTCACACTCTTGCCTAAATTACGAGGTTGCCCCACGTCTCAACCGCAGGGAACGGTGATATGGTAGGAAAGGAATTGTCGTGGAATTACTGACAGTAATTCGAGGAATATCTCTCATCTTTTTTTCTCAAACCAAGTTTGTAATAATTCCCCCGATTCCTTGGCTAAAATTCCCGCGATTACTGGTAAACGATGGTTAGAAAAAGGACTATCAATAAAATTAGCCACAGTGCGGATAACTCCTGTTTTCGGATCGTCAGCACCGTACACTAATAATCCTAGCCTAGCCTGAATAATTGCCCCGGCACACATGGGACAGGGTTCGAGGGTGACGTAGAGGGTACAATCATTTAAGTGCCAATTGCCTAACACTTGACTAGCGGCACGAATCGCCAGAATTTCAGCGTGAGCGGTGGGATCATGGTGTTTTTCCTTGCAATTAGCCCCTTGAGCGATTAAATTGCCCTGTTTATCCACGATAACCGCTCCCACAGGTACATCACCCCGGTCCCCCGCAGTTGCCGCTAAATTTAAAGCTAACTGCATCCATTGCCGATGTTTCTCATAGGCTTTTTCATCAATAGACTTTAGATAGTCCCACATTTAGCCAGTAAATTATCTAGTTTTTTCTGACCATCCAAAGCATACAAATCATCACAACCACCGATATGTTCATTGTTAATAAAAATCTGTGGTACACTGCGTTTACCCCTGGCACGTTCTGCCATGGCTTGACGTGCGCTTTCATCCCCATCAATCTTGTATTCGGTGTATTTTACCCCTTTCCAACCCAGCAACCATTTAGCTCGAATACAGTAGGGACAAGTTGCCCAAGTGTAAATTTCCACATTGGCCTTGATATTCTCGTTATAACGCCCAAAAAGCGAGTTAAATAGATTTAGCATCGTTCTTACTAAGTAGTTAGGTGTTAAAAACTGTCAGATGCCCCCCTTATCAAGGGGGGATTAAGGGGGGATCGACACCCCCCCTTATCAAGGGGGGATTAAGGGGGGATCCATCTTCAATTTAATTATAACCAGCCACTTACTCTCCTATTTATCTCTATTTTATGGATTCCGCTACCAAAAAAGCCCAATTACGCAAACAACTAATTACCCAAAGACGAACGCTTCCTAAGCATATTTGGCAAGAAAATAGTCAGCAACTTTGCAAAAATTTACAATCTTTACCTTTATTTCAGCACGCTAAAACCATTCTCGCCTACTTTAGTTATCGTCAAGAGCCGGATTTAAGTTCCTTATTTTGCCAACACCATCGCTGGGGTTTTCCCCGTTGTGACGGAGATAGCCTCACTTGGCACTGTTGGACTGCCGACGATCCCCTAGAATTAAATCGTTATGGCATCTATGAACCAACAGGGATCGCTCCTCTCATTTTACCGGCCGAAGTGGACTTACTATTAATTCCCGCCGTCGCTTGCGATCGCCAAGGCTATCGTTTAGGTTACGGGGGAGGTTATTTTGATCGTCTCCTAAATTCCCCCGAATGGCAAGCTATCCCCTCGATCGGGATTGTCTTTGACTTTGCCTATCTCGATACCCTTCCCCTCGATACTTGGGACCAAAAATTACAAGGAATCTGTACCGAGTCAAGAACCGAAATTTTTTAACAATTATTTCCCTATTCCCTTACACCCAATCCCCAAGCTGATCCTTGTCTCCTGACTTGAAAGAGGGTGTAGGGTGTGGGGTGTGGGGAAATGGGGTGTAGGGTGTGGGGTGTAGGGTGTGGGGAAGTGGTAAGAATAAATAAAATAATCTCCTATCTCCTGTCTCCTTGCTCCTGACTCCTTGCTCCTGACTCCTTACCTCACCGTTAACTTTACTTTTCACCGACTACTCATATATTAAGTTTTATTGAATCCGATCGACCCTTAAGATAGCTTTGCTAGGATGAAGTTCGCATCAAGAGATGTTTATAGTAATCACCAGAAAAAGTCAACAGGGAAGCAATGAAACACTTTCACGAACAATGGATTCAAGAATGGTGTCAAGAAAACGGCTGGACAGAGCTATTTCTCGAACGCTACAGTAATTATTGGGCATTCCCTCCCAATGCCGTGATGCCAGAACCAATTCCCACCAAAGTGTTACAAAAAATTAAGCGCCAAAAAGGTCTATCTCCTGCCGAAAAACTTTGGTTAGGAGTGGCGATCGGATTGACTGTGACAGCTTTAATTCTCTGTGTCATCCTCGCTTGTCCTATGCCTATAGTTCTCGCTTTCGCTTTTGATGCTGTCACCGCAGCGCGATTGGAAGTGGAATATTAACCCAGCAAAAATTGAGAAGTAAAAACCTAAAAAGGGGGAGATTTTTCCGCAAGTCTTCCCCTTTACCGCTTTTTTCCGGACAGGGACGATCGATCTGTCTTGAATCAGTGATCGGTGATCAGTGGTCAGTAGGAGAATAGAATATTAAGTGAGCAGTATTCAATGGCAGTTTTCTGCTGTCTTTTCACTGATTACTGTTTACTGTTTACTGGACGGCTACGCCGTGCCTTTGGCAACACTGAAAAGTCCCCATGTCCGAATCTCGTCGCTTACAGTTTACCCCCGATCTGGAAATTTGCCGTATTTTGAACGGAATGTGGCAGGTTTCAGGCGCCCATGGTTCGATCGCACCCCAAAAAGCGATCTCTAGTATGTTCTCCTATCTAGATGCCGGTTTCACCACTTGGGATCTGGCCGATCATTACGGTCCGGCCGAAGATTTTATCGGTGAATTTCGTCGTCAATTAGTCGCTCAAAGGGGCATTGATGCTTTAAATAATCTGCAAGCTTTCACTAAATGGGTTCCCCGTCCGGGTAAAATGACTAAGGAAATAGTCGTAAAAAATATCGCTATTTCCCTACGTCGCATGGATGTGGATAGTCTCGATTTATTGCAGTTTCACTGGTGGGATTATCGCGATAAAAATTATCTAGATGCCTTATATTTTTTAGGAGAATTGCAACAGGAAGGCAAAATTAAACACCTAGCCTTGACTAATTTCGACACGGAACATTTAAAAATTATTCTCAGCGCTGGGATTAAAATAGTCTCCAATCAAGTCCAGTTTTCCCTAATTGATCGCCGTCCCCTCGTCAAAATGGCGCAATTTTGCCAAGAACATAACATCTATCTCCTGGCCTATGGTACTCTAGCAGGAGGCTTATTAGGGGCAAAATATCTCGGTCATCCTGAACCTAATGCCATGAGTCTCAATACCGCTAGTTTACGGAAATATAAAAACATGATCAATGCTTGGGGAAACTGGCAATTATTCCAAGAATTATTAACCGTTCTTAAAGCGATCGCTGATTCCTATCATGTCACCATTCCTAATGTGGCAGTGCGTTACGTTCTCGAACAAAAAGCCGTAGCTGGAGCAATTATTGGGGTGCGTTTGGGTGTTGCCGAACATATCCAAGAAAATGCCCGTATTTTCGATTTTCAATTATCCCCCCAAGACTATCAAAAAATTGATCATGTCTTGCAAAAATCCCGGGATTTATTGCAGTTAATCGGTGATTGCGGTGATGAGTACCGTCGTTAACTGAAAAGGTGAATAGTTCTATCCCTATTCAATCCCTATCTAGAGGAAAAGTTGTCTATAAGTAGGTAGGTGTTAAAAATTCTCAGCTTTCCCCCCTTATTAAGGGGGGACTAAGGGGGGATCGGCACCCCCCTTATTAAGGACTGATAACGGATAACTGATGACTGATAACTGAAAAGAGGCTAATGATGAGATTTGAACAACCAATCCCCGATGATCACGCTAATCAATGGCGCTATCAATTAGATCAATTCGTGCAAGAAAATCAACAGGAATTAGCCGGTTTAATGTGGGGTTTACTCTCGGAATGGGGAGAAGATGCTCAAGAAACCCTGGGCATTGATCTTAAACCTCAGCCCCATTTTGTCTGTTGTTCTAGGGAAGCTCTAGAGAAATTAAATCGCAAGGTTAATTGTAAAATTCAAGAGATGCTTGGGATTATTTATCGCTATAATCCCAGCGAAGAAGTGGCTATAGTCGCTATCGGTGATGGTCAGGTAAAATTGATTTATTTTCAACCCGATCTTTCTCCTCCTGAATGTTTTGATCGCCTCGAAGTGGATCTCGATACCCTCATTCAACAGTTAGAGTCCAAAATGCTGACGGAAATCCAATCTTTCCCAATTTGATGCCGATTGCCAGCGCAAAAAGTTGGCAGGTTGTCCCACCGATAAACCCGCTAATCCGATCGCTTTTCTGGGGGATTCTGTGCCTAGGAGAATCGCCGTTTCTAAATCACATATTCCCCAGTTAACTAAATTGGCTACTCCTTGTAATAAGGGTAAGGTTGTCCCCGCTAAAGTACCATCAAAAAGTCTTGCTGTTCCCTGTTTAACTTCAATTTCTCTCTCGTCCCAAGGATAGACACCATCCCCTAAACCGATCGGCGCTAAAGCATCACTCACTAAGAAAATTCCTCGATGATAATTACTGGCTTTTAGTAATAATTCTATCATGGTTGGATGGATGTGTTGACCATCGGCAATTAACCCACAATACACATCGCAATTGATAATTGCTTCCCCTAATAACCCCGGTTGACGATGATGTAAAGGAGGCATGGCATTAAAAGCATGAGTAACCATTTTTGCCCCCTGGAAAAAGGCTTTTTTGGCTATTTCTTGACTCGCTTGCGAATGTCCTAAACTGACGGTAATCCCTCGATCGCTTAGGTATTTAATCACCGTACCGCTACTATCTAATTCTGGGGCTAGGGTGATAATTTTTACGATCGATAAGTAGTTCCCAAAGATTTTATCTATTGTTTCTATACTTGGGGTTAAAAGATATTGTCCCGGATGCGCTCCCCTTTTTTCATAGTTTAAAAATGGTCCCTCTAAATGTACTCCTAAAACCTGGGCGCTCGATCGATTTTCCTGTTTTTGTTTCTCGATATATTTGGTAATTACTGAGAGGGATTTTTGAAATTTCTCCACGGACGTGGTGACTAGGGTGGGAAGATAACCATCAATTCCTTGATTCCCCAGATAATCGCTAATCTTATCTAATTTTTCTAGATCTGTTATTTCTAAGTCAGGAAATGCTAATCCTAATCCTCCGTTGATCTGTAAATCTACTCCTCCTAACGATAGCCAATCCCCTTCCATATCGATAATCTTTTCCCCTTTTATCCTTCCCCCCATCTCCGTTATCCTCTCAATCTTTCCCGCAGCATTTATCTCTATTTGTTGTCGATCGTGATGGGGGGGAATTCTAGCGTTAATTAGGGTTATCATAGAAGCAGAAAACTAATTTTTTTTGATTATAATCTCAAAAAAAAACTTTTTTTTTGATGATGCTTGACAAGGGAGCATTTTTTTGATATGCTTTTTTATACAATGGAAATCTATGAGTTTATTTTTGATTGCTTATAGTCGATTATATAAAAACTGATCATAAAAACTCTGGCGGTTCTTAGAAGAGAGTGACTGTCAATAGCAGCAGAAAACTAATTTTTTTTGATTATAATCTCAAAAAAAACTTTTTTTTTGATCATGCTTGACAAGGGAGCATTTTTTTGATATGCTTTTTATACAATGGGAATCTGTGCGTTTATTTTTAAGTGCATACATCCAATTATATACTCTGGCGGTTCTTAGAAGAGAGTGACTGTCAATAGCAGCAGAAAACTAATTTTTTTTGATTATAATCTCAAAAAAAACTTTTTTTTTGATCATGCTTGACAAGGGAGCATTTTTTTGAGATACTTTTTTATATAATGGTAATCTTTTCGTTTATATGCAACTGCTTATGTCCGATTGTATAAAAACTGATCGTAAAAAAATAATACCATAACCTGACCGCTCTCTGTCCAGAGATTGCAAAAATACTTTACAAAATAATTACAGCCTTTCTCTGGCGGTTCTTAAGAGGGAGTGACTGTCAGAGGGAAAGCTTTGTCCTATAATAAAATTAAGACCTTATAAAAACTACTTTTTTAGCAATAAAATAGTAGCAATTTTAGTCTTGTCAGCGATTAGAGAGGGGTGTATGTTTTTTAGAAAAATGCGGAAACAAACTCAAGAACCGCGCCGTATTATTATCGGAGATGTGCATGGCAGTTTTCAGGCACTTTTGCGACTATTAAACCGAGTTGCTCCCGATAGTGAGGATGAGGTTTATTTTCTGGGAGATTTAATCGATCGAGGACAGCAGAGCTTAGAAGTGGTGGATTTTGTCATCAAAAATAACTACCAATGTCTCCTAGGCAATCATGAATATATGCTCTTAAAAGCTTTGGCAGGAAAAGAAGTTTCTGAAAAATGGTTAAACGGCTGGATCGAGAGTGGCGGGGCGGCGACACTACTAAGTTATAATAACAATATACCCGCCGAACATATCAATTGGTTCCAATCCCTACCCGCTTATTTAGACCTAGGAGATATTTGGTTAGTTCATGCGGGAGTACACCCAGAATATCCCCTTGAACAGCAAACAAACGAGCAGTTTTGTTGGATTAGAAACGAATTTCATACCATGACCCAACCCTATTTCAAGGATAAACTAATTATCACAGGTCATACTTTAACCTTTACCTTTCCCGATGTCAAACCGGGGCAACTAGCTCTCGGCAGCGGTTGGCTAGACATTGAAACTGGGGTTTATCATCCTCAAAGTGGTTGGTTAACTGCTTTAGATTGGACAAATCAATTAGTTTATCAAGTGCAGAATCAAAATAAAAATTGTCGCACGATCCCTTTAGAAAAAGCGGTGGTTAATCTAGACCTTGACAAGATTACTCGCTACTTCTCCCGGGAAAGCTCATCTAAATCACTGAATCTTTAATGGTGATCAGAAAAGAGAAGCGATAAAATCGGAAGGATCGGTTAAAATAGTTGATAATCTGATTAATACCCTTTGCTAATGACCCTTGAACTCTTATACCAAGCCTTCATCGAAACAATTCAACATCCTGACCCCGAGATAAATCTAGCTCAGGCAGCCCTACAAATAGCCAATTTTGAATATCCTCACCTCAAGATTGATCACTATTTAAATAGAATAAATTTCATGGCTGACGAGGTTAAAAAACGTTTACCCGATCGATTATATCCTTTAAAAATAGTCAAGATTATCAATCAATATTTATTTGAAGATTTACAATTTACTGGTAATACCCAAGACTACTATGACCCCCGCAATAGCTACTTAAATGACGTAATTGAGCGCCGCACGGGTATTCCGCTCACTCTCTCGATTATCTATTTAGAGATTGCCAAACAGATCGATTTTCCCATGGTAGGAATTGGTATGCCAGGCCATTTTATTATCCGTCCCGATTTCGAGGAAGTGGAAATTTTTGTCGATCCTTTTCACGGTGGTGAAATCCTATTTAAACAGGACTGTCAAGAAAGATTAAGTCAAGTTTATCAACAGCCAGTTAAATTAGAAGAACATTTTCTCAATATTGCTACCAATCAGCAAATTTTATTACGTTTGCTGACTAATTTAAAATATATTTACCTGAATCGTCAACAATGGTCTCAGACAATTCGGACAATAGATCTACTACTTTTGCTCATTCCTAATCATCCCCTAGAGCTGCGCGATCGAGGTTTAGTTTACTATCAAATTGGACAACTCAGCCAAGCACAACGGGATTTAGGCTTCTATCTCGCTCTCCTACCCAACGCCCAAGATGCGGAATCAATTCGACAATTATTGCAAAAAATTAACTCTTAAGTCCTTGGTCGTCAGGAGATTATTTTTATTTGTTCTCCCCACACCCTACACCCCACACCCCACACCCCACCAACAAACTTTTTCAGCAAACCCTAACTAAGATGACTATTAGCCCTTCCGTAACCGCGAAAAAACTCAAAATCGGCCAACTGCGAAAAGTCCATCATATCGCTTTCAACGTCAAAGATATGGATGCCTCTCGTCATTTTTATGGGGAAATATTAGGATTAGAGGAATTAGTGGCCGAAAAAATTCCCAGTACCTTAAAAGAATTAGTTGCCCAGGGAAAAGTGGCCAATTTTATCACCCCCGATGGTACAGTAATTGACTTATTTTGGGAACCAGATTTAAACCCCCCCGACGACAATCCCGAAATCGCTTTTACCCGTGCCAACCATTTAGCCTTCGATATTGCCCCGGAATGCTTCGATTTTGCCCTAGAAGTGCTACAAAGTCAGGGAATTACCATTGCTAGTGGACCCGTGACCCGGCCGACTGGGAGAGGGGTTTACTTCTACGATCCCGATGGCTTTATCGTCGAAATTCGCTGTGATCCCGCATCTTAACGACTCAGAGGGCGAAAATTGCCACGAAAAACCAGAAAAGTTAGGATAATCGCTAATATAATCGCTGTTATCGCAATTAGAGGCAGAGAAATCTGTTTAACAGCGATCGCCAAAAAAGCCCAGATAAACACCCCGATAAAAGCCCGATCTTTTCTTTTTAAACCGACTAAAATCGCGATTATCGCCCCGATAACTAGGATTATTACCGTCCAGATCTGGTCAGTTAAACCCCATCGCTGCCAGTCGATCCAATCTAGCACCGAAGCGACGTTGACAATCGTGGCTACGGTAATCCAAGCGAAATAAATACTAATAGGAGCATTAACTAATAAACCCTGTTTACGATTGACAATCAAGCGATTAATTTCTAAGCGAAGATAAAGCCGGATGAGAGGAATTAAAATGCCTAGCATTGCCAGTAAAGACAGGGTAAAAAAACGCAATTGAAAGAGAATTACCCAGAGAATCTGACAAACACTAGCGATGGCTAATTCGTAGCCTAACCGACGCAAACGCAGTTCAGTTTTATTGAAAGCCAAAGCTTGGTAAATTCCCAGACTAATTAAACCCAGATAAATTAATCCCCAGATGGCAAAAGCATAATTAGCGGGAACAATTAAGACATCTTGAAAAACTGTATTCGAGATAGCCCCGATATTTTCGCCCTTAAGAGGAAAAATATTAGCGAAAATATTGGTAATAAAAGCCCCTAGAATAGCAAATAAATTTAGTTCTTGTCGGAGACGATCTCGATCAAAATTCATAGGTCAATCAAAGATGGAAAACATCATTTCGCCTTGGGCGGCCAATTGCCCATCGACTCTTGCTTCCCCTTGCATTTTAGCAATTTTATTCATCTTGAAGGATAATAATTCCACCGTCATAATTAATTGATCCCCCGGCACCACAGGACGACGAAAACGGGTTTTATCAATGCCAGCGAAGGCAAAAAATTTCCCTTTCATCCCGGGTAATTGGGTTAAAATCACTCCCCCCACCTGGGCCATGGATTCCACAATTAACACCCCCGGCATCAAGGGACGACTGGGAATATGACCGGGAAAAAAAGGCTCGTTGATCGTGACATTTTTTAGGCCAACGGCTTTTTTACCTGGTACATAGTCAATAATCCGATCAACTAGGGCAAAGGGATAACGATGGGGCAGTAGTTGGCGAATTTCCTCGACGGTAAAGGTAGTTTTTATGACTGGTTCCAACTCGGTTAAGGCTTCGGTAACGATGGTCATGCAAGTCAAAAATTACAAGTGAGATCAGACATTATCTCATAATCAGTTATCAGTTATCAGTTATCAGCTTCTCAAGGCAAAAGGCAACAGGCAAGAGGCAAAAGACAGAATCTGGCAATTCGCCTAACCTAAAAATAAGGTTAGAAACTAAGCACATCAAAGCTTTTAGCTTAACCAATTAGGTTTTAGATTCGATCCTTGTTATCAGTTATCAGTTCACTGGAAATGGCTGACAGCCTTTTTAATTGGGCATTTCAGTTAAACGAGCATTTTGATAATAATGGCTGAGAATGCGGTCATAAGTCACCCCTTGGTCAGCGAGGGAAAAAGCGCCCCATTGACTTAAACCGATCCCATGACCGAAACCGCGACCATTGATGGCAAAAGTACCGTTATTAGCTGAAATCGTGAATAGGGTACTACGCAGCTCCAGTATTCGCCGTAATTGGGTATCAGAGATTAATTTAGAGCCTTGATCGCCCACTATACGCATTCTAATCACCCGTCCGTGGGGAGTGATCCTTTCGGGAGATAGCGATCGCACGCGACCGATACCACCGATTAAACGGCCTAATTCCCCGGCGCTAAAGTTTTTTGACCATTGGAATACTGGGGCGACTTGATCGTAATCTACGACACCGCGCAGGTAGGGTAAGGGGGAATTCCAAACATCTTCGACATTTTCCGTATGACCCCCGGAGGAGGAGTGAAACACCGCTAAAATCGGTTTGCCGTTGAAGCTCATAATTTGTCCGGCGGTGGCATTAACTGCCTCATGGGTGCTAGTAAACTCGCTTTCTAGACCCTTATAAACTTGGGTGCGGGTGGTAGTATCGAGATCGTAGATGCGATTACCAGAAGTATTCATTTGGTAGAGAGCATAGGTGCGCGCCGCCACAGATTGGGCTTTTAAGGCCTCTTGCGGCCAGGAGGGAATCGCCTCCGCACCGACGACACTATAGAGATATTCCTCTAAATCGACTAAATTTAGGGCTGTCACCCCAGAACCCTGCCGAATGATCCTTGTTCGTCCTCGATACCAGCGATCATTAATCCAGACGTAACCATCATTCTCCGGTTCGATGATCAATTGACTGGCCTGCCAATCGGCCAAACCCACCGCCTTCCCTCTGGGATTAGCATTGAGGGCATTCATGGCGGTTAATTCTCCTAGGACTCTCCCGGCCCCATCTTTCACCACAGCATCGGTGGAACTACCCACGGAGACGGCGCTAACACCTTTACTGATGGCAATGCGTAACTCGACAGCAGCCTGGACTGGGGCGATAATCAAAGCCCAAAAAACTAGGATGAGCCAGCTATGGGCAGGCAGGCGCTGCAGGTAACTGCCCAGCAGCCTTGCTGTGTGTTTATTGGTCATGGGGATCGGACTCCTCACACAATCGATCGATAATCAATTTTACCCGGACTGGGATTTTTTGGCTACTCCGGTTCGGAAAAATTTTTCCCCTGTCACTTTTTCCCGATTGTCTGACAATTTTTCTGTCCTCTGGCCCCTGAATGGGCAAATTGCCCTATTTTGTCCGATTAATCGCGATTTATTTGGGTTAGTCGATTATTCTAACTAGGGAGGTGTTAAAAATTATCATATTTCCCCCCTTAATAGTAGGGTTGATTCATGAATCAACCCTACTATGGATCAACCCTAGAATTAAGGGGATTAAGGGAGGATCCCCCCACCTATCGGCACCCCCCTTATTAAGGGGGGCAGGGGGGATCAAAGACAAAATCTATCTTCAAATTATAACCACTTACTTAAGTAGTCCAGCAAAATTAATTTCCTAGGTTCGAGTGGACAATCGCCAATTCTTGCCGCCAAACTAGCAGGGGTTTCTCCCAAGCTAGTTCCCATTTTTGCGCTAAAAAAGGTCGAGTATTTTTGCCCAAATTATAGGCGGTGACAATCTCTTCCCAGAGAGAATGTAAGGAAAGTGGCGAAGAAAATAAAGCTCCCAATAATCCCCCTAAAATTATGACAATAGCTAGAGGGCGACGAGTTTGACTTAATTCAAAAGCTTTCAGTTGCAATTCTCCCATGCCATCGACACCAAAACCCGTGACTATATGCCAGATATCGTGAGTTTGCCGTAGGCGAAGCAGCAGATAATCTGTATCAGAATTTACCTGAATAGACCGATAAAAATTAGGATCGAAATTGAGACTAATTAGGTGAGTAGCATAATGATAACCCAGGGAATCTTCTGGGAGTTTTAGCAAGGTTTCTAAACAGGGACTAGCGGTCAGATATCTTTGGGCAATCATTTGGGCGGTAGCTCGATCGCTTTTAACATATTGCAAAGATAATCGCTGTAACCAACTCTTTTTTAAGCCGTCTTCAATATCATATACAGACATCGTATTACCGGGATTTTGTAAAAGAGAAATTATTCCTTTGGTCACACTGATTAGATTAGTCGTAAATAGCATATAAACTCTCCTAAGCAAGTAAAAAGGGTGAGAATAATCGAAAAAACCGATAACCAATAACAGGTAAAAACTACTCCTTATAGGGATCGTACTGACTCAAGATTCTTTCTAACTTTGCTTCATCAATGCGATTAATTAAGCGTTTAGATTCTTCCACATCGCGGACAGTTTTTGATAAATTAATGGTCGAACCGACGCTAAATAGTAAACCCATGCCTAAATAACCTTTAATCCATGGATCTACTGGTAGATAAATAACTCCTAAAGAAGTGGCAGAAATAGAGACAAGAAAAGATAACCAAGTTTGAAAAATCCACGCTTGAGTATGACTGGGAGCAGTACCGTATTTTTTATCGTTCATAATCGTCTCCTAAATGTTTCTGCACCCATTCTATCTGTTGTAGAGGTGCAACAACAATGAGCGCTATCTAGTAGGGGGAGGGTTGAGAACTGGGGTGAATTGGGGTGAACTGGGGTGAAGTATCAAGTATAATCGTTGTCAGAATCTAGGACCAAAAAGATGGAGATTAAACATCTGAAAATTTGGTATTCTTGGGAAAAACAAGAACAGATGATCGAGCGCTTGGTGGGGAAAGTAGGATTAACCCGGGTGCGTGCCACTTGTTTTCTGCGTCTCTGGATTTATGCGATCGCCAACGAGGGACAGGTAAAACCCCCTTTATCCCAGTTAATTTTTCCCACCACTGCCATTATCTGTACCCATCGACAAGCATCGGATTTATTTTATCAGGATCAGGACCAGGGCAGCGATCGCTCTGCTGGTATGATGTTAGATAAATTAGCAGCCCTTGGTTTAATCGAAAAATTTTTTGACGGCAACACAACCAGAGTTAAAATCAAACCAATTGCGGGGATTTTAGAGCCTGATAGCTCAGAATCATCTGTAGAATTGCAATTAGATCAATTTAATCCCCGTTGTGATGCGATTCCTGTAGCTAACTTGCTGACAGGCAATTATAACTGGATGAATCGCAATGCTGAGGCAATTCCCCATCGCATTTCTCGTCTGTTGCGGGGTTGGGCAAAAGATTACACTACAGGTATGCGAGTTTTGCGTCGGGTAGATAATCTTAATCCCGTCGGTTTTTATCTGCTCTATCCCACCGCAAACGAGTCGGAAGCGAATTTTTTTTCCTCTCCTAACAAGAGTTTACATCTAAGTGCGATCAACGAACAGGATCCTTTTAAAATGGCATCTGTGGGAGATGAAAATTGTCTTTCGGTATTTATTCGCAGTTGGATGATTGATGCTAATTATTTAGAAAAATATCGTTTAATCTTCCTGCAAGATGCCCAAAAAACTCTCCAAAAAATGACCTTAGATTTTCCTAATCTCTGCGATTTACATACCTTGATTATCCATCCCGATTATGAGAAATTAGCCGCAGCCTTGGGATTTCAAAAAACTATTCAGGAATCCCCAAACTCTATTTATTGGATGTATTTAGGACTCGATCGCTTTTTATCCCTAGATATGAGTGAAATTCAATTTTAATCGGGAATGGGAAGTGGGGGGAAACAATCCCTAACTGGGTTTTTCAAACGGATTTGGTATAAAACGGTGACGTTTATGCTTAGTTTAACCACCTATAGGCTGGCAAGCCGGTGCGGTCTTGGGGACTCCCCAAGCGCCCAGGGTTGATAGCTGCCGCCTTTGTTGAGGAAACTCGGCGGAACCAAAGAATCCCGAAGCGCTTAGTGCCATAGGAGTGTCAATTAGGGTATTCTATGAGGGGGAGCAGCAAAATCCTGCCTCGAATATGGTTGTTGTTGAAAAAATCCGTAAAAAATAGTTACGGTCTTGTATAATCCGCTAAAATCCAGAGAAATAGCTTTTGCCATGGCGACTACAGAAGCATTGAACCCCAGTCAATTCTCACTCTTAACCAACCTCAGCACTGCTCGTTCAAGTTCACCCAACTCACAAGAAGAAATGGACAAAGTTATCATTCTCGTTAATGCCGAAGCTCAAGCCAGTGGTCAGATGTCTCGGCTATCGCCCGTTACCGAAAAGATGGTGATTGCCTTAAAAAATGCGGTTCCTAAATCCGTGGCGGTGGAGGTGACGGGGACGGCTTCTTTGTGGTCAAAAATGGAGTCGGGTAAAACCAGCCAAAATAATTTAATCTGGTGTCCCTTAACAATTCAATTACCCAATTGGGTGAATTTTCCGGGTAAAAAAGTTTATCAAGCTTGTCGGGATATCGAGGAAAGACGCGCTTGGGTTGCCCATACCCTGCACTATAAAACCAGTCAGGGAGATTCTTCTTTTGGGGATCTTTGGTTGCCGATCACGGTGACATCTAAGGGTTTAGAATACGGTGAGGTGATCGGGGAGGGCATGATCCCCAACGCCTACAGTCAACCGATTAGTCTAGAAAGAGAGAGTCTTAAGTCTTTATATCGGCTGGCATCGCAATTAATGGATAATTTACAGGCTCCTGCTTCTGTTTACTTGCTACAGTTTCGTCTGTCTCATCGAGAAGTGGTTTTTGATCGTCTCTGGCCTTTTCCTGCCGCACCTGCGATCGCTTCCCTGCGCGGTCAACAGACGGATCTCTATGCAGCCTACTGGAATTGTTTACGTCGGCAAGCAACCCTCGATCATTCCTTGGCAATTTAATCCCATAGCCGAGAAAAACTGTCTAACTTTGCCCACAACAGCGATCGATCCCTAAACTATCTAAAATTAAATCACTGACGGCGTTAGCGATGGCAAATTCACTATAAAAACTTTCGCGAAAATCAAAAGCTTGCATCTCGGTAACGATCGCAATTACCAAGCTACCGAGATCGTTTTCCCCTTCCAAACGCTGACGCAGAAAAATTTGACTAGCGCGTTCAGCGATAGTTTCATTAATAGCTTCGGGAATAAATTCTGCATCTAACCAACGATGCAAAGCGGTGCGCAGCCAAGTTTGTTCCTGTTGGGGATTTTCGATCGGTGGTAAAGTAATGGGCGGAATTGGTGCGGGATGATCAGGCATAATTAGAGAATGATCAGGCTACGAGACTGAATTCTTGGGGGGAGTCGTGGATATCGCCTCTATTATACAAGGATACGCACGCGGTTACTTTCTCATGGCCGATGAGGGAGGGCGATTGGGTTGGTATTCTAGTAAAAATCGCGCTCTTATCCCTCTTGATCGGCGTTTTAGCTATCCCAAGTCCCTAAAACGAGTTTTGAATCAAAATCGCTTTAGCGTGGCTATTAACCGCGATTTTGCTGGGGTTTGTGCCGGTTGTGCCGATCGCTCGCTGACTTGGATTTCCCCGGAGTTAATCCAAATCTATCAGCAATTACACCAGTCCGGTTGGGCCCACAGTTTCGAGACTTGGCAAGGGGATCAATTAGCGGGAGGGATTTTAGGTTTAGCAATTCGCGGGGTTTTTATCGGAGAATCGATGTTTTATAAAATTCCCGATGGTTCTAAGATAGCCATGGTCAAGTTAGTTGAACACCTCAGAGAACGGGATTTCTGTCTATTTGATGCCCAAATGCAAAATCCCCATCTGGCTAGATTTGGGGCCTATACTATCTCCGAAAAAGAATATCATGCCCTACTGGAAAGCGCTCTGCTCAAGCATTGCCGTTTTGTTTAAGTAGGGGTGGGGTTTTACCCATTTTCAGGTGTACCTGAATTTTCCCCCCGATCACTCCAATGACCGGCACTTTTTGGAAATCAAAAAAGTCTAAAAGTCTTATTCAACAAAGTTTTTAGATTTATTCGGCCAACCCTATTTATGTACTACTAGGGCGCAGAATCTGCACCCTAGATACCTTATTATCTTAGCGGGTTAAGGCCGCGCCTCTTTCGTACAAAGTGCGGGCATAATCGGTCCAAGTACCCTGGCCCCAATAACGGAAACAACTGGTTTGCACGAGCAAATTATAAAGCAGTGCCTCCAGATAATCCGGCCGTCGGGTGAAGCTAGGATCCGCCTGTACTAAAGGATCATATTTCTCGTGGAATTGAGCGCTTAATTGGTTCATCGGTTCGAGGACATTTTCGTAACCGCGCACCCAACTGAGATCATTTGTCCAAGATGCCCCATCCATGCTAAAACGGTGGTCAGTCTGTTTTAACTCAGCGATCGCCTGTTCCACTGCTTCCGGGGTAGCGGCATCCGGATTAACTCGCTGCCAGATTTTATGCTGATGTACGGCTTGAATTGGGGGATAATCTTGGGGATTAACGCCCGCTGCCTCGATTAACTCCAGATATTCCGTACCGTTAAATCCTGCCACACTGGAACCCCCCCGCATTTCCCGCCAAGGATTGGGAAAATCGCGAGGAAATTCATTCATCATCACGCCCCCATTTTCACCGTCGGCAATCTGGGAACCTAGGGAAAGAACCCAAACGCCGCCGATTTGCTGTTTACCGCGGCATTTGGCCTCGTGGTAGGGTTGCATTTGGGCGACTAATTTGGTGTCGGAACCCTGGGTTTTAATCAAAGCAGTAATCGCAATCACTTCACCGCGAGAATTACGGGCCAACAGGCGATTAGGAATATATTTTTGTTCCTGACTCAATCCCGAACCGTCGAGATTTTCCACCGAGTGTTCCTGTACCAATAACCAACGATAGCCGCATTCTTTCAGAGCTTTAATATACTCGTAGAGGGTATCAGGATGGTTAGGAAGGTGCATTTCCGGGGGAGAGAACCCTTTGACTCGTTTCAGGGCATCTGGGCCAAAAATCGAGGCAAAATAGGTTTGCCATGCTTGCATCTGTAATTTTAGATCGGGAATCGGTGTGGAAGGAGCCACCGCATGACTCCACATCGTCCCCAACCATTCCACATAGGGTTGATATTGACTGTTACAGGTGATTAATTTGAGTTTATCGAGGATATCCTGCCGTCCCATCTGTACCAAACCCCAGAGGAGATTGCCGGAATAATCGAGCATAATCCGGGGATTACAGCCTTCCGCCACCAATTCTGGGATAAAATCGCCCATGCGACTGTAACACCAGGCAAAAACGCTGGCATTATGGTTATCACCATCCCCCTGATTCTCGAACATATGCTGGAGATTGCAGATTAATTCACCGTTAACACCTGCGGGGATGGTGGGTTGGTGCATATGCAAGGCACAGGCAAAACCAGCCTTAATATTGTCTAATTTGAGATTTGTTGTCGGTAAAAAGATCGGATCATCGTGATTAACAATCGCCGCGATTTCCTGTTCCCAACCGCAAATAGTCGGTAGTCCGGGGCGGATTTCCGTGATAGGGTTCGATTTCGATGATACGGGTGTAGCGATCATAATTTTTCAGGCAAATAGATTGAGATAGTTTGTCCCCACTCTCCCAGGAACAACTTTTTTTACTGGCAACAGGTCACTCTTGACTGTTCACTGCTAACTGAGTTAAGAGCGCGAACTTTATCCTATCCCATTTATACTGAGAGTACCCCCTCTCCAGACACAAGCCTTCGTAACTCGTTAAAAATCAAGATGATTCTTTACTGAACTTAACCGATCCTCGCACTATGATACAAACAACTATCAGCCCTTTTACCTGTAAATTTTAACCATGTTCTCGGCGACTACCGAAATTCTTGTTATCTTCTTCCTTATCCTCCTCAATGGAGTTTTTGCTCTCTCGGAAATTGCCATTGTCTCGGCGCGCAAAATCCGTTTGGAACAATTAGCCAGAGATGATCGACGGGCGGCGGTGGCCTTAAAATTGGCCAATGATCCCAATCAAATTTTATCGACGGTGCAGATTGGCATTACCCTAGTGGGAATCTTTGCCGGGGCCTACGGAGGAGCCAATTTATCGGTCAGTGTAGCGCAATTATTGGCGCAAGTTCCCGTTTTAGCCCCCTACAGTCAAGCTTTGGGATTAGGATTAGTGGTGTTAATTATTACCTATCTATCCCTAGTGGTGGGGGAATTAGTGCCGAAACGGTTAGGTTTAAGTAATCCTGAAAAAATCGCTATCCTCGTTGCAGATCCTCTCGATAGGTTATCGAAAATTGTTTCGCCCGTTGTCCATCTTTTGAGTCAATCGACTAATCTGATTCTCGGTTTGTTGGGGATTAGCGGTAATAATAATGATTCCCCAATTACGGAAGAAGAATTGAAAATTATGCTTAAACAGGGAACCGAAGCGGGAACCTTTGAGGAAGCAGAACAGGATATGGTGGAAAGGGTGTTGGGATTAGGCGATCGCCGAGTAAGTCAGATTATGACCACGCGCCCAGATATTATTTGGCTAGATTTGGAAGATAGTGCCGAAATTAACCGCCAGAAGCTAATTGAGAGCAATCATAACCGTTTTCCTGTGTGTCAGGGCAGTTTAGATGAGGTTTTGGGGGTAATCGAAGTCACAGACTTATTGGCAGATTGTTTAACCGGTGAAAGTTTCGACCTGACGAAGGATTTACAACAGCCGCTTTTTGTGCCGGAAAGCACTAGGGGTTTAAAGGTGTTAGAATTGGTGCAGCAAAGTGGTCATCATATTGCCTTGGTAGTAGATGAGTACGGTGTGATTCAAGGATTGGTGACGCGCAAGGATATTTTAGAGGCAATTGTCGGCGATTTACCCCAATTAGATGATATTGAAGATGCTCAGATCGTGCAGCGGGAAGATGGTTCTTGGTTGATCGATGGGACAGTGGCGATCGAAGATTTTAAAGAGTTATTTGAAATCAGTGAATTACCGGGGGAAAAACAGGGCAATTATCACACTTTAGGGGGTTTTATTATTACCCATCTTGGTAGGATTCCGGGAGCTGCCGATCATTTTGAATGGCAAAGGTTGCGCTTGGAAGTGGTGGATATGGACGGTAATCGCGTCGATAAGGTGTTAGTCACGCTCTTGTTGGATGATTTGTAAGTAATTGTTAGTAAACATCTAGATTTTTTTAAGCTTGTGAAGACCGATACAATTTTTTATCAACTCTTGCAAACCTTTCCGGGGTTAATTTTTGAATTACTGGGAGAATCAACCCAGAAAGCTGAAAATTATCAATTCTCCTCCCGAGAAATCAAAGAATTAGCGCGTCGTTTTGACGGTATTTTTTTACCAACCACAGCAGCACCGGAACTAATTATTTACTTTGTTGAAGTGCAATTTCAGGATAAAAGTGATTTTTATTGGCGATTTTTAACAGAAATTGTCATCTATCTCAATCAGTATAAACCCGTTCAGGATTGGATGGCTGTAGCTTTATTTGCCTCCAGGGATATCGATAATAATTTTCCCTATCAACTGCGGGGATTTGAGATAACGGGACAGATCAGACGTATTTATTTAGATGAATTAATCGATAGTCCGGATCCGTCTCTGGGTTTAGGAATTATTCAGTTAATCGTCGCTACACCCCAATTAGCACAGCAACGAGGAAAACCACTTTTAGAAAAAGCGATCGCTGAAATTGATGATCTAGTTTTCCAGCAAAAAGTTGTAGAATTAATTGAAAGAACCTTAGCCTATAAATTTACTAATCTTAGTCGCACGGAGTTAGAAGCTATGTTCGGATTAGATGATCTCAGACAGACTCGACTTTATCAAGAAGCTAAAGAAGAAGGTCGTGAAGAAGCTAAAACTGAAGCGATCACCAGTTTACTAGCTTTAGGTTTAAGTATAGAACAGATTGCCACTGCTTTGCAATTAGAACTTACCAAAGTACAAGAGACAGCAGCAAAATTATCCTCCCAAAATTAGAGGGGTAAATTATCAAGTTTCTCCCTGATTTTACCCTATTCATTCATATTACGATAGGTAGCCACTGCCGAGGGAGAAATGCGATTGAGGTAACGGAAAATCCAATATTTTAAGACTGTATCCAAGATAACGGGAAAAGTGGCGATAAAGAGAAAATTAAACTCGCGATTTTCCGGTAAACCGAAATGACGACTTAACCCTTCTAGGATCACTTCCCAACCGTGGGGAGAGTGGAAACCGACAAATATATCGGTAAAGAGAATAATTAAGAAAGCTTTAGCTGAATCGCTAAGATTATAGAGAATGCCATCCAGAAAAGACTTGACAATCTCGATTTCCCGACGACTAAAAGCGATAACAAAACCAAAGGCAATCAGGGAACAAATATCGGCGAAAATATTAGCGATCGCATTTAAACCTCGTTGGCGAAATTCTTCACTTAGTACCGCTGCTTTTTTAGTAATTTCTCCCTCGATTTCTTCGTTAGATAATTTGGGTGCTAAACCAATCATACCTCGAAAATGTAAAGCTTCCTCAAATCTTCTCAATTCCGAAAAAGCTTCTTCTTCCAAATCTTGATTAATAAAAATAAACTGTTCCTGTTGTTGGAAATATTTATTAACCAAGGGGGTGATCAGGAAAGTTTTGGTTAATTGCTGGGTTAATAAAGGAACAATAATTAACAGTAAAATAAACTTAAGAGAAATGGCTGTTTTATAACGAGAATTGCGAAATCTTTTTAAAACTGCCTCCTCCGATTCCTCCGCTTGGGGATCGATTTCCTGTTTAATGCGATTAAAAGTATTGACAAAAGAACGGGGTAAAACTCCCGGTTTTTCCGTGGCTTTTTGCGATTTATTACTTTTGATTATTTCCTCATCTTCAAGACTACCCGCCGCTAAAAAAGAGCGATTTCGAGAAGTCTTTATTTTCCCTGTTTCCCGCTCAACATTTCTGTTTTGCAGACTTTTGGGGACATCTTCAATATCTTCTTGCCAATAATTATCTTGATATTTTCCGATAATACTATCGATAAACTGAAGTTTTTTCAGACAAACATCTGTGGTGACAGTAATCACCCCATTATTAATTGTCGGTTGATTAGGTCCGAAGGTATTAACGATCGAGCGACTAGCTTTAAACTCCGTCAATCTGACTTTAATTTTTTGCAGATAACCTTTAACTTCTGCGATAAAATAGGAATTAGTGCTGCTGCCATAATTCGACAACTCCGCTGCCACTTTTCGCCCTTGAAAATGCTTGTCTTCTATCTCCTTAATCTTCAAAGCTGCATGATACGCCTCATCTAAAGAACGTTCAGGAGTTTGTAATAACCATTGATTAACACCTTGCAAAATCCGATTAAGATTCATAGGAAACAATTACTTCCACAAGGAAAAAAGCTAGAGTACCGATCAGTCATCTTAACAAATTCAATCGAGAAAAAACGATGTCAATCATACCAATTTGGATCGAAGGTGGCACGCGATCGGGAAAAACCACCGCTTTAGTCGGGGAATTTCGGCGCTGGTTTGTTTCTCAACGTCAGTACCAGGATTCATTGTATCTCGATCGATCGAAATTATCGTCCCTTTCCCAAACGATCTTAGTTTTCGCTGCCAACGATGATAATAAACGGGAATTAGCCGATCAATTAGCCCTTGCTGTTAGGGGTAGCTATCCGATTCTCTGCAAAACCCCTTTAGGTTTTCTCACCGATGAAGTCATCCTGTTTTGGCCGTTAATTTTCGAGTCTTTAGGGCTAAAAGCGCAATTTCCCCGCCGATTACGCCCAGAAACGGAACAGGAACTCGCCACCCGTCTCTGGCAACCAGCGATCGCTGAATTCTTCCAGCCTACTAGCATAAATGAATATCGTTTTGTCCGTCAAGTTCTCGATTTGTTACAATTAGCCGGTGCTAGTGGTGTTCCCGCAGAAAAGATACCCGAAAGATTAGCCGACGGATTATCAGAAACAGATTTAAAACGAGTTTTAGCGATTAATGAGCAGGAAACACCAGAAAAAGTGGGAGAATTAATCATTCAATGGCGTGATTGGTCTCTAGAACGCGGTTTATTAAGTTATGGTATCATCTACGAACTCTATTGGCGCTATTTATTTCCTGATAGTCGTTATCAACAGCAACTATTAAAACGCTTCCGGGGGGTTTTTGCGGACGATGTGGACGATTATCCGGCTATTGCCAAGGATTTACTCAGTTTTTTCCTCGATCACGATTGTTTTAGCGTTTTTACCTACAATCCCCAGGGAAAAATCCGCTTAGGATTAACTGCCGATCCCGATTATCTACACGAATTAGAGAAACGCTGTCAAACTATGCCATTATCCACCACTGAGGGGTTGGCAGCTCAGTTTAGCGAGACTGTTCTCTCCTTAATCAGCGACGGTAACTATCTTGGCAATCTTCCCGATCAATTCATCTCCCTGCAAACCACCTCTCGCGCCGAATTGTTACGGAAGACAGGCACAGCTATTATTCAAGCAGTCAAGCAAGGAGCAGTAAAACCCGAAGAAATCGCCGTTATTGCCCCCGGTTTAGACGAAATCGCCCGTTATAGCCTGATGGAAATTTTAACTGGTGCCGGGATAGCCGTTCAACCCCTCAACGAACAACGACCCCTGATCAGTTGTCCTCTGATTCGGGCATTATTGACCCTTCTCGCCCTTGTTTATGAAAATTTGGGGCGTTTAGCCCCCCAAGAGGCTATAGCGGAAATGCTGGTGATTTTTAGCCGTTATCGCTGGGATGAAGAAGAGAATTTAATTCCCGATATCGATCCGGTTCGCGCTGGATTAATTGCCGATCATTGTTATCAAGTGCATCCGGAAAATCCTCGTTTATTAGCGATCGAAACTTTTCCCCGTTGGGATCGCTTAGGACAAAAAGCTTGTACTGCCTACGAAAGAATTTGTCACTGGATCGAAGGGATAAAAAAACGGCAGCAGGAAGCGAAACTTTTCCCGATTTTTGTCTTAAACCAAGCGATCGAACAATTATTAAACGATGGGGAAAATTTGCCCTTCGATCACTTGGCAGCTTTACGAGAATTAATGGAAACTGCCCAACATTTTTGGGAGATCGATCGGCGTTTGCGTGAGAGTGAACCCTCTTTTCAAAGTCCCAGCGAAACTATTAGTCAGTTTATCCAACTTTTGCGCCGTGGTACAATTACTGCTAATCCCTATCCTGTGCGACAATTTATTAAATCTTCCCCGGCAGTTACCCTAGGCAATATCTTTCAATACCGTTCTTTTCGTTCTAGTCATCGTTGGCATTTTTGGCTAGATTGTTCCTCCCCACTCTGGGAACAAGGAGGTGCTGCTACTCTTTTTGCTGCGCCAATTTTTTGGCGAAAAAGTCCCTATCAACGCTGGACAACAGCAGCAGAATTAGAGGAAAATCAGGCACGTTTACAGAGAGTTTTAAGGGATTTATTAGCAAGGGTAAGCGAAAAAGTTATCCTCTGTCACAGTGATTTAGGAGTATCGGGAACCGATCAAACTGGACAACTTTTATCCTTAGTACAAGCGGCAAAGGAATAAAATTTTCAAACCAAATTTTCGTCAGTAAGCCCTCTAACCCTTATCCTGACTTGATGTCAGTTTTTTCTTTGTCATCTGTACACCATCATTGACATACCCCCCCCGATGTCGGGGGGTTGGGGGGAAAATACACCTAGCGATTTAATCCCCAGTATGGTATAAGCCATCAGTAATACCAGCAGCATCTCATTTATGCAAGCTAGTAATTATACTTGTCTCTAAAACTGGTTTCTAGCAAGGCTTTCAAAATAGCTTGACATAAAACCTGATTTAGGGGTTACAAAAGTGAGATGCTCCCGTGGAACTCCTGATACTCTGATAACCACTTTTACCAACCCAACTCTTCCTCTTCCTACCACTTTCGCCAATACAACCTTTACCTTTGCTACTCCGCAATCATTAACCGCTAATACCACTTACTGGCTAGTCAGTGGTACTTCATCCGGGGCGGGGGGTTACCAGTGGGGTTATACAAACTCTACCGCTCAAACAGGACTCCCTGGTTGGAGCATTGGTGATAATTATGCTTTTAGTACCAATCAAGGGAGCAGTTGGACCACTGCAGCTAGCTCCTTCAGGTTTAGTCTTGAGGGGACAGAACAGAGCCAGTCCATTCCTGAACCCAGTTCCCTTGTTGCCTTGTTAGGATTAGGAGGACCAGGGTTAGCCCCTAGCCTGAAAAAACGAAAATAGGGATAGTGGGGTGGGCAATGCCCACCTCTGGCAGCGAGTGCGAGATGTAAAGTGCCTTCTCCGCTCGCTTTACCTGTTAATCCTATTCTTTAGATCATAAATGCGATCGCCTATTCAAGCGTTTATGATTAATCTATGGCAAAAATCAGCAACTTAGGCAATTAACCCTTGACTCGCTTTATTTGGGATAAATTTAGCAAAGACTTCTTAGAAACCCTTCTTTCTCCCTACGGTACAGTAGTTGTCAGCAAAGAAGTCACCTCAGAAATTAAAGAAATTGATGTGTACTTTTC
>SFAQ01000015.1:0-6659 GCA_007096525.1 Microcystis wesenbergii Mw_QC_B_20070930_S4 | reverse complement strand
TCGCTCATTAATTTCTCGATGTCTGGGAATTGGTTCTGTTTTTCCAGTATCTGGATTATGGTAAATATCGTGTTTCCCTCCACGTCTAATCAAATAGCAGCCAGCTTGCTCTAATTGTGTAATTAAATCATGTCTTTTCATGCGAGTTCAAACTCTGCAACTCTCTTGATTCCGGGGATTTCTTCAGTAGTAAATGTTCTGTAGAGATCGATCAGGTTTTCGATTAATTCTTCTAAGTCAACACCTTGGGTCCAATGATCTGGAAATTCATTCAAATAGCCCAAGAACATCCCATCTGATTCTTTCCAATATGTATATGGAATCCTCATGGTGAATCCTCATTCCGCGTTGCTAATGATATTAAGTTGACTCCTATTATAACTGAATTGCTCCCAAGCCATGATCAGCTTTATTATCAGGGTTGGCAGCGAGATTGCCGCCTTACACTTCGCAAAATCCGCGATCGCTAATTCAGACGGATTTAGGTGTTGGGTTTCGCTTTCCCCTAAAATTGAGAGGTTTTCCCTAACCTATTGATTCGCTCAACCCAACCTACGAAATTAGACTTTGATTAAGTATTGACTGATTCTAGATGCCTTAAAATCTGTTCTCTTAAATTATCCAAATAATTCTCTACCACATCCCAAACTGTATTAAGGTCAATTCCCCCTAAATAATCATGTACTAAAATATTCCTAAAACCAGAAATATTACGCCAGTCAACATCGGGAATATTTGCCTTTAATTCCTCCGAAAGCCGTTGAGTTGATTCTGCCAAAGTTTGTAAGCGTCTAATGATAGCATCGCTCATCATTGAATTAGCAAAAAACTCCTGTTTTCCTCCTTGGGAATACTCCTTAATTTTATCAATAAAGTCTAAAATGTATCCAAGATAAACTTGATCTTCATTCATAACTTAATTGCCTCCTTTAAGATTCGCTGTTTAATTAGATGATGAAGGCTTTTTTCAGTTACTACATCCACTTTACACCCTAAGAGATCCTCTAAATCAACTAATAATCCACCGGGAAACCAAGGGGATGTTTTAGCTAAATCATAATCAATTAAAAAATCAATATCACTATTTTCGGTTTCCTCACCTCTAGCAACGGAACCAAATACACGCACATTAAAAGCACCATGTTTGGTGGCAATTTTTAGGATATCCTCTCGTTTGTCTTGTATGAGTTGTTTTAGGGTCATAAAATAACATCCATCCCGAAGGTTTTTAATGAACAATTAACAGACTAGACTAGAAAAAACTAAATACTGATAACAATTATCGTCGGTTGGATTGACCCAAGGAAACCCAACAAAAAGCCATGAGAAGCGATCGCTCATTGAGACGGATTTAGGTGTTGGCTGTTGGGTTTCCCTTTCCCCTAAAATTGAGAGGTTTTCTTTAACCTATTGATTCGCTCAACCCAAGAAAAAGGACTAGACCTCTGTTGTATTCATCGCGTTTTATTAGCGGTAAGCTTGACTGCGATGTTCAATGAGTAAGACAATAACTTGAGATTGACTATCATCAACGATATAAATAACCCGATAGTCTCCGACTCGGAAGCGATACTTCCCAGCAAATTCTCCCTTTAATGCTTTAATTTGAGGGTGATTTTTGGGCGTTTCTTGAAGAATCTTTAAACACTTAGCAATCTTCTTTCTCAAGACTGAATCAGCTTCAGAATAAACTTTATTAGCTTTAGCTGTTAAACAGACTTTATAAATCATCTGAGTTTTTCCAATCAATGAGACGACCTGATTGTAAATCCATTTCAGCTTCTTTTAATTTTTCTATGATATTGGGAATTTCTCTAATTTCTTGGGTTGCTTGCTCACTCTCTTTATCTGATAAATAAGCAGCAAATTCTAGAATAGTCTTTAAATTTTCTAATGATAAGTTTTGGAGATATTGTTGAATTTTTTGCTGCATCAAATCAATCTGTGCTAATGTTTCAGAATCTAAAAAATCTTCTGAGGTCGAGAGATTTACTTGAACGTCAGTAATAGTCATAGTCTGATAAATTGCTCCTTTTAAGTTGATTATATATATCTTAGCGAATTTTTTAAGTTAGGGCTTGCTACCTTGGAATCTAATCTGGGAATTGATGACACTCGGCGATTCGCGTCTGGAGAGGTAATGTTTCTCCCTCTACATTTATAGTACCCCAGGAGAGTCCTCCCACAGAATCAATACCACTGGCTACTTGATAACGGATCCAGAACGGTTATTAGCGACGCTTGAGTGAAACCCAACCACACCAATGTCTTTAAGAATGTTGGGTTTCACTCAAATCATTGAATCGAGCAGTTTTCTCCTAAGTATTAAATCCCTCAACCCAACCTACAAGCTCTTATTACTAAAAATGCTCTCAAATATTTCACGCTTGACTCTAAAGTTAATTTCTCCAAGTCTTTGATAAAAATTCTCCAAATTTTTAATTTCTATCTTTTCTTCTTTGAGAAGTTTACGAATAACCGCTAAAGTTCCTTTAACATTCAATCCTAAACGTATTGCTTCTTTTCTTGCGGCAAAGTCATCAAGGATGATATAATCGGTTTGTAATTCTATTCCTAAAGTGATGGCATCAGATTCACCTTTACCTAAACGTTCATTTAAACTATTTGCTAGAGAGATTAATTGAATATTTAGCATGGTTAATTTCTGTTGATCGATCAGCTTATTAAGAGTCTCTGAAGATTGATCTTATTTGGCATTAATTTCCTGTTGTACGGTTACAGGCAAATAAAAATTATCATCAGAATCTAGGAATTTTTCTAAAAAGCCTAACCGAGACAAAAAGAGTAAAGGAGAAGAATTGAAAACAATTTTCCTAGAGATTACCAATTTTTTTCTCTATCTATGTCTTCCGTAGTAAGATAAGAAAAATCGATTCCCATTAATTCTAAAATTTTCAAGAACATTTCTGTATCCATTTCCATTACTTCTGCTGCTTTATGAAGACTGATGATACGAGAAACTAAAGCACCCACTACAAAAATAAATTGTTCTTTTTGTTCAAAATTATCAAATAATTGAATTTCGGCGGCGATTTCTTGAAAAGTGGTCGAAGTATTCATTGTCTTGCTAAGTTTTATTAATTAAAACAGACCTAACCCAATTTTAACACCAAACTAACCCAACATTGAGTGAGATGAACTAAAGAACAACATCAATATCGAAAAACACGGGATAGACTTTAATTTTGCCGAGGAATTGTACTAGGTAGGTGGGTGGAATTAAATATAAGATGAACGTAGGTTGGGTTCAGCCAAGGAAACCCAACAAAAAGTCATCCGAGGTTTTCCATCTCCTCGATAATTGCCATTGTCTCAACACTAACGGTACACACACGAGTCAATAAGTCAATAACTTTGTCTTTATAATTTACAAAATGATAACTATTAAATTTCTCAGCGATGGTTTTATCTTTGGGTTTCTTTTCTTTGTATTGATCCAATACCCATTCTAACGCGCAACGATTACCGAGTTTATATTCCCAAGCAGTTGCGGGGATTTTTTCGAGGGTGGTGACATCATCAAGAATTATTTTTCCTGCGGGTTTATCTGCTTTCAGTTTTGGGGTGGGATTATCTTTGCTAGTGGGAATATCAATGCGGGTTAACGGATAGGGATTGACGGTTTCATAGTTGATATGCAGATGGATTAATTTTTCTCCCCAGTTTACCCATTGTGGGAAGTTTTCATACAAGGGAATACGAGGAAATTCTCGCTTGAGATTTAATTCGTATTTACTGCGATATGCTGGATGATGAAGGACTGCATAGGTATAGTTAAATATGTCTTCTTTGCTGATGTGCTTATCTTGGTAATGATCCTGAATTTTTTTTAATCCCCAATCGGTTATATTATCTACCCGATTCCCTTCTTTATCGTAGCGGTATAAGGGTAAACATTGGGTTTTCTCTAAACAATCTAAACAGGTAATAGTATCAGACATTAAACTATGAAAAGCTTTCGATGCACCAATTCCTGAAAGACATATACATAAGTTGTGATTACTTTGGTGATAAATATTAAACCATTGATAAGTTCTACCGTTAAAATGCTGATCAAAATATAGATATTGTTTGGTATAAGGACGATATAAACTGGAAACAATGCTGCTAGGGATCAATTCTTTTTCTATCCTTCTTTGTAAATAGCTTTTTAAATCACTATCCCATTTAATCGCATCTTGATTAGAATAATTTTCATCTTTGAGAGTTGCTGAATAAATATCGATAAAAAATTTTATTTTTGTTTCTAAGGACTTTCGATCAAAATCATAAACCCATTCATCTCGATGAGTTTTAATTCCTGATGAAAACAACTTAAATATCGCTTCTTCTGACTTACCACTTTTAACATCCTTATCAACTAAAGGCAATAAATCATCAAAATCATTATCTGATTGATTAATCCAGTTATTATTTATATCAGGTTTAATCTGGATAAAATTTATTTTATTGAGTTTACGATCTCGAAGATAAGCTTTCTTTTCTTCTGCTTTTACATAATCATCGACACAGTTATAAAAAATCTTGAATCCCTCTAATTCTTTGTTTCTGATGAGAAAATAGATCGCAACACCAACGCGAATTTGATCACTGAAAATATTTCCCCCCTCCTTTCTTCTTCTTTCTCCGCTACTTCTCGCATTTCCCTTCGTGTCAATAATCCAAATCTCGTTAAATTCCTGCGCTACTATCTTTCTAAAACCATCATAAGCGAGAGCATCGATAAATGAACTATTAGAAACAAAAGCAATTATACCATTATCATTTAATCGATCGGATGCCCAGCGGATAAATCTGGTGTACATATCATAGAGAACATTTTGATTTTGTGCCTTACCGTAACGAATATAAGTATCTTTGATACGATTATCGATCGCCGTGTATTTTCTGTTAGCATTATTTTGGTTAAAATTTTCCTGTTTAGCATTATAGGGAGGATTACCAATAATAACCGATATAGTGCGATCGTTTTGTCGTTTAATCCTTGCGGTGTTCTCAGCGGATATAGCGAATAAATCCATCTGTTTTTTCTCAAAGGAAGTGTGATCCAAAGTATCAACAAAACAGATATTGTTAAACTCCAGATATTCCCCCATCTTTTGCTTGTAGGTAAATTCTATATTCAGATTAGCGATATAGTAAGGAAGAATAGCCACTTCATTACAGTGAATCTCATTTTGATATTTATAGGCTAATTTGTCCTTAGGTAAATACTCGATTAACTCAGTGATAAAAGTACCTGTACCCGTAGCAGGATCAAGAATTTCCACACCCGGATCTGCTAAAAGTTTACCAAAGTGTTTATGAGTCAGATAATCGACACTCTCGAGCATAAATTTGACAATTTCACTGGGAGTATAGACAATCCCTAATCGATCAGCAGCTTTAGGATTATACGCTTTATAAAAGTTCTCGTAAACTGCCTTAAGAAATTTTTGTTTTTCCTGATGATTGTAGATACTGGCAGCCGTGCGACGAATAACTGCATAATATCGTTCAATAGTACTGAGGGTATTGCGTTTGATATTGCCAGTGAAAAAAGTTTCGATGACTTTTTGCAGTTGATTAGCGATATTATTTTCCCGATGAAACTGGGATTCATTAAAAATATTGATAAAAATATCTTCCGTGAGAATATGCTGAATCATCATCTCGCGCACATCCTCTAAACTCACCTCTGGATTAATAGAATCCCGACAAACTGCTAAAAAACTATCTCGCGCTTGTCTAAATTTGGGGTTAGCTTGGGACTGTTGATTGATTAATTCCCGCAAAGCGATTAAAATAGTCGGTAAGTCTTCCTTAAAAGATTCAATCGCTTCTCGAAAATCTTTAACCTCTGGACGAATATAATTAATAAAAGTATTGAGTAAATTATCTAAAGCGTCTGCATCTCGCACAGGAATCCGCAGAATTTCCGTCCCCGATTGGATCAAAACTGCCGTCTGGGAATCCTCAAAGATAATATTATCGTCGGGATAACCTTTAGTTTGAATTTTATACTCGATTTCTTTGTCTAAATTATCCTTTTCGTCCTTACTTTCCCAGTAACCCCAGTCTAATCTTAAAGCATCTTTGACTGTACCATCGGGATAAACCAACTTTCCTGACTTGTTGCGATAATCTAATTCCGGGATTAATAAAAAATCACGGGTTTTACAGTATTCATTTAAAAGATTCTGGAAAGCAACCCTTAAAGAAGTTTCTTTTTTACTGCCTCCAAATTGAATAATTTTATCGACTTCGCTATAGTATTGATGGATGAGGAGACGAGACATAGCAGAAAAATTAGAGATTGAGGTGATTATCTTTATTATTCCCGAAAAAGCTAGAAAAATCTCACCGGGTGAGCGCATCTCAAAAACCATTGACAATTGGCCAATTTTGTGATCAGCGTGGGTATTTCCAGTGATACCAGTCAATCAGACTCCCCTCTCCCGTCCCCCTTTTTTTTGCTCCCCGATGTCGGGGGATTGGGGGGTTGTCTCTTACCTTCAGAAACTGATAACTGATTACGATTTCACTCCCAAGTTAAAGAAAATCGTTCCCCGACGCACAGAATTTTCGCTACCTTGGCTGCTAATAGTAAGAGAACGCAGATTATTAAATAAAGGCTTAATCGATAATTCTAACACCCG